>DAMBVB010000040.1:0-31606 GCA_032053185.1 Lysinibacillus sp.
TCTACTGGCGCTACTGGGGCTGCGGGTTCTGCTGGCGCTACTGGCGCTACCGGTTCGACTGGCGTTACCGGGGTTACTGGCGCTACCGGTTCGACTGGAGCGACTGGCGTTACTGGCTCTACTGGGGTCACTGGCTCTACTGGGGTCACTGGAACTACTGGCGCTACTGGGGCTGCGGGTTCTGCTGGCGCTACTGGCTCTACTGGTGTTACTGGCTCTACTGGGGTGACTGGCGCTACTGGCGCTACCGGCTCTACTGGCTCTACTGGGGCTGCGGGTTCTGCTGGAGCTACTGGGGCTACCGGTTCAACTGGCGTTACTGGGGTTACTGGCGCTACCGGTTCTACTGGAGCGACTGGTGACACTGGCTCTACTGGGGCTACTGGGGTTACTGGCGCTACCGGCTCTACTGGGGTTACTGGGGTTACTGGAACTACTGGCGCTACTGGGGCTGCGGGTTCTGCTGGCTCTACTGGGGTTACTGGCTCTACTGGGGTTACTGGCGCTACCGGCTCTACTGGCGCTACTGGGGCTACGGGTTCTGCGGGTTCTGCTGGCTCTACTGGGGCTACCGGTTCTACTGGAGCTACTGGCTCTACTGGGGCTATTGGGGCTACCGGTGTTACTGGCGCTACCGGCTCTACTGGTGTTACTGGTGTGACTGGTGCTACTGGTGTTACTGGCGCTACCGGCTCTACTGGCGTGACTGGTGCTACTGGTGCTACTGGTGTTACTGGCGCTACCGGCTCTACTGGTATTACTGGTATTACTGGTATTACTGGTATTACTGGACCAGCATTTACAGAAGGTTTCTCAGCATTTAATAATGCTATAGCGGTAAGCGCTTCTACTATAATCACTAACTGGAGTGTGGCAGCTCCATATTTCACAACACCAGCATTCAATCCAACGACCGGAATTTTTACCGTTCCAACGACCGGAAGATATGCTTTTGAAGCTACAATTAACTACTCAACTACTGCTGCAATTAGCGTAACCCTAGGGGCTGGCATCAACCCATCATTTGCTATTCGCCAAAACGCTACAACAAATTTAATAAGCGGGCTATTCCCAGTATTAAATGTAGATGTAACCTTGTTAACTTTACGTACTGTTCTTGGTAATGGCACGGTAACATTAGCTGGAGAAGTCGATTTAAATGCAGGAGATACCATTGATTTATTCTACAATGCTAACGGTTTAACGGTAGGACTTACTCTTGGAGGAGCTAACTCTGGCGGTATTATCTGGTCATGTCACCGTATTTCATAGCATTAAGATCTTTACTGGGAAAGTAAAAGCTTACTTCCCCAGTTTTTAACTTCTTTCCGAGCAAATTCTTTTACTGAAAGCAGAGCGTCAGCTACAGATGTTTTTTGTAGCGTAAGCAGAGCGTCAGCTACAAAAGTCTCTCACCTCTATAGGTGGTGAGATGAAAGCTGTTTAAGTCACTTTTCAGCGGATGTCCAAATATCCGCTGAGATAGAAGAGCTCACTCTAAGAACGCCTCGTCCGGTAGTAACGACTAAACTGATCATCATTTATTTCTTACAAATCCCTAAACATTCCCTTCAACATTTCTTCAGCAACACTTTTACCTTGCTCAACGCACTCAGGTATTGATATTCCTTCGAAGGAACTCCCCGAGAGCTTTACAGTCGGAAAATGTTCACGCAATTCCTGTTTTGAACGTTCAACCTTCGCCTCATGTCCTACCGTATACTGTGGCATGGCATTTTTCCAGCGGGAAACTACAGTCATTAACGGTTCTCCATCTACACCAATTGTTTTCATTAAATCCTGCAATACAGTCTTTTCAATTTCTGTATCAGATAACGCTACAATTGCCTCGTCGCCCACTCTGCCAATATAACTGCGTAACAGCACGTAATCATCTGGTGTTGTCCCTGGCCACTTACGGTTAATCCAAGTACAAGAGGTTATTGAAAAATCACTATTTCGGGAGACAAAAAATGATAACGCATCTAGATCACCTAACTGATCTTTTTTAAATGCCATTGTCACAGTAGCAATAGTTGCTGCCTTCATCGTACTCAATTCATTTAATAATTGGTGTTTACTGAACATTTTTCTTGCCACGTTAAATGGTGTAGCAATAAGAACAGCATCTGCTTTTAATTGTGTAAAATTGTTTAACACAACTTGGACTGTCCCATGCTGACCATGTTCAATTTCCTCCACTTTAACACCCTTCATAACTGTCCCAGGAAGTAGGGATTCTTCAAGTTTTTCAATAAGTGTCTCAAGACCATTATGAAATGTTTGAAAAATCCCCTTATCTTTCGTATTGAGTTTGTTACTTAAAAAATTCGTACCAGACTTTTTCATACCAATAAGTAGGCTACGATATTTTTGCTCTAATCCATAGAGCTGTGGGAATGTAGAGCGCATGCTTAACTGCTCAATATCACCAGCAAATGTTCCTGCAAGTAATGGCTCTACTAGGTTTTCTACAATTTCAGCACCGAATCTTCTTCTAAAAAATTGCCCTAATGGTTGGTCATCATTCTGTGTACAACGAGGGATGAAAAAATCCCCCGCCGCACGAACTTTCCCGCTAAGTGAAAACAAACCTGATGTAATAAAAGACGACACATGTGGTGTTGCTCCAGCCAAAAGATTGCTCGGGATTGGATACAATTGACTACCAACGGCAACGTAAGTCGGTCCTTTATTGCTTGTAATCATTTCCTGTTCAATGCCTAAATCCTTTGCCAAAGCATATACATAATTCTCACGATCAAAAAAAGATTCTGGACCGCGCTCGATAATAAAGCCATCTTTTCTCAGTGTTTGTATTTTTCCGCCAAGACGTAATGACGACTCGACAAGTACGATATCTAACGGCAATTCTTTTGCGCTTGCTTCTTTTTGCAAATAGAACGCAGCTGTGAGGCCAGTAATGCCACCGCCTACAACAACTACCTTTCGTCTTTTCTGAGTCACAACATCATCACTTTCTTTTCGCTTAGCTTAATTTTTTCTGAATGGCATCAACCATTGCATCAATAAATAACGGGTGTGTATTTGGCATTGCTGGACGATAATATTTTGCGCCAAGTTCATCACAAACAACTTTACATTCATAATCGTTGTCATATAAAACTTCTAAATGTTCTGTTACAAAGCCAACTGGCGTATAAACGAACGAACGGAAGCCCTTTTGCTCGTAAAGTTCACGCGTTAAGTCCTGAACATCTGGACCAATCCATGGCTCAGGTGTTTGTCCCGCTGATTGCCAGCCAACTTCTACATTGTTTACACCTGTCGCTTCTTTAATTAGTCGAGCCGTCTCAATTAATTGATCTTCATATGGATCGCCTAGCTCTTTAATTTTTTCTGGAAGTGAATGTGCAGACACAATTAAACATGCTTTTTCACGTTTTTCCTCAGACATTGCATTAAACGTTTCATTCACCTTCATTTTCCAATACGCAATGAACTTTGGTTCATCATACCAAGATTCTACAGAAGTAATTGTTAATCGATCTCCAGCCGCTTCTGATGCACGACCATTATATGATTTAATGGAGAACGTTGAGAAATGAGGAGCTAATACGATAGAAACAGCTTCTTTAATACCTTCTGCCACCATTCCCTCTACAGCATCTTCAATGTATGGGTGAATATGCTTTAAACCGATAAATAATTTGTATTCCACATTATCTTGCACTTCATTTAAGCGTGCGCATAAAGCCTCAGCCTGCGCTTTTGTAGCAGCAGCAAGCGGTGATAAACCACCGATTGCCTCATAACGACTGCGTAAATCTTCTAAATGCGCTTCTGATGGTTTGCGACCGTGGCGAATATGCGTATAGTAAGATTCGATGTCTTCTTCTTTATAGGGTGTTCCGTATGCCATAACTAATAAGCCTTTAACTTCTTTCATTACCTTTTCACCTCTAAATAATAGTTAAATATATCTATAATTGTACAGTATGTGACAAAAAGAAGCTGTCCAATTCATTAGGTTGGACAGCACCCTTTCTAGGATGCAATCGAGATATCAACCTAGAATGAGAATTTATATCTTGTGCACTTCTATATTAAGAGCGTGCTTGGATTTGTTGAGCACTATACTCATGAATAAGAGCTGTTAAACGTTTTAACACTTCTGGGTCTACCTCTGGGAATACACCATGACCTAAGTTAAAAATATGTCCTGGCATGTCTAAGCCTTGATCGATAATATCTTTTGTGCGTTTTTCAATAATTGACCAATCCGCAAGTAATAATGATGGATCTAAATTGCCTTGTACTGGTTTAGTAATACCATTTGCACGCGCTTCTTTAATTGGTAAACGCCAATCTAAGCCAACTACATCAATCGGCAAATCATTCCATTCTTTCGCTAAATGACTTGCACCGACACCAAACTGAATAAGTGGCACATTTTCTTTTTTCAGCTCAGCAAAAATACGTGTCATAACTGGTTTAATGAACACACGATAGTCTTCAACATTTAAAGCACCGACCCAAGAGTCAAATATTTGGATAGCTTTTGCTCCCGCTTCGACTTGGGCAGAAACATCAGAAATAATCATGTCAGCTAATTTATCCATTAATGCAAACCACGCTTGAGGCTCTGATACCATAAATGACTTTGTTTTATTATAGTTTCTTGAAGGACCACCTTCAATCATATAGCTTGCGAGAGTGAATGGCGCACCTGCAAAGCAGATTAAAGGTACATTTAGTTGTTCCTCTGTTAATATTTTTATCGTTTCTAAAACGTATGGTGTATGTTCTTTCGCATTGAATTCACCTAGTTTTTCTATATCAGCGACTGAGCGAATAGGATTTGAAATGACTGGACCTATGCCTGCTTTGATTTTCACATCTACCCCAATACCAGGGAGCGGTGTTACTATATCTTTGTATAAAATTGCTGCATCAACATTGTAATTTTCTACTGGTAATCGCGTTACATATGCACAAAGCTCAGGTTGAAGTGTAATTTCCTCTAAAGAATACTTTTCTTTAATCGCACGATATTCTGGCTGAGAGCGTCCTGCTTGTCGCATATACCATACTGGCGTATGTCCCGTTCTTTCTCCTCGTGCAGCACGTAGAAGAGTATCATTAAAAGTTGTCATGAATAGTTCCTTCCCCTCAATAAAATTAATATCTAAAATTCTCGTTTATTTCGTTATTATTGATATCCGTTTTCAATAGTAAACGCTTCCTATGTTATTGTATAGTTTTCATATGGAAATGTCATAAAATTGTTCTTTCTAAGGGATTTCTTTTTTGACAAAGCTTTAGACTTCCACTTAAATGGCGATAATCACGCTATATGCTATATTAGCAATTCCGCTTTCATGTAATTGCTGCTGTCGCACAGATAAACAGTGTGTCTGGATGTTGAATTTCAGTCCTTTCAAACGATGAACATTTATAAG
This sequence comes from Lysinibacillus sp., assembly GCA_032053185.1. Taxonomy (GTDB): domain Bacteria; phylum Bacillota; class Bacilli; order Bacillales_A; family Planococcaceae; genus Lysinibacillus. The sequence goes on from DAMBVB010000040.1 coordinate 5,424, forward strand.
GAGGGTAATTTTATGTATATTTATTTAACTTCTGGTACAGGTGATTTTTTAGAACAACTAAAGAATAAATATCCAAACGAGGGAATGATTTTAATACATGGAGAGGGGAACTCTGTGCTTATACATGAAACTGAAGGAAAATCTGTTTTTGCCACACCTCGGAAGTTTGAAGTGCTAGATTCAGTAAATGATTTAGAAGATCGTGGCTTCTTTGTATTCAACAATATCCCCGTTACAGATGAAGGTCGACCAGTTTTTGAACATCGCTTTTTAAATCGAGCACGCGCTATAGAAGATGAACCTGGCTTTGTAGCATTTCGACTACTCCGTCCATTAAATAGTGAATCATACATTGTCATGACACAATGGAACGGCCCTCATTCGTTTGAAGCATGGAAGAGCTCAAAAGCCTTTGCATCCGCTCTTGCTGAACGTAAAGAACCAACCGGTGTAAATCAGCAAAATATTTTCTCAGCAGCTTCCTATGTCACAACCTATAGCGCTGCTCCAAAGGAAGAAAACGAAGATTAGTTGAGACGTGCGGAGATTCACTGCTTACCAGGGTACTTCCTCGGGTGCGCGGGTATTCGCTGCCCTTCCGCCGGTATCCGTTTCATCTCCCGGGACGCGCGGAATTTATTACTCTTGCCAAGAATATGTTATTATAACGGCGGCTAACATCCTATAAGAGCTCCTTTCTGAGTCTGTGTCATCCGCTGGAGGCTTTTGGTCATAAAAGAAGTTAATAAAATCTAGGATAATTGTTTAAGGAGGTTTTACTGTGAACCAACGTCTACTTGAAAAGATTGAAGCCCATTTTGATGAAATGGTGGCGATTCGTCGTCATCTACATATGCATCCGGAGCTGAGCTTCCAGGAGCAAGGAACTGCTAACTATATTATTCAATTTTATAAAAATCTAGGCGTACCAGTTGAAGCGAATGTCAGTGGCTACGGTTTAATCGCACGGATTAAAGGAAGCAAGCCTGGCAAAACAATTGCCCTACGAGCAGACTTTGATGCACTGCCTATACAAGATGAAAAAAACGTATCATACAAATCAACTGTATCTGGCATTATGCATGCTTGCGGGCATGATGGTCATACTGCAACTTTGTTAATTGTCGGTAAGCTATTGTGGGAAATGCGCGATGAATTAGCAGGACAATATGTACTCATTCATCAGCATGCTGAAGAGGCTGACCCAGGTGGAGCAATCGGGATGGTACAGGCTGGAGCTTTAAATGGCGTTGATGCTATTTTTGGTACACATCTATCTTCTAACTATCCAACAGGCATGGTTGGCTACCGCGTCGGTCCAATGATGGCTGCTGTTGATAGTTTTGAAATAAAAATTCAAGGTCAGGGCGGTCACGGAGCTCATCCGCACCAAACAAAGGATGCGATTGTTATTGGCTCTCAGCTTGTTATGAATTTACAGCAACTTGTCGCACGTCGAGTTGACCCAATCGAATCGGCTGTTTTATCAGTTGGTTCATTCGTAGCATCTAATGCTGACAATATTATTGCCGATACAGCCTATTTAAATGGCACAATTCGAACATTCGATAAGGAGGTTCGTGAAACGATGGAGCGTGAGTTTAAACGGGTTATCCAAGGTACAGAAATTGCGCATGATTGTACAATTGAAGTGGATTATCGTCGTGGTTATCCTGCAGTTGTAAATCATGAGAAGGAAACACTATTTGTACGTAATATCGCACAGGATATTTGCGATGTTATGGAAGTTGAAGCAACTATGGGGGCTGAGGATTTCTCTTACTACTTAGAGGAAAAGCCCGGTACTTTCTTCTTTACTGGAGCCGAACCAGCTGAATATGCACCACATCATCATCCAAAATTCGATATAGATGAAAAAGGCATGCTCATTGCTGCAAAGATGTTATTAACAGCAGCACTAGACTATCAATTAGTAGAATAAAAAATAAGCTCATTTCTCCAAGTCTATTATTGGAAAAATGAGCTTTTGATGTTGATTTAAAATTAACCACTATCAAGGTTTTGAGACCTTAACCGTTAATTCACTTACAACCAGTATGATAATAAAGGTTACATAGAACATTGGCTGTGTGATCCCACATAGACCGACTATAATAGCTTGCGTCATCATCGCAAGGCGCACAATTTGATTGACTGCTACCTTGCGTGCTTCATCAGGCAAAGGATAAAGCATATCCATGCGGAATTCACCGCTTGATAATAAGGTCGACTTTAATTGAATAGTTGTAGCAAAGCTCAATGCACCTGCAACAATCCATGAAACGACTGGGATATCTACAAAGGCTGCAAGTATAGCTGACATCACCGTTAAACGGAGCCATAAATAAAAATGATCATCTGTTCGGACGAATGTACGGAACACCAAATACTTTTGAGTATTGTCCTTCTTGTATGGCACAAATTTGTAAAGCCAGTCAAGCCAACCACGACGACGGATGCTTCCACGTAAGTGTGGAACGTCTGTGAAATAATTAGCAAAACGATAGAAGCTCATCATACGATTTTGTTCAAGCTTCACAAAATGCTCGTATGGGATAGGCTCACCTATACATTTTTTTCTAAATATCACCATATACACACACCCAATAGCAGCAACAACAATTGCTAAAATAAGCTGTATATGAAGCCCCATGTACACAGTAACACCAAAAATAACAGCGCGAATTAGCCTGTCCAACCAAATCATTTGACCGCCTTCACTATAACGATAACTAAATTCACCCTGAACGCTCAAATACTTCAATATAATAATAAGTAGAAACACTGACCAAATTTCAAATGTAGTTAATTCAGTAACAGCCTTTAGTAAAGGGATACTAACGATATAAACAATTGCCACAATCCACAGCTGTGACCAAAACGTCCACGCTAACGCCTTTTTAAAATACTGTGACATTTTTGATTCTAAAGGTAATAAATACACTTGGTCTGGCTCTCTCAAAAGTGAAGTTGGACGACTAAATGCTAGTAAAACCCCTACAAATACTGCGATTAATACCTCTGCTGGAAAATCAGATTGAACACTTTTCAGCCATTCACTATATTGATAGCCCCCTGCTCCGATAAGAAATACTAGTACAATCGCTAAGTGCCCTGTAAAAATAAATCGCATATATTTTTGCACTTCACCTATATAGTGCATGAAGCGAGAGGACCAAACATCACGCAAGTTCTTCATGGTCGCGCTCCTTTGTCATTGCAATATATAAATCATCCAATGTCGCATGTGGCATCGCAAATGCCTTGCGTAAATCCTCCATTGTTCCTTGTGCTCGCACACGTCCTTCATGCAATAAAATGATGCGGTCACAATGCTTTTCAGCGGTCGATAAAATATGCGTGGACATTAATATAGAGGCGCCCTCTTTTTTCTTTTCATCCATCTGATCAAGCAATGATTGAATCCCTAGTGGATCAAGCCCCACAAAAGGCTCGTCAATAATGTAAAGACTTGGATTGACTAAAAAGGCACACATAATCATAACCTTTTGACGCATCCCCTTTGAGAAATGCGAAGGAAACCAATTAAGTCGCTTTTCCATTCGAAATTCTTTTAATAATATTTGTGAACGAGCTGCAAGTGTTGCTTCATCTAGACCGTAAGCCATTGCCGTTAATTCTAAATGTTCACGTAAAGTTAGCTCATCGTATAATACAGGTGTTTCAGGAATATAGGAAAATGCTGTACGATACTTGTCCGTATTTTCCTTTAATGTCACACCATTTAAACGAATGTCGCCTTCTTTTGGAAGCATTGTTCCGATGATATGCTTAATCGTCGTACTTTTACCAGCGCCGTTCAAGCCTATTAAGCCAACAAGCTCCCCTTTTTCAATCGTAAATGATAAATTTTTAATAACAGGCTTTCTTGTATAACCACCTGTCACATGTTGTATCTCTAATACCGTCATGCCCTCACTCCTCTTCTAGTTTATATTTTATCAAAAATTAGCAAATGATACAGTTATGAGTATGATAGAATGTACTTACCTATAAAATAAGGAGGAATTTTCAAATGAGCGATTGCCTATTTTGCAAAATCATTGATGGATCTATTCCAAGTACAAAAATTTATGAAGACGAGCATGTCTATGCATTTACTGATATTTCGCCCGTTGCAAAAGGTCATACACTATTAATTCCAAAGCATCACTGTAAGGATCTATTCGAAATGCCTGAGGATGTAGCTCGCAATTTATATGCAGTAGCACCGAAAATTGCAAATGCTATTAAGGCTGCTTTTCATCCAATTGGACTGAATACCATTAATAATAACGGTGTTGAAGCTGGACAAACTGTTTTCCACTATCACTTACATTTTATTCCGCGTTACGATGAAAAAGAAGGCTTGGGCTTAATTTGGCAAACACAAAAATATACACCAGAGCAATTAACTGACGTTGCGGAAAGCATTAAAGCTAACCTTCAATAATTGAAAGTCTGACACACTCTAATTGTCAGAATTGTCTATTGCATTTTTTATATTTATAGCGTACAATCACAAATAAGTTTCGCTAACGGTCTTGAGGACACGTTAGGAGACAAAAAAAAGATTAGCATAGTCGAGGAGAGATTAGAAATGAATACAAAGAATTTAGTATTAATGGCCCTTTTAGTCGGTGTTGGGGCTACCCTTTATGTAGTCACACCAGGTATGGTAAATGGCATGAAGCCTGATTTCATGCTAACAATGATGTTTATCGGCATTTTATTGTTCCCTACTATTAAAGAAACGTTCTTGCTTTCTTTAGCAACTGGTGTACTTTCAGGATTATTTACAACGTTTCCAGCTGGTCTTGTTCCAAATATTATCGATAAAGCAGTAACAGGCTTTGTCTTTTTAGCAGCCTTAATGGTGCTAAAAAAATTGGCAAGCAATTTCGCAGTATCTGCTGTCTTAGTTGGTGTAGGAACCATTTTATCTGGAATTGTCTTCTTAGCAGTAGCACTTTTTGTATTCAATGCAAATGTTGGTGCAACATTCGCTGTTCTGTTTGTAGGTGTTGTATTACCTGCTGTAGTATTTAATGTTATTGCTTTTGCAATTGTTTTTCCGATCGTTGCAAAATTAGTGAAGCGTTCTAAATTCCAAACAGCTATTTCAGCTTAAGGTGCATAAGTTTAGAAATTCACGAGCATCAAAGAAACTAAACCGTGATATAAAATCACTCGTTTAGTTTCTTTTTTCTTTTTGTATATGTGCATTTCATGGTTTAATAGTAGGTAACACACGATCATTACAGAAATGAGGTATTTAATATGAAAGCAAAACCATTTTTATTTGGATTGTCAGCTGGGATTGTCGGCGGTACAATCGCTGTACTTTTTTCAACTCCTCAATCAGGACAACAATTACGTGCTAATTTGCGAGCAAGTGCTACAGGCACAAAGGACAAACTTTTAGATGTAAAACAGCAAGCAGGTACCGTTAAACAATCCGTTAATTCACTCTCAAATGAAATGAAAAATAATATACCACTAATAATAAATGATTTAAAACAAACGATTACTACATTTACCGAAGAAATCGAACCATCAAAAAATAACTTGCAACAAGAAATAGAAGCATTACAGAATTCACTAAGCGAAATCGAGAAAAACGTTGCACATTTTACAGAAAAAAAGAAAAAAACGCAAGAAAAGGTTAGCGACTAAAGTCCTTGCATTTTAATAAAAAACTGTATTTTTATCAAAATTAATATCAATATTATTATTTTTTAATCGCTTTTCAATTTTTTAATTTTTCTAACTTTAAACTTTTTTCCTTTATTGCTATAATATTTTTAAAATGTTAAAGAAAGCAGTAGGTGATGGCTTTGTCAGAGGAATTATACACGCAAAAAGAAGCGATGCTTTATAGTCAAAGAATTGCGCAATTATCAAAAGCCTTATGGAAAGCAGTGGAAAAAGATTGGCAGCAATGGATTAAACCCTACGATTTAAATATTAACGAACATCATATTTTATGGATTTCGTATCATTTAAAAGGGGCTTCAATTTCTGATGTAGCAAAATTCGGGGTTATGCACGTCTCCACAGCATTTAATTTTTCCAAAAAATTAGAAGAACGTGGATTCCTTAAGTTTTCAAAACGGGATGACGACAAACGTAATACGTACGTTGAGTTAACAGAAGCAGGTACAGAGCTTATTGTTGAAATGAATAGTAATTATCATAATACGTATCATTCTGTGCTAGAAGGCTCATTAGCTTTAAAAGACCTTTACGGTCGCTTCCCAGAATTTTTAGATGTTATGGCTGTTATTCGCAATATATATGGTGAGGACTTCATCGACATTTTTGAACGTTCCTTCCAGCACTTCCGTGATTCCTTTGATACGGTAGAAGAACGCTCAACTGTAAAAGGCTGAAAGTGAGACTAACAAGCTTTTAGCGTCAGTTGTTCGCAATCTCACTTATTGGTCCTAAAAGCTTATACAATCATGCTAAAAGAGGTACTTCAGAATTTTTTTCTGAGATACCTCCTTTTTCTTGCATTCTAGCATAAATCAATTTACATTAGATAGGACCATTCATACTACGGAGTTGATAATCATGCATTGTTGGAAAATTTTAAATCTTGAACAGCATTACGGAACAACGCGTATTATGATCCTGTCTGTAATAGTTTTTTTAACTGTCTTTTCTCTTTCCTATGTGACATTTAATTTATTTCATGATGAGCACTATACAGATCAATTGTTTTGGCTATTTGTTATTACTGTATTGGCAATTTATCCAGTCCACAAATACTTACACTTTCTAGCATTGTATGATTTGCGTCAACATTTAAAATTGCGTGTACGTACCCAATTTTACGTTATTCCTGTTTTACACATGCGTATCCGTGAACCTTTATCGAAAAATCGTTATATTTTAGCTTTACTTACACCATTTATAGTTCTAAATACAACCATTTTATTAGGTACACTGCTATTCCCTGCCTATACCCATTACGGCTCATTACTTTTAGCTTATCATTGTAGTCTATGTGTCATTGATATTCTATATGTGAAATATTTATTGAACTCACCTAAAGACTCCCAGATTGAGGAGACGCCTAAGGGCTATGAAATTTTAGTGCCACCTACTATTCACTAAATTGCTTGTACTTGTGTTTTATTGACTTTTTTTGTTATGCTATTAATACTCCAAAGAGGGGAGGAATAGATTTGCTGTTAATGATTGTAGTTCTATTCTCGGTATTCTATTTATTTCAAATAAACCGCATGACTTATGCGCTATGTATGCGACGTGACATTCCCGAAGAAAAACAACCAAAAGTATTCCGAACTATCAATATACTTATAACAATTTTACTTGTCTCATTTTATATTGAAGTTTTATATGCAGTATAGTTAAGAAAAAAGTGCATTCCCGCCCTTGTGCATGTATAGAGGTAATTTGGATCCTTATGTAACGACTCAGTCTGACCAATCCTTTTTTTACGGACGTGACCTCTAGCGTGCAACGTGAATGCCATACGTTGTTAAAAAAAGCTAAGGACCTAAAACCCTTAGCTTTTCGTCTTTTTTTATTAATTAGTATAGGAACGCTGCACCAACGATAATTAATAAAATAAATAACACAACTAATAAAGCAAAGCCTGAGCCGTAGCCGCCGCCACCATATCCTCCGCTGCTCATAACTTCACCCCCTTTCTTTTCTATATCCTATGCGCTTGAAAATTTGAAATATAGGCTTTACTCAAGGGGGAACCATTTTGTTTTTAAATCGTTTATGTTATAGTAAAAAATGGACGAAACCATGTAAGGAGAGAAAATCCACTATGAAAAAGACAGTTTTATCTTTAACATTAGCTGCTTCGGTATTAGCACTTGGTGCTTGTAGCGGAGGAGATAGTAAAGCAGTTGTTACTTCTAAATTAGGTGACATTTCAACTGCTGACTTTAACGAATCGGCAAAAACTTTAACAGGTTCTCATGTAATTCAACAAATGGTGACTAAAAAATTATTAGCTGATAAATATAAAGTATCAGATAAAGAACTTAAAGAGGCTTATGACAATACTGCTGCACAATTCGGTGATGACTTTGACCAAGCTCTTGTTCAATATGGCTTAACGAAAGATGGCTTTAAAGAGACTTTACGTGTTCAGCTGCTTTCAGAAAAGGCTTTAAAAGATAAAGCTTTTACAGAAAAAGATATAAAAAAACATTATGAGCAAATGAAAAAAGAGTTAAATGGTCGTCATATTTTAGTAGCAGATGAGAAAACAGCTAAAGAAGTCATTGCCAAAATTAAAGGCGGCGCTAAATTTGCAGATGTAGCAAAAGAATACTCAACGGATACTGGCTCTGCTGAAAAAGGCGGAGAGCTAGGTTGGTTCTCTGTTGGCGCAATGGTAGACGAATTTAATGATGCTGCTTATGCCCTTCCTTTAAATACTTTAAGTGAACCAGTTCAATCAAGTTTTGGTTACCACGTTATTGAAATTACGGAAAAGCGTGATGTAAAAGGTGTTGGCTCATTCAAAGACGAAGAAGAAAACATCCGTACGCAAATGATATCTAAATTAGTGAGCACAGGTGAGGATCAACAAGTTCTTAAAGATATCATTGCAAAAATGGCAAAAGATGCTGATGTAAAAACATCTGATAAAGAATTAAAATCTGCTATTGAAGCCCTTACAACAACAAGTGAGGAGCAAGCTAAAGCTCAAGAAGAAGCAGCTAAGAAAGCTGAAGAAAAAGCAGCTAAAGAAAGTAAAGACGACAAAGATACTGAAAAATAATCTTACTAGTTGTTACTTTACTATATGAAAAAGGGTTACGCCGATACAGGCGTAACCCTTTTTATATAGTAACATCTACTAATGAAGAAAAATATACTCACCAACCTATGGAGATGAGCCCTAATCTATATTTACTTAATAGTCGGCTTATAAAACGATCGATTATCAAGCGGAAATAGTCGCTCAGTAAATTCGCCCGGCGTTGTTTTGCCTAATGCTCGTGCTAGCATATTCATCTTTGCATCAATATTATCAATATAATGTAAGATTTCCGCTTCTTGAATCATTGGTTTTTTCGGGCTGCCCCATTCTTCTTTACCGTGGTGAGATAGCACCATATGTTGCAATAGCATGACTTCCTCGCCCTCGATTGCTAGTTCACTAGCAATCTTGGCAATTTCATTGACCATAATCGTAATATGGCCAAGTAAATTCCCCTCAACCGTATACATGGTTGCAACAGGCCCTGATAGCTCAACAACCTTTCCGACATCATGCAGAATAATCCCCGCATATAACAGATCTCGATTTAATGTAGGATATAAATCAGCAATTGCTTTTCCTAGTCTTAACATGGACACCATATGATCCAGAAGACCAGACGCATAGTCATGATGATTTTTCGTTGCAGCTGGATATACTAAAATAGCATCCTGATGTTTTTTTATAGCTGCACGTGTAATTCGAGATATATTCGGATTTTTAATATCAAAGAAAAATTGCGTCAACTCTTCATATAATTCTTCTTTTGGAGTTGCTGAGGAAGGAACTAAATCATTTATTGCAATTCCCTCCTCTGGTTTTGCTACACGGATGGATTTTATACGCAATTGGTTTTTGCCACGGTAGTCATGAATTTCTCCACCTACACGGACAATTGCCTCAGCGTGATACATTTTTTCATGATCTTCATTTGTATCCCATAGCTTTGCCTCAATATCTCCACTTTTATCTTGTAATAACAGTGACATAAATGGCTTTCCAACTGTGGTAACTCCTTTTGTCGCCTGTTTAATTAATAAAAATTGATCAACTGATTCTCCAACCTGGAGCGTCGTAATACCCTTCATGTTGACGCCACTCCCCTTTCATTTGCTAGTGCTCCTACATCGACTATTTGGTCTTTCTGCCAATGTTCGAGCATCGCGTCATGGCAAGTAAAATATAAAATTTGACGTTCATATCCTACTTCTTTCATTAATTGTACCATTTTGTCTGTACGGTTTCGATCAAAATGGACAAAAGGATCGTCCATAATAAATGGAAATGGAGCAGAAGTTGTCAGTGTTTTTGCTAGTGCCATGCGCAACGAAATATAAGCCTGCTCCTTCGTGGCCTGTGATAATTCTGCCATTTGATAACGTAATCCAGAAACATCCTGTGTAACAAAATAGCCTTCATCATTAATGAAAAGCTTCTCGTAACGTCCACCTGTTAACATATTAAATAGCGCATTCACCTCAGTCAAAACAGATGGTAATTTTTCTTCTCTTAGGCGGAACAATGTTTCATGAATCGCAGTAGCTAATGCTTTTTTTGTAGCCCATTGCGCTATTAGTTGTTGCAAAATGGATTTCTCCTCTTCAAATTGTTGAAGCAATTGACCATATTTCTCGTCATTTAGAAGATTCTCCTTTTGGATTTGTAGTGTCGCTCGTTGTTCTAAGCAATGATCTATGGCAACCTGCATTGCGCTACGCTCTTCTTCTAAAGCATGCAGTTTTTCTTTAAGCTGTTGCTCGTCTATTAATGACTGTTCGCTGTCTACCTTCAGCGAGACTAGCTGACCCTGAATGGCTTGAAGTTCTGTTGTGATTTTTTGTTGCTGCTCAAATTGTTCATGCGTTTCATAATAAACCTTCTCTGATTGAACATTCGCAGCATTAAATAACTGAGTAATTTCAGACTCATAGCTATCTATATGAGATTGCACTCCTTGAATTTTGGTCTGCAGACTAGTCAATTGCTCTGTTGCTTGTTGAGCTATCTGTTGCTCCTGCTGTAAAGTAAGGAATGTATTACGTAAATGCATAAAGATTTCTTGCTCACTATACTCCGCATGCAAGACGCGCTGTACTTGATCTAGAAGCTCTATTTTCTCCGCTAATACCATTTGTAGAAGAGTAGATGTACTCTTCTTTTTTGCTGCCAACTCTTGAGTACCACGAATGCGCATAAACAGCTCTGGTAATAATGTTTTCGGTATATTTCCCTCTAGCCGATAGCGCCCTAAAAAATATTGAAGCGACTGAGTAGCCTCTTCACTCACCTGCTCAGCCCGCTGAATTTTATATTCAAGTTTCACATATTGGCGTTCTTTTTCTTGCTGTTGCTCATTTACATGTAGCAAGCGATCTTCAAGCTTTTGTTTTTTCAGCAGGATGGCTTGAGCAATATGTTCCTCCTGCTCTAACTCACGTATTTGCTGACTTTGTTGTTTACTCGGCGCTTCATGTGCTTGTCTAGCAAATTTCAAATATAAAATAATGATCAGCGACATAACCGCTCCTACAACGATTACAGCCACATTTTTTTCCATAACACCGTAGATAAACGAAAGCATACTTATGGCTAACACCATAAATATAAAAACACTTGGTTGTTGTTTTGAGCGTTGTGACCTTCCATAACGCAATTGTTCAAGCTTTCGCTTACGTTGAGGCCACTGTGCTAAAATATGTTCTTCCTCTTTAGATAATGACTCCTGCTGAAGCTGTTGTTTTAGTTGAGCAATTGTAGCTAATTCTGCCTGTAGTTGCTCCAACGAACGTAAATGAAATTTCAGCTCTTCTTCTGCTTCTTCTAATAGGCTTAACTGTTGTTGAAACTGTTCCTCTTGCTGTAATGATACTGTTTTCTCAAGCAAAATATCCTGTGCTGTTTTTTCCTGAACACCTAATAAACGAAACTGTGCTTCTATTTCTTGCTCGATTAAATACAGCTCATCCATTAAGTGCTGTTCTTTCACAACTAACTGATTCCACGTCGCTTCCTTATTCAAAAGTCGAGACATTTCAGTAATAGCCTGCTCGTCCACCGTTAAGTGTAGCTTTTTCTGTAACTCCTGATATTGCTCCTTCAGCTGCTGTAGTTGTAGTGTTTCATGCATAAGACGATCTTTTAATTGCTCATAACGGCGGATCCCTTCCGGTGGAAACTGCACATGTTCATAGCCTTTTCGCGTCTGTTCGAAAGCTTTTTGCTGTTTTAAAAGCGGCATAGCCTGCTGAAGAATTGTGAGTTGCTGCCAATTTTGCTGCTGTGTTTTTTGCTGACTATATAACTCCTCTAGCCGTTGATCGAGCTGTTGTAATTGTACTAATTTATCCTCAAAAGTCTGCATATTACCTTGCTCTTGTTTAATTGTACGTTCTAGCTTTTTTAAATGCTCCAATTTTTGATTAATAAGTGGCACTTTGCCTGTTTTTTTAAAAAGCTCACCAGCTTCTTTGTCCAATTTCTTTTCTAGGGACGATAGCTGTTGAATACCTGTTGTCCCAGAGGCAAGCAGCAAATGTGTCAGCTCTTCCTCTGACATTTTCTCGATGCCCTGTAGCTCATGTAATGAAAAGGAGAAAATGGACTCAAAGGAGGCTTTTGAATACCCATATAATAGTTTTGCTAAAAGCTCTTCATGCCCAACTGTTCCGTCTTCTAAATAAACGGTAACATCTCCAGCTGCCTTTCCTTTCATACGTTCTATCGTGCATTGCCCATACGTTGGATGCCAAATCGTCAGCTGACCACCAAATTTAGTCGATACTTTTGGCTCATATTTACGTTGCGTCTGCTGTCTCGTAGGAAATCCGAAAAGCATTTGTAAAATAAACTGTTGAATGGTTGTTTTACCCGCTTCATTCATACCATAAAAAATGGTAACACCTTCATGTAAAGTAATGGTGATGTTTTCATGCTTGCCAAAGCCATAAATTTGGATTTTTTGTATCGTTAGCATGTCTTCACGCCCTTTGAATTTCTTCTGCTAATAATTCTTGCGCGTTATGTGTTAAACTTTTAATGTCCTGTTCTGTTAAGGGCTCGATCAGTCTTGCACCACCAGCATGTTGGTATAGTTCCTTTAAAATATCCTTCCATTCAGAAATATCCCATTGCTCTATTAAATTCATCACTGATTTGGTCGCAGCAGTATGCTCATATAATACGGACTTTTGATGTATCACGAGCTTTTGTACCCAGCACATCGGTTCAATCCCATCCTCAGCTTCTCGAATTGTTTCTAGCCATGCTTCAACTGTAGCATGTTCAAATAAAGATTGTGATTGTTCATCTATATTTTTTAAATGAAGCTCAACAACAGATGCCCCATACTCCTCGCGATTAAGCATTAATGCTTCCTCACATTTTTTTAGGAGTTCATTTGCATGAAACACATTCGTACAATCCACCTCTACCGCGTTATAAACAATAGCTGATGTCGGTACAAATTCCAAATCAGAAGAGGTTTGTGACAAGCTTACGTCATAGAAGCCCTTTATCCCCTGCTCCTTCCGATGTCGACTTTGAATATTGCCTGGATAAACAATTGGTGGATTTTGATGTAAAAGTTGTCGTTTATGAATATGCCCTAAAGCCCAGTAATGATAGTTTTTTTCAAGAAGTTGATCTTTTGTGAACGGGGCATAAACAGCATGTGAGGTATCACTTGCTTCACTACCATGAAGCATACCAATATGAATAGCATGCTGGTCCTGTGCAACAGGATAACTATCAATCATTGATTTCGTTATATGACGCTCACGATAGCTGAAGCCATAAATATTAACTTGTTGACCGCGTATGTTTAATTGCACAACACTTGTTTCTGCCGGTAACTCATAAACGTTGCTCGGTAAAGCAAAGCGTGTCCAAGCACCATTTAAGTGATCGTGATTACCATAGCTTAAAATGACCGGGATATTATGCTGAAAGAGTTTTTCCATCGCCTCTTGAAATCGTCTTTGTGCCTGTAAGCTTCGATTTTCCCCATCATATATATCACCGACAATCAGTAAAAAATCAGGTTTTTCCTGCATAGCTTTTTGAATAATTTTATCAAAAGCTTCAAAAGTACTTGTTCGAATCTTTTTAAAATTTTGCTCAGATAAACCAAATAAGCCCTTAAAGGGACTATCTAAATGTAAATCTGCCATATGGAAAAAACGAATTGTTGACATCCAATCACCTCAAGTAATAAATAATCTATTCATTCCCAATACAGTAAATTATTCAGGATCAGAACCACTTCAGTAATTTACCAACTGCTATTTGTCTCATTTTACATTCGTGAATCACGCCGAAACCGAATATTTGTTCTATTTTATCATACTTCCCGCTTGATGAAAAATGTATTCAAAGAATATTCATCGTCTTAAATTTTCCACAACTTTCGTAATTTATCAAAATATTCGCTAGTTTACCGTGAAGTTTATAAATCTTCTATGTATAATAGAAATATATTTAAGTAAAGGGTGGGGTTTGTATGGAGAATTATCGTTTTACAGCTTTTGAAAAAACTGGGGAGACATTGTTTGATGAAACATGGACATTCGAAAACGATGAGGCTGCAAAAATCAATGGTCTACAACAAATCGAAGAAAAAGGTGTAGCCAACAAAACTCATCGCCTTGTGAACTCCTCAGGCAAATTAATTTTATTCCATGTCTAAAAGTAAAAGGCACGTAGTAAGCTTTACTACGCGCCTTTTAGGCCAACATGATGTTGGTCACTCAGTCGTTGCCACAGGACGTGGCGTTCTTAGACTGAGTTCCTCTATTTCCCTACAAAAGCAGGTGCTCTTTTCTCTACAAACGCATGGATTCCCTCTAAATGATCGGCCGTTTTACGCATCGCTGCTTGCCCCGCTGCTTCCATTGATAAAACACTCTCTAATTGCGGTAAATTTTGAGCATGTAGAATTTTTTTAGTCGTAATCATCGATGCAATTGGAGAGGCCAGCATTTTTCCAACAAGTTGGTCAGCAATCGCAAAAACAGTCCCGTCTGGTGCAACGTAGTCAATTAATCCTTCATCATGTGCTTCCGATGCAGTTAATACCTTACCTTCCCAAATCATTTGTTTAGCTTTGATAGTACCTACACGTTCCTTCATAAAGAAATGTCCGCCACCATCAGGGATGAGCCCTATGCCTATGAAATTCATAGCGAGCTTACTATTTTCACATGCCACAACTATGTCTGCCCCTAGCGCTAAACTAAAACCTAATCCAGCTGATGCCCCATGAACAGCTGCAATGACGATCATCGGTAGCTGATAATATGCCTTGACAATACGTGTTAAATAAACCATGGCCTCATTAATATTAAGTGGCTTATTTGGATCTAGCATCGCTTTAATATCGCCACCTGCCGAAAAGACTTTCCCTTCGCCGCGAATAACGAGAACTTGTATTTCTCGCTCTTGCTGTAGTGCTTCAAAGCATTCTGCTAGTTCACGCATCATCACATCGTCCATGGCGTTCATGGCATGTGGTCGATTTAATGTTAATGTTGCACGTCGTTCTAATTTTTCTAATGTAATCGTTGAAAATTCCATCCCAACACCCCCTAATATGAATAGTCATTCACTATGTACTATTCGTGTTTTTTTAGAAAACTCCTTCTCCCTACGCAAAATTGAATTAATATGCTATATTTGATGACGAATATTGATTTAAAGGTGGTTAATAATTGTGACACAGAAAGACTATCGTGTATTACTTTATTATAAATATATAGCTATTGAAGACCCTGTAGCATTCGCAGAGGAACATTTAGCAGTTTGTAAAGAAATCGGACTTCTTGGTCGTATTTTAGTTGGATACGAGGGAATTAATGGAACGGTTTCAGGTACAGTCGAGCAAACAGATGCATACATGAATCACATGAAGGCAGACCCTCGTTTTAGCGACATTATGTGGAAAATTGATGAAGCTGAAGGGCATACTTTTAAAAAGATGCATGTGCGCCCTCGTCGAGAGATTGTACACCTTGGTTTAAACGATGATATTAATCCTTTAGAAATAACAGGGGATTATTTATCTCCAAAGGAATTTATGGAACGTATGCAGGAGGATAATACGGTAGTTATTGATGCACGTAATGATTATGAATTTGACCTTGGACATTTCCGTGGTGCCGTGCGTCCAGATATTGAAAATTTCCGTGACCTACCTGCTTGGATGGAAGCTCATAAGGAAGATTTTACTGGCAAGAAAATCTTAACTTACTGCACAGGTGGTATTCGCTGTGAAAAATTCTCTGGCTGGTTAAAACGTCAAGGCTATGGAGAAAGTGTTGGTCAATTACACGGTGGAATTGCCACGTATGCTAAAGATCCTGAAGTAAAAGGTCAACTATGGGATGGACAAATGTTCGTCTTTGATCGACGTCGTAGTGTACCGATAAATCAGGTTGAGCATGTGATTGTCGGTAAGGATTTCTTCACTGGAGAACCGACAGAACGTTATACAAACTGTGCAAATCCTGAATGTCATAAATTAATGCTTTGCGAGGAAAAGCATGAGGCCTTCTATATGCGTAGCTGTTCAGACGAATGCCGCCGTGCAGAACGCAACTTCTTTGTTGAAGAGAATGGTTGGTCAAAAGAGCAGATTGAGGAACAAATCGTTAAGATCGCTGAAGTTCAATAAGAAAAAAGAGCATCATCCATTTGTGGTGATGCTCTTTTTTAGTACCTCTTCCTCGTCTGTAAAAGGATATTTTGGTACCCAATTGTCTATAATACCTGAGCAGTTTTTCGCCTTACCCGAGCGACTTTCCATGGCACCCGATCACTTTCTCGGCTTACCCGAGCGGTTTCCCGTGGCACCTGATCACTTTCTCGCCTTACCGGAGCGATTTCCCGTGGCACCCGATCACTTTCTCGCCTTACCCGAGCGGTTTCCCGTGGCACCCGATCACTTTCTCGGCTTACCCGAGCGGTTTCCCGTGGCACCTGATCACTTTCTCGGCTTACCCGAGCGATTTCCCGTGGCACCCGATCACTTTCTCGGCTTACCGGAGCGATTTTCCACGGCACCTGATCACTTTTTCGGCCCGAGACTTTAACCAACCATCTACTTACATTCTCACTTTACCTTCTACACATTGTAAATTCGACAAAAATGTGACAAGAAAAAAATGTTCGCTTTCCTCCACTCAACAACGAAAATTTCCATTCGCATAGTCCATTTAATACCCATATATTCCCGTATAATTTTCGACCTCAAATATTTGTTAAACGCCCATGTAATCTGACTTAACATCTATCGGTAGCGCTTTCATTGTCCTTCTCTAAAAGACGAATAATAATTAATTAAAAACAAGTTAATATTCGTTTTTAGCTATTCCTCAGACTTTCAAAGTCAATATTTTTAATCTTTTTCAGAAATATTGTTGACAAAGGTGAACAATAAGGATTATGATGTTAACAAATTTAATCCCACGAAAATATAACGACGGAGACACGCTAGTCGCAAGAAAATCCAAAGAGAGCTGATGGTTGGTGTAAATCAGTGATTTCTACGATAATAGTTCCACTCCTGAATAGATAAGCCGAACACCTCCAAAGTAAGCTTATCCGTCACATGCACGTTA
This sequence comes from Lysinibacillus sp., assembly GCA_032053185.1. Classification (GTDB taxonomy): domain Bacteria; phylum Bacillota; class Bacilli; order Bacillales_A; family Planococcaceae; genus Lysinibacillus. The sequence goes on from DAMBVB010000040.1 coordinate 22,794, forward strand.
CGCATATAGCTAAGACTGCTAGCAATCTTTCAAGCAGTGATTAAGGGTGGTACCGCGAACCAATGTTTATTCAGCCTTTCGCCCCTTACAACACAATCTTTGTGTTTGTAAGGGGTGGAAGGCTTTTTTATCTTTATTTTGTAACACTTACAAAATGAAGATAGAGCCTCTGGCGGATGTCACGGATTTTCAAAGGGATGAATTGTGCGAGCTCAATTCAAAATCCGGACGCAATGTTTATCTGCGTGAAAGCGTAGCGAAAGCAAAGCGTCGGCTACAATTACGCCAAGGCAAAATGGAGATTGTTTGCATCTGTAAGACGTTTCGTTTTACAAAATTCAGACTTTTTCGTATATAAAACTAACAATTTTATTTAAAAGGAGCTAATTACAAATGACTACTGCAACAAAAACAATTAACGTATTTATCGCTGACCCACTAAGTGAAGATGGTATTTTCCCGCTACGACAAGAACAAGATTTAGACTTAAACATCATCGTTGATACTGGTCTTGCACCAGAAGAATTAATCGCAAAAATTGCGGATGTAGATGTTTTACTAGTACGCTCTCAAACAACGGTAACACGTGAAGTAATTGAAGCGGCTAAAAACTTAAAACTTATCGGACGTGCTGGAGTAGGTGTAGACAACATTGATCTAACTGCTGCAACTGAACACGGCATTATCGTTGTGAATGCACCAGACGGTAACACTAACTCTGCTGCTGAGCACACTATTGCCATGATGACTTCACTTGCTCGTCACATCCCACAAGCATTCAATAAACTTAAAAATGGGAAATGGGATCGTAAATCTTATGTTGGGGTTGAGCTTAAACATAAAACTCTAGGCGTTGTAGGCTTCGGGCGTATCGGTGTGGAAGTTGCTTATCGTGCAAAAGGTCAACGCATGAACGTTATGGCATACGATCCATTCCTAACAGATGAACGCGCTAAAGAGTTAGGGGTAACAAAATCAACAGTTGAAGAAATTTGTGCAGCTGCAGATTTCATTACTGTACACACACCACTTCTTCCTGAGACACGCAACCTAATTAACAAAGAAAAATTCGCTATGATGAAAGATGGCGTGCGTATCATTAACTGTGCACGTGGCGGTATTATCCATGAGGATGATTTATATGATGCAATCGTAGAAGGTAAAGTAGCGGGAGCTGCACTTGACGTATTCGTATCTGAGCCAGCAACAGATCACAAACTACTTACTTTACCACAAGTAATCGCAACACCTCACTTAGGTGCATCTACAATTGAAGCACAAGAGTCTGTAGCGGTTGACGTTTCAAACGACATCATTAAATTTTATAAAACAGGTACTGTCACTAACCCAGTGAACATGCCATCTATTCCAAAAGAGTTGCTTGCACAAGTTGAGCCTTTCTTTGAACTAGCTGAAAAACTTGGTGCATTCTTATCTCAGCTTACAACTGAGCCTGTGAAAGAAATCAACTTATCTTATGCTGGTGACGTAGCAAATTATGATGTTCGTCCATTAACGTCAAACGCGTTAAAAGGCTTATTAGCTAAAAACCATGGTAATCATGTGAATGACGTAAATGCTCGCTACCTATCTGAACGTATCGGCATGAAAATTAATGAGCATAAAACAACAACTGCTAAAGGCTTCACTAGCTTAATTACGATTGAAATTAAAACAGTGAACGAAACACACACAGTTGCTGGGACATTATTAAATGGTTTAGGCGCACGTATTGTGAAAGTAGAAGACTATGTTGTTGACGTTATTCCACAAGGTCACCTTCTTTACATTAAAAACACTGACAAACCAGGTGCAATCGGCCGCGTAGCAACGAAGCTAGCAGAAAAAGATGTAAACATCGCAACAATGCAAGTTGGTCGTGCTCAAGTTGGCGGTACAGCAGTCATGATGCTAACAATCGACAATGTTGTAACAGAAGAAGATTTAACATTCGTTGCAAAGCTTGAAAATATTGATGAAGTAAAGGCGATTAACCTATAATAATAAATTGATTAATAAGCAGAGAGGACAAATTCTCTCTGCTTTTTTGTTTTTGAGGCTTTAAAATCAAAGACTCTACAGTGATAAAGTTTTTTTCTGATAAAATGATCGTAAAATTTCGACAAAACCTAAATTTGTTTTGAAAACCTTCAAGAAACAAAAAATGTACTGCTCCTTTGATGGATCAGTACATTTTTGCTTATAGCTTATTCACAAGTTCTAATAATGCAGTTAAAGAATCAACCTCATATGTTGGCGTGACAACACCATTTGGTACATTGTTTTCACGATTGATCCAAACGTTGCGCATACCAACACGGGATGAGCCTAAAATATCCGTGTTTAAATTATCTCCAACCATTACCGCATCGTCTGCTGTTATACCTGCTTTCTCCATTACATGCTCGAAAATAGAGGCATCTGGTTTCCCTTTACCAAAGTCCCCAGAGATAATAATATGGTCAAAATATGGCGCGATTTTTGGTGTAATTTCTAGCTTTAAATTTTGTAAACTTGGTGCTCCATTTGTCAGTAATACGAGTTGATACTTTCCTTTCAGCTTATCTAGCACATCAAAAGTATCTTCATATAAGAATGGAGACACTTTACGCTCTGCCACAAAGCGCTCCCCTAGCTCCGCCCCTAGTTGAGCATCCTCTATGCCAAGAGCTGCTAAGCCTTTTGTCCATGCTTCTGTACGATAGCCTGGTGCGATATTTTTCATTTTTTGGAAAGAATCTGTTGGATCATCAAATGTTCCCCAAAGTCCTTCGAATGGGTTAATGCCGATTAACACCGTATAATCATATGTTTCATAGCCTTCGTAAAGTGTACGTGCTTCTTTACGCACTGCTTCCTCTAGCTCAGCTGGATTTACATTATGTATAGTTGCTGCATATTCACACGTTTTCTCAAATGCTGTTTTGACGGACTTTTTATCCCATAATAGCGTATCATCTAAATCAAAAATAATGGTGTTAATTGACATTGTGTCAGCTCCTAGCTTCCTATTAGTATAATTATTTTAGCATATATTCAAAATATTTAGCATAGCGTTTTAGGCATTTCTTATCCCATAACGTAAAGTTGATTTCCGTTCCAGCTGGGCGCTTTGTAGCTGTCGCTTTGCTTCGCTGCAGGGTGATCTGACCCCAAGGAGTCGCCCAGCCTCCACTTCTATCAACATATTATATGGTATCCATTTTAACAAATGCCACCCCAACTTTTAGTAATGATCCTTATCTTAGTCTCTTTCTTCATTCTAAAACTATTGATTTTTCCTACGCAATCTATCCATTAGGCTTTGTATTTCTACCCTTTTTTGTTCAGTCTCTTCTTTTAAAATTTCTATTTGGTAGATGCCGTCAATTTCTTCAATTAGCACGCGATCGCCAACCCGTACTGCCTTATTCATGACAGATTGTAAAATGATTAGCTGTTCCTCTTCCTCTGGGTACCTTAAAAAAACTGCATACCCATCTTCAATACGGTCTAAGGTGTATTTAGTCGAGCCCACTAACAAGTTCCCCTTTCGCGTTACGTAATTGAGCAGCATCCCCTTCATTCAGCCAAATCTGTTTCTTTGTCCACTTTAAATAATTTTGACCGTCTCGTGCATTTGAGCCACTTGTGACATAAATCGTCTCCCCTGGCTGCAATGTCACATTTGGAAAGTTAAAAACTTGATTCCCTTCAATCGATATAAGCTGCCAATCTTTTAAGGACACTGCTTCATTACCATTATTTTTAATACCTACAATTTCTTCGATTAAGTCCTTACTAACAATCTCTACACTTGCACTAGTTGATTTTGGTGTTGAGACATTTTCACTCGTTCCTTTTGATGTTGAGACATTTGTTCCTAACATTTCTTTCGAATTCACGTCATAGTTTACCCCATCTGTTGATACAATAACAGTTCCCGCTTCTGCCGTTGCGTAAATTTTACTGCCAATTGCTTGTAAACGCGCCACTACTTCAGTATGAGGATGACCATACTTATTTCCCTCTCCATAGCTTAAAATTGCTACCTCGGGATGCACTGCCTGAACAAACTCCACAGAGCTACTCGTGTTAGAGCCATGATGACCTGCCTTTAAGATTGTTGCTTTCACATCGTCCTTCATCATCTCTTTTTCTAACGCTATCCCCGCGTCGGCTGTTAATAAAAATGATACATTGCCATAGACAATTTTTAAGACAATGGATGCATCATTATTATCTGTTGCATGTTCATTGGCGTTTAACACCTTCACATGAATAGCATCATCAAACGCTATACTGTCACCTGTTTTTGGAACATTATAAGGTATATTCTTCGTGTCAATAAGTGTTAGCATCTCTTCAAAGGTTTGAGATGTATGTACCTTCCCTGAATCATAAAATTGTCCGATATCTATCGAATTTAATACAGGAATTAAACCACCAATGTGGTCTGCATCAGGATGGGTGGCGACCACTATATCGAGCTTGTTTACGTCAAGCTCCTTCAAATAAGAAACAACCTTTTGTCCAGCTCCTTTAACACCTCCATCAACAAGCATTGTCTTGCCGTTTGGGGATTCAATAAAAATCGAATCTCCTTGTCCTACATCAATAAAATGTACGCGCATTTCATGTCCCGCAGTGACGGATACTTTCTCCTTATTTAAGGTCTCTGTACAGCCTGCTAATAAAAAAATACAAAGAAGCACTACTATTAATCTTTTCATTTACTAACTTCCTTTCTATTTTTCTATTATACAAAAAGAGAGCTAACCATGGGCGAGGACACTGAAAAACTAAAGAAATTCATTTTTTATATTATAAATCTATCTTTTGTTAGATTTATAGACTCAAAAAAGTCGATTTGCATCACATTTTCTGTGGCAAATCGACTTTTCCAGTGCCCTCCCATGGGCTGCTCTCTTTAATGAATTATGTCTCAGCGCAATTGCGTCTAGATACGGCTTTGTACTTGCTTCTGAAGCTGACACTAATGCTTTCGCTCATAAACAGTTGCTGAAAAGAAGTTAAACTAAAATCCACCATAAGATCATTGTTATGACAATCGTGACTAGCCCTTGTAGTAAAGTTGCTACTGTTTGCGCTTTGTAGGCTTGCGTCACTTCCATTCCACTATACTGTGTAATCACCCAGAAGAAACTATCATTGACATGGCTAACTGTCATTGCCCCTGCTCCTATCGCTATGACAACTAATGCTAACGGTATCGCTCCCCCAATTCCGAGTGTAGCTAGCATTGGTGCTACAAGTGTAGATGTAATAACAAGTGCTGTCGTTGAAGACCCTTGAGCTGTTTTCAGTGCTGCTGCTATGATAAATGGTACAATGAGGAATAGGCTTCCTGAAGCAAACATACCTAAATCCATTTCCTGTAGTATTTCCCCAACACCAGCATTTTTTATTACTGTACCAAATGAACCACCTGCTCCAGTAATTAATAAAATAGGAGCTGCTTCTTTTAAGCTTTCACCAATCCAACCAGTTAACGTATTTTCACCAATTTCCGGTAATAATAAAAACGCTGCTAAAACACCTAAAAATAAAGCAACTGTTGGAGATCCTAGAAATCTGAAAATCACATTTAATGTTGACTCTGGATCACCAACCAATGCAGCAATCGAACCAATACCAATTAATACGATAGGTAGTACAATAGGTAAAAATGCTTTAAACGTTGATGGCATTTTACCAAAAGATCTTATGACTTCCTCATAATCTAATGCTGCTAATTCATCTTCTGGTACGCGAATTTTTGTCGCTACTTTCACCGACCATAAATACCCTACAAATGTTGCTGGAATTGCTACGATCAACCCGATAACAATAACTGTTCCTAGATAATCTGTCGCACCAATATTTCCAGCTGCAGCAATCGGCCCTGGTGTTGGAGGTACTAATACATGTGTAGCGAAAAGTCCTGTCGCTAAAGCTACAGCCATCGAAGCAATTGTTACATTAGCACGCTTAGCTAAAGATTTCTGTAAGCTCGATAAAATAATAAAGCCTGAATCGCAAAAGACTGGTATTGAGACGATATAACCGATTAATGACATCGCTAATTGAGGACGCTTTGGACCAACAACTCGTAATACCACTTCTGCCATTCGATAAGCAGCCCCTGATTTTTCTAATATTAAACCAATTATTGTACCTGCTATAATAACTAAACCAATACTTGTCATTAACCCACCGAAGCCGGTGTTAATGCTTTCAACCACTGCTAATAAAGGCATGCCCGAAACAATTCCAACAAAGAATGCGCTTATTAATAATGCCAAAAACGGATGAAGCTTTAACTTCGCTGTTCCCAATACAACAAACAATACCCCAATTAAAATAATGATGAACAACATTTACTCATCCCCCATTTGTACGTAATACTCAAAAATCCTTTTTGTTTTTAGACGAATAAATTCATACGGCTTTAGCACTGCCTGCTGAACACTAATCTTCTCATCTACTAATGACTCAACAACAGTAAAATAGTTAAGAAGCGCAGGCTTATCAATTTCATCAATAGCACCCGACAATAAAATAGCCTGTGTGTTTGCTAATTTTGCTGCCTTCGCTACCCCTAATGGCGCTTTTCCATGCAATGTTTGTCGATCTGATTTGCCTTCACCCGTAATAACAAACCTAGCACTTTCTAAATGCTTTTTTAGCTGTACTGCTTCTATCACAATATCGATACCCGCATGAAAGCTACCGTTTAAAAAGGCTACTAATGCACCTCCCATTCCCCCTGCCGCACCCGCCCCTTTGAAGTCATGTAGTCGAATGCTAAACTGTTTTTCAACAATATCCGCAAACTGCTTTAAGCAGCTATCAAAACAGGCTATTTGGTGCTCCTTTACACCTTTTTGAGGTCCAAAAATAGCGGTTGCCCCGCAATCCCCAATAAGTGGATTGTCTACATCACATGCAATAATAAATTGCGTTTCATTCAATCGAGCGTCTAGCTGGCTAACATCAATGAAAGCTAATTCTAATAATGATGACACCCCCTCAGAAATTAAAGTGCCGTCTTCTTTTTTTAATTGGAGTCCAAGTGCCTTTAACATACCTACACCAGCATCATTTGTAGCACTGCCGCCAATTCCAATAATAAACTTTCTAAATCCTGCATCGAGCGCAGCCTTGATTAGCTGTCCCGTTCCATACGTCGATGCAAGCTCAGGATTTTTTTCTTCATCTTGTAAGAGCATAACACCGGATGCCTTAGCCATTTCAATTACACATGTTTCATTATCACCAAGTACACCATATCTCGCTTCAATCTCTCTCCCCAATGGGTCAAGTACATATTGTGAAATATATCGACCATCCGTCGAGGTAACAAGTGATTCTAGTGTTCCTTCTCCACCGTCTGCAACAGGAAGAATAATTGTTTCAATCGATTGATCAACATCCATGATTCCTGCCTGCATTGCATTAGCCACCTCGATAGCCGACAAAGTGCCCTTATAGGAATCTGGACTAATAACGACTTTCATTTTATACCTCCATAATTCTTTCTGTAACAATTTTAAGTTAAGCGCTTACATTTATTATAATGACAATAAATTCAGAAAACATTATAATGAATGTATAAATTAACTGTCGTATAACAGACATTTTTTTATGTGAGGTGTATAAACATATTAACGAAAAAACTAGCAGAAGATATCGTCCATCAAACAATGTTACGATTACGTCGCAACATTAATGTCATTAGTCCAACAGGTGTCATTTTAGCTTCTGGCGATAAAATGAGAGTTGAGAATATTCATGAAGGAGCACGCTATGTTGCCAAAAGCAAGGAGACACTTATTATTAATGAGAAAAATATAGATCAGTATCCAAACACTTTGCCCGGCATTAATATGCCTATCATGTATCAGGATGATGTCATTGGTGTTATTGGGATTACAGGGGATTCTGAGGATATACTTGAAATCGCAAACCTTGTGCAATTAACGACAGAAATCATGGCATATCAAGCCATTATCGAATCAAAAAGTGAATGGCAACGAAAAAATAATGACTATATATTTGAAGCACTAGTTCATGGTAGCAAGCTAGATGTAGCATTACAGGAACGAATCCATAAGCTAGCCTTTCCACTAGTAGCACCTTTTCAAATCCTACTAATCAGCTTTGATGAACCCTTATACACAGAGAATAGCATCCCATTCTTTTTAGAAGATCTATTTTATAAGCAGCCTATACTTTCAGGTTACAGTCAACTACATGAATACTATATTCTACTAACAAATTGTCAGGACAAGACACTGCAGCAAATAATGCAAGCATTGCGGAAAAAGCAACAAAAGCTTTATTCCTTACAAATTGGAGTTGGTCCAACCGTCCAACATTTATCCCAGCTACCCCATAGCTATAATGGTGCTAAAACGGCACTACAGTTTGCCTTGATTAATAAAGAAATTACTTATTTCGAAGATATAGAGTTATTCTCTCTTTTTAAAAATCAAGATTCGGAGGAGGTTCAAGCATTCCATCAACGTGTACTCAAAGGCTTGAATGCAAAACAGCATGAAACATTACAAGCTTTTTTTGCCTGTAATTTACAGCTTAAGCTCTGTGCCCAGCGCTTAAATATTCATCGCCATACGCTCACCTATAGACTACATAAAATCAGAGAGCTAACAAGCTACGATCCTCAATATTTTGAAGATGCTGTTATATTAAAAATGGCGATTGACTTAAGAACATTATAACGAGATTTTATCGGAACATTTTGCGGCTTTATCGGAATCGAGTAGGAGGGAGTGATTAACTCCCGACCTCTCCAACCACCGTACGTACGG
>DAMBVB010000041.1:0-30222 GCA_032053185.1 Lysinibacillus sp.
GCATACGAGGCATTTCAAGATGAACTGTTGCACTTAATTTGACAAACGGTCTAATCGAAAAAGCGAATAAATATTGCTATGAATGAAATTATAGAAGCTTTTTGTTTAAAAAGTGAAAAATTTGGCTATAAATATTTTAGAATAATTTCGCGGCGGTTTGTAATTTAGTAGATATGAAAGAATTAGCAAACTTAGGTTTAGTGCAATTTTACAAAAAACATGCTGAATTTTAAGAAAAGGTGTAAAATTCTAACATTTTTTAAAACTCTTGAAAAAGTTTTTGAAACGCTTTAGTATGATGAAATAAAGTTTTTATCCTTGCTTTTGGGTAATAATATTATTATTGAATAATGAAGTTGGGAGAGGATATTTTTATGTCTACTAAAGATGAAATTGTAAAATCCGTTCCTCAAAATGGCTTTGTCGGACACCCTAAAGGGCTCTTTACATTATTTTTCACTGAGTTTTGGGAACGATTCTCATACTACGGTATGCGAGCAATTCTGATTTTCTTTATGTATTATGAATTGCATGAAGGCGGATTAGGCCTAGATCGTGGAACAGCGAACTCAATTATGGCTGTCTACGGATCAATGGTTTACATGTCAGGGATTATCGGCGGTTGGATTGCTGACCGAATACTAGGTACACGTAGAACCATTTTTTATGGTGGCGTGTTCATTATGTTTGGTCATTTCCTGCTAGCGTTACCTGGCGGTGTGAGCATGTTATTTGCTTCAATGGCTTTTATCGTTATTGGGACAGGCTTATTAAAACCAAACATTTCAAGCATTGTCGGAGATATTTATGCTGAAACAGATAGTCGCCGTGATGCAGGTTTTTCAATTTTCTATATGGGTATTAATATGGGATCATTCCTTGCACCTTTAATTGTCGGAACAATTGGACAAAAGTATAATTTCCATCTAGGCTTTGGTCTAGCAGGGATCGGTATGCTTGTTGGTTTAATTATTTATAAATTAACAGAGAAAAAATATTTAGGGTTAGCAGGGTTACAGGTAAACAACCCGTTAATGCCTGAAGAACGTAAAAAAGTCTTTACACGATTTGGGATTATAGCTCTACTTATTATTATTTTTGGGGCAATTGGTATCAAAACTGGCGTACTGACAATGAATGTTTTTAGTTTAATTATTACAACGCTAGGTATTTTAATTCCGACGGTGTTCTTTATTTATATGTATCGCAGTGTCAAAACAACGAAGGATGAGAAGTCTCGCATACTCGCTTATATTCCTTTGTTTATATCGGCTGTAATGTTTTGGGCGATCCAAGAACAAGGGGCAACTATTTTAGCAACGTATGCAGATAATCGTACACGTCTAGATATTGGTAGTTTCCATATTCAATCTTCTTGGTTCCAATCGTTAAACCCATTATTCGTCGTTACGATGGCTCCGTTATTTGCCACGTTATGGTTAAAGTGGGGAGATAAGCAACCATCTACACCACGTAAATTTGCTTATGCATTATTCTTTGCAGGAATGTCCTTCATAGTAATGATGCTACCAGCGTATTTATCTGGTGGTACAGATTTAGTAAGTCCATTGTGGTTAGTATTATCATTCTTTTTAGTCGTAGTTGGGGAGTTATTATTATCGCCAGTAGGTCTATCGGCTACTACAAAATTGGCTCCAAAGGCTTTTGCTGCACAAACGATGTCACTTTGGTTTTTAACAAGTGCAGCGGCACAAGCGATCAATGCACAACTTGTAAAAGTCTATGAAGTGGTAAGTGAATTCACATACTTCGGTTTCTTAGGCTCATTATCAATTGTTTTAGGGATCATCATATTAGTACTTTCGCCAATTATTTCAAAGGCAATGCGAGGTATTAATTAATCAGATGCAAGTACAGTTATTCAAATAGCTGTACTTGCATTTTTTTTGTATTAAGGTGTGCATTTGATAATAGTGTTTGTATTAACACGAAGAGATTGGTCATCATTCCTTGGCGTTCGTGAAGAGTCCTTAGAAACAAAAGTAACGGATAGAACTGCATAAAGCATCCAAATGTTAATGAAGAACACTTTTATGGTGCTAAGGGACTCTAAGTATGCCTTTATTTGGCTCATCATCAAAAGTTGGGGCTAACATTTGTTAAAATGTATACTATGTAAAGAAGTTGATTGGACTGGACAATTCCTTGGGGATCAGCGTCACAGATGAGACACTGAAGCGAGCAAACGTAGGAACGAAGGCTAAGAGCATCACATCCTTTGATAACGCCTTCGTGACCAACGTCGTGCTGTCGCTTCGCTTTCGCACAGACAAAACACGTTGCTGACGCTTCGTTAGCACTACGCTTTCGTGCAAAAAACATCTGTTGACCAAAGTGGCTCATCGGACGCCCCCAGCTAGAACAAAATTATGCGATGAGCCATATATCTACCGTCTGAAAGCATTTAGTCTTATCATGAAGTTAATTTGCTGCGTAGGAAAATGTTTTTGTATAGAAAAGTTTTTATTTTCGTTATAATATTCTTAATAGTGTGATATTTTAAGGGGTGGATGCTATGAAGGAAGCTTTAAGTCGTTTGAGGCCAAGATTAATGGAGATTTTCACGTATTTGCACGCGAATCCAGAAATAAGCTGGCATGAGGTAGAAACAACGAATTATATTGTTGATTTGCTAACACGTGAAGGTTTCTCACCAAGACGCTTTAAAAACAGTACGGGGCTTTATGTTGATGTAGGAAATGGTCATCCTAAAGTCGGTTTGCGTACGGACATTGATGCGTTATGGCAAGAAGTAGATGGTGAATTTCGTGCGAATCACTCCTGTGGCCATGACGGTCATATGACGATGGCAATCGGTGCTCTATTACTTTTGAAAGAGCTTGCTCCATCATTTAACGGTACAATTCGTGTGATTTTTCAACCAGCAGAAGAAAAAGGAACAGGTGCTTTATCGGTTTTAAAAGAAGGGATCATTGATGATTTAGACTTTTTATTTGGTGTCCATGTAAGACCTGTCCATGAGCTTGAGGACGGTACATATTGTGCCGCGTTGTATCATGGAGCCTCTCGATTACTAGAGGGGGAAATCATTGGAGAAGATGCCCATGCTGCAAGACCGCATCTTGGCGTAAACGCCATTGAAGTAGGCGCAACTATTATCGAAGATTTAAGAACGCTTCATACAGACCCAATGGTTCCTGTATCTATTAAGATGACCAAATTCCATGCTGGAGGAGAATCCGGCAATATTATTCCTGGAAGTGCGTCGTTCACCATTGATATACGAGCTCAACAAAATGATGTAATGGATGCACTTGCACAGGGAGTAAAAAGGGTTATTGATTCTTCCAAGATCTTGCATAAAGTGCAAATTGAATTACGTACAGTAGCAAATATAGTCGCTGCTGAGGTAGACCCAACTGCCGAATATATTATGGAGCAGGCAATCGTGCAAGCAACCGGGTTGTCGAATTTAAGAAAGCCAGTTCATACACCTGGAGGCGAAGATTTTCATCACTATGCTGTTCAACGCCCGCATTTAAAATCTACGATGTTAGGTTTAGGCTGTGGGGTAACACCAGGGCTACATCATCCAAAGATGAAGTTTAAGCAGGCGAGGCTTGTAACGGGGGTAGAAATCCTTACAAGAGCGGTATTGTTAGCATTGGAGTCGAGGAATACAAAGGAGGGATCAGCATAATGTTAGAAAGAGTGCGTATTCAAAAAATAATGACACCTGCAGAGATTGCAGAAGTACAAATTTTGAACGAAAGTATTTGGGGGAGTCAGGCTATTCCGTCGCATCAATTGTTAGCAGTTGTACAAAATGGTGGATTAGTCCTTGGAGCGTATTTAGACGAAAAGCTGATTGGCTTTAACTACTGCTTTGTTGGCTATCGACATGGAAAAATGTATTTACACTCACACATGATTGGTGTGGAGAAAACATATCGTGAACAAGGTGTAGGTGAATTATTAAAGCATGCCCAACAGGAATATGCAAAAGAACATGGGTTTCAGCTTGTGATTTGGCTATTTGATCCGCTAGAAGCATGTATGGCTAATTTATCATTTTTGAAGCTCAATGCATTTAGTTTTCAGTACGAAGATGATTATTATGGTCCGCTCAAGGATGATTTTAACGATGGGCTACCTTCAGATCGAATTGTTGTTGAATGGTGGATTGAACGTGATCGAGTGGAGGATTCCCTGGATGAACTGGAAGAAGGAGCTGAAGAAATTGTACCATGGTCTTTAACAGTAGATGGTTTACCAGTGCTCGATATTGATGGTGAATTTCAGCAAGAGCAATTATATTATAAGGACGCCTATTTATTACCCATTCCAATATTTTTACAAAAAATGAAAGTGGAGAGTCCTAGGCTTGCAGAGGACTGGCGTTATAAAGTACGTACTATTTTAACGACATTGTTTGAACAAAATTATGCAATTGTTCGGGTAAAAAAGAATAAGGAATATGTTCATAGCTATCTATTAGTCAGACGCTCCTTATTAGCTTTATAATAAGGATAAGGAGTGAAATCTTGTGAAACTAGAACAGATTACAGTAAGACATATAAAAATGCCTATGAAAGCACCGTTTACAACGAGTTTTGGCACAATTGATGAAAAAGAACTCTTACTTATAGAAGTGATAGATCAAGCAGGAACTGTAGGATGGGGAGAAGCTGTTGCCTTTGTAGCGCCTTGGTATACAGAGGAGACAGTAAAAACAACATGGCATATGCTTGAAGACTTCTTAATCCCCATCTTGTTACATAAAGAGGTTGGGCATCCAGATGAAGTCAGTGCTTTGTTCTCTGCTATTCGTCGTAATTGCATGGCGAAATCCTCTATTGAAGGGGCTATTTGGGATATTTATGCGCAACAAACGAAGCAATCACTTGCTCAAGCGTTAGGCGGAGTTAAGGAACAAATCGAGGTAGGTGTTAGCGTAGGTATTCAATCTTCTACAGAAGCATTAATTGATTTATTAAAAGACCATGTAAATAAAGGATATAAACGAGTAAAAGTGAAAATTAAGCCTGGCCACGATGTAGACGTTATTCGTGCTATTCGAGCTGAAATGCCAGATTTGCCATTGATGGTAGATGCTAATTCGGCTTACTCATTGCGCGACATGGATGTATTGCAGCAACTTGATTCATTTAATTTATTAATGATTGAACAGCCATTAGCTGTAGATGATATAGTCGATCATGCTAAGCTACAGCGAAAGTTAAAGACGCCTATTTGCTTAGATGAAAGCATCACCTCCTATGAAGATGCTCGAAAAGCGATAGAGCTTGGTAGTTGTGGTGTTATTAATATAAAAATAGGACGTGTAGGCGGATTAACAGAAGCAAGAAGAATTCATGATTTATGTAAGGAAAATAATATTCCAGTTTGGTGTGGCGGTATGTTAGAGGCAGGAATCGGACGAGCGCATAATATTGCGTTAACATCGCTCTCTAATTTTGTGTTGCCTGGGGATACGGCAGGATCTAGTCATTATTGGTATGAGGATATCATCACACCTGAAGTAATTGTAGAGGATGGTTATATTCGTGTACCACAAACGGTTGGAATTGGATATACACCTAATATGAAGGTAATTGATAAGTTAACAATTAGCAAGAAGGTCTATCAATAATTGAAACTTCATGAATAGTAGTTGAGTAAATCAAGTTTTTACGGGTAGTCGATTCCCATTAGTTGCTTTGCACCTTGGATCGGATCGGGAGTACTGCCCGTTTAACTTCTTATAACTAATGTTTTGTGTAGCGAATGCAAAGCGTCAGCAACAAATGTTAGAGCCTCCGAAAGTAATAATGCCGAGGAATATTTGATTATAGGATAAGCGGGGAGAGAACGGATTGAAAAAAAGTTTGCAAATCGGTGGTGCCTATGTAGGAATTATCGTCGGTGCGGGATTTGCATCAGGACAGGAAATCGTACTATATTTTACGAGCTATGGCTTTCAAGGGATTTATGGTGCACTTATTGCTACAGTTGGATTTGCCTTAGTAGGAATGTGCATTGCTCAAATTAGCTCAAGATTACGTACGACATCACACAAGGATTTAATTTATCAAATTTCAGGTAATGCTGTAGGTTTGGTGATGGATTATTTACTGTCGCTTTTCTTATTCGGCGTAGCAGTAATCATGTTTGCAGGAGCAGGTGCTACGTTACATCAAATGTTTGGACTACCAGTTTGGCTGGGGAGCATTTGTATGATTGTACTTACTATAGCGACAGTTATGATGGATGTGAAGAGTATCATAAACGTTATTGCGATTGCTACACCCTATCTGCTAGCAATTGTCTCGATAATAGCGATCTATTCATTAGCGACGATGGATTTAACCTTTGTCGAACAAGCTGTCATTGCACAACAAGCACAGGTAAGTTCTAAAAGCTGGTGGGTTACTGCTTTACTGTATTTGTCTTTTAATATCGGTGTCTGTTTTTCGCTTTTAACTGTTATGTGTGGATCTATTCGCAATGAAAAAGTGGCAGGGGTGGGAGGTATTATTGGTGGGATTTTGCTTGGAGCTTTAATGCTACTTGTTAACCTGTCTCTTCTTGCAAAAATGAATGTAATTGTTGGGATTGATATACCGATGCTAGCTTTGGCAAATGAAATTCACCCTCTAATTGGTCTGTTGATGTCCTTTTCCTTATTAGGGATGATTTATAATACAGCTGTGGGGATGTTCTATTCATTTATGGTGAGATTTTTACAACCTAATAAGACTAGTTTTAAGGTAACAGCCATTTTTATCGGTAGTTTGGGCTTTTTAGCAAGTCTTGCTGGCTTTACGACGCTTGTAGCCAAGCTATATGCAGTAATGGGATATGTCGGTTTTATATTAATAGTTTTAATTATTGTTGCGTGGCTCAAGGGCGTTCGACGAATAGCGTGAAACGGCAGTTACAAATGTTTTGTAGCGAGAGTAAAGCGTCAGCTACAGAAGTCTCCCCCTTCTATAGGTAGAGAGATAAATGCGGTTTAAAGTCACTTTTCAGTGGGTGTCCAAACATCCGCTGAAATAGAGGAACTCAGTCTAAGAACGCCACGTCCTGTGAAAACGACTAAGTGACCAACATCAAGCTGTTGCTGCTGCCGCTACGTTAGCACTGCGCTTTCGCACAAAGAACATCTGTTGCTGCCGCTGCGCTTTCGCACAAAAAACATTTGCAGGCCTAAGCACAAAGCCGATTTTGGACGCAATTATGCCAAGGTATTATTGATTTAGTAAGGTGATTGAGAAAAAACTTAGCATTTTATTCTCAATTACCTTTTTGTTTTTGTAAAAAAAGTAGAGATTTTCAACATCTAGAATAGTACAAAACGGAAATATTCTGTTGAGAATGCTCGGTTTTTAATGATTCTCAAATAAAACGAGAATAATTCTCAATTGGAGGTTGACTGAGAATGGAAACATGCTTATAATGAGAATCGTGAGTAATGATAATCATTTTCAATGAGTGTTACGAGCAAAAATGAATCTACCGGGGATTACAATGAACAAAAGATATCTTTTAATAGCAACTGTTGTGCTGTCTATAGTTTCACTATTTATCGGAGTAGTTGATATAAAACCGAGTGATCTATTAGACTTCGAATCAGAAGAAACTAAACTGTTTTTTATTAGTCGTATACCAAGACTTGTAGCAATTTTGTTGGCAGGTGCCGGTATGAGTATTGCTGGTTTAATTATGCAAAGCTTAAGTAGGAATAAGTTCGTGTCACCAACGACAGCAGGTACTTTAGATGCTACAAAGTTGGGGGTACTAATTTCAGTGATGTTTTTCACAAATGTCACGTACTTTCAGAAAATTTCCTTCGCTTTCCTATTTGCTTTAGCCAGCACATTATTGTTTATGCAAATATTAAATCGAATAAAGTTTAAAGACGCGATCTTCATACCGCTTATTGGCTTAATGTTTGGGAATATCCTTTCATCAATTACAACGTTCTTTGCGTATAAGGCGGATATTATCCAAAACATTTCTGCATGGTTACAGGGGGATTTCTCATTAATGATGAAAGGTCGTTATGAGCTTTTATATATAAGTGTACCCGTGCTGATTTTAACTTACATTTATGCGAATCGCTTCACAGTGGCAGGAATGGGTGAGGATTTTGCAAAAAATCTTGGTCTTTCCTATAAATTCATTGTGAATTTAGGTTTAGTGTTAGTAGGACTTATTTCGACGACGGTGGTGCTTACAGTTGGTGTGATACCATTCCTTGGTTTAATCATTCCAAATATCATTTCGCTATTCAAAGGGGATAACCTTGCGAAGACATTGCCTCATACAGCATTACTAGGTATGTCATTCTTATTATTCTGCGACATTATAGGGCGTGTACTCATTTTCCCTTATGAAATTCCGATTAGTATGACGGTCGGTGTCATCGGAAGTGCGATCTTCCTAATTATGTTATTTAGGGGGAAAGCATATGCGTAACCGTACAAAAATGTTGATTTTACTAGGTTTGGCTGTAGCATCCATTGTACTGTATGTATTTTATGAACTTAACGGTAACTACCATTATGCTTTCCCACGCCGCCTTATTAAAGTGGCAGCGATGTCGTTAACAGGGATTGCGATTGCCTATTCAACTGTAGTCTTCCAAACGATTACACATAACCGTATTTTAACGCCAAGTGTAATGGGACTGGATGCATTATATATGATGGTTCAAACGTTCATCTATTTCTTCTTTGGCTCTATGTCGATATTCGTTATTAATGCCAAATACAATTTCTTACTAGCTGTTTTAGCTATGGTGATTTTTGCGTTAATTTTTTATCGTGTATTGTTCAAAGAAGGAAAACGTCCGATTTATTTCTTGCTGCTTGTCGGTATGATTGTCGGAACATTTTTAGGAAGCGTAACTACGTTCTTCCAAGTGTTAATAGACCCGAATGAGTTTTTAAGCTTACAAAGTAAAATGTTTGCAAGCTTCAACAATGTCAATTCGGATTTAGTATGGCTTGCAGGTGTTGTTATCATCATTACCTTTATTTATGGCTGGCGTCATATGAACCAACTAGACGTAATGTCACTTGGTCGGGATACAGCCATTAACCTAGGGGTGCCATATGATAAGCTTGTACAGCGTATGCTCATAGTATCTTCGGTGTTAATCGCCGTTTCTACAGCTCTTGTTGGACCTATTACGTTCTTTGGCTTAATCGTAGCAAATTTATCGTATCAATTTTTCAAGACGTACAAGCACTCTGTGATCATCGCAGGTTCTTGTGTAATGAGTATTGTAGCTTTAGTCGGTGGACAGTGGATGGTCGAACGTATTTTTAATTTCGATACAACACTAAGCGTTATTATAAATTTCGTAGGTGGCGTGTACTTCATCTACTTATTATTGAAGGAAAGTAGGTCAGCAGGATGATCCAAGTAAAAGAACTCTCCAAGTATTTTGGGAAAAAGCCTGTCATTCAAGATGTCAGTGTCGACGTTGCACCAGGGAAAATAACATCTTTTATTGGACCGAATGGCGCAGGTAAATCAACATTGCTTTCAATGGTAAGCCGTTTACTTAATGCAGACACTGGGGAAGTTTTACTCGATAAATCAGATGTACGTCGTTGGAAATCAGACGAATTTGCGAAGCGAGTATCCATTTTAAAACAGTCAAACTATATGAATGTACGCTTAACAATTCGTGAGCTTGTTTCATTTGGGCGTTTCCCTTATTCGAAAGGAAATTTAAAGCCTAAGGATGAGCTCAAGATAGACGAAGCAATTCAATATATGAATTTAGAAGATCTTCAACACAATTATTTGGATGAATTATCTGGCGGTCAACGTCAACGTGCATTTATTGCGATGGTTATTGCGCAGGATACAGATTATATTTTGCTTGATGAGCCGCTTAACAATTTAGACATGAAGCACTCTGTGCAAATCATGAAAATCTTACGTAAGCTCGTTGATGAGCTTGGAAAAACAGTTGTCATCGTGTTACATGATATTAACTTTGCTTCCGTATACTCTGATCATATTGTCGCATTAAAAAATGGACGTGTTGTCAAAGACGGCCCGACAAATGACATCATCAACTCGGATGCGCTTAAGGAAATCTATGATATGGATATCCCTGTTCAAGAACAAAATGGTTGTCGCATTTGTGTGTATTTTAACTCTTAAAAAAGTAATAGATGGAAATGTTTATCTGAAAAAATTTTTAAAGGAGCAATTTTACAATGAAAAATTGGAAATTATTTACTGTGTTAATGGCGATGATGCTATTAGTATTAGCTGCTTGCGGTTCTAAAGACGAAGCAAAAAATGAAGATAAAGATTCTTCAACTGATAACAAGCCTGCAGAGGAGCAAAAGGGAGAAGCGACAGCTTATCCACTTACAATTCCAGCTATCAAAGATGGTGAAGATACATTTAAAGAAGTAACTCTTGATAAAATGCCAGAAAAAGTGGTTGTATTTGATTATGGTTTCCTTGATACTTTAGATGTTTTAGATGTTAAAGTTGCAGGTGTTTCCCAAAAATTACTTCCAAAATCCTTAAGCAAATATGCTGATAAATCTTATGTAAATGTTGGTGCTTTAAAAGAGCCTGATTTTGAAACAATCTCTGAAATGAATCCGGACATTATTTTCATATCTGGTCGTCAAGCATCTGCATACGATGAATTATCTAAAATTGCACCGACAGTATATGTTGGGACAGACTATACGAATTTCTTAGAATCATTCAAAACAAACACAGAATTGGCTGGTAAGATTTTTGGCAAAGAAAAAGAAGTTGCTGATGCAATTACTGCATATGAAGCAAAAGTAGAAGAAATTAACGAAAAAACTGCTAAATCGGAAGATAAAGCGTTAATCGTATTAGGTGGCGAAGGCGCACTATCTGCTTATGGTAAAGGTTCACGTTTTGGTGTAATTCATGATATCTACGGTGTGAAAGCCGCTGATGAAACTATTAAAGCAAGTACACATGGTGATACTGTAAGTTTTGAATATGTACGTAACATAAACCCAGATATTTTATTCGTAGTTGACCGTGATGCTGCTGTAAATCCAGAAGGTGAGTCTGGTACAAAAGCTGCAGTTGAAAACGAAATCGTTGGTGCTACTAACGCTGCGAAAAATGGTAAAATCGTTTATTTAGATCCACAAGTTTGGTATTTATCTGGTGGCGGTTTAACTTCTGAAACTCAAAAAGTGGAAGATGTTCTAAAGGTCTTTAACTAATATGTTTGTACAAATTAAACGTATTGTCGTAACGGAAGGGAATTCGGATAAAGTT
Organism: Lysinibacillus sp.; assembly: GCA_032053185.1. GTDB lineage: Bacteria > Bacillota > Bacilli > Bacillales_A > Planococcaceae > Lysinibacillus. Next base: position 11,290 of record DAMBVB010000041.1, read on the forward strand.
GTTGAGCGTTTTGGTGCTAAAAAAGATGGTCCATCATTGCTTGAACAACAGCCAGGCTTTGTCGATAAGCAAGTACTTGTGAAAAAAGTACGACGTGGTGATGAGGAAGTACTAATTGTGGTTCGATGGGAATCAGAAGAGGCATGGAAAAATTGGGAGAAGAGCCCTGAGCATATTGCTGGTCATAAAGCAAGTGCTGGTAAACCAAAGCCTGATTATATCATCGAAAGCGGCCAAGAAGTTTATTATGTAAAAGGTTAATAATTTAGAGGTGTCTCAAAGTTCATTTGAGGCACCTTTTTTCTTATGAGAAAAAGATGAGGCTTCTGCGTTGTCCTGTAGAAATGGAACGATAGATAGTCAAAATGGCAGATAGCAGAGCGACGCGTTGGATAGAGGAGTCAAAGTAATGGATAGCGGTCAGAGCGATGGAAAGAACCACCAAAACGACCTAATAAGAACTATTGAAATAGCAAATAGAACAATTGTAAGGAACAAGGGTGAGGCACAAATTTATAACAGTGCCATACCCATCCCAGTTTTATTCTTAATGTTTAATGGACGATCTATTCCATGCATTAATTGCTGTAGTAACTTTAAAAGAAATACCGTTGTCATTAATGGAAACAGCGGTAAAATTGGTAGTTGATTTTTGGGGTGCCCAATTTGCTTCTTTTACAGCCGTCAATTTCCCTAAAGAGGACATTTCCATTTCTAATTCTGAATTTACAGTATTTCCAATGGATGAAATGCTAGAGCAATTGCCTCTTGCATTAATAATACTAAAGCTTGACGACGTATAGATTATAGGTGTATGTATGTTTAAACCGGAGGTAAATGGACTTACTAAAGGGAACATAGACAGACTTTCTTCAGATACTCTAATAATTCCATATTGTTCAATAAAAGTGTCCAGTTTTTGCTGAAAAGTATCCTCAAATCCAGGGATATTGCAAATAAAATTTGAAAATATAGATTTGCTTTTATACTCTGCTAATGTTTCTTTAAAAGCTTGTTGCTCGGCATTGATTATTATTTGTTCAATATATTGCTGTTCTTTCGAAGGTTTTTTAATAGTGATTTCTTCGTCAGACACAAAAATTGTACAGGAAAAATTAGCTGTAAGTATTAAAACTTGTTCGTTTACTGCATGTTTCATTTCAATCACTCCCAGTGCTTTAAGAATTTCCCTGTTAATGGATTTAAATGATTCTTATATAAAATGGTTCGCCACGATAACGTAGGGGATTTCCGTTTTGAATGGGCGTTTAGTGTGACTTCAATTCCAAGAAGTCGCCCAGCCTGCTCTCCAATCAACTTATATACATGGGATACGGTTAAGTTTTTATTTCTAATTTCCGGCGATGCACCTTGAAGCTTTGATAATCAAAGATTAGTGTACGAACGAAATACAAATGTATCTTAACCTATTTAAGCGTATCATCAGTGAGGACGCCATTTCAATGCTGAGTTCACGCCAAAAAATGGCGGTCAATAATATAATACCGCCACTTATTTTACTGTTCCTAAATAAAGAAATGGCGTGCTTTCCACAAATACCGCCACTTTTTGGCGGTATTTTGTGTAAATGATATAATGTAAAATATTCCCTTTTGATTTTGGAGTCTAGTATTATTTCCCATTAATCTGTATACTATTTAATAACATACTTAAGGGAGGAGAGGACTATTGAAGGGGCTTGACGAACAAATTAATGAGGCATTAGACAGTCTAATTGAGCACGAGGCATTAATAGATCATGAACTACGGTTGATGCTAAAAAAATTTAAAGAAGAAAAAAAGGCAGTTGGCTATTCATTTGGTAAGCTATGTTATTGGCATTATGAAGCATTTACAGATTGTTTGAATGAGGATATCTATAAAATTGCCGCAGCTATCGAACTTTTAATTTTATCTTTTGATATTATCGACGACTTGCAGGATAAAGACTCAGACTATAGTTGGACTAAAACACCTGAATTATCATTAAATGTGGCTGTAGCTATGCTAGTTATGGCTTCTAGAATTATACGTGAGACTTCCTTTGAACACAAAAGTACTGCTATTCAAATACTAGAGGATTATGCATTACGGAGTATAAATGGTCAGCAACTAGATTTACTCAATGCTTGTAGGGACGAGCAATCATATATACATATGATTGAACAAAAGTCGGGTTCTTTAACAGCAATGGGTTGCTTAATTGGCGAAGTGCTTGCAAAAGGAGAGACATCTTCTGAGGTTGAGGAATATGGGAAATACATAGGTATTATCCAACAAATTAAAAACGATATTCAAGGTTTAAAAACTTGGGGACCTAAAAATGATTTATTAAATAAAAGATACTCATTACCTATTATTTATCTATTATCGCAAAAAAATGATGTTTCAAAATCGGTTATAAACTATTATAATGACGATATAGATGCATTTATAGATCATAATGCTACGGAAAACGAGTTGACAAATGGTGGTGCGATACGTTATGCAATTGCTATGAAAAATGTTTACAAGTTTAAAGCATTAAATAATCTTGAAAATGTGATTATAAACGAATTAGGTAAAGACTATTTAAAGAAATTACTGAAATGAGGAGAAATATGTATGATGAGTGTAATCAAATATCTAGAAAAAAACCCAGACCTAGTTGCTCTGTTAAAAGCACAAAAAGCATCATTGATTGGAATTTCATCTGTAGAACAAAAAGCAATTTTAGATGCGTTTAATAGTGAAATAAAGTTGGAAAGTCAACTTTGGGATTAAAATCGTTGAGTAGTAAGTTGTTTTGGCCTGCAATAATGCTCTATCTAGTGGTTGGTATTTATCTGAATTATGTGAATTATAGTGGGCCGTTATTAGAAATTAAAGTAGAAAAAGAGAATAGCAAATGGGGAGTAACACAACCTTACTATAAAGATTGGACAGGGTGGGAAAGTATCTCATCAGGTGATGTTATTTTAAGTGTAGACGATGTACCAATAGATCAGCTAAATCAGGTGAAATATAAATCTACAATACTATCTGCTAATAAAATAACAATAATGAAGCCAAATGGAGATATAAAAGACATACATATCAAACATTTAGATATCCCTCGCCAATTTTACTATGTATTGCTGCTACCAGCTTGTTATTTTTTATTAACTCTATTTATTACTATCTATCTGCATTTTAATCAAAAAAATACAAAGCTTACTAACTTACTTATTCTTTTTATGCTAACTGTTTCCTTAGCTTATGTAAGCAGTGGAGTATCTACTAGAATAAATGGAATTGGGATAATAGTAAATCGCAGTAGTATGGTGTTGTGTTTAGTCCTATTATTACATTTTTTAAGAGATTATTATTCATTTGTAAAAACAAATTGGGCGTTTACAAACAAAATCGAATTTTTCTATATATTCCCTGTTATCGCTTTTTTACTGGGCTGTATTAGTATTTTCTATCCTGCTTCTTATTTATTTCTTTCTGAAGTAGTGTTAGTCCTTTTCTTCATTCTCCTTATTACTATACTTAGTATTTTATTGCTAAGCTATTTCAAATATAAATCACCTCAGTTGAAAATATTGTTAAGTAGTATATTGATACCGTTTATGCCATTTCTTTTTTTATACTCACTCCCTAAAATTTTTTTTGATACGTATATTCTTTCAGCTGAAAAGTGCTCTTTATTTTTATTGCTTATTCCTTTTAGCTTTATCTTTACTCAATTAGCAGAGCGCCTATTCGATATTGAATATCATATTACTAGATTACGTTATTATGTAATCTTTTCATCGTTTTTCACTTTGTGGTTTATAGTTGGATTGTATTGGATTGCAGGAGAATTTTTAACGAAAACTGTAATGTCAGGTGTTTCTTTCTTTACTTTTATATCGTTAGTTGTTCTTTTTTACATAAAAGAGAAGGTCGATTATCGAAAACGAAAAATTTTATTTTCGACAAAAGGGGATTATATACATCAGCTATACACCGCTGTCGATAGGATTGGAAAAACGATAAAAATAGATGAGCTTCTAGAGAAATTTGCACAAGAGGTTTCTTTGCATCTTGAGCTCGAACACGTATTTGTCTTAACTTATGACTATGCCACAACGCAATTTACATCAACGGTTGAGGGAAGTCTTCCGATTAATCCAATGTTAATAGAAGATTTAAAATTAGGGGAAATACGTAGAATTGACAAAGTCTACTTAGCCTTCCTCCATCAAGATGCTCATTATAAAAGAGCTTTAGTATTGGGACATAAAAATTCAATCCATTTAAAAGATGAAGAGCTTCTATGGCTTGAATTGCTCTTATTGTATGTAAATAATTTTATTGAAAATACAAAGATGGTAGAAGAACTGTTAGAGGAACTAAAGCATATGAGGCAAGCAGATGATAGTCAATTACCTTGGTTAAACAAGTTATTATGGTTAAGGTTTGAAGAGGAAAAATATCAATTAGCTCAAGAATTACATGATACAAATTTACAAGAGCAGCTCCATATTGCCCGAGAGGTTGATGCCCTAGTCCATGCGAAAGATACAACAGATATCCAGCCAAAACTTGCGAAAATTCATCAGCATATGGTTATGTCCTTACATGATTTAAGAGCTTATTGCGAAAATCTGAAGCCCCCATTATTAGATACATTAGGGTTAAATGCTGCATTAGAAAAGCTTATACGCAAAGTAATAGAAAGAGCTAGTTTTGTGTTAATTTATACGATAGATCGCCTTTATTTAGAGGACGAGCGTATGAATTTAATGATTTACCGACTATTCCAGGAATTACTCAACAACGCTTTAAAGCATTCCTATGCTACAACAGTTGAAATTCATCTGCTGGAAATGGACGATGGTTTTGAAATTATCTACAAGGATGATGGTGTAGGCTGTAATATTGAGGATATTATTGTCGCAGAATCGATGGGAATTCAAGGTATGCAAGAGCGTGTAAAGGCTTTTAACGGGCAGTTTACCATCGACTCACAGGTTAATAAAGGAATGTCTATTAGAATTACAGTAAAAGAAGGAAGTGATACACTTGATTACGATGCTCATAGTGGATGATCACCCTATTGTGTTAGAGGGAACGAAAAATTTATTTCAAGAAAATGAAGATATTATAGTTGATACAGAAAGTGATGCAACTCGCGTCATACAGAGAATTCAAAACAAGCCATATGATATCTACTTAATTGATATAAATATGCCGTTAGAAAATGGCATTAATGTAGGACGTAACATTAAAGCGATTCAGTCAAATGCTTCTATTATTCTTTATACTGGTGATGATATAACTGATTATTATCCACTTATTTTAGAACGGAAAATAGAAGGTATTTTAGCTAAAACAGCATCAAAGGAGCAAATTTTACGAACTGTTCGAGCCATTGCAAATGGTGAAATTGTTTTACCTCAAAATTTCTTGGATTTTCTCGATAATAAATTTAAATTGCAGGATGCAAAACTCGATATTCACTTAAATGAAAAAGAAAAGAAAATTTTAAGACTAATTGCGGAAGGACATACGAATAAAGCAATTGCTATAGAGCTAAATATTCCTCAGCGAACAACCGAAAGATATTTAACGCAGCTGTTTTCTTTATTGAATGTAGATTCACGGACTGAGGCTGTAGATCTTGCAGAAAGAATGAATTTACTATAGATTGTTTGTATGTTACACTTACTTTAATTGGTATATTTCCCTATAAAGAGGGATAATTTGGTGTTCCGATAATACCATATTTTAACTTGGTTAATAATACCTAAAATTTTATTCTAAATACCTATGATTTTTTTAAAACACCGCCAAATAATGGCGGTGTTTTTTGTATGCCCGCCTAATCGCGCCAAAAATCGGACCGAAGACCGCCAAAAAATTGGCGTAAACCCAACGTTGAAATGTCGGTGTAAGTACTGGTACGCTAAAGATAATCGTGGTTAAGTAGATTTGCTATAGTAAGTAATACTATATAGGATTTCCTTTAAAATAAGAGCCTGGCTATCTATGAAGAAAGTAGAGATTGTAGATTTTTTTTAAAGTTACTAGCTAGTCAACATACTTCACCATAAAACTTTATATAAAGGTAGGCGTGTATTTTGAAAGTAGAACTTGAAAATTTATTTTCTATAGATGAATCTAGTCAAGATCAAGTTATTAATGTTTATAATCGCTATGGTATTGTTATCGGTACACCTAAAATAAGAAAAAGAAATTTAAAGGCATCTTTTAATCCTATTTTTACATTAAATGAGGATGTAACATATGAACAGGTAGCAGCACTATATAAATCATTGGAACACGAATTAGGAATTGTTTCAATCGGAGAACGTTTTTACTTTGACTTTTCGGATAGCGAATATGAGCAAGCACCATTGTTCACACTAAACTCAACAGGTAACTCACCTGATATGTTTATAGATGATAGAGGAACTTTATTTTCTATAAACACCCATTGCCAGAATTGCGGACTAATGGAAAAAGAGCAGCTTTCTCCATTAGTGATAGATACAACAGAAATGAAAGACCGTCATCTAGTTCATGTGAGCGGATATTGGGTTGCTTCACAGGAATTAGCGACATTAATGGAGCAAGAGGATATGAAAGGCTATGAACTGTTAGAGGTTATTCATCGAGGACCGGAAGAAGGGAAGCAAAAAGCTTTTCAAATTATACCGACACAAGTATTACCAGAGTGTAGCGCTGAAAGAGTTAAATTGTATTTTGCGACAGAACAACCTCCATGTCGTTGTGGATTAAGTGGGGTAATCAATGGTCCTGATATTTATAACCGCAAAGATATATCGAATATAGAAAATGATGTTTTCTTATCAGCAGAATGGAGCCATGATGGTAGATACTTATATCGAAAGACTTTGTTCAGTAGAAAGTTTAGAGAACTCATTATTAAAAACAATATATCTCGTGAGGTAAGAGGAGAGAAGGATAAAAACTTTGGGCCGAAGGATTGGTTATTCGACCCAGTATTATTAAAATAATTCAAATTGAAGATGAGGAAGTGTATATTTTGTTTAGAAAAATAATACCTATCGTTGCAATCTTATTTATCGTTGCATTAGCTCTTTCAAATTATTTTAATAAGGCAGAAGAAAAAACATTTGTCATACCCCAAGAAAGAGGGGGCTCATTGGGGTAGATAAGCTTCACCAACAGGTATTTAGAGCAGTCCTAACTCCTTTGTGTTCGCTTCACGTTGCGTTGAGAGCTGTACACGGGGTAAAATGCCAAATTCACCTCTAGCTGACTTAAATATGATATGATGTGCAACATATAACAGCGTATAGTTCCTGAGGTGAAGTATTATATGAAAAAATGGGCTTATCCTTTAGCGGTATTAACCCTCATTATCTTTTTGGTGTTACGAGTTAGTTTTCAAAGGGAATCCATCAATACTTTTGATACAAAAATGGCTGATTTATTTTTCGGCAATTGTTTAATAGGATTCTTCCACTATTTAGGAGAACCGGCATTTGTAGTGTCTGTAGCTATAGTCTTAATCGTGTATTTAGCGTGGAAGGTAAAAAATAACCGAGGTATATTATTTGTTTTGTTAACGGTTGCAGGTGGAAATGTGCTTAACCAATTATTGAAAAAATGGGTGCAGCGGCCAAGACCTGAGATTGAAGAACAATTAACATCCTTTAGCTTTCCTTCTGGACATGCTATGACCGGCATCTTGTATTTATTTACAATAGCCTATATTTTTTCGGAGAACAATAGCAAGGGACGTAAGACTTTGCTTTGGCTTGGTGCAATTGTTTTAGCTGTACTTGTTGGCGTGTCTCGAGTTGCTGGAGCCCGTCATTTTGCTTCAGATGTATTGGCCGGATGGAGTATGGGTTATACGTGGTTTATCATTTGTGTTATTTGGTATGAACGTCGGAAGAGACGTTTTAAAACTAAAAATAAATCATGAGCATGAAATGTGGGAGCCATCTAATTGCAGGTGGTTCCCTTTGTTATGTATAGAAATAAGAGCGATCCGTATTAACAGACCGCCCTCATTTCTAATCTTTTCAATAACAGCCTTTTCTGCTTTTTTACAGCTGCTAAAGCAATCATAGAATGTTTCAAAATTGGTTTCGAGCTACTTCCCCGTTCAAGAAAAATCGTCTACTTTTGTAGTTGGTGTCCAAATTTTACCTGAATACCATATTCATCGGCTTTTGTTAAGATAATTTCATGCTCTGGAAATTGATTTTTCATGGCATTTACGAAATTTTGTGCAATAGCAGTAGGAATGATGGAAATTAGTGTTGGCCCCGCTCCACTTAAAGCCGTTCCAAATGCCCCATTAGCCTTTGCTGCTTCATGAATTTCTGTATATTGTGGAATTAAATTGGCGCGGAAAGGTTCATGGAATAAATCAGCTTCCATATAACGACCTGCACGCTCAAAATCACGAACCATTAATGATGCCGCTAACATATTTGCATTTGCAGAGGCCCTCACTGCATATGCACGGTCAAATTGTTCTGGTAAAACAGAACGGGATTCGCTTGTTTTCAGTTCGACATTTGGCACATATACAACAAAAGAAGCATCTAGATCATTGATATGAAATGTATCAACAACGCCATTTTTATCCATTGAGGAAATGGTTAATCCCCCTAATACCGATGCTGTTGCATTATCTGGATGTCCTTCGATTTGGGAGGATAAATTGAGTTTATCCTGCACAGTTAAGCCTAAGCTACAGACTTGGTTAGCTAGCTCAATTCCTGCAACGATGACCGCTGCACTGCTCCCCAAACCACGAGCTAATGGAAGCTCATTTGCCATTTCTACACGGCAGGCAGGTAGTTGCTTACCAAATTGATCCGCAATTTTTTTGGCGATCACGTATAGTAAGTGCTCTTCTAGCTCAAACTCTTTAGGACCATTATCATCGAGGTGGATAATGTCCCAATTATCCTGTAAAGACACGGTTAACTTTAAGTAAAGAGATAAGCCAAGCCCTATTGAATCAAAGCCAGGACCTAGATTGGCTGTGCTTCCGGGAACTGTGATTTCCCACATGTTACTCATAGTACGCCCTCGATGTATTTTCGAATTTCTTCCTCATCGTTTTTAAGTGAGACAACATCAACAGTTGAGACATTCATGGCAGTATCAGGATCTTTCAATCCATTACCCGTGAAAATTGTCACAACTTTAGAGCCCTTCGCAATGTTGCCGTTTTCAACTGATTTAATTACGCCTGCTAATGAGGCAGCTGAGCCTGGTTCAACGAAAATTCCTTCAGTACCAGCAATTAATTTGTAAGCGGCTAAAATTTCTTCGTCTGTAACTGAATCAATAATTCCACCAGACTCATCGCGAGCTGCTTCTGCAAATTTCCAACTTGCAGGATTACCGATACGAATAGCTGTTGCTACTGTCTCAGGATTAGCAATAGGTTCACCTTTTACAATTGCTGCTGCACCTTCAGCTTCAAAGCCGAACATCTTTGGTAAACCAGAGCCTTTTGCTGCATCATATTCTTTAAAGCCTTTCCAGTACGCAGTAATGTTGCCTGCGTTACCAACAGGGATGCAAAGATAATCTGGCGCTTTCCCTAAAGCATCTACAATTTCAAATGATGCCGTTTTTTGCCCCTCGATGCGGAATGGATTCACAGAGTTTACAAGTGCCACTGGCGTTGTTTCGCTTACTTGACGCACAATATTTAATGCATCATCAAAATTACCGTCGATTTCGATAATCTTTGCACCATACATTGTTGCTTGCGCCAGCTTACCTAGTGCCACTTTTCCTTTAGGGATAACGACTATGGACTGGATTCCAGCACGTGTTGCATAAGCTGCTGCTGCGGCTGATGTGTTACCAGTTGAAGCACAAATAACGCATTTGCTGCCTTCTTCAATCGCTTTTGCAACGGCAAACACCATACCACGGTCTTTAAATGAGCCTGTTGGATTTGCACCTTCTATTTTTCCATAAAGCTCAATGCCAAGTTTTTTAGATAGATTTACTAAATGTATAAGAGGTGTATTGCCTTCGTTTAAAGTTAGAGCCGGTGTATTTTCTGTTACGGGTAAAAATTGTTTATATTCTTCAATTAGGCCTTTCCACATAACGTTTACGATCTCCTTTTGTTCTTATAGAAAGAACAGTTGTTTTTGTATAAAAGACATTTTAACGCAAATTGCCCTATGTTTTCAATAGCATTTCAGAAATTGTCGAAACAATTCGGTAATTTGAATTTTTGCTTGTCACTTTCTTGAAACAACTGTATAGTAAACTTAAAATGTAAAGTCAAGTGTAAAGACAGGTGGTTAAAGTGACGATAAATACAGTAACAACGAAGAAGTTTCAACAATCTATTTCTCGCAATAAGCTGTTAGGGATAGCAGGGGTAGGCTGGCTTTTCGATGCAATGGACGTAGGAATATTATCATTCGTTATTGCAGCATTAGCAGTTGATTGGGGACTAACGCCAAGTCAGTCGGGCTGGATAGGTAGCATAAATTCAATTGGGATGGCTGTAGGGGCTCTTGTTTTCGGCGTGCTAGCCGATAAAGTGGGACGTAAGCAAATTTTTATGTGGACGCTTGTATTGTTTTCGATTGCGAGTGGCTTGTCTGCATTTACCACTACATTAGCTGCTTTTATGACACTGCGCTTTTTAGTAGGCATGGGGCTAGGCGGAGAATTGCCAGTCGCATCGACGCTAGTTTCTGAGAGTGTAGAAGCCAAAGAGCGTGGGCGAGTGGTTGTTTTACTGGAAAGTTTCTGGGCGGCAGGGTGGTTAATCGCTGCATTGATTTCGTATTTTGTTATTCCATCATGGGGATGGCGTAGTGCTTTATTGTTAACGGCAATTCCGGCAATATATGCAATTTATCTTCGTAGGAACTTACCAGATTCACCACAATTTACAGTAAAGGCCGAGTCGAAGAAACGTAGTGTTATGCAAAACATTCGAGAAGTATGGTCGAAAAAATATGTACGCTCGACACTTATGTTATGGGTGTTATGGTTTACGGTTGTTTTCTCGTATTACGGGATGTTTTTATGGCTACCAAGTGTCATGGTAGGTAAAGGCTTTGATATGATTACGAGCTTTAAATATGTTCTCATTATGACGCTTGCGCAGCTACCAGGTTATTTTACTGCGGCATGGTTTATAGAAAAATTCGGACGGAAGTTTGTACTTGTTTCTTATTTAATTGGTACAGCAGTAAGTGCTTTCATTTTTGGTAATGCGGAAACAATAGTAATGCTTTTAACATCTGGGATGTTTTTATCGTTCTTTAACTTAGGGGCATGGGGTGCACTTTATGCTTATACACCCGAGCAGTACCCAGCAATTATTCGTGGAACGGGTGCAGGAATGGCAGCAGCTGTTGGGCGCATCGGTGGTATTTTTGGACCTTTGTTAGTAGGCTCTTTATTAACAGCAGGTTATGATATCGGCTTTATCTTTGCTATTTTCTGTGGATCGATTATTATCGGTGTTGTTGGGGTAATATTCCTAGGTCAGGAAACGAAACAAGTTGAATTAGCATAACAAAAAATAATCATGTCTTGGATAAGCTATAATCCAAGGCATTTTTATAATTTAATACATAAAAATTAGTAGTTATTAATTTTTATACAAATATTTTTAAAGATCTGTTACAATCACAATCAGTAAGGTTCATCCTAAAAAGGGGATGACTATCATGTGGAGCTGCTGATTGCCGTTCCGACTGGGCGACTCCTTGGAGCACAGCGAAGCGGTTCATCTGGCACCCTGAGTCGAAATGGACATCCCCCTCGAGTTACAGTGATGATTCATCAAACGACTTTAATAATGAAAATTGAACGATGTCTTTTTATTTTGAATCATCATATTAGTAAGTTAAAGCATTGAAGATTTTTCAGAAAAGTCATTGTATTCAGATTGTAATCGTGATACTGTATTTTTAACTTCTCTAGCATTCATTTTCCCCCTCTATAGGTGGTGAGATGAATGCGGGTTTAAGTTACATTTAGCGGGTGTACAAACATGCACTGAAATAGAGGAATTCAGTCTAAGAACGCCACGTCCTGTGGCAACGAGGTAGTGATCAATATCTTGCTGTCGTTTCGTTTTCACACCGACAAAACACGTTGCTGACGCTATGCTTTCACGCCAAAAAATTGTTGGTCTAAAGCCTCCGTTGGATGGTACGGAAATCGGAAAGGAGTTCATAAAGGATGTTAGCCTAAAAATCATCGGATCCATGCGATAACGGCTAACTGACCGGCATCGTGTCAGCCCTCATGCAAGCCTAAGCACAAAGTCGATCCTGGACGCAATTATGCCGAGGCATAATTGTCGGATTTAGAGTCAGTAGGAAACAATCCCCATTCTTGATAATTTCATTGAAAGAAAGGTTGTTAGAAATGAGCATTAATGAAGAAATAGAAAGAAGATTTGTTAGGCTGTCGAGGGGGCAGCGTAAAGTTGCACAATTTGTTATGAATAACCCGACAGTTATAATTGGTAACGGAGCAGCAGAAGTCGGTAGACAGGCTAATGTTAGTGAATCGACGGTTATTCGTTTTTGTTATGCGTTGGATTTATCGGGCTATGTAGATCTTCAAGACAAAGTGAGAAGCTATTTAATGACTCAAAATGATGGTGTAAGTATTCAACCTACATATTCTTCAAGTAAACGGAATATACCAAGCTTCGGTAAGGTGATGCAACGTGATAGTCAAAATATTCAAGAAACGATTCATTTGATTAACGATAATATGCTACAAAAAAGCTCAAAATGGATGCATGAAGCGGAGAACGTTTATATTTTAGGTACTCGTCAAGCTGCGTCCATTGCAAATTGGTTATCGTCTACAATGAAAACTTTACGTCCAAATGTAAAACAGCTTCGCTCAGAATCCGACGATATTGTACAACAAATTAACAGTATGGGGGAGCAGACGACATTAATAGTTTTTTCATGGGACAAACATTTTAACGACATTCAAACGATTGTAGAAATTGCTAAGAAGAAAAAGGCAAAAATTATTGCTATTACTGGTACGGCGTGGTCTTCTATTCGGGAATATGCAAGTGCGTTATTTATACTTGGTCTGAAAAAGCAATCTTCATTGGACGTTATTCCAGTATTGTTTTCGTTTTTACATGCGCTAATTGAGGAAATGGTCAGTCAGGATAAAGCACAATATGAGAAATATCAGCAATCATATGAGCAATTAGAAAATAATTTGTTATTCTTAGATACAGCAAGAGAAAAGCAAGTTTTTTAAAAATGTTACAACGCGTAGAAAACGTCAAATACTGATCTATGCGTTTTTAACATTGCACATATAAAAAAGATGTCCAAATAAGTTTTAGACATCCTTGAAAAAGAAGTTTATAAAATTTTACTTAAGCTATGTTCGTTAAAAAAGGTATTATTTACTTTAATGGCGTTTTGTCGGATACCTTCTTGCTGAAAACCTAGTTTTTTAAACAAATTTAAAGCACTATCATTATGCTCCATAACAGATACTTCTAAGCGCGAAATATCCCGCTGTTTAGACCAGCGTTCAACCGCCGTCATCAGCTCTGAACCGATACCTTGTCGTTGATGCTCTTCCTTAACAGCTAGGCGGACTGATGCAACATGCTTAGCTTTAGAATGTTTATATCCATGAATAACGGCATAACCAGCAAAAATGCCATTTAATATACAAAGTAAAATCGTACGGTTTTTTAATTGTTTCCAATAACTTAAATTTTTACGAAGCTGTTGAACTGTGAGGTCTAATTCGTTTTTCATGTTGTACATGAAGTCAGTTTGTTGGAAAATTTCTTCTTGCAAATGAATAAATGATCTAGCATCTGATGCTTCAATGGCTCGAATGATGTATGCTGGTTTGTTTTCGTCATTTTTAGAAATAGTGCTCGTAGTCTTTATTTGTGTACACGAGAAAGTTACACTCGTACCGAGCTTAACATCAATGACATAGTAGCCTGCATTTGTCCATGACAAATAGTGAGAGAGAGGGGGCTTTGTTTTTTTCCACCAGCTCCTATTCAAGTAAGCCGCATTTGGCAAGGCTTGTCCCATAATATTTTCGAGTTCGTTAAATGATAAAGTAATTTCTTGTTGTAAAGCTACATCAAAATAATTTGCTAAAGGAATATACTTTTTTTCCATCTTCTTTGTCATCGTAATCCCCATTTCCTGTATATCCTAATATATATAGACTACCTGATGATAGCATAAAATTATGTTTTCTTAAATATGAAAACGCAACTATATATCTATTTATAGTGAAAAAAAATTATAAAATATGTATTATTGTTATTAAATGTTATAAATAGGATGTTATTGACGGATAAATCTATTAAATTTAATAATAACCTATAATTTGTATGAAGGGCTGATTTTTCGATCGTCTCCACGCACGAGTGACCAATATCGTATTGGTCTAAAGCCTCCGGTGGATGTCACTGAATTGGAAAGGGGTTCACAAAGGATGTTAGCCTAAAACCATCGCATCCATGCGATAACGGCTAACTGACCTGCATCGGTTTTAAAACGCCACGTCCTGTGGCATTACCGAAATGACCGACATCGTGACGGCCCTCACGCAGGCCTAAGTACAGAGCCGATTTCGGACACAATTATGCCGATGTATAATTGATTTGCGTATTGCTAGTATCCTCTATAGATAAACTTTCACTTTATATCATGTTTGCTCTTAAGGTATGATAAAATAAAATCATATAAATGTTATTGCCATTTAGGAGGAATAAATTTAATGAGTAAAGTTTTAGTTTTTGGTCATAAAAATCCAGATACAGACACAATTACATCTGCAATTGTATATGCATATTTAAAACAGCAAATTGGCGTTAATGCTGAAGCGGTACGCCTTGGAGAAATAAATAACGAAACACAATTTGCTTTAGATAAATTTGGCTTTGAGCCACCTCGATTAATTTCATCAGTAGTTGGAGAAGCACAAAAAGTAATCCTTGTAGATCACAATGAATTCCAGCAATCTGCTGATGGCATTGGAGAAGTGCAAATTGCAGAGGTGATTGATCATCACCGTATTGCCAACTTCCAAACGGCTGATCCACTATACTACCGTGCAGAACCTGTAGGCTGTACTGCAACAATTTTAAACAAAATCTTTAAAGAACATGGCGTAGCAATTCCTGCAAACATTGCTGGATTAATGCTTTCTGCCATCGTTTCTGATACATTATTATTCAAATCTCCAACTTGCACAGAGCAAGATATAAAAGCGGGTGAGGAACTAGCAAAAATTGCAGGTGTTGATGCTGCAGAATACGGATTAGCAATGCTTAAAGCAGGTGCTGACCTTTCAGATAAATCATTGGAAGATCTTTTATCATTAGATGCAAAAGAATTCCAATTTGGTGAATATAAATCTATAGTAGCTCAAGTGAACGCTGTCGATATTAACGATGTGCTTGAACGCCAAAAGGAATTAGAAATTTTATTAAATAAAAATGTAGCAGAGAACGGCTTAGATTTATTCTTCTTTGTTGTAACAGATATTTTAAACAATGATTCAACAGCTGTTGCAATTGGACAAGTAGCAGAGGCTGCAGCAAAAGGATTTAACGCAGAGCTTGTCAATAATCGCGTTCTTTTACCAGGTGTTGTATCTCGTAAAAAACAAATCGTTCCAGTTTTAACTGATGCATTGAAATAATGAAAAAGAGGTTGTCCTAAAAAGGGCAACCTCTTTTTTCAATCTAGCTTTAAAGGGTGTACAGCAGGACCTTCAAGAACTTCCCCTTTCGCATTAAAGCGAGAGCCGTGACAAGGGCAATCCCAAGTTTCGTCGGCTTCATTCCATTTTGTTTTACAGCCTAAATGCGTACAAGTTGGAGTATTTGCGTGTTTCACATAACCTGCTACGAACTCCTTGGCCACAAAGCCTCCTACCTTTAGCATTTGCATAAACTGAGCCCCGAATTTCGTGCGTGCTGGCGAATATAGAGAAATTGCTTCGTCCTTATTCCTTGCTCCTGTTATTAGGGATAATAGTATATCTCCCGCTACAAAAGAATTGGAAATCCCCCATTTTCGATAACCAGTTGCAATAAAAACATTAGGCAAGGACGGTGTAATCCTGCCAACATAAGGGATCATATCTGGTGTTTCAATGTCTTGCGCTGACCAGCGATAGATTGGCTCCTGATCGAAATGCGCCTTCATTTCATTTTGAATGGCCTTATAATAGGGCTCCGTATTAGTTGTTTCACCTGCAATATGATTAGCTCCGCCTAACACTAAATAATGCTTGTCGTTAATGGTAGCAGTCCGAATAGAGCGAGTAGGGTCATCTACGCATAAATATTGACCTTGTAGTGTATCGGTAATTTTGCTAGCAACCATATAGGAACGACTGTTAGAAAGTTTAAAGAGCTGAAGTCCTCTAAAGGCTTCGATTGGATAATGTGTGCACAAAATAAGCTTGTTGTATTGAACCGTCATATCATTTTCGGTATGTAAGCTATTCTGAGGTATGTTTAATTGCTGAACACGGGTATTTGTATAAAGTTTTGCGCCCATTGATAATGCTTCTTTTACAAGGAAATTACAAACTTCTACAGGATGTATTTGCGCCTGCTGGGACATGCTAAGTGCTTTTTTAACTGGGAAGGGAAGCTCTGTTTCAGAAGTGATTTTCGCCTTAATATTTAATACTTTATAGGCATTCCATTCTTTTAATAATTGAGCATAGCCTTCTTTTGTTTGGCAATAAAGCAATGAATCTATTTGTTGAATACTTTCTTTAGGGAGGAACTGTAATGCTTTTTCAACAGCTATTTGGTTGAGTTGATAATAGAGCTGTGCCTCATCTACAGAAAGTTTTTCCATAAGGTTGGCATAAACTAAGCTATGCTGTGCAGTTAATTTACCTGTTGAATTACCAGTTGTACCATGACCGAAATGGGCATATGCCTCAAGCAAGACCACATCTACACCTGATTTTGCTAAGACGTAGGCCGTATATAGTCCCGTCAAGCCGCCACCAATTATACATACATCACAAGTTGTTGACGCAGGAAGAGATGGCAGAGAAACGGGATCAATTGTACCGAGCCAAAGAGATTGTGTCATACATAACCCTCACATTGTTTTTACGTTCAGTATGTAGAATGATTTAAAAATTTATGCAATGAAGCATAAAAATTGCCTTACTGTAATTACTATCGTTACAATGTAGCAAAAGGAGCGTGACTACCTATGAAAATTGAAATCTGGTCAGATTATGTATGTCCATTTTGTTATATTGCTAAAAAGCAACTAGAGCAGGCGATTCAGGATACGGGTTTAGCCGGGCAGGTAGAGCTCGTTTATAAAAGCTATCAACTTGACCCAACAACACCTGTCGAAACAAATGTGACTACATATGAAGCATTGGCGAAAAAGTATGGAATGTCGCTAGAAAAAGCGAAGGAAATGACGCAAGGTGTTGCTGCTCGCGCAAAAGAAGTTGGTTTACATTATAACTTCGATAATTTAATGGATGAAAATACATTAAAAGCGCATCGTCTAGTAAAATGGACAGAACAACAAGGGGATGTTACAGCGCTTGTCGAAGCACTATTATACAGTTATTTTATAGAAGCAAAGCGTATTGGCCAGGACGATGTATTAATCGATATTGCTGAGCAACTAGGTCTGAATCGTGAAGAAATTGTAAAGGTTCTTTCCAACGATGATTTTAAAACAGAAGTAGAGACGGATATAAAGGAAGGATTACAGCTTGGCGTACGAGGGGTACCGTTCTTTGTGTTAAATCGTAAGTACGGTATTTCTGGGGCACAACCTCAAGAAGTATTTGAAGAAACTTTACGTAAAGTTGCAGAGGAGGAAGGCTTACAACTAGGATTAAAGATGGCAGGCACTGAAAATGGTGGAGTTTGTACTGATGATAGTTGTAAATTTTAACTTCTTTCAGCAATTGCGAAAGCAAAGAGACAGCTACAAATGTCTTTTGTACCGAAAGTGTAGCGACAGGTACAGAAGTCTGCTACCTCTATAGGTGGCAGTAAAGCGCCCAGTCGGAACGGAAATCACCCTTACATTATGGTGTCAATATTTTAAAATACCCGCATTTCAGTCAAAAGTCTGAGTCTACTAGCGTTGACTTTTCACACAATTTTTTTTAATATACTTATATATCTTGAATTCGAGATATTAAACTTTGAAATTAAGGGAGAATTTATATAATGAATGTATTAGTAGTAAAAGCTAACAACCGTCCAGATGGTATTTCAACAAAAATGTATGACACATTTATGGAGAATATACAAGGTGTAGATGTAACGACTTTTGACGTATTCGCAGAAGATATGCCTTATTTCGGTCAAGACCTTTTCAATGCTTTTGGTAAAGTTCAAAACGGTGAAGCGTTAACTGACATTGAATCACGTCTTTTAGCAGCAAAACAAAAAGCTATGGATGCTTTAACTGCAGCTGATGTTGTTGTATTTGCTTTCCCCCTTTGGAACTTAACAATCCCAGCGAAATTGCAAACTTTCTTTGACTATGTATTCCAAGCTGGTTATACGTTTAAATATAATGAAAACGGTCAATTAGTAGGCTTAATGACTGACAAAAAAGCAGTTATTTTAAATGCTCGTGGTGGTTACTATTCTTCACCTGAAGCACAACCAATGGAAATGTCCGTTAACTACATCAAAAATGTTGTTGGCATGTTCGGTATGGAAATTATCGAAGAGGTTATCATTGAAGGTCATAACGCGTCACAAGATAAAGCACAAGAAATTATTGCAAATGGTCTAGAAGCGGTTAAAAAAGTAGCTCAATCTTTACAAACTGTAAACGCATAATAAATTATTTTTTTAAAAAGTTCTCTCTCATTTGAGAGAACTTTTTTATGTGCGCCCGGCATGCGTATGAACTATAGGGTGCAAGTCCCGAACCC
>DAMBVB010000042.1:0-29452 GCA_032053185.1 Lysinibacillus sp.
CCCAAGGAGTCGCCCAGTCGTAACGAAAATCAACTTATTTACATAGTAGACGTTTAACAAATGTCATCCATAACTTTTGGTGATGAACCGCAAAAATATAAGCCATTGCAGACAAAGGCAAATTACATTAGTAAACAACAAAAAATAGCATGCCAGAAAATACACCTAGCATGCTATTTTGTAACAACCTGTTATCTTGCTAATTGGGCAAATACTTTATGGAAGACATCAACCGTTTTTGCGATATGTTCCTCCGTATGTGCGGTAGAAATAAATAAACCTTCAAATTGAGATGGCGGTAAGAAGATACCTTCCTCTGCCATTAGACGGAAGTATTCAGCGAATAATTGTAAATCAGACGTTTTTGCTGATGCAAAATCAATAACATCCTCGTTCGTAAAGAAGAAACCTATCATTGAACCCGCACGATTTACAGTATGCGGAATATTGTATTTCGTTGCTGCTTCACGGAATCCAGCCTCTAATTGATCTCCTAGCTTTTTAAAGTATTCATAAGAACTATTATCAAGGCGAGATAATGTTTCATAGCCTGCCGTCATCGCTAATGGATTCCCTGACAATGTTCCAGCTTGATAGATTGGACCAGCTGGTGCCACTTGCTCCATAATTTCCTTTTTCCCTGCAAATGCACCGACAGGAAGTCCACCGCCAATTACTTTTCCTAATGTTGTCATATCTGGTGTTACATCAAAATAACCTTGTGCACAGCCATAGTCAACACGGAAGCCTGTCATAACTTCATCAAAAATCAACAATGATCCATGTTCCGTTGTTAATGCACGTAAGCCTTGTAGGAAGCCTGGTAGTGGAGGTACAACGCCCATATTTCCCGCGACTGGCTCAACAATTACTGCCGCAAGCTCTGAACCAAACTTTTCGAAAACTAGTTTTGCCCCTTCTAAGTCATTGTACGCTACTGTTAACGTATTACGTGCAATATCCGCTGGGACACCTGGGCTGTCAGGCAAGCCTAATGTAGCTACACCAGAGCCTGCTTTAATAAGTAAGGAATCTCCGTGACCATGATATGAACCCTCAAATTTTAAAATTTTATCGCGTCCTGTAACACCACGTGCTACACGTAAAGCAGACATCGTAGCCTCTGTCCCAGAAGACACGAAGCGAATCATTTCCATACCGGGAAGTCGATCGAGCACTAATTTGGCTAATCGATTTTCTGTATAGCTAGGTGCTCCAAACGAAGAGCCTTTCGCTGCTGTTTCTGCAATTGCTTGTACAACTTCAGGATGTGAATGTCCTAAAATAAGAGGTCCCCATGATAATACATAATCAATATATTCATTGCCATCAATGTCTTTAATAATAGCACCATGACCAGATTCCATGAAGATTGGATCCATATTTACGGATTTGAATGCACGTACTGGGCTACTAACACCACCTGGCATTAAGTTAATTGCTTCAGCATAAGCTTGTTTTGATTTTTCGTAAGAACGCGTCATTTATTTCTCCTCCAACCAACGTGCAACATCTTTAGCATGATACGTAATGATTAAATCTGAGCCTGCACGTTTCATGCTAAGTAACGTTTCAAGCACTACTTTTTTCTCTTCAATCCAGCCATTAATAGCCGCTGCTTTAATCATTGCATATTCACCAGAAACATTGTAAGCAACAAGCGGTAATGTATAGTTATTTTTCACATCACGAATAATATCTAAATAACTTAGAGCTGGCTTCACAATTAAGAAATCTGCACCTTCTGCAATATCCGACTCTGCTTCACGGAATGCCTCCATACGATTCGATGGATCCATTTGGTATGATTTACGATCACCAAATTGAGGCGCACCATCAGCAGCTTCCCGGAATGGACCATAGTAGCTAGATGCATATTTTACGGCATATGACATAATCGGAATATTTTCAAAGCCAGCTTCATCTAGACCTGCACGAATCGCTGCCACAAAACCATCCATCATATTGGAAGGAGCGATAATATCCGCACCGGCTTTTGCTTGAGATACTGCCGTACGTGCTAAAACATCTAATGAAGGATCATTTAAAATTTGATCGCCTTCAATTACACCACAATGACCATGATCTGTAAATTCACATAAACATGTATCCGCAATAATTAAAAGCTCTGGGTAGCGAGCTTTAATAAGTCGCGTTGCTTCTTGCACAATACCATGATCATGGAATGCACCAGTTCCGACTGCATCTTTTTCTGCTGGTAAGCCAAATAAAATAACCGCAGGAATACCTAAAGCAACAACTTCATCAATCTCAGCTACAAGTTTATCTAGTGAAAATTGAAAAACGCCTGGCATAGAAGATACTTCGTTTTTAATATTTTCGCCTTCCATAACGAAAATTGGATAAATTAAGTCCTCTTTGTGTAAGTATGTTTCTTTTACCATTGATCGTATGGCGGCATTTGCACGCAAACGACGATGTCTTTGAAATTGTAATTTTGTCATTTTCTTTCTCCTACTTTCGTTATTTCCTCGATAACTGCTTGCATTGTATATTCGCTCGGCATAACATCCACAATAGCACCGTGATTCAAAATAGCTGCTTCTGTAATATGACCGATTACGGCTACACGTACTGCCTCCCAACCAATGACCGAAGCTACATCCTTGGCGTAGACATCAACAGCGGAAGGGCTAGCAAAAATCACTGTGACATCGCTATTTGCACGGATACATTCAACTATTAATGGTGTTTGGTCGTGCCGTTCAATCGTTTCATAAACTGTCCATTCCTTCAATTTAAAGGGCAGCCCTTCCTTTAATGTCTTTTTCGCTTTTTCTCCACGAATAAATAGACATGTAGGATTGCTACCGACTACACTAGGAAATTCTTGAACAAATACATCTGCACTAAATATAGAAGGCATAAAGCTCACATGGAATCCTAGCTGTTCTAAGGCTGTAGTAGTTTTCGTACCAATAGAAGCAACTTTCCCTGGAAAATGCGCTGCCTTTACATTAAACCGGCGCATCTTGCTAGCAAAAGCTTCTACAGCATTTTGACTCGTAAAAATGAGCCATTCAAATTGACGCGCAAACTCTAATTGCACATCATCGTTTCTATCAATCAGCTCGCGAGTTTCAATCAATGGGGCAATTACTGCTTGGCCACCTAAAGCTGTAATAGCATCGATTATGGTTGTTGTCTTAGATGTACCTGTCAAAATAATCGTTTTACCTGCTAAAGGTAAATTACTTTGCATCTTGCTCTGCCTTTACTCGTTGAATTAATTCAAAAGCACCTTGCTTCGTTAAAATTTCAGCAAGCTCTTTGCCAACTGCTTCTGCATCAGTACCTACAACAGTTTCCTTATAAACAACTGAAGCGTCTGGTGCAGCAACAAGGCCAGTTAATGTAATTTCTTTCCCATTAGACTTTGCGTATCCTGCGATAGGTACTTGACAGCCGCCATCCATAGCCGCTAGGAAAGCGCGCTCTGCATGTGCTTCTTGCCATGTAATGCTATCTGTTAACTTGCCTAATTCCGTTAATAGCTCCGTATCGTCCCCGCGGCATTCAATGCCTAGAGAGCCCTGTGCTACTGCTGGTAGACAATCCTCAACAGGTAAAAACTCAGTCACTACATCATCGCTCCAGCCAAGGCGTTTTAGTCCAGCCGCTGCTAAAATAATAGCATCGTATTCATCAGTTTCAAGTTTAGCTAAGCGTGTATCTACATTTCCACGAATCCATTTAATTTCTATATCTGGACGGACTGTTAAAAGTTGAGCACTGCGACGAAGAGAACTTGTCCCAACTACAGCCCCTGCTGGAAGGTCGGTAAATTTGACATGTCCTTTTGAAATAAATGCATCACGCGCATCTTCACGTGGTGGGATACAGCCAATGACTAATCCTTCTGGCAGTACTGCAGGCATATCCTTCATAGAATGAACAGCAAAGTCAATTTCTTTGTCATAAAGTGCTTGTTCAATCTCTTTTACGAAAAGCCCTTTACCACCTACTTTAGAAAGCTGCACATCTAAAATTTGATCACCTTTTGTGACAATTTCTTTCACTTCAAATTCAAATGGTACACCAGCTGCTTTTAACTCATTGATAAACCAATTAGTTTGTGTTAAAGCTAGCTTACTTCTCCTAGAACCTACAATAATTTTTCTCAACAGTCTTCAACCTCTCTTCTAATACCATAAATGGAATCGTGATAAACTACTTCCTAAAAAGAAGTTAACAACAACTAATAGGTAAGCGTATATATGTACCCACGCATAAGTTGTCCCTGTTAGCTTACTCTTACGATTCACATACAATATAAAGCAATACAAAATTAAAATAATAAAGGACCCAATAATCTTCGCATCAAAAATCGAAAGACTCTCTAGCGTTAGTAGTGCCCATTCAAACCCTAATATTAAACTGACAAATAGCACTGGAATACCAATGTAAAATGAAACATTCATCCAGTTGCTCGTCTGCTGTAATGACGGTAACCTTGTCCATACATGTGACCATTTTTTCTTTTTCAGCAAACGATATAATACTAAGTACAATATCGCAAAAACAAATGTTAACGAAAACGCTGCGTACGATAAAATGGCAAATGATATATGAATAAAAAGCAATTCCGAAATTAAAGTATCACTTACTATTCCTGTCGGTCGTTTCGGCATAAAGGTAACGATACTAGCGAATAAAAATCCTAGTATATTTATGATAAACACCGGTAGATCAACTCGTGCAATACAGTGCAAAATAATCGATAAAGTTACGAGCAGCCAAGAATAAAAGAGAATCCCTTCTGACAAGGATAAAATCGGAAAACGCTTCGTTTCCACAAAAGTTAATAGTATAATGGCACTTTGAATTATCCATACGAATGAAACAAGCCAAAAAGCAATTCGCGTTGCTCGTATTTGCTTATAAAAGTAATCAGTAAAGTAAAATACTAGACTGATCGCATACAAGACGATCATTACTTCATAGAGCCTTGTCATTGTCAATTCAGCCAATAGACATCCCTTCTTTATATTGAAAGTGCTAAAGTAATATACTTAAGCCTAGAAAAAAACGTTTTCGTATCCTTAGTTTACCATACAGATACGAAAACGCCTCATTTAATATCAGTAGAAAATCTCGCTCGCGAGAAAAACTCGAAGGAACAACTAATAATTCTAAAGTTACACCGCGAACACATAGTTATCTTTAGCAAGAATACTTTGGTTTAGTGGAAGATTGTGACGACTGTAAGCGCTCTTTGCGTTCAAGCTCTTGTTCTGTTAGCGCCGTAACTTCAGCTTCCACAGCATCCTCAATACCGAAAATTTGTTGGAATAAACGTAACTGTTCATTTGCTTTTGGTGAATTTGCTATTTCCTTAGCTTGTAAAATCGGTTCTTTTAACAATTGATTAATAATAGACTTTGTATGCTTACTTATAATTTTACGTTCTCGCTCCGTTAAATCCGGCATTTTATTCTCGATACTTATCATAGTCTCTTCTTGAATATGATTCGCTTTTTTACGTAAAGCCGAGATGACAGGGACAACGCCAAGAGTCGCAACCCAATCTTTAAATTGCACAACCTCTTTGCCAATCATGGCAGAAATATCAGCCGCAGCACGTTGACGTTCAGCTAAGTTTGCTTCGACAATGCCTTGTAAATCATCTATATCATATAAGAAAACATTTGGTAAATCTCCAACACGTGGATCAATATCACGTGGCACTGCAATATCTACCATAAATAATGGTTTACCTTTACGTAAACGTTCAACAAATTGCATCAACTCATAGTCAATCACATAATCTGTTGCACCTGTAGACGTAATTAAAATATCTGCTTCTAATAACGAACATTGTAGTTCCTTCATCGATTTTGCTTCACCGTCAAATTTAGCTGCCAGACTTTCTGCTTTTTCGAACGTACGGTTAATGACAGTTACTTTCCCTACACCGCTACCGTAAAGGTTCTCAATAGCAAGTTCCCCCATTTTTCCTGCCCCTAAAATGGCTACATGTTTACGTTGTAAAGATCCGAATATTTTCTTCGCTAGTTCAACTGCTGCATAAGAGACAGATACTGCGTTCTCACCGATAGCCGTTTCATTATGTGCACGCTTCGCAAATGTCACTGCTTGTTTAAATAGCTGATTGTATACCGTTCCTGTCGTTCCAATCTCTTGTCCACTTAAGAAGCTTTTTCTTACTTGTCCTAAAATTTGAGTTTCGCCAAGTACCATCGAATCAATTCCAGCAGTTACTTGGAATAAATGCTCGATTGCCTCATCTTCTTCTCGAATTGTTAAATACGAAGAAAATGTCTCCACAGGCAAGTCGAACCAATTTGCTAAAAATTGTTTAACAAAATGACGTCCAGTATGCAATTGATCAACCACTGCATAAATTTCTGTGCGGTTACATGTCGAAACGATAACATTTTCCAATATACTTTTTTGTTGTTGTAGCGCTTCCATTGCCTGTGGTAGTTCACTCTCTATGAATGATAACTTTTCACGAATTTCAACAGGCGCTGTTTTATAATTCAAGCCTACTACAATGGTATGCATGAATAACACCTCTCACGTTCTAATTGACAAATCTCATTATAGCACAGTTCGACAAGAGTTCATCAATAATTTGTGAACATATCATGAAGAACTGAAATTCATCATCTACATTAGAATTATTATAAATTAAGTGTAACAAATTATACGTTCTGTTTCAAATTTAATGTTTGTCCATTTATAATATTGTTTAACCATCCATTGATTTCTATTAAATAAAAGACCATGATTTCCGCTACAGGCGAGCGCCAAGTCGCTGACGCTTCGCTTTCGCATAGAAAACATTTGTTGCCCCGACGCCCCCAGGAAAGCGCCCACCATAACGGAAATAAACCATCCATTATAGTGAACGCTATCAAAATTAGTTATAAAATCAAAAAAAGCTGAACTAATTGGTTCTATTAGTTCAGCTTAAAATTTAAGCATGAGTCTATTAACTTGTAATTGTTACAGTTTTTATAGCTATAATTTTACCGTCTTTATCATATGCTACAAATTCGATCTCATTATTAATCTTGAAGTCCTGCATTGCTTGAACTGTTTTTGTTAGCATGTAGACACTATCACTACGCTTATTCAATTCAAATTGCACATCTCCACTTAACGAAGGGAATCGTACATTAACCTTTGCAACATTTGAGCAATTACCATCAATTCTTGCATTCATGGTAACATTGCCTTTGCGTAGAGTGACTGTCGCTTCTTCAAATAAATTTTCAGGAGACACGCAACTTGAAGACGAAGTTTTACACAAAATCGAATCAATCATTTTTTGGAATACTTGATGTAATTGTAAGTTATCGATTGCGTGGTAGTAAGTACCACCAGTTTCAGCAGCAAGTTGCATTAAAATGGCATCATTGACTTGTGATTTTTTACCCATACTTACAGTGTAAATCTTGATCCCTTTATTTTTCGCATCGTTCAGCACTTTTGTCATTTTAGATTTATCTGTTTTACCGTCTGATACGACAATGATTGATTTTGACGTTTTCGCGTCATCTGAGAATTTGGATAGCGCGAGATCTATCCCTGCAAAAATATCAGTGGCACCTTTCTCTTTCGATGCTTTATATAGATCTTTTTGCAAGACATCTTCTGTACTACCTTCTCCAAGAACAGTAGCTGTTGTATTTGTTTCTATAACAATATTATTTTTAGCCTTAATTTGATCGATTACTTCCATCATTTTCTTACCGCGATAATTTGTTTGGTCAGAAGCTTTCATGGAAGCAGAGTAATCAACTACGTAAGCGACTTCTGTTGCTAAAGAACAAGAATTTTTACTAAAGTAAGGATTTGTGAAAATTTCCTGTGTAAATGTTTTATCTTTTAAATCCTTCAATATTGTTGCATAACGAGGATCTATTTTATTTACTAATGTAGCTTCAGCTTTGGATTTTCCATAAATAACTGAGTCAAAGTACGCTACAGCTGTCCCTGGGCTTCCTGTATTATTTAAATAATCCGAAGTGTTTGTAATAAATGAAGCTGTTTTCTCAACACCATCAAATTTAATTTTTACTGTTCCTTGATAGTCAGTAATAATTTCTCCACCTGGTCTTACTAATGTAACCATTACCTTCGTATAACGATCTTTACCCGATGGTCTTGATGCCTCATCCTCACTTTCCTTTAATGCTTCCACTCGTTTTTTATAGGCTTCTACTTGACCGAGCAATTTACCACCTTGGTATTTTAACAATACTGTTCGATCATAGTTACTCAAGCTTGTGAGAATAGCATAAATTTTCATGACACTATCATAATGCTCGAGCGTCAGCTGTTTTTCGTCTGGCATATAGCCCATAAGTTGAATAATAGCACCAACTGGGTTAATGTTCTCAACCTGTGAGGCAATCGCGTCATCAATTCCTTGAATACGATAAATTGGACGCCCATCATCTGAAATCATATACATAATTTCAATCGTATCATCAATAGAATCCTTTAGGCGATTTTGAATGATTGTTTCGAATAGCCAAACTGAAATATCATAGTTCTCAAACTGTAAAATGGCATTTTCATAACCTAATGCAGGGTATTTTTCATCACTGCCACCATATTGTAAATAGATATTTTCAACATTTCCTAAAGCATTTGTTACATTCGTTTGCTGTCCAATACTAAATAACTTTTCTTCTGGGTCAATCCAATGAACGTTAATAATGTTTTCCGTAAAGAACTCTGGTAACTTTTCATACGGTATATATGGAGGTGTGACATTTCCATCTTCATCATCAGTGTTTGCTGGATCATACACTTGATAATCAATGCGCAATTCTGGTTGCGGTGAGTAACGTACATGTGCATTTAATTTCTCGCCTACAAGACATTTCATACTAGGATCTGTGTTGTTAATAAGTTCAAATGTAATGGTATCACGTACAGATTTTGTTAATTTTGGTGCTATTACAAGCGCAGAGACAGTAGAGCCATCTGATTGTACATTTCGAACAGCTTCACCAGATGTGTTAACGATTTTTGCACCATATGATGAAGTTACACGGAATGTATAAGATTTATTATCCGGTATTGGATCACCATTACAAGCTTTTAAAGATACAGTAATTAGCGTTGAATCTTTATCATTCGCGATTAAATCTGGTTTTTCAACATCAATACTTTGCAGCGCATTATTCACATACTCTGGTCCAGTAAAATCATTAGAATTATCCTTTGGCTCTTCAAATTCTGCGTTGTCTGAGCCCATGAAGCCTGGAGGTAAGGTGATTTTATTGTTATCACGGCCTGCTCCAGTACGTTTTAATCCTATTACAGCAAAGTTGCCGTTTTGTACACTGCGATATAAAAATTCAGCAATATCTCCACGTGTTAGTTTTGTAGAAGGATTGAAATCGGCAAATGTCTTTTTACCAGTGCTTCCTGTTGAAATATCATTTGTGTATAAATATTGAACCGCCTGAGGCTCATCTAAATCTAAGCCTTTAAAGGCAGCATATATACGCGCAAATTGCCCACGTGTAACAGTTTTTGAACGATTGGCCGTTGTATAGGTACCATTAAACGGTAAATAAAAATCACTATAGAAGTTATAAGATACACTATCGTTATATGTTAAGGCATAGTTTCGATCAAGCTTTGCAAACATTACAACAAGCTCTCGCTCAGTTAGTTGTTCATTAGGTAAAAAGTTATTAGCGCTATTCAATGATAGTAGCTCGTTATCGACTGCCCATGAAATAGCCTTGTATTTACCGTTACTTGTTGGTACATCATTAATTGTCGTAGCGGCCTGAGTCATAGCTGGAGTTGCTGTCATCAGGACTAGTACGAAACAAAGTAGGGATAGAAATGCTTTTTTAGCATACGTCATTTACTTTTCAGTCCTTTCTCTAATTAAAGAACAATATATCATCTCGATAGTTTTGTTTTAAATCACTTTCCAAATAATTTAAGAAACGTTCTAACACTACTGATGCTTGTGCTCGTGTTAATGGTTGATTTGGATTAAATCGACCTGTTATAGGGTCACCAGTCATTAAGCCTAACTCATTTGCAATGTATATACCGTCTTTTGAATAGGCTGGAATTTGCGCATCATCCTTAAACTTCGTCACATAGCCTGGATCTGGGGCCTTATTTTCTAGCCCTAATGAACGTACAAAAATCGTAGCTGCTTGAGCGCGGGTAATTTGATTATTAGGTTTGAAATACTCTGGCGTTACCCCTTTAATAATTCCTTTTTTAAACGCAGACTCAATATAGGCATAATCTTTTACCGTACGTTTAACATCTTTAAAAATACTAGTAGCTGATGTCGATTTTTTCGTTTTTGGTTCTTCCATAACACGTAAGTCAACTGCCTTACCAATTGCCGTTGTAAAGTCAATACGCTTCATAGGGGTATTTGGTGAGAAGAAGTTACTTGCATCAGAGTAAATACCTAAAGAGTATAATTTTTCAATAGCTCCTTTTGCATAATGATTTGATAAATCACGGAACTTAGGAATGATTAAACGTTCAATTGTCGGCATATATTCTTTATCTAGATCAAGGGTACCTTTTTGCCCAGAGGCTAAATCATACATGTATTCGGAAATAACATCCTTTTCACTTACTACCGCATATCCACCATCAAAGCTCCCTAAGCTTCCTAGGTTTTCTTCATAGTTTAGTACGCGTGATTTGCTTGTAGATATACGATTTTTCACATGGCTTGTCTGACCGTCGCTAAAGTTATAAACCGCTTCTGTAATTTGTGTTTCTGTTGCACCCCAAAAGTTTTCATAGCCAGCATGACGACTATCAGTATCAATTGTTACAGTATTTTGGACTGCATTTTTGCCAGTCCCCGTTTGATAGGCATATGTTTTTCTTGAAATCACATTACCTGAGTAATAATCAGAGGCTGCACGATTGTCTGTTACAGTCCCTTGTGAAAATTGGTAATCTACCAATGTATAGGTTGTTTTCCCCACAACAATTTTCTCCGTATACTTTTTCACTTTACCATTCGATGTTTTTTGACCAATCGTAGCATAATCTACAACATCAGATTCATAGGCAATATTTCGTGTCAATGTAGCACCGTTACTTGCTGTTAGCTTTAAACTATGTGTTTCAGTTAACTTTCCTTTAGATTCTTTTTGTGTAATTTTAATGTCTTTACTAGTGCCTTTAAATATAATGGGTGTCCCTGAAATGAAAACAGCTTCCTCATATGTATATTCATTTTTTACAGCACCTGTTGTTTCTAATGAAGCAGCTGATGCATTTTCTGAGATAGTAGCTCCCATAACAAATACAGCAAGAACCACTAACATTAGTTTAGATAAATGTCTTCGCATTCTTTTTTGTTCCTCTCTTTCATTCTATACATCTGCGCATCTGGAGCTGTCAATAATTTCTTCAACATTACAAAATAATGAGATGTGTTGACTGGCCATTTTATCTACTACAATCCTTTTAATAAACTTATTTTCCTCGCATCAACATACCTGAAAATTTCAACATTAAAATCTGCTCGTCTACTACTCGTAGGGCGACAAAATTATGCATCATAAGCAAGCTCTACATTCGCTTAAGCTGCATACCTTCGACTTAAAAATACTTGCTGGAGACTCGCAGATTTCATACTTTATTAATCAACTAATATTAAATGAGCTTTAACAAAACGATCGGATAATACTACTAAACGATCGGAAGGTTTTAAATCAGATGCTTGAATAACTTTACCAGCTTTAATAATTGTAGCTTGGTCAATATTCATATCTACCATTTCACCAGCTTCATACCAGCGACCATTTTGCCATTGACTAACGCTCTTCACAGTGATGACAGCAGGATATTTCGATGTAACTGCCTGTAATTTACCGGTTAACATTAATGGTGCAACCGGCTTCGCTTTGTTAAGAATATGAAGGGCCTGCACATGACCGTCCTTCACATAGAAGTATCCATATTGTCCTTCATATAAATGAAGCTCAATATCAGGAATGACACTATATATTTTGTTGCCATCATCTACTATTGCCTTTGTTGAATTACTAACAGATAGTATCGTACGATCTGTTTTCTTGAAGACATTTGACTCGATCTTCATTGCATCATCAATTTCGATTAAATAGCCATCTGCTTGTGATAAACGTCCATAATATAACTCATGACCTGCTAAGTTTGGTGACATAAAGCTATCACTTGTTACTTGCACAACTTGGGCATAATGATCACGTGCAGCACCGTCAGAAATAACAAAGGCTGTACCATAAGCTAATAAGCCAGTAGGTTGAATTAAACGACCATTTCTGATTAAAATCGATCCGTCGTGGAAGTATAATGTGCCAGCAGATTTAAGTTTTAATAATTGATATTTAGTATCTACAGCAAGCATAGGCTCATAGTAAGTTCGCTCGTTGTTTTTCAATACAACAATCTTTTCAATTACCTCTTTGCCAAACTGTTTAACTGTCGCATAATATGCTTCACTGCCAATGTAATTATTCAACTGACCTTTATCCATTTTTGTATTTCCAACATAGATCGGAACCTTCGATGAAAAATTCATCGTTGATAAAGCCGTTGTTGTATCAGATCCAAATTGCCAATTGATAAAAGCATGTTGATTTTTAACAGTTAATTTATTTGTATTGACATTAACCGTCTGTATCTCACCTTTATACAGATTTTCAACTAATGTACCCGTCTCACTAATTTCTATTTTTGTGACAATGGATGAGTTTCGATTTTTAAGGCTAAGCTTCACTCGATCCCCCACATATAATGCGCTAATATCGACTGCAGAAGAGTTTTTTTGATAGGTTGTATCTTTATTTATATAGTAAGTTGTTTCTTCTCCAATATCTGGCTTCAACATAATGAATAGTCCATTTGGATCAATACTTGTGACTACTCCTGCAATTGTTTTAGTATTTTGTGCAATCGTTGGAGATTCTGTTTCTACTGTAGCATTAGAAGTACCTCGAAGCTCAACAACACTTCGAAGGGAAATGTCCGCTTCTACTTTCATCCCCATCTTAAAGCCTTCGATTGTTGTCACTGTATTATTAATATACAGGCGGGCACTATCATTTATATTGTATGTAACTTGACGGCCGCTTTCATTTTGCAAGGTAATTTTACTAAGCTTTTTTTCTATTACTCCGTTAGAATTTGCATATTCTGAAAATGTTACATCTACAAAGGTTCCAGTCACCATTTGGGCAGCATGAGCTGTTTGATTGGATGATAATCCGAGAACCGCTAGTAACAAAATCATTAGTATGTATGGAATCTTCTTCAACAAATCCCGCCTCCTAAAAAATGTGATTGTTATTAGTATATCGTATTATTGGTAGTTTTCCCTATTCAAAAAGTTACATTTTAGTGCTTTTACTTACGTTATCGATTATGCCTCGGCATAATTGCGTCCGGCACAGTCCTTATGCTTCCTGCAGATGTTTTTTGTGCGAAAGCGCAGTGCTAACGTAGCGGCAGTGTGCGCAGCACGATGTTGGTCACTCGGTCGTTGCCACAGGACGTGGCGTTTTTAAACGGAGTTCCTTTATGCCAGCAGGCGTCCAAACATCCACTAAAAAAGGTTAAATTAACCAGATTATAGAAAGATAGAGGTAGCTTCTAATTTCAAGCTACCTTTCCTTCATCATACTTGAACGTCAATTGTATGTCCTGCTGTCGGATGTGGAGCATCTAACATTTCAACTAATTGTTCAGTATTTTGCTTTTGCATCTCCATTGCCTGTTTCGTTACAGCTAGAGATACATTTTGCATTAAAGTTGCTTGATTCATTGCCATTGATAAAGCTGCGATATCCATTTAGTCCACCTCCTATCTCCTTTATCGGTCAGTTGTTTCATCTATCAAGCGGTCTTTCCTAAATTTTTAATAAAAAAAACATCTACTGTCCTAAATAATAGACTCAATAGATGTTTTCTTATTACATTTTATTTTCGATTGTACGCCAAGCTTCTTCAAAGCCAATTCCTTTTTCTGAAGAAAAGACAATAAGGGGATCGTTTTTTTCCATGTCTAGCGTGTCTTTCACGATTTTTTTATGCGTATCCCATTTACCTTTTGGAATTTTATCTGCCTTTGTTGCAATGACAATACAAGGAATATTGTAATGCTTTAAAAAATCATACATCATGCGATCATCCGCTGTAGGAGGATGACGTAAATCAACAATTTGTACGACTGCCTTTAATTCATTGCGTCCTGTGATGTAACGCTCAATCATTTTCCCCCATGCTTCACGCTCAGTCTTTGAAACCTTTGCATAACCATAACCCGGAACATCTACAAAAAACAATTGCTCTTCAATTTTATAAAAATTAAGCGTTTGTGTTTTTCCAGGCTTAGAAGAAATACGTGCTAAAGCTTTACGACCGATCATTCGGTTAATAAATGAGGATTTTCCCACGTTTGAACGACCGGCTAGTGCAAATTCTGGCAGTCCATCTTCTGGATATTGGTCTGGTCTTACAGCACTAATGACCATTTCTACGTTATGGACTTTCATTTTTTTAAAAACCTCCGTCTAGTGCATGGGCTAATACTTCATCAGCCGATGACACTAGTTTAAATGTTAGTTGTTCACGTACGCTTTCAGGAATATCCTCAATATCACGCTCATTATCTTTCGGACAAATAATTGTCGTTAAGCCCGCTCGATGCGCACTGAGTGTTTTTTCCTTTAATCCGCCAATTGGCAGTACACGTCCACGTAATGTAATTTCACCTGTCATGCCAACTTCACGGCGTATTGGACGATGTAAAATTGCGGAAACAATTGCGGTTGCCATAGTAATACCTGCAGAAGGTCCATCTTTCGGCACAGCTCCTTCAGGAACGTGAATATGAATATCATGTGTTTCAAAATATTCTGCATCCACTTTTAGATCTTCCATTTTTGTACGGACATAGGATAAAGCTGTTTGAGCAGATTCCTTCATGACATCGCCTAACTTCCCAGTTAACTGCAATTTTCCTTTACCAGGTGTTAATGATACCTCAATTTGTAATGTATCACCACCCACAGTTGTATAAGCAAGCCCAGTAGCTACACCGATTTGATTTTCCGCTTCTGCTTGTCCATATCGGAAACGATGTTTACCGAGTAAATTCTCTAACGATTTCGAGTTAACAGTTACTCGTTTTTTCTCACCAGAAACGATAATCTTAGTGATTTTACGACATAGGGTTGCGATTTGACGCTCCAGCCCCCGAACACCTGCTTCACGAGTATAATAACGGATGATATCCATTACTGCTTCATCTTTTATAATAACTTGTGTTTTTTTCAAGCCATGCTCTTTTAACTGTTTTGGTATTAAATGGTTTTTAGTGATTTGCTCTTTTTCAATTTCTGTATAACCTGCTATTGAGATTACTTCCATACGATCTAGTAACGGTCCAGGAATGGCACTTAAATCATTGGCAGTTGCTATAAATAATACATTAGATAAATCATAAGGTTCTTCGATGTAATGATCACTAAATGTATTATTTTGGGCAGGATCTAAAACTTCAAGCATTGCTGCTGCTGGATCTCCCCTGAAGTCATTAGACATTTTTTCAATTTCATCTAGAAGGAACACAGGATTAATTGTTCCTGCCTTTTTCATCCCTTGGATAATACGACCTGGCATTGCCCCAACATACGTACGACGATGACCACGAATTTCCGATTCGTCTCTTACCCCACCTAATGAAATACGGATAAATTTGCGATCCAAGCTTTCTGCAATAGATCGGGCTAATGACGTTTTCCCTACACCTGGAGGGCCAGCTAAACATAATATTGGCCCACGTAACGATTTTTTCAACTGACGCACAGCTAAATATTCTAATATACGTTCTTTTACTTTTTCTAATCCATCATGATCACGATTTAAAATGTTCTCTGCATGTTCTATATTCATGCGATCTTCAGTCGCATTTGTCCATGGTAGTGATACAATCCAATCAATATAGTTTCGGATTACGCCACTCTCTGCACTAGCTGCCGGTATCTTCTCATAGCGATCTAACTCTTTAAGCACTACTTCTTTCGTTGATTCAGGCATTCCTGTTTCGTCAATACGTTTTCGTAATTCAGCTACTTCGCCAGTCTTTCCTTCACGGTCTCCTAGCTCAGTTTGAATAGCTTTCAATTGTTCACGTAAATAATATTCCTTTTGCGTACGCTCCATGGATTGCTTAACTTTTGTATTAATTTTCTTCTCAAGGTCAAGTACTTCTTGCTCGTCATGTAAACGAATAATTAAATGATCTAAACGCTTCTTTACACTGAGCATCTCCAATACTTCTTGTTTATCTGCAATCTTAAAGGGTAAATGCGATGCAATGATGTCCGCTAAACGACCTGGCTCTTCAATGTCTGCCACAGTACTAATGGTTTCAGATGTAATTTTATTGGAGCCTTTCGCATATCTATCGAAATACGTTAACAACGTACGCATTAAAGCCTGTGTTTCAACATCCTTATCGACTGTTTCCTCCTTAACATCGATGTCAACAATCGTATATTTTTCTAACGCCCGATAGTTAGACCATGTCGCACGTGCTACACCTTCCACTAAAATACGCAGTGTTCCATTCGGTAATTTTAGCATCTGTTTGACATATGCCATCGTACCAACTGTATATAAATCTTGCTCATCAGGCTGTTCATCATGCACTTCTTTTTGTGTTACCAATAATATCAATTGGTCCTCTAACATCGCTTGTTCTAGCGCCGCTACAGAACGATTTCTACCCACATCAATATGTAACACCATCGACGGGTATACTAAAAGTCCACGTAAAGGCAATAATGGTACACTTGTTGTTTTTTGTATTGTCACCATGCGGGTTTCACCTCCGTCAAAATTTTCTTATTCACTCCCGCGCTACTAGTATGTGTCTAAAAAGCTGATTCACACTAGATAATAATTGAGACAAAAATTTCATCTTATGTATAAATTGAATAAAAAGCTGACTGTCGATATGTGCGAATATTGCACAATCGAAGTCAGCTAAATTACTCTTTATCTCATAACAATAGACATCAATATCTGTTCGTTATGCTGAAGTTTTTGTGTCGCTACCTTCATCGAGTTCAGTGCCATCTTCAAGAAGCAATTTCGGTTTTTCTTTATCCGTAATTGTTTTTGCCGTAATGATACATTTTTTCACATCTTCGCGTGAAGGTAGTTCGTACATTACATCAAGCATTGTTGACTCAATAATTGAACGAAGACCACGTGCACCTGTTTTCCGTTCTATTGCTTCTTTTGCAATTTCAGAAAGCGCACCTTCATCAAACTCAAGCTCAACACCATCTAGTTCAAGCATTTTTTGATATTGCTTAGCTAGTGCATTTTTAGGCTCCGTTAAAATTTGTACAAGCGCAGCCTCGTTTAATTGTTCTAGACTTGCAAGTACTGGTAATCGACCGATGAATTCTGGAATTAGACCAAATTTTAATAAATCCTCCGGAATCAGCTTAGCCATAATTGAGCCTTCACCCATATCCATTTTGTTTGGATCTGAACCGAAGCCAATTACTTTTTCACCCTGACGACGTTTAATAATGGATTCTATTCCGTCAAATGCCCCACCCACAATAAATAGGATGTTTGTCGTATCGATTTGTAAAAACTCTTGATGAGGGTGCTTACGACCACCTTGTGGTGGGACACTTGCAACTGTACCTTCTAAAATCTTTAGAAGAGCTTGTTGTACACCTTCTCCAGAAACATCACGTGTAATGGATGGATTTTCGGATTTACGTGCAACTTTATCGATTTCATCAATATAGATGATTCCTTTTTCAGCACGCTCGATATCGTAATCTGCGGATTGAATTAATTTTAATAAGATATTTTCAACGTCCTCACCAACATAGCCAGCTTCTGTTAGAGAAGTAGCATCTGCAATCGCAAAAGGAACGTTTAATATACGCGCCAATGTTTGGGCCAATAAAGTTTTACCGCTACCAGTTGGGCCGATTAACACAATGTTCGATTTTGCTAATTCTACATCATCAATTTTACTATTTGTATTAATGCGTTTATAGTGATTGTAAACCGCAACTGCTAAAGCTTTTTTAGCACGTTCTTGTCCTATTACATATTCATCTAAAATCGTTAAGATCTCTTTTGGTTTTGGAATATCCTGAAATTCAATTTCTTCTTCAACGCCCAGTTCCTCTACAACGATTTCTGAACAAAGCTCGATACATTCATCACAAATATAAACACCGGGACCTGCAACTAGTTTACGTACCTGTTCTTGTGGCTTTCCACAGAATGAGCATTTTAAATTGCCTTTTTCATCATTAAATTTGAACAATATGTTTCACCCCTATTCAAGCAACAATCTTACAAGATTATTGAATCTTTATCAAATAAATTGTCTGCATCTATTTACACCACGGCGTTAATGTTTGCAGATTTTCGAATTTCGACATTCATTGTACAAAAAACGTTAACATTTATCCCAAATAATGCCAATTCATTAACTTATTACATTCCAGCCTATCACTATAACGTGTGATCGATTTCCGTTCCGACTAGGCGCTTTCCTGGGGCCATCGGGGCAACAGGATGTTTTTTGTGTGCGAGTGGAAGTAAATTTTAGCATCGAGTGAAAAGTCAAACAATACTATGTATTAGAGAAGTGTAAGGCCTTTGCCTATCCCCTTTTCAATAAGCATTCCCTTTTGGAGAATGCTTTTTACGGTGAAAATAGTCGTACATATCATTAACTGAACTAAATCTAAAAGGGGAATCTAGCTTAACCTAAATACAAAATATGTGATAAAACAAGGCACGGTTTAATGCCGTACCTTGTTTTCATTTTTCTATCCAGTTACAAAAAAATCCTATTCAGTAATTTTAGCGTTTTCTACTAAAAATTCAACTGTTTTTTGAATTTTAATGTCGTTTTCAAGAACTGCTGTGCCACCTAAAGCACCTGTAATTTGCTCATTTGTCATGTTAAATTGAGCAGCCATTTTTTCTAATTCAGCTGCGATATCAGCTTCAGTTGCTTCAATTTTTTCAGCTTCAGCAATTGCTTCAAGTGTTAAAGATACACGTACACGGCTTTCTGCTTCTTCTTTCATTTGTCCACGTAAATCTTCTTCTGATTGACCTGAGAATTGGTAGTAAAGGTCTAAGTTCATACCTTGCATTTGTAAACGTTGACCAAATTCTTGTAACATACGATCAGTTTCAGAGTTAATCATACCAGCTGGTACTTCAAATTCTGCATTTTCAGCAGCTTTTTCAACTAATTGATCACGAAGTGTTGCATCAGATTCAGCTTGTTTTTGTTCAGCAGTTTGCTCTTTGATTTTAGCGCGTAAAGCTTCTACACCTTCAACTTCTGCGTCTATTTCTTTAGCGAATTCGTCGTTTAATTCTGGAAGAACTTTTGTTTTAACTTCTTTTACAGTTACTTTGAAAGTAGCTTCTTTACCAGCTAATTCAGCTGCATGGTATTCTTCTGGGAAAGTAACAACGACGTCTTTAGATTCACCCGTTT
Organism: Lysinibacillus sp.; assembly: GCA_032053185.1. Taxonomy (GTDB): domain Bacteria; phylum Bacillota; class Bacilli; order Bacillales_A; family Planococcaceae; genus Lysinibacillus. The sequence continues at coordinate 19,559 of DAMBVB010000042.1, forward strand.
TCAAACCTACAAGTTGCTCTTCAAAGCCAGGGATGAATGAGCCTGAACCGATTTCTAGTGGGTAGTCTTCACCTTTACCACCTTCAAATGCTTCTTCACCTACAAAACCTTCAAAGTCGATAGTAGCTGTATCGCCTTCTACGATAGCTTCGTCTTCTTTAATTTCAAGCTCTGCTTTACGAGCTAATTGGTCTTGAATTTGTGCTTCTACTTCTTCATCAGTAACTTCTACTGGAAGTTTCGTAACTTCTAAACCTTTGTACTCACCAAGTTTTGGCTCTGGTTTCACTGTTACTTGAGCAGTAAATGTGAAATCTTTACCGTGTACGAAGTTTTCTGTACCAGAAATTTCTGGGTAATCAACTGGCATAATTCCAGCATCATCAATCGCTTTTGAATAAGAATCAGGCACGATGATTTCTAATGCATCTTGGTATAAAGATTCGATACCAAAGCGTTGTTCAAACATTTTACGAGGCATTTTCCCTTTACGGAAACCTGGCACGTTAATTTGTTTTACAACTTTTTTGAACGCTTGGTCCATAGCTGCGTCTACTTCTGCAACTGGTACTTCGATTGTTAGAGTACCGATATTACCTTCTTGTTTTTCCCATTTTGCTGACATGTATAAATACCTCCAAATTAAATGATCAAGTTTCATGTTAGACAATTCATTCGTAACTACGATTTTGACAACCATTTTAGTATAACATAGATGCGTATAGTTTCAACTTATTTCATACTTCATGGAGTTCTGTTAATTTTTCTAACATTTGTAAAAAGTCAATGATTTCATAGTTCATTTCCTGTACTTTTCCGAGCATAGATTGTACAAAGTCAATATAACTATAAGCAATATCATCGGCTTCGAATGGGCGCCATTCGAACGGATACGTTACAACGGCATGCTTCGCCATTAAATATTGTACCATTTCCAACGTTGATGGGTCTTGCTCTAACTTATTTTCAATTATTTTTTTCACCTCCATATATTGAGGCAACTGATTTGGTAGGACTAAATGAATAGGATTAACAGTTATTGTTTGATCAAATTTTGAGACTGAAATGTCAATCGACACTTCTTGTTCCACTAATAAAATTAATGCTAAGCTCTGAACAAATGGATGGATCGTTGGACATTCTATAATAGCTTTCAATGCTGTTTTTAATTGTCGTACATTCGTATCCATTAAACGATGCAGTCGAATAGATTGTTCGTTTGGCGTTAATGCACTAAATTTCGAAAGTTCATATTCTTGCTCTTCTAACAATCGTTTTGCATCCTCTTTTTTTTGGAGATTCCTAGCAACCTCTTGATTCAAGCTTCTTAAGCGTTCAAATTTCTCAAGCTGATCTTTCGGAAATACATTTTCTTCAATTAATGTCGTAATTAACGACTCTACTTGATGGTATTCCTTTAACTGCATACATACTGTAACATACAGCTCCATTACTTCCACATACAATGTCGTCCCCACAGCAAACAATTGCTCACAAACATTTTTAACTTTATCGTACTCTTTTAATTCATATAAAGCGTACGCGTAGGTACTTAATGCAATTTCGTCTCCTGCTTCATATGAAAATGCTTTTTCAAAGCTTGCCACAGCCTCTTCATATTGATAATTTTCCGCATACATATGTCCTTCACGTATTAATGTCTGAACAGCACCAGGAAAAACAACAATATTGTCATGTTTGATAACATGCCGTTTTCGCTTTGTCATTTTTCTCACCTCTTTACGACTATTTTACTTATTAGTTCCTAATTTAAGTCATCACTATATCATGGGGTTAATTTTTGTATTTGACCAAAGGGCTTTACCTAGAATTTAAAAACTAGGTGCATTCCTCTACTGACGCTCCCCTCACAATCAACCGCATTAAGATGATATTCGTTTTTAACAAATGTCAATTTTCACTTTCAACGATCTAAATTTCTCCATGTTTTTTGTATCAGAGTTACATATTTTGTAATAACTTGTATTATAATTAAAATATCTCTGTTTACAGGCATTCAGCTAACGGCTAACTTACCTGCAAGCTGATTCCGGACGCAATTATGTTGGGGCATAATGGATGAAAAAGTTCTACACAAGGAGTGGAATACATGCAATTAATAGATACAGTTAGTGAATTTGGTAGTAGCATCTCTCCTATTTTTGAGGCACTATCAATAAAAGTTGTTTCGTTATCTACAGCGGAAGGTCCCCATCAGAAGGATTATCCGATTGAATTTGAAATATTCACAAGGACTAAGCTTGATTTATACATGCAAGAAGCGATTACCTATATTATAAGTATTCAAGGTCACATTCCAGGCTCCATCTCACTTGGACACCTACATAAGTCACTGTTTATTATTCCCCAACGTGTACACATTGAATGCAACTATAAACTTCTAAGTATCGACAAAAAAGAGATGCAACGAATCTTACTGCACTCTCAACCGAATCTTCATTATCGTGAATGGCTAATCGATGCCATTAAAAATGCACATATTCTCGTAGAATTAAAAACCAATCAAAATACCTTTACTGAATGGCCGCTCGGTATAAAGTCAGCCGTTATATAATAACTAGGATGAGACATACTTAAATAGGTATGTCTTTAGTTATTGAAAGATGTCATTAAAAAATATGCTTCGACTGAGCGCTTTCCTAGGAGCGTTGTGGCAACAAATGTTTTCTGTACGAAAGCGACAGGGTGTTCGTCACGAAGGCGTTATCATAGGGCATGATGCTTTAACCCTTCATTCCCTTACCCGCTTGCGCTCCATGGTCTCATATAGGCCGCTGATCCCTAGCTTAGTCTCCACGCCAATCTACATATACTTCTTCCATATCACTCTAATTAATAGTTATAAACGCAGCTGTGCGAAAGCGGCGTCGATGCTCACCCGAAAAAGAGTAGTTGGGAATCGAAACCACGCTCATAGTATATTCACATAGACCTGACCATTTTGTTTTCCAACAAGATTTTGACATAATAAGTATGTCTTTTATTGTCCACTTGTTTAGTCTACCCTTTTTCTTGCTTGTCTATCATATCAACTTTTTCTTGATTCAGGAATTCCTATTGTGAATATACTCCTATATCACAAGAAAACTTCACCAATCAACAAATTTTTCGTTGAAGCGTTATAATAAAAAAAGAGCTAACTCCATATAAGCATTTTTACTATGACTTTGCATTGTTTAAAAAGTAATGACAAAGACAAGTAGTCATCAAAAAAGATAAGAGAATGAACTGAACTTCGGGGGAATTACATATGGATATCAAAAAGACATTGCAATCATTTTCAACAATGACACATTCAGCGCAACAAGAATTTATATTGCACAAGGGCGATTGGTTGTTACAAGAAATGTTAACGCACATTGGTTCACCAGATGCCGAATTACGAGACAAATTAATTTACCGTACTTTTATTGATATACTTAGCGACAATTTACTGAGCACCGCACAGCTAAAATATTTATTTGATACTGTAATAAGCGACGATTTTTTATATTTAAACATAGGTGAAGAATTGACAGATAGTGTCTTTACACGTTCGTTTTCCGCTTTACTTGCAGCAGGTATTCTTGCAAAAGATGCAGAATTACTGGTTTTAAATGATGATCGCCTACAAGTTTTTTTTCAAAAAATTGGCCGCTATTTATTATTGGAAAAAGATACACGAGGCTATGTTTCTGATAAGGGCTGGGCCCATAGCATTGCACATGGCGCGGATTTAGCAGCAATGACGATTAAACACCCTAAATTTAAATTACAGCAAGCGCCTTTAATCTTGCATGCATTGAAACTTGTTACTTGGAAGGGTACTGTCTTTGTCAACGATGAGGAGGAACGCTTCATAAATATAATTGAAGCATTACTAGCTCGTGGCTACTCCGAGGAAGCATTAATTGAATTTGTCGAACAGGTATTCGATAAATTTGAAATACATTTAATGACACAGGGCTATAACGAAGCCTTTTTTAGCGGACGTACATGCACATTAAATTTCATGAAAACATTGTACTTCGCATTAAAGATGAATAACCTAGCCCCAAAACTTCAAAATACTATCTATGGACAAGTAGCAAAATGGCTAAAACTCGGAGCGTAAAATTAATCAATTTTCCCCTTCATTGCGCCGAATGAAAATAAATTCCACCTTCTCTCTGCTTAGAACATTTATTTTCGTCTCCATACCCAAATTTAGCAAACTGAGAATATCCTTAGTTTGCTATTTTTACTTTTAGGATAAAACATCGATGACACAATATATGGAAGCTATAATTATATCAATATAATTAATGGTAGTTTCCGAAATATCCTTTTCCAACCATCCCCTTCATTGTTAGCCTATCCTTATATATCCACAATTCTACTTTTCGTGGACTCACCTTTTTAAAAAATGCAACAAAAAAGCATTCAAGACCTTAACATAACGGTGATTTTATTACAAAATGAAGTCTAAAATGTGAAGTGTTATTTTCACAAAAAAAAATATTTACTTAGTTAAACACGAGAAACTCAGTATTTTCAACGTTTCAACAGTGTTTATTTAATTAAACGTAAAAATACTAATATTGAAATAACGATTTTTGTTCAAAAAATGTTCATTTTCATCCCCAGTTTACTATTAAAAATATAAAAAAATAATTTTTTTTCATTAAAACGGGCGTATAATCCTATGTGCAAACAATATCTTTTATGTCGATCGATTATGACATATTGTCTAAAAAAATCGATTACACAGATAAATGATTTTGCGAACGCTTGCACAAGACCAATCAAATACTAGACTCAAATTTCCTAATGAACCCTGTTGTAAATATTCCTGATTATTTGATTTGGTACAACAACTAAAAGAGGTGACTTATTACCCACTATTTATAAATTCAAATCTATACACAAACACATGCAATTTATGAATAGCCGTTTTATAGAAAGGAGTCAAACATGAAGAAAAAGTTAAGCTTACTGTTTGTTGCATTTGGTGCGCTTGCAATGCTTGCTGGTTGTGAACCCCTAACAATTTTTGATCCAAAAGGGCCAAATGCCAAAACATTATCAGACACAATTATTTTATCCATTATTACAATGGCCTTTATATTATTAGTCGTGTACGTGCTTTTAGCATTTATGCTAACAAAATACCGTGCTTCAAAAGCATCTGCCGATTATGAGCCTCCTCACGAAGAGGGTAGTCATCTACTTGAAATCATATGGACAGTTATCCCTATTATCATAGTGGCATTCTTAGCAATTGTTACGGTAAGAACAACAAGTATAGTAGAGTCTCAACCAGAAGGTTATGACAATAAAGAGCCGCTTGTTATTTACGCATCATCCTCTAACTGGAAATGGCATTTTAGCTATCCAGAGCAAGGTATTGAAACTGTAAACTATGTAAATATTCCTATTGACCGTCCAATTGAGTTCAAACTTTACTCATTCGGACCAATCACAAGTTTCTGGATTCCTCAATTAGCTGGTCAAAAATACGCGATGAGTGACATGTTAACAACGATTCACCTTGCCGCAGATGAGGTTGGTTCATTCATGGGCCGTAACTCTAACTTTAACGGTCGCGGATTTGCTGAAATGGAATTTGAAGCGCAATCTATGACACAAGAAGACTTCGACAAATGGGTTTCTGACGTCAAAGCGAACGAAAAACCATTAACAGAAGAAAAATTTGATGAACTATTAAAAGCAGAACACGTTGGTCGTTCAAGCTATTCATCTACACACTTAGAATTTAGTCCAGCTCCAATGGAACACAGTGAACACATGAAAATGGGAGACATGGATCATCGTGATATGGACCATGGGGATCATTCTGATTCACAAGAAAATTCTGAAGCAACACATTCACATTAATTTTTTCAACTGAAAGGAGCGCATCCAATGAGTATGGAAGAAGTATTCCATCCTATGCAAGAACCGATGATTTTAGCGGCAGCTATAAGTATCGTAGTTGGAGCAGTGGTGATCGTGGCTGGCCTTACGTATTTCAAAAAGTGGGGCTATTTCTATAAAAACTGGCTATCAACTGTTGACCATAAAAAAATCGGTATTATGTATATCGCGACTGCACTTTTGATGCTATTCCGCGGCGGTATCGATGCCTTGTTAATGCGTGCACAAACGGCAGTTCCTGATAACGGACTTCTTGATGCACAACACTATAATGAGATTTTCACAACACACGGTTTATTAATGATTTTATTTATGGCTATGCCATTCGTAATTGGTTTAATGAACATCGTTATCCCACTGCAAATTGGTGCACGTGACGTTGCCTTCCCACGTCTAAATGCAGTCAGCTTCTGGTTATTTGCAGCTGGTTGCGGTTTACTAAACCTATCATTTATCATTGGTGGTTCACCTGATGCTGGTTGGACAGCTTATTTCCCACTATCTGGGATAGAATTTAGTCCAACTGTTGGGAACAACTACTATTCTTTAGCTTTACAATTATCAGGGATTGGTACATTAATGACTGGGGTTAACTTCATCGCAACGATCATTAAAATGCGTGCACCTGGTATGACATTAATGAAAATGCCAATGTTCACTTGGTCAATTTTAATTACAAACATTATTATCGTATTTGCATTCCCAGTGTTAACTGTAGCACTTGCATTAATGATGTTAGACCGTCAATTCGGTACACAATTCTTTTCAATGCAAAATGGCGGTATGGATATGCTTTGGGCCAACCTATTCTGGGTTTGGGGACATCCTGAGGTTTATATCGTTATTCTACCTGCTTTCGGTATTTTCTCTGAAATCATTGCGACATTTGCACGTAAAAACTTATACGGCTATAAATCAATGGTTATGAGTATGGTCGTTATTTCGTTACTATCATTTATAGTATGGGCCCACCACTTCTATACAATGGGTCACGGTGTAATGGTAAACAGCGTATTCTCTATTACAACAATGGCAATCGCTGTACCAACAGGGGTAAAAATATTTAACTGGCTACTCACAATGAGACACGGTAAAATCCAATTTACAACGCCTATGCTTTACGCTCTTGGCTTTATTCCTATCTTCACAATTGGTGGGGTTACAGGGGTAATGCTTGCAATGGCAAGTGCTGACTATCAATATCATAATACGATGTTCTTAGTTGCCCACTTCCACTATGTATTAATTCCGGGTACAGTATTCGGTGTACTTGCAGGTTACCACTACTGGTGGCCAAAAATGTTCGGTTTCCGTTTAAATGAAAAACTAGGTAAAGCTGCTTTCTGGTTTATTGCAGTATGCTTTAACGTAACATTCTTCCCTCTATTCATTTTAGGTTTAGACGGTTATGCTCGTCGTATGTACACTTACTCTGAGTCAACTGGTTACGGTCCACTGAACATGCTATCGTTCATCGGCGGAATTGGTCTTGCTGTAGGCTTTGCGTTAATCGTATATAACATCTACTACAGCTGGAAACATATGCCTCGTAATGAAAAAGCAGATGTTTGGGATGGTCGTACGCTAGAATGGGCTACTCATTCTCCAGTACCAGAATATAACTTTGCAGTAGTTCCAACTGTTACACGTTTAGATGAGTTTTGGTTCGCGAAAAAAGAAGGTCGCGATATTACAGCAGGTAAAATCGAAAAAATTCACATGCCTAACAACACTGGCGCACCATTCTGGATGAGCGGATTCTTCTTCCTTGCAGCATTCTTCGCTGTATTTAATCTATGGGTTCCAGCCATCATTAGTATGATTGGTGTATTCGGCTTTATGATTCATCGTTCATTTGAAAAGGATCATGGTCGATACATTTCAGTTGAAGAAGTTATGGCAACTGAGAAAAGCTTGAGAGGTGATAAATAATATGAAAATCGATTCTTCACTTCCATTAGAATATAGTACAGAAGAAAATCGCCTGAAAATTTTCGGTTTCTGGATTTTCCTTGGCGCCGAAATCGTATTATTCGCCACACTATTTACAGTGTATTTCACACTTCAAACACGTACTGGTAGTGGCCCGAATGGTGCTGAGATTTTCGAATTAACACCAGTATTATGGGAAACATTCTTATTATTAACAAGTAGTTTCACAATTGGTCTTGGTGTTCACGCAATGCGTATTGGCAATAAAAAAGCGATGATGGCATTTTTCATCATCACACTTCTATTAGGTCTTGGCTTCTTAGGCATTGAGATTGATGAATTTATCACATATGTTAATGAAGGTGCAACGATTCAAACAAGCGCATTCTTATCAGCATTAATGACTTTACTTGGCACACACGGTCTTCACGTAACTTTCGGTTTCTTCTGGGGCGTTGCAATTTTAATCCAAGTAGCTAGTCGTGGCTTAAATCCACAAACGGCTAACAAAGCGTTCATCTTCTCACTGTACTGGCACTTCCTAGACGTTGTTTGGATTTTCATCTTCAGCTTCGTCTACTTGAAAGGACTGATTAGCTGATGAAGGAATTATTCCCAAAACAACATGTGATGGGCTTCGGCTTCTCACTATTACTAACAGTTATAGCTTTAGCTGTTGTTAAATTCGATATGTCTCTTAACATGGCATTCGCTATTTTACTAGTGACTGCTCTTGCACAAGCAACTGTACAATTAGTATTATTCATGCACATCGGTGAATCTGAAGATAAGAAAACATTATATACAACCATTTTATATTCCGTATTCGTAGGTGTTGTCACAATCATTGGTACATTATTCGCAATGATCTGGGGCTATAATTGATAAACCGAGTCGAGAAAATGTTATCATTTTCTCGGCTTTTTCTTTTTGTCAATATATTTTCCCACCAAATCGAGACATACGTTAGGTATTTACTATTATTTTACTATTGAACTAGTACTGTTTTTAAAATAATGAAACTTTTACTATTATAGTAATGTATACTAATAGATGATGTTTTTACCAACGAATAGGAGATGAAAGTAATGAACAAATTTTTTAAAGTTTTAAGTGTTGGAGCACTAGCACTAACGCTAGCAGCTTGTAACAGTAGCGCAACTCCAACGAAAGACACAACTAATACAAGTAAACTCACTTTAGAACAAGTGTATGACAAAGCAATGAAACGCCAGGAAGACATTAATAGTGCGCGTGCAAAAGCAGATGTGACTCAAGTAGCAAAAATGGGGTCAGGTGACAAAGCACAGGAATTTACTAGCGATACAACAATGGACGTGGATGTAGTTAGCGATCCACTCGGTATGCACTTCTCAATGACGACGACAGCGCCGGATATGGTTGACGAAGGCGATAAAAATGCTGCAGTATCAGTCGAAATGTACATGAATCAGGATCAAGGTATTTTCGCAAAAGATGAAACTTCTGGACAATGGTTAAAGTTACCGAGTGATGATTTCGATGCGATTTTTAAAGAAACTACATCATCTGCAAACGCTAAAGAACAGTTAGAACAACTTAAAAAGTTTGTCAATGATTTTAAATTCGAGCAAACAGATGATGCATATGTCTTAACTTTAGACGCAAAAGGGGATAAGTTTAAAGAACTTATCGATTCTGAATTGAAAAAGTCGATGAAAGATTTTAACCTTCAAGAAAATCTTCTTGATAACTTAACGATTAATAACATGGACTACGTGCTATACATTGATAAAGAATCTTTTGATACGAAGAAAATTGATGTAAATATGGATTTGAAAATAACAGTAGACAATGAAGAAGTATCATCGAAAACTAAGACAGTTGTAACATACACTGATTTCAATAACCTAAAAACAATTGACATCCCGAAAGAAATTATCGATAACGCACAATCTATTGCACAATAATCAACAATGTGGCTGTATAAAAAAGAAATCTGCATACGTAAATTAAAGTGTACCCTTTGTAAAGGACATTTTGAAAAAAAGCTAGGCAACCTTTTTA
>DAMBVB010000043.1:0-28970 GCA_032053185.1 Lysinibacillus sp.
CTTCGGGGTTCGGGACTTGCACCCTATAGTTCATACGCATGCCGGGCGCACATAATTACGAAGAAGGGTTTAACCCCTTCTTCGTAATTATTTAAAAATGACTGAATTTTCAGAATTAAATAAAAGATTTCGAGGTGAATTTAATGAAAGAAATAGCATTAGGCATTTTAGCCTCCCTTTTTTTTTATTGTTACATTTATATTAAAGGAGTGCATCTTTGCGCTATTTCTTTATGCTCCCGTTTTTACTTGTGATTGTCTTTTATCGAAAAGGTTTTACCCATCTATCAAGTGAAATGAAAGCACAGCCTGTAGCTTGGCTGCTTTGGAGCTTTATAGGATTCGTATTGTTCTATGCACCACTGACATTTGCAGCAGCATTCGGTCCAGGCTGGCTCGTTTCGGGAACATGGCAATTGACAATTGTCGCTGGCGTAGTATTAGCTCCCCTATTTGTTTCAGTAGTAGCTGGGCAAACAATACATCAAAAAATTCCACTTATTTCATTATTAGAAAAAAAGAGTGCGGTTCCTAGCAGTAGTTCTACTGAAAGATAGATGTTCCTACTATTTCATAATCTTTAAAGCCTATTTTTTGATACATATTAATGGTCGTGTCATTTTCGAGGTCTACACTAAGTGAAATTGTATTGTATCCTTCATCCTTTGCTTGTTGAATTATTTTATGCATCAGTAAAGTTCCCACTCCTCTTCCTCTTACTTTTTTCGAAACAGCCATTCCTATTTCAGGCGTTTTGCCATCAATATAACCATAGCTTTTATTATTGTCATTAAACAACCTATACCAGATTGCACCAACAGCAATCAACACTTTATCTCCCTTTCTCCCCCAACCTTCATGATATTTTCTTATGCCAGGAGAGTTGAGCAAAACTCTTTTGATGGTTTATTCTCAGCAATATGAATAGACTCATATAACATATCTAGAAAGAACTCAAACTCGTTTTTGTCACTTTCGAAGTTTCTAATATAAAACATGACATAATCACTCCTCTTTATTAAGGTATATTATATATTAAATTGTAATTTTTGATACAATTATGGAAAGTTAAATATTTTTAAACGACGCTCTATATTAGCGTTGATTGGAGTGAAGCGCTCATCGGACGCCCCCAGAAAGCGCCCAGCCGGAACGGAAATCAACCTCACATTATGTAGGGATGAGTTTATTTAAAGGAATACTTTGAAGATTTATCGGGACATAATCTCATTTTATCGGAACAATTTTAGCTTTTATCGGAATAATATCTCGTTTTATCGGAACAATCGCGGTTTCAATCAAAAAAAGACGACTCAATCACGATGGAGTGAGTCGTCGAGAGATTTTACGTTCCCAAAAAATGAGGGGGGTTTTAGGAGCGTTATCATGAACTAGCAAACTTCTGGAGAAAAGTAGCTAAAGTTCATCCTCTCTACACTGTATTGTAGAGGAGGAATAATCTTTATACGATAATGATAATCATTATCAATTATAAAGTCAACATTAATCTGAAAATTTCTTGAAGTTTTTTTAAATTTCTTTCCTCTGAAAGAAATGAATGACACTTAACAAAATCGTCCATTGATTGAGTCGAACGAGCGGCCTTGAAATTGCATGAGGCTGTGACATTTAAAAACCTACATTTCAGATATGTTTAATGCATTTCACTATATTGCATTCCATTTGTGAAGCAAAAATGATTAATTTATAATTGAAGTAGCAGAAGATTGAAAGAAAAGGTGATGACAATGCCAGCATTAACGATGGATCAAGTTCGTCAATTGAATTCCTATAGCATTTATACGACAGAACCAAAGCGGACATTATTTACATTAGCGGATATACATAAAGACTTTTACCATCCTGACTTTTTAAACCTGATGATGGGTATTACAGATGCGGCAACGGAAACAGCCGCCATTTCTCACTTTGCACGCCGCTACGGTATGTTTTTCGCTATGCAACTTTATATGCTTGCTGCCTATGACGAGGTATGGGACGGTAAACCAATCGAGCTCCGCTTTGATGCAGCAAAAGAATTCGACAGTTTTACAGTCGCAATGTTTGTTAACCCAAACGATTGGCGCTATGTCGAAGAAGAAGAACGCCAAGCCGTTATTGAGAAGATCCTATATGATGGGCACGTTATCGTTCAACAGCTTCGTAAAGTAACAGCTATTTCCCCTCTCACTATTTGGGAAAATTTCTTTGGCTATTTACTTTGGCACTATCACATATTGCTTTCTAATCCCGGTCTAGCCGATCAAGCGATGGAGGATATTGAAGCTTTAGAGGACCTTAAAACATGGGCTCGCTTCTCCAACAAATCCTGGTGGGCGCAATATACAGGAGGTCAAAGCCCTTCTAATTTAGTGAACGTCCCAGTACGAAAATCATGTTGTTTTTCCAAAGACATCCCTGGTTTAATGGCTTGTGGCTTTTGTCCGATGAAATAATAATCTCCAAAACAAAAAAGGGCCATACCTCTCACAATGAGTGAAAGGTATGGCTTCATAATGTTAAAAAACAGCATAAAAATTGTAAATTAAAATTCTTTCTTATGGTATATAAATGTAGCTATGAAATAGGAAAGTATATATGTGACAACACCAAATGTTATAAATATAATCGGGATGTAAAAAGAAGGATCTATATTTAAATTTAACAGTGGTTCTGTTAGATATCTAATTAAACTTTGTATTCCTAAAGTAGCTATGTATCCCCCAATTGCACCTCCGACTGTTATAACAGCCGATTTTTCTGACCCAAAAACATAGAGGAGTGGAAAAGCAATCGCTCCAGCAAAGAGGACTATGAAAGTACCAAAAGAAACTGTATTATATATGCCATCAATTGGTGTATCAGAAACTAGGCCGTATATATAAAATATGCCACACGATAATAAAGTACCGATTACTATAGTTATAAAATGGAAAAAGTAGTGACTTTGTACAATATTAGTTCTAGTAACCGGTAAAGTAAGTACATACTTATCATAACCAGATTTACCCTCATGTTTTATAACTTCAAGTGCAGGCATCGCCACAAACAAAGTTAAAAAAGCAACATAACGGTGTATTGATGTATCACCAAAATAAAAAATTAATCCAGCGCCCAAAAGTGCTACCCCTATGAATATTGATTCTAATGCTTTGAAAAATCGATAAGACATAAAAGCCATAGTCGATCGCTTTATCATATTTTTGGTTATTCATATAACTGTCAGCAAGCTAACAAAAGATCCCTGGTCTAGGTAGTGAAAGCGCCCAGCCGGGACGGAAATCAACCCCTCGCTATGCCCAAAATCCATACTGTCTTTAATAGACATCTCATTTTGGCAACAACACGAAAGCCTTACCCCCACAAAAAGTAAAAGGTAAGGCTTTTTTCTATTATTTATTTTTCATAAACGACGAACCAATCATTTTGATCCTCATACATAGAAGTACCTGTATAACCCTGCTTTAAAAGCTGTTGCTGGCCAACTGTATCCCCCATCGATATCGCCTTCTTTTCAGTAAAAGTCGGTAGCTCTTGTCGTAAGTCCTTATAGAAAATATATCGTAGCTTATCAACATACTTAATCTTTAATCCCTTTACGACTAAATTTTGGGAAAATTTATCTTTTAAACTCGGGATATTATATGGCTTGACCGTTGAGCATACATAATCGTATTTGGCTAAATCAATATGACCCATGACAACTTGGGCTAATGTTTTTTGTAATCCGTAGCCACGATATGTTGGGGAGACATTCGATATTTCTTGATATAAAACTTTATGAAATTCATCCTCGCCAATCCCACAGTCGTAGCCAAGGTGCTCGTCATCGACAGGTGGGTTCAATAGTGCGCGAAAGGCGATTAACTCATCTCCTACGTAAGCACCTATCATCATGCCATTGCCGCTTAAAATATAGTCAAACTCCTCCGTGCTTAATGGCTGTAATATATTTTGGTCTGCTAATGATTCATAAACTTCCAGCTGTAATGTTTCAATTTCGTGCAAATGCTGAAGATTTAGTGTTGTCACATAAAACGGCGTTTCCCCAAGCGTACCTTCATGAATTCTTTCCATTTCGCCGCCTCCTTAAGCTGTTACAATTGTTGAGAACTTACATAATTCTTTCAGAATCTCCTCATCTACGTCGACACCTAATCCTGGTTTTTCATTTAAACAGATAAACGGAACATCGTAGCGTAAGTTTCCGACATCTTTAGAGAACTTTAATGGCCCTGTTAATTCTACGCTTGTCATTATTTTTTTAGAGAATGCTACATGGAAGCCAGCTGCTGAACCAACGGATGATTCTACCATTGAACCGATTTGGCATTCAATGCCTGCCATTTCAGCCATGACTGCTAGTTTCATAGCAGGATAAATGCCACCGCATTTCATTAATTTAATATTGACTTTATCCGCTGCACGCTTTGCAATAATTTCACGCATTTCACGTACATTGCGAAGCCCTTCATCAATCATTAATGGAACATCGGATTTTGACTTCACTTCTACCATGCCATCAATATCTTCACTATCTACTGGTTGCTCTAACCAATCGATATTTAGATCCTTTAATGCACGTAAACCTTGTAATGTAGTGGACGCATTGCCCCACCCTTGGTTTACATCTACACGAATGGCGATGTCTTCACCAACACGTTGACGCACCGCTTTAATACGAGCAACATCACGAGCTACCTCTGTGCCTACCTTCATTTTAAATGATCGATAGCCCATCTCCACACGGTTAGCCGCCTCTTCTGCCATTGCCTCAGGTGTTCCAATGCTCAGTACATGGGTAATCGGGAATTTCTCATGATAACGTCCACCTAGTAGTTGGTACACCGGAACCTGTAACGCTTTCCCTGCAATATCAAAACAAGCAATGTCAATCGCTGCTTTCGCTGCTGGCACAGCCTTCACCGCTTTGTTCATTTTATCGTGAAGCATTTCAAAAGCCATTGGATTTTCTCCCATGATGGCAGGAGCAAGCTGGTTCTTTAATAGTGCGTACGTGCTCTCCCATGTCTCCCCTGTTACGTGCTCGTCTGGTACAGCTTCACCGTAACCTACAATACCTGTGTCTGTCGTCACCTTCAAAATAATAGAAGGCATCGTATCATATGTAGCATAACTGATGATAAATGGATCAATAAGTGGTAAATGGATTGCAAAAATTTCTACTTGTTGGATTTTCATTTTGATCAGTCTCCTGTATAATATAGTTGTCGCTAATACGTCGCTAATTATTGAAAAAATTATAGGAAGGGAACATTGCCCATGGCTACTAAAATAGCGGTTATCTGCTCTAAAGCATTTATGAAGCGTATAAATAGTATCGCACAAAACATAGAAAATATTCAAATAGATTTTTATCTTTACAAGCAACCTACAGAGGCGCCCATTTTATTAAAGGAAATGAAGCCATGTGATGCCCTTTTATTCGGAGGAACGCTACCCTATTTACATGCCCAATCTGCACTGTCAGAACTGCCCATACCTTGGAATTATATAAAGCAAGATGAGACGGCAATTTCTACAACTTTATTATCACTTATAGCGAATCATGCAGTACCTTTAAATAGAATTTCCATCGATGTTATGAATCCAGCTATCGTCGAAAATGTTTTAACAGAAATAGAGTATGTCGGTCCAAAACCATATATTCAGTCTATTTCTATTACTGAGCCTACTCGATCTATATTGCAACATCATATCGCTTTATGGGAGACTAACAGCATTGATTTTGTCATAACAAGTATTCATAGTGTGTTTGATGAATTACAGAATCTTCAAATACCGGCAATGCGCATGTTAGATGCAACTAACTCCATTGTTCAATGCTTAGAGGAGACGAAATCCCAATCACTTCTTACAAAGTCTGAATCTGTGAAAGCTGTCGTTGGACTATTGGAAGCTCCTGAAAACAAACCGATAGATGATAATATGCTAACGCAAATCACTGCAGCAACACATTCAACTTATAAAGAAATTTCACCGTCTTCTTTTGAGCTATATACGACGGCCGGGCATTTGCAAAAGGCACTCGAAAAAGAGAACTTACAAAACCTATTACAACAAACCGACCAGTCATTTAAGCTATCATTTGGGTATGGTCATTCAATAGTTGAGGCAAACCAAAATGCTAAAAATGCATTAACATTTGCTAAACCTTGTGAAATTTATATACTTGATGAACATAAAAACTTGCTAGGTCCATTCCCTAAATCAGAAGTAAGACTGGCTTTAAAAACAGATGATCCCTACGTTTTACAAATGGCAAAGCAGACAAGCTTAAGTCCATTAAATATTTCCAAGATCATTCATTTTAGCCGACAGCGACAATCTGCTCAATTTACATCTCATAATCTTGCAGAATACCTACAAGTTACACGCCGCACAACAGAGCGCATTATTAAAAAATTAGTGGATAACGGCTATGCTAACGTAGTTGGTGAAGAAATGACACACCAACAAGGTCGCCCACGTACAATTTATGAATTGAACTTTGCTGTCTATTGAAAAATGACAAGCTCTCGCAGAAAATTTTTCGTCCGCGAGAGCTTATCATCAGAGAAAAGTGACTTTTACCACTTGGATTTAGTCAGCCATGACCATATTAGCATCATCCATCTCTTGCTCTTTTTTACGCTGCTCCGCTGCTTCCATTTCTTCAGGTGTCAGCTTAACAATCGCAAATCCGATATATGCATAAAAAATTGAAATAATAGGTACAAGGAAATTAATAATTGCATATGGTGCATATTCCATAACACCTACACCTAATGTTGCTACAATGAAGACTCCACAAGTATTCCATGGGAAAAATATAGAAGTTAGTGTTCCCCCATCCTCTAACGCGCGAGATAAGTTTTTCGAATGCAAGCCGCGTTCTTGATAGACATTCGCAAACATACGTGATGGAACAACGATTGAAATATACTGCTCAGAACATGTGGCATTTGTTGTAATACATGCAGCAATCGTTGAAGCGACTAGGCTTCCTGTTGATTTAGCAAACTTCACAATAACATTCATAAGTGCTTTTAACATGCCGGAATATTCTAACACCCCACCGAATGTCATAGCCACAATCGTCATTGAAACCGTATTCATCATCGAATCTAAGCCACCACGGTTAAATAGCTTGTCCACCATTTCATTGCCAGTTGAAATCACAAAGCCTTCTTGTAAAGCATGTACAGCCATTGTAGGTGTGCCGCCTTGTACGAAGATTTGTAGTAAGAATCCTGAGATAATTCCGACAACTAAAGCTGGAATTGCAGGTACTTTTTTCGCTACCAATACAATTACACCAACTGGTACAAGCAATAACCAAGGAGAAATAACAAAGCTTTCCTCCATTACTTTTAATGTTGTTAAAATACTTTCTGATTTCATTGAGATATCTGCAAAGTTTCTTCCTATAATTCCAAATACAACGATGGCAATGACTAAAGCTGGAATTGTCGTATAAAGCATGTGCTTAATATGATCAAATAAATTTGTAGCTGTTAAACCCGCTGCGAGATTAGTAGTATCCGATAACGGTGACATCTTATCACCAAAATACGAACCTGAAATAACTGCTCCTGCAATCATTGCTGCTGGGATTCCCATACTTAAACCAATACCTATACCAGCAACACCGATTGTTGCCATTGTCGACCATGAGCTACCAATAGCCAGTGAAACAATGGCACATAACAGCATGATTGTTACTAAAAACCAAGCTGGGGAAATTAGTTTTAAACCAACATAAATCATTGTTGCGACGACACCGCCGCCAATCCATGCGCCTATTGTCAAACCTACTAAAATAATAATAACAATCGCCGGTAAAGCTAAACGTATCCCCTTATACATCATTTCCTCAATTTCTATCCACTTAAATCCATGCATTTTAGCAACAATGGCTGCTACAGTTGTTCCAATAATAAGTGGTACGTGAGGACTTTGCTTTAACACAACTACTGTAATTAGCATAGCAATAATCATTATTGCAAAAGTCAGAAGTGCCCAACCCGCATTAATATCCTTTTTCATATAATCCATCCCCTTTTTTGCACCAATAGCCAATCACGGTTGTCAAAGACGCAAATAATTTTTTGCATTTTTATCATAATATTCAAAAAATTAAAAGTCAATGCGGAATATTCAAAGATTTCAATGAAAAAGAAACTATATCAAAAGAATTTATACTTTTGATATAGTTCCTTCTCGCTATCATTATTCGTATTGTGGTTTTTTCTCCAACACACAAGCAAGTACTTTCGCGGCATCAATTAATGCATTTTGTTCAAAAGTCATTTTCGGATGATGTAATGCTGGAGTTAAGTTGGCTCCAATACCAATCATCGTTGCTTTTAATTCAGGTTTTTTAACTGTGTAAAAATGGAAATCATCACTTCCAGGTGTTGTGATTTCCCCTGCTAGATGTGCTTCCCCAAGCGTTTCAACAATTGCGTCTTTAGCCATACGTGCAGCAACTGAAGAAACCTCAGCACCAGGTGTAAAATCTATCCATCTCCAGTCCATATCAATGTCAAACTGCTGTTGAATTGATGTTAAGCCAAACTCAATACGACTACGAAGTAATTCTAGTTGGTTATTACGTTGCGCTCGAATATCCATCGAGAAGCTCGCAGTACCCGGAATAATATTCATACTACCACCATCTGCAACAATCTTCGTTAACTTTGCAGAATGGGGCTCGAAAGGTGATAAATGTATGCTATTGAGCATTTGTTGTACGGCCATAATAACATCGATTGCATTTTTACCTTGATGAGGTCTAGCACCATGGGCATCCGTGCCCCTTATCGCCCCTTCTAAAAAATAAGCTGCACCGTGATGAATAGCAGGCGATACCTTGCCAAGTGGCAGCTCTTCAATCGGTCTTAAATGCACACCAAATAAATGCGATACACGTTCAACAGCTCCTCGCTCAAAGGCTGCACAAGCACCATTGCCAAGTTCTTCAGCAGGCTGGAAAATAAAACGAACGCGATGTTGCAATGATCGATCTTTCAGCAGTAATAAAGCACCGAGCACCATCGCTATATTTGCATCATGTCCACATGAATGGTTAGCTTGCCACTTCCCATCTACTTCCTGCCACAAAGCATCTATATCTGCACGTACAGCAACAATTTCATCACCCGTACCAATTTCAGCGATTAACCCTGGCACATCTCCTAACAACTTATAGGGTACGCTTAACTCCTCTAAAATCGACGCGATCTTTTTCGTAGTCTCGAATTCCTTCCAACTTACCTCTGGGTGCTTATGGAAATGATCAAACCATTGATAAATTGTTTCTTCTAACATTACAGCATTTGACATAAATACACCTCTATACGCATTTTGTTTCTCATTATACATGAAACGATTTCTTAAAAGTACATAAGTATTAGACCTATATGTGATAAATAAGAAATTTTTATTTATATGACTCCAAGCAGTCGGTAAAATCAAATATTTTTTAAAATGGATTCATCACCAAAAGTTGTGAATGACATTGGTTAAAACGTAATGTCATATATAAGTTGATTGAGTGAAGACTGGGCAACTCCTTGGGGATCAGCGATAGAGGGACGAAGGCGTTATCACGTCCTGTGATAACGCCTTCGTGACCAACATCGTGTTGACCCAAGCAGCAACGGACGCCCCAGGAAAGTGCCCATCAACCACACGCCATAGCGAAGGACTGTGTTAAAAGTTATTTCTACTTTTACACAGTCCTTCGAATATTTCGGCTCATCATCAAAAGTTTTGAATGATATTTGTTAAGACGTAATGTGGATTGGAGGCTGGACGACTCCTTGAGGATTTGCAATAGAGGAACGAAGGCTAAAACCATCACGCCCTGTGATAACGCCTTCGACCAACTTCGTGTTGACCCAAGCGGCTCATCGGACTCCCCTAGGAAGCTTTGCTCTGTGCGAAAGCGCAGCGACAGCAACAATGTTTTGTCTGTGCGAAAGCGCAGCGACAGCAACAACAACAGAGCGCCCAGCCGGAACGGAAATCAACCACACGTTATGGTGATAAACCAATATTTATTATAAACTTGTAAAAAAACCATCTGGATATTCTTCATAATGTACCATCGTAAGCTGCTCCTCATTTTTTTCCCCTTCAATACTAAGCTCCAGTTCCTGATCCATTAAATACGTTTCAAATTTTGAGTTTGCCAACTTTTTCATTTAATCACCTCGCCTTTTAATTTAATTGAATTTTCTGATAAAGGAATTATACAACGCCCTTTGTAAAAAAAGCAATGAACAATGCTCCTTATGCATAAAAAATATAAAAACAATCTAATTTTTAGATTGAAACTTGAGATTAATCAGCAAAAGAGATGTATCAAATTACGATACATCTCTCTTCATAGTAAGACTTATAAACCAAGCGCTCGGTACATGAACGCCGTAAATGGCGCGCGTTTTCATCGCCTCATAGATATACAAGGCATGACTTACTAACTCAGAAATGTGTAGACTCTTTTTTAATATTATGTCAGTCCTAAGCCCTTTACCTCTTCCTTAAGCTATAGCACTCGTTTTCCTTTTTTGATTGTCATCACCGTTATCTTTATGCTGTGTTACATATTGAATAACAAACATAACAATAAAGATTGCTAAACCAGCCCAATCCGAGAATTTTTCTGGATAGATAAGTAATAAACCAGCTGCAATGGCAATAATGCGTTCAATCCAAAGTAATTTGCGATACCAGAAACCTATTACGCCCGCACCTATAGCTACCATTCCTGTAATGGCCGTAAATACTACCCATATCATTTCAGGTATAGTTGTATCAATCATGAGCAATGCCGGTGAAAATACAATCATATACGGAATAATAAACGCTGCAATAGCGAGCTTCGCTGAGTTTACACCTGTTTTAATTGGGTCTCCGCCAGAGATTCCCGAAGCCGCAAAAGCAGCAAGTGCGACAGGCGGTGTAATATCAGCAATAATACCAAAGTAGAATACAAAGAAGTGTGCCGATAACAAAACGACAATTGGTACTAATTCCTGCGGTGTATTCGGTGATAATAACGCCACGATTGCAGGAGCAGCAATTGTTGATGTAATGACATAGTTTGCTGTTGTCGGAGCCCCCATCCCAAGAATTAGGGAAGCAATCATCACAAAAATCAGCGTTAAGATAATACTACCGCCAGCTAAAGCTACTAAACTGTTAGCTAAACTTAAGCCTAAACCAGTTTTTACAACTACACCTACGATAATACCTGCACACGCTGTTGCTGCTACAACACCAAGTGCTGTACGAGCTCCTTCAACTAATGCATTAATAATATCCTTCGGTTTTAAACGTGTTTCCTTATGAAACATAGCAACACCAATAGAAAAAATAATACCGTAAAGGGCAGCATGCATGACTGGTGTACCTGTTAACATTAACATGATGATTGCGATTATCGGTAATAGAAGGTAAATCTTCTTTAAAACCTCTCGACGATTTGGCATTTGATCGTCACGTAAACCTTTTAAACCTACGCGCTTCGCTTCGAAGTGAGTCATAATCCAAATACCTGTAAAGTAAAGTAATGCAGGTATTGCCGCCGCCTTCGCAATATCCCAATACGTAATTCCGCGACCGATAAACTCAACCATTAAAAACGCTGCCGCCCCCATAATCGGAGGCATTAACTGCCCACCTGTAGATGCCGCTGCCTCAACGGCACCCGCGAACTCTTTACGGTACCCTAGCTTTTTCATCATCGGAATCGTATAGGATCCAGATGTTACAACATTCGCTACAGAGCTTCCTGAAATCGTACCTTGAAGAGCACTAGAAAACACCGCTACTTTTGCAGGACCACCAATTAATTTACCTGCTATAGCTACTGCCAAATCATTAAAGTATTGACCAACACCCGTTTTGACAAGGAATGCTCCAAAAAGTAAAAACACAAAAATAAATGTGGCAGAAACACTAATCGGTGTTCCAAAAATCCCATCCGTCGTAAAATACATGAGATTAACAATACTCTCAATATCCTGCCCTCTATGCGCCATAAAGTCTGGGAAATACGGTCCGAAATACGCATAAATTAAGAAACATATCGCAATGATCGTAATCGGTAAACCTACTGCACGGCGAGCCGCTTCAAGCACCAATACGACAGCTATGAGACCTACAGTAAAATCTGTTTGCGTAATCGTACCATTGCTATTCACAAGCTCTGTATAATTCATTGTCCAATACGAACCTACCGCAATGGATAAGACCGCTAAAATATAATCGAACCATGCTATTTTATTCTTTGCTGCTTTTTTTCGAGCAGGGAATAGTAAGAAAATTAGAGTCAAACCAAAACCTAAATGTATCGTACGCTGAATTTGCGCTGGGAATTGGCCGAAAATTGCTGTGTAAAGCTGAAACAATGAAAATGCTAGTAGTCCAAAGAAAATGACATGCTTCATAAAGCCCGATATCGTTCGGACATTGGATTCAATATCATATTTCTCGAGTATTGCTTGTTGCTCTTCAGCTGATATTTGTTCAAATTCTTCTTTTTTTACTTCGTCGTTTGATTTATGTTGAGTTGTCATTTCATCCTTACTCCTTTCCATTGTCCATAAAGCGATAAACGCTTCACCTCAAATAAATAGGATTTCCCCCTTTGCAAATCCTTTTTTAAATCGTAATTATAATCCTCATAATCTAATACAAGGTCTAAATCTAAATCGCCTATATAAATCGTAAAATTTCCAATAACCTCATAGTCAAACTGCAAAAAATATTTCCCATTTCGCTCTGTTAACGTTTGATTTTCCTCTGCATAGCTAGGCATGCCGATTGCTAAACTTTCATACTCCATCCCTAACATTTGGATACTCGTTCCGTCTACACATTTGTAATGCTCGAGCACATCCGTTTTATGGATGGAGTGAGTGTATCTAAATTCAAATGTATCCTCAGTTGTAAGAGGTATATAATGCACTACCGGATCATTTATACGCGTTTCCGTAAATGCGAATACCTTTTGAAGAGGAAGAAAAATAACTATACTAAAGCAAATACATAAAAAAACTAAAACAATTATTAATGTTCTCTTTCGCACTACACCTGTTCCCCCACTTAAAAAGCTATTCGCTATTACTCACGACTTAAACTTAACGGAAGAAAAGAGACTCGAAGCTTTACGCAATCCGAGCCTCTTCGTATTTAAAGAAAATAACTTTTCACTCGCATAAAGATAAAGTCTACATCCGAATGTCCTGTTATTTCTTTTCATCAAAGTATTTTTGAGCACCTGGGTGTACGTCAATACTAATACCCTGTAAACCTGTCTCAGCTTTGATAAATGCCCCTTTAGCGTGTGAAATTTTATCTGTGTTATCATAAATAGCTTTTGTTATTGAATAGACAACATCATCTGAAAGACTTTTTTTCACCGCTAGCATCGCAAGTACCGAAACTGTTTCCGTATCCGTTGCAATACCATACGTTCCAGCTTTTACTGTATCTTTTGCGTAGTAAGGATACTTAGCAATTAACTCATCTGCTTTACCAGTATCTACGCCAATAATATTTACCTTAGTTGTTGCATTTAATGCCTCAACAGCACCTGTTGGCGTACCCGCAGTAATAAAAGCTGCGTCGATTTGGCCAGATTGAAGACCGTCAGTAGACTCACCAAAATCAAGGTTTTGCGCTTTGATATCATCCATTGTTAAACCGTGAATTTCAAGTAATTGTTCAGCATTTGCGTAAGTTCCAGAACCTGGCGCACCTACAGAAACCTTTTTCCCTTTTAAATCGGCGTATGATTGAATGCCCGATGCTTCAGTCGTTACTAATTGTACTGTTTCTGGGTAAAGTGCACCTAAAGCAGCAACTGAATCGATTTTTTTGCCATCAAACATCATTGTTCCTTCAGTAGCATAATAAGCAATATCTGTTTGTACAAAAGCAATTTCACCTTTATCATCTTGCAAAGCCGTCATGTTGGCAGCAGAAGCTTGAGATACTTCAGCAGTCGTTTTAATGCCTGTTTCTTTAGAAATTAAATCAGCAAATGTCCCACCTAGTGCATAGTAAGTACCTTGTGTTCCACCTGTTAATAAGTTCAAAAAATCCGGCTTATCGGATGCTGTCGAATCACCTTTATCCGAGTCCTTTGAACCTACCCCGCTATCAGACCCACATGCAGCTAACATCAATAGCGCAAAGGCACTTAATAGCATTAATAGCCTGAATTGTTTTTTCTTCATAGTAACCTTCCCCCTTTGGTTAAAAGTTAAATCAATTTAAAATTATCAAACATGGTATAATAATGTCAATCTATTTATTGTAAATTCAGTCTTTTATAAATATACCACTTTTCTTAAATACCCATCATTTCCGAATTTCATTATTAACTCCCTCACACTAATTTTATCTACATTAAGTCGTTAAATTCTTTTTTTAAGAAAACATTTTTAGTTATTAAATGTATAAAAATACGTATCCTTTTATACCATATACGTTTATTGGCGTCGTGGCCGGGCGACTCCTTGGAGATAAGTGCCCTGCCGGAACGGAAATCAACCCCACATTATGATGACGAGTTATTTTTCCACGAACCAAAATGGATGATTTCAGAAAATTAATTATTTGTTGTCGATTTTTACCTCAAAAACAAAAATACTGCATCTAAAGTGATTTACTTCAGATACAGTCGATTCATTTTCTTTATTGAATAATACCACAAGCAATTCTAGCACCAGAATTACCGGAAGGATCTGTTTTATAATCGTCCTCGGATTCATGTATGATTAATGTAGTGCCACCATCACGTAACAATGAATTAGCAGCATCTTTTTCTAAAGTTAACCCTTCAGCTAAGAAATTCAAATCCACTTTACCGTCTTCTCCAACTTCTAAATTCGGAAGATCCCCTAAATGATATCCCTTAGGATTAAGCTTCCCATGCTCTTTATGCGTTGGATTAAAATGCGGACCTGCTGATTCAAATGTTGGTGGTTCACACTTCCCAACTGAATGAATATGAATGCCGTGAGTTCCGGATGGTAATCCTGATAGTGCGAGTGTCACCTTAACCCCGTTATCCTCTTCCTCAAAATATGCATTGCCATAGCTTTCATTATTTTTACCAATTACCTTTGCGGTTGCAGTTGGTCCTGAACTTGCGTTAACTGCCACTTTTTGCTCTTTCTTTTCAAAGAAACCACAACCACCGACAAATACTAATAAAGAAATCATTATTAAGCTCATTTTTTTCATAAAAATACCTCCTCTATTTCAGATGGTTGCCAACTATCCTTCCACTTATGCAATTTCACTGAGAATTTTGTGAATTGTTGCTTGCCTTTTCATCAGATGTTGATTCTTAAAAACAGTGCAAAATAAAAGGATATCTCCAAACCGCAAAGACACCCTTTTAATTTCATTAATTCAAAATTTTTACAGTTACATTTTTAACGCCCCACTGACGTGCATGTCCCTCGGTAGGAATAAATACGTCAATTTTATTACCTTTTATTGCTCCGCCAGTATCTGCTGCGATGGCTTCACCATAACCTTCAACCCAAACCCTTGTCCCAAGAGGAATGACACGTGGGTCTACAGCAATGACCTTTAAGTTCGGATTAGATCTGATATTTGTTCCATTTGCTGTAATCCCCGAACACCCGTCACAATACGCTGTATAGGCTGTTGCTCGCATTGTTAATGTTTTGCTCGTACTCGCTGGATTTGTGCTTGATGTTGTTACTTTCTTCTTACTTGTTGTCGTCGCTACCTCTCTAGTTCTGTTTTCCGAAGTTTTAGGTTTTGCCGCCGATGCTTTGATAGCCAATGATTCACCTACATAAATTAGATCAGATGCAAGGTTATTCCATTCCTTCAATTCTTCCACTGACACACTATTTACACGCGCAATTGCAAATAATGTATCCCCGGCTTCAACGAAGTGTTGATCTTGCAACAAACTATCCATTTTCGACTCGACTACATTTAAATTTTGCTCCGGATAAAACCATGTCGAGTCTGTTTCGCCCAGTGGCTCATAATCTCCTAAAGACAAATTGTAAATTTTCGAGATTCCCCACAATGCATCGTATGGCCTAAAAGTAAGTTTGTCCTTAGCAGATGTCGGACTAGCCAATAAACTTAATCCCAAGGTCAATGTTACAGCTAAAGCAAAAGCTTGTTTTTTCATATTTTGTAACCTCCATATTTAATATTTTGCAGTCTGCTACTAGCACACTAGAGTTAGGCTCTTTTATGCAAGCAATGCTAGAGGGTGCAATTAATAACTCAGGACAACGGACCTGATATTACGAATTATTACTATAAAGGAGGAAAAATATACAATATCGATTATATTTTTGATAAATTGAACAGTTTTACAAAAAGCTAGTGCAACACTATTTGTAATTTTCATATGTTGGAAAATTGGCATTTTTACCCAAAAATATAATAAAGGGGGAATGTAGGGTAGAAGTGAATACCATCATGTCTTGTCACATTATGGAGCTACAACATACTGTACAAAGAAGTTAAAATTAATATTTGAAAGTTGGTGCCCTTTTTGATTTGAGTGATAGTAATGGATGATGAGCCATTAGCTCTTGTCAACATGGAGGAAAAGTTAAAGGAATTTAATTCAATAGAGGTCACGAAGGGCTGATTTCCGTTCCGACTGGGCACTTTGTTGCTGCCGCTAAGTTAGCACTACGCTTCGCACATAAAAACATCCGCTACCCCTCCAGTGTCTCGGGCCAACAGATGTTTTTTGTGCGAAAGCGAAGCGACAGCAACAGTACCAGCGTTAGTCACGAAGGCGTTATCATAGGACGTGATGCTTTTAGCCTTCATTCCTCTATTGCCGATCCCCAAGGAGTCGCCCAGTCTCTACTCCAATCAACAGGTCTTCATTTAATAGTAATCAAAAATAAATTTTTGAGCTGACTACAATTCGATATTTATTTAATTATTTTTTCAGATAATTCTTCGACAACACAAATACAGTTTTTTCCTGACTGCTTAGCCTTATATAATGCCTGATCAGCTATTGAAATGATCTGATTAGCGGTCTTAATCGTTGCTGTAAATGCTGTAACGCCAGCAGACATTGTAACAGGTCTTCCACATGTAGTATCTAACATGGCCTGCTTAATGCGTAAATTCTCCGCTAAATCTAAAGCTACATCTATTGTCGTGGATGGCAATATAACCATAAACTCTTCTCCACCATATCGAAAGCACATTCCCTGGTGCTCAATGTTCTCCTGCATATGATTTGCGAAAGCCTTTAAAACTTCATCCCCTACAGTATGTCCATATGTATCATTTATACTTTTAAAGTCATCTAAATCTATTAAAACTATTGCATGTGGCACTTTAGCAATGATTAACTCATTTAAAATTTGATCCATCCACCTACGGTTAGGAATTCCTGTTAAGGAGTCTAAGTTCAACTGATTCGTTAAATCAACTATTTTGCTTTCTGAACTAATGACCATGTTTTGCACTACTTTTTTTAACAAATGTGCTTCGTAATACCAGTCATTAATTTCTTCAAGCTTCTGTATTTCTTCATTCTTCACGCTAGTAGAGAGCTTTTTTAAAGGTCGTGCCATTTTGAAAGCAAGCCATATAGCTAATACAACTACTGTGACTAACCATAATAATAAGGGAACGATTATACTCTTTATGAACGCACTATGTGAAATTACTCTTTCATCAAGCAACTTGTCAACCATTTGTACCATATAAGGCTCGATCGACTTATCTTGATTTGGTTCCCTCAGTTTTTCTTGCACGTAGCTCTCTGTGATTATTGAAAATTCATTTACATAATTCTCCTGCAATACAATTTTATCTTGCATTAGAATGTCGTTAAAATTTCGATAGCTACTCCAAACACTAACAATAGAAGTCGCAAGTACAATTATTACTGTCATACTAACAATAACAAACGATAACTTTAACTTGAATTTACCCACAATAGATCATTTCTCCCATTGAGCTGATTTTTTGTTTCAATTTTTTATACTTTAAGCCATCAATTATTTATTTATCATACGTCACACCTCTTAAAAAAAACTTAAAAACTAATGAATATCCCCTAAAATGTATACATGATCACACAGGAAGGGAGTCTCAAATCTCACGCTACTCCCCACAGGAAAGCAAGTAGCCCGCATTGAAAATCCGCTCCCTCCATTCTTTCTGATTAGTCTGAAAGTATCCTTTTTAAAAATTTCTTATTCCCATTTTATGCATTTAATTACAGAAAGGACATTCCGATGGTTCTTAGATCATTGTTGAAAAAAAAACGACTATACGATATTCACTTTTCATTATTTTAATTTTTATAGTGCTACTACACTTCGTTTACTATGGCTGATATCCTTTCTACCTTCAAGTGATCAACCGGCTTGCCTAGGAAGATATATTTGAAATACAGGATCAGCAGCTATCCGATGAAGAAGTCCTTAACTTAAATGATGAATATATTACTAGGTCCCTTAACATTGATAATAACAAGTCTACAAACGACCCGGACGATCACCTTCTCAATTGACTTTATGGTAGCTCTTCTCTATATTTTCAAGTTACAATTACTATGTTAATGTGAATTTTTATAGCTATCCCCAAAAACTAGGAAGGCACGCTATGTAGATAAGAAATCAACCCCACGTTATAGTAATCAGCTATATTTATGGATTTTTAAAAATCAGGGTACATTAAAAGTATGTTAATAAAGAAAGGTCGATACTATGCACAAAATATACATAATAGAGGATGATCCCAATATTTCAAAGATTATTGTGGAGCATTTATCAAAATACCAATTTGAATGCCATACCGTTCAACAATTTAATCATATAGTAGAAGAATTTCAAGTTATTCAACCTCATCTAGTCGTTATGGACATTAACCTGCCAGCCTATGATGGGTACTTTTGGTCGCGAAAAATCCGTCAGCTATCCAAATGCCCTATTATCATTGTATCTGCGCGTGTGAATGATATCGATCAAGTGCATGGAATTGAAAATGGTGCGGATGATTTTATGACGAAGCCCTTCTCATTAGATGTGCTTATGGCAAAAGTGAATGGTCTTATTCGTCGTACATACGGAGAATATGCGTCCCCCGAATCTAATTCGATATCCATTGCTAATACAACATTAAATGCTAATACAGTTCGTCTTTACACCGAGAAACACGAGAGCCTGCTAACGTTAAAAGAGATGCAGCTTAGTAAATTACTATTTGAAGCTTTTCCTAATGTTGTTCCTCGTCAAAAACTGTTAAGTGCCATTTGGGATGATGAATCCTTCGTTGAAGAAAACACTTTATCAGTTAATATTGGCCGCTTACGCAAAAAATTCGGGGCGATCCAATCTAGACTAGCAATTAAAACAATTCGCGGACTTGGTTATCAATTAGTGGAGGCAGAAGAATGAAGCTGTTCTTTCGAGATCATGTAAGTGTCATCCTTCTTTATTGTATAAGCTTTCTATTCGTACCTTGGATCATTCATTCATTGGATGATTTATCTTCACACTATCTTTATTTTATCTTTCTCGTTAGCTTCCTATTTACTATTTGGTTGATTGGACGTTATTATCGCAGAAAAAAGCTCTATGCGCATTTACAGGGAAACACATTAACTAGCGATAACCTCCATCTATATGAACCACAGGCTATGATTGAGCAGGCCTATAGTCAAAAACTTCGACAAATGCAATATTTATACTTAACAAAGCAGCAATATCTAGAGGAGCAAGGAAAAGAAAAGGAGCTTGTGCTATCACATTTTGTCCATCAAATGAAAACGCCATTGTCGGTTATTCAACTGATGATCCAATCGAATGCAAATAACCAATCCGAGCATTTGCAAACAATGAATCAAGAATGCGACAAGTTGACGTTTACCCTCAATCAGCTACTAACTTATGAACGCACGTCCAATCTTGTGGCTGATTTAAAAATAGAAGCACTCTCATTAAAAGAGCTTATACAGGAAGTTGTGAACGATTTAAAGGATTATTTCATTGCTAAAGAAGTTTTTCCAAAAGTAACGCTTGTTGAAAATGCGATTATTTATTCGGATCGAAAATGGTTAAAAATTGTCCTTTATCAAGTCATCAATAATGCCATTAAGTACGGTGAATCTGAAAGTTCTATTCAAATTATTTATGACGAAGCTACTTTACGTATTCAAAACTATGGAGATACGATTCCTGAGAGTGAAATTTCACGTGTCTTTGATTTATTTTATACAGGTGTGAAAGGAAGAACGAGTGGTGAGGCAACAGGTATAGGCTTATATTTAGTGAAAAAGATTTTAACCGTATTAGAGCACCCTTTTACATTACAGTCCCATGAGCGTGTCACTACCTTTTCCATAGATTTTTCAAATAGCGTGAAAAGATCATAATTGTAAGCTTGTATGACAACTTCGTCATATTGACGTCATTTAACCAAATAGGTAAAATGCTGCTCCTTCTTTATATTTAAGTTATTCAATCGAAGTAAGGGAGTTGTTCAAAGATGGGAAACTCAATCCTACAAGTGACCAATCTGCAAAAAGAATATATCGGAGAAATCACATATAAAGCATTAAATGGTATAGATTTTCAACTTGGTGAGAACGAATTCGTAGCTGTTATGGGGCCTTCAGGAAGTGGGAAAACTACATTTTTAAATAGCGTGTCAACAATCGATCGCCCTACTATTGGTGAAATTCTTATACATGGTAGAAATCCATATTCATTAGATGATGAAGAGCTTGCAAAGTTCCGGCGTTCAGAATTAGGTTTTGTCTTTCAAGATTTTAATCTTGTACACACTTTAACCGTGAAAGAAAATATTTTATTACCGTTAACTTTAGATAGTTTACCTGCCGATAAAATGCAGCAACGACTTCAACATGTATCTCAATTTCTTGGAATTGAAGAGCTGCTTTCAAAACGAATTTATGAAATTTCCGGTGGGCAAAAACAACGTGTAGCTATTGCTCGTGCGGTTATTCATGAACCGAGTTTATTATTGGCAGATGAACCTACAGGAAATCTCGATTCAAAAGCAGTAAATGATGTCATGAATTTATTTAGTGCTATTCATACAGAACTGAAAACGTCCATTTTAATGGTGACACATGATCCTTATGTAGCTAGCTTCGCAAATCGTATTATATTCATTAAGGATGGTAAATTATATAACGAAATTCATCGTGGTCATAATCGTAAACAATTTTACCAGGAAATCATGGACACACTTGCTTTTTTAGGTGGTGGACAGCATGAGCTTTAATCATATCGTTCTTCAAAATATTTTACGTGATAAATGGACCTATGTTTCGTATTTCCTTAGCAGTATGTTTTCTATTATTATTTTCTTTTTATTTACAGTCATTGTATTCCACCCAAGTCTTACAAGTTTAGATCCAAACTCAACACTCGGCCTTGCATTAATGTTAGCGAGTTTGCTCGTCTATTTGTTTTCATTTATCTATATCGCCTATTCCATCATGGCCTTTTTAAAGAAGAAAACAAAAACACTAGGTATTTTTATGATTACTGGTGCATCCATGAAACAAATTCGTACGCTCGTATTTCGGGAAAATATTCTTATCGGTGTATTGGCGATTATTACAGCAATCATTCTTGGGCTTGTCATTTCACCCCTCTTCTTAATGGGTGCCAAAGTTGTTTTAAACGCAGAAACTTTCGGTATGTATATGCCTATTAAAGCCATTGTTTTAACTATTGGTTTATTCCTTGTATTATTCGTCGTGATTTCAAAAGTAATGACAAGATTTATTAATAAAGAAGCTTCCATTCAACTATTAAAAAGTGATGTTGTCATTGAAAAATCGATAAAATCACATTATCTTTTATTATTCATTAGCATTATTATTTCCACCATTTTAGCCTATTTATTAAAAATTGATCATAATATTGTAGGTAGTCTCGGTATTCTTTTCTATGTAGTGTTTTTCGTGAGTGTGCTTTGTACAATTTATTTAATCATCTCACAAGGTATGCGTTTCCTGCTAAAAGCTTTTGAGAAATCGTCATCCTATATGAAACAAACGAATATGCTTCTGGCTTCCAATCTTAAAGCGAAAATGAAATCGCATGCAAATATACTATTTTTAATCACTATTTTATTAAGCGGTGTATTTTTATGTACTAGTATTTTATTTAGTTCTTACTACAATGTTGAAAAGGATAGCGAGGCGAATTACCCTTACAGTTTTCAGTATATTGCCGCTCCTAAGGCTGATCTAAGTAAAGTAGAAGCTGATATTGAAAATATTGAAAAACAATTATCCACAGTGGATTCACAAAAATATTTTATTGAATTTAAATCGAATGTAGATCAACGACTCGGTTATATGTCAATTTCCGATTATAACTTGTTACACAATGAAAAGATTAGCTTAAGTGCAAATGAATTTATAGCGGTTGCTGGTAATAACAAAATATTACCCATTACTAATGTAAGTGATGACAAATATCTAAAACAATTTAAGCTTGTATCTGTAAATGAAAAAAATCTATTAACAACAGGTTTCCAACAAACGTATTTTATTGTGCCTGATGAAGTTTATAACAGTATGGAATATCCTATCTACAAAGCTTATTTATTTGAGCTAGATAATTGGACGGCACATACAGCGTTGGCGAAAAAAATTATTAAGGATTTCCCATCTATATATGAGGAACGTTATGTAACGTCAAAAATCGAATTGTATGACACAGAGATGTTTATGAAAAGTGTGATGTTCTTTATCGGCTCTATGTTGAGCTTAATTTTCTTAAGTGCAGCTATGAGTATACTCTACTTCTACTTACAAACGACACTTCTGCAGGAAAAAGAAAAGTATGTAGGCATACGAAAACTTGGGCTATCTAAAAAAGAGTTATTCACTGTTGTGTCTAAAGAGCTGGCAATCCTTATATTTGTACCATTCACGATAGCCATTACGGTGTTATGCGCTACATTATTTGCCATGCGAACAATGGTTTCAGCAGCATTTTTACAAGTCTCAATGATGAGCTCTTTATGCTTCTTTGCCCTGTTCTTCGTTAGTTTTATTTTTATTCGCAAAAGCTATTTCAAACGCTTGCTTATAAATTGATGAAAAAAATCTGCACTCCTCTCGGGGTGTGGGTTTTCATAGTGTTGAAAAACAAAATTAAAGGTGATCTTTGAGAATGTTGTGGCGCATTGAATGAGGATGATTTCCGTTCTAGACTACTCGCTTTCCTGTGGGCGAACGTCGAGCCGCTTCCTCCGCTGTGCTCCATGCCAGGGCCTCGCCTGTCGCGCTTTCGGCGACTACGGGGAGAAGCTAATTGAGGAACGAAGCGGCTCATCGGACGCCCCCACCTCTGTGCGAAAGCGAAGCGTCAGCAACAATGTTTTATCTGTGCGAAAGCGAAGCGTCAGCAACAACAAAGCGCCCAGTCGGAACGGAAATCAACCAAACGTTATGATGATGAGTCAGCTTCTTACCAAAGCACAGGCTTCGCTACCATTAGCCATAACATGATTAGCAATAATAAAATGTACATCCATACTTTGCGATGTAGCAAGGAAGTAAATTTTCGCTGGTCATAAGCAGGTGTATTAAATGTCTGTAAAGTCGGTTTGAACGCTCTTGCTAAAAAAACAATGGAGGCAAGCATCACGAGAAATGTAAGAACAATCCACGAGGTACTCCAATGATAGCCCGCATGCCACATTAACAAAATACCAGATGCAACAAGAACATGCCCCGAATGCTTGACGATCGTAATGGCTCCTTTAAAAGCCTCAATATATGGTGACATTTCAACATGAGATGCTGTACGCATTTTTTTAACAATTGTTAAAACAACGAACAAAGGCCCAATTGAAAGAATAGCACTTAAAATATGTATGTAAAGAAGAAGTGTATAAATTGAAATCATGGTACAATACTCCCCTTTTATTTAGTCCCCTCATTATAGCATTCAACATAAGCGCGCTTTATTGCCAATTGTGAATCCTTTGTAAACGCCAAATTGAATCATTGTAAAATTGTTTGAAATTTGCACAAAGAGGGTATGGATTATAGTAACATGCACTTATAGACCAAAAAGGAGTGATTTTTATAGGTATTCATCAATTTTTTACAAGTCTTAATGATTTAGAGCGTATTATTCGTTGCCCTGGTCGCTTCAAGTTTGAAGAGCACAATGTGGCTGCTCACTCTTGGAAGGTGTCACAGTATGCGATGTTCTTTGCCACACTTGAAGAAATGAACGGAGCTACGGTCAATTGGAAATCATTATATGAAAAAACCATCAACCACGACTTTGCTGAAGTATTTATCGGTGATATTAAAACGCCAGTAAAGCATGCGAGCCCAGAGCTTAAGCAAATGCTTGCACATGTGGAAGAAAAAATGATGGAGAAATTTATTTTTGATGAGATTCCCCAAGAGTTTCAGGCTATCTTCTTGGAGCGCATGAAAGAAGGTAAGGATAAAACTATCGAAGGTCGCCTACTTGAGTTTGCTGATAAGCTTGACCAATTCTACGAAGCCTTTGCTGAGTTAAAACGTGGAAACACAGATAAAGAATTTGTGCATATGTATCAATCAGCCCTTTCCAAAATTTTAGCTATTCCTCTTGAAGCATCGGTTCATTATTTTCGTACTGAGATTCTGAAGGATGCCGTGAAGGAAAGACGCATATTGATATTCAAGCTTTGACAAATGAAGTGTTAACCTCAAATTAATAAAGTGCATGTACAAGTTTTCCGAACGAATGAACTCGCGGAAGGCTTTTTTAATTCTCTCAAAAAAGTCGTATAATGGAAGGAGATCGATTGGAGGGAAGCTTTTGTCACAGGAATGTTCAATTGTAGAGGATTTATTACCTTTGTATAAAAAACAAGCGCTCCAAGCAACTACTGTACAATTTGTCGAACAACATTTAGCTACTTGTGAGCATTGTCAGCAACTCGCTACTTCAAAGCAATCACTAGGCTATCATTTATTACCGAAAAGAACGATAACGTTTTTCCATCTTGTTTTTATCGTACTATCCTTTATGTTTGCCATTAACTCTTCCTTACTTGGCCATCAAACAAGCTTTGCTATATGTTACGCGATTTTTGGCTGCCTTACTTATTTCTTTTACAAAAATATTTGGATTGTTTTTGCCATTAGCTCTATACCCGTTTTCGTATGGGCCATTATTAACAATATAAATAACCAACTCTATGTCATCAACTACACGTTCGCAGAAATTGGTACACTGTTGATTGGAGCTTGCTACATAGCACTTTTACATACTATTTTTGCACTTATTGGTGCTGCTTTTGCTATTTTATTTCGTAGGTTTACAATATAATGTTCCTCCATACAGAGCGAAGTTGTCTCAAGGTATCTAAGCTAACTTCCAATATCCAACTAAAAAAAGAGTCGATTTGATAACCTTCCAATTTGGAACGCTTCATATCACGACTCTTTTTTCAGTAATTATGCTTTTTTTACGAACTCTGACTTTAATTTCATGGCACCAAAGCCATCGATTTTACAATCAATATTGTGATCGCCTTCAACGAGACGAATGCTTTTCACCTTTGTTCCAATTTTTAACGTTGAAGAACTACCCTTAACCTTTAAGTCCTTAACAATTGTAACCGAATCGCCGTCCGCAAGTAGATTACCATGAGCATCCTTTACGGTTAGCGTATCTGCCTCCTGCTCTGTTCCATCAGTGCTCCACTCATGTGCACATTCCGGACATACAAAATTCGTTCCATCCTCATATGTGTATTCAGAATTACATTTCGGACAATTTGGATAAGCTGCCATTTCCGCTTCCTCCTTTTACTTTTTGCTAGGTAAACCCTATATATTCTCCTATCTTTACATACTTCGCTCTATTAAGTAAAGGTTGTTCGTATTTTTCGTTCGTATTTGTGAAAAATGTTTGAATCTGTTTTATGTTTTTTAAGATATTTCATTCTGGAAATATATGAATTGGGACACTTGCCCATTGACTTTTTCCTACAAACCATCTTACTTGCAAGTTTGTTTAACATGCCTTATTATATCTTTAAAGGCTGCATTGCTCGTATAATATTAAGTTTTAACCTTTAAGCTGTAAAAGGGAGTTTTATTATTGGAGTTGGAATGACGGGCCTCACACTAGGTGCATGAGGATAAGCAGGAAAGCTTCTGCGAACACCCACTTTGAGGAGTGGTGGTTTAAAACTTTCTATAATAACTACGGCATACGCGGCTTTTTAATTTAGCACTTCAGCCACATGGCTTTGAGCGAATCACCCTTCATTATTGGAGGGTGATTTTTTAGTTCTATAATATTTTTCGGAATATTCACACAATTATACGCATAAAAAAGCACAGATACACCGATTTATATATACTTATAACAAAAAAAGACAGGGATAGTTAGTTAACTATTCTTGTCCATTTAGTTTTATCTATTAAATTATCTTTAAATTTAAGGCTCAACGCCAAAATCTGTACTTGCTTAAAAATAAATACAAAAAAACACCTGTATGCGCTAAAGTTGAGAGTACCACCAAACAACATAGCGAGGTATACAGATGCACGCTCATTCTATCAAGGATTTATCGGATTTACCACAATTAAAAATTATTGAAACTGGAAAAACAAACCAACAGATTTTATCGATGTGATGCCAATCAAACGATTCGTCGAGCGATTAGTTATAGACGTACAGTCCGTCACCTTGATGCTTTTGGATATCAAGTTTATTTAAAGTTGCCCGCTATTCGTCTTTCTTGTAAAGTATGTGCAGCTTCTTTCGTCTGGCATTATGTTACGGCTCTTAGTCAAGCACATGTTTTGGTGAAGAGCCATAATTTATAGATATTACAAAAATATAGAAAGAGGAGGACTTTATAATGATAAACTTTTTAATGACATTTTTAGGTGTAGTTATTGGTTTAACAACAGGTGTTCTAATAATGAATAATGAACTAGATTTAACTACAAGAATTTTCCTAATAGTAATTTTAATATTGGCAGCCATAGTGTTAATTGATCTATTATATAGAAATTATAAAGTCAAACTTGAAAAGTAATATAAAAAAGCCCAGGCTCAAAATTAATTGAGTACCTGGGTATTGCTTTTATTACTACGCTGTTCATTTAAGAAATATTATTTATTTTCTCGTAAATGTAAAATACCGAATCCAATCCCTATAACGCTTGCTACTATTGAAATAGTAATTGGTAATTTACCTATTTCAAGTAAACGAATACTAAAAAATTCAGGATATATATTGATATATAAACCGGTTGCAATTAAGGTAGCCGAATATATCATAGTAGCAATTATAAAAAAAGTTAATGAGATTAATAATTTATTCACTTTCTTTCACCCTTCGAAGTTAAATGTTTCTTAGTATAACAGAATTTTAGATATAAATCCAATTAATCTGTAATTAATAATAAATAATCTCAAACTTCTCTTATCCCCGCACAATATACCCTACTAAACGAGGCACTATTACGGCATTCTTCTTATCAAAAGTTTTATTAACACCTGTGGAAGGTTTTTTAATTGGTTGTTCTATAAAGTCATACATAGTAATTTGTTTTTGATCTTTCATATCTTATATTCCCCTCTCTACCATTCCAGCCAATTTTCAAAGTTTGGTCTGCTATTTATTTGTATACGATCATCACGCTCATTTAACCAATTATAGAAAGGCACAGGGCGTTCTCTATCTACCATTTCTTCTATATTAGTTGTCTTAATACTTAAACGCTCTACAAATACTGCTCTTAATGTACTAGCAACTGTCAGTACACCTTCTTTAATATCCATAGCTATTTTAAATAGTACGTTCTTAGCTGTGATGAAGTCAGGTGCATTTTGAACCTGACTAGCTAGTACCCATTTATGTAACTCATCTTTCAAGTTATCTGCTAACGGCAAGCTATTCATGAAATCAAACAGCATAACTTGGTACTCATTCATTTCATTACCAAGACTCATAATATTATTTGCTTGTTTAGAACTTAAAAGATTAAAAGAGTATAAAGATAGGTTTTCGGATTGTGTACTACAAATCATGTCATTACTGGCTTCATCGATGGTCTATCGATGTTTCACGCCCTATGTATCATCATAAGGTAAAATGCGATAAATGTTAGCTCCTTTGATTCCATTAAGCTTCGTTTGCTTAACTTTCTCGATGATGTTTAACTCAAAAAGTTTCTTATAGCGCGCATTACTGTACTTCGTGAAGTTCCTGTTTGTTCTGCAATCGTTTCAGCTTTTAAGTGACAAGTACCTGGATATATAAAGAACGACTAGCTAAAGCAAAAACGATGGCACGCTCTGATTCAGTTAAACCATAGTAGTGTGCTGCCATGTGATTCTCAACAGCCGAATCCAAGGTAACGGTTTCAGTTGATGATAAAGAAAAAGAGTTAAAAGAAAAGGAAATAGAAGCTAAAAAAGAGGAAGAACAAAAGGCTAAAGGAGAATCTGAGAAAGCTAAGTTAAATAAATTTAAAGAAATAATTGAGTATTCTGGTATGGGTGAGAAAGATAAATTAATTAGTTTATCTGTCGAGAATAGTAAGATTAAAGCAGTAATAAAATTAGCTCCGCACAATTTATTGCGACCAGAAAATATTGCTGTATCTATGTATAGTTAAACCTCTGATGCATTGCTAGAAGAAGATGGGTGGGACACATTAACGATTGAATATGTAGATATTGGAACAGTATCTATAAAATATATCTGAAAAACAATCAAATGAACTCGGCATGTATTATTTCCCTGTTGCAATCATAACAAAAAGATTGAAGTAATAATTTAGTCACTCAATTGTAGTGAACCCCAAAAGTTAAATAAAGAATCTAACTTTTAGTAAAGTGTACCCTTTGTAAAGGACATTTTGAAAAAAAGCTAGGCAACCTTTTT
>DAMBVB010000044.1:0-28226 GCA_032053185.1 Lysinibacillus sp.
ATCGTACCGGAGGTGCCTGGTTATTTATATGCGTTATTTGAATACGGGCTTACAAAGAAGCAACTGGAAATATTGAAGAAAGCTTAAAAAATATGGAGAGCTCTATAACAGTAATTCTTGAACAGATGAATCAACTATCAGATTTAATTCAATCTCAAGCATCATTAACAGAAGAAGTAAATGCATCTGTAGAAGAAGTTCATAAAATGAGTGAAGGGGTTATTGAATTCGCTAATCGATAAGTATTACACAGAAAATTAAACAATAATACAACACAAAAATAGAAGCAATTAGCATTAATGTGCTAATTCATCTTTAAATTGTTGGGTTAGTACATTATTTAACTGCAAGGAGTAGAAAAAAGGTGACACAGCATACTCTAGAATTAGCATTGTATCGTAGATGGTTCAACACAAGTAAATATTTTTTAGAAACAGTTACCGAAGATTTTGAGAAATATGGTTTAACAGTGGATCACTTCCGTATTCTCGAACTGTTATATAGCGAAAAAGGAAAATATACTATTCACCAAATTAGTGAAAAATTAAATATACCTAGTGGAAGTATTACCTATGTAATTAATCGTCTTGTTAAACAAGAGTACATTCAAAAAGTACCATGTCCAACAGATCGTAGAGTGACTTTTGTGGAATTAACGGAATATGGAGAAGAAGTAATAAGTGAAATAGTACCGAATCATTTTAAAAATATAGCAAATAGAACTAGCAGTATTACTGATGAAGAAAAACATCAACTGATTGAATTGCTAGATAAACTTGCAATTTGTTTTAATAAAAATAAATGAACAGAAGTCTAATTTTTCGTATATAAAAATGAAAAATTAAACTTTCATTATTGTGGTCAGCTCGTTGTAAATACTCATCTTCCTGACGCTACCTCTTATAAGTAATTAAAAGTGTAAAAAAATACTCTAATTTTAGGATAAATCGTTGACGATTGAAAAATGAAATGCTATAGTTATCTCGAATTAAAGATAATTGAATTTGAGATAGATTCAGATTTCATGTATTAATATAATAATTTGCATAAAGAGTTAATAAAAAAGCAACCTAAAGATAGCTTAATTGGGTTATCTAATATTTTAGAATAATATCTTGGATTCAAGATATTAAGTGGAGGCTAAAAAAGTGAACGAATTAAAAGGGTTACACCATATAACAGCTATCACAAGTAGTGCTGAAAAAATTTATGAGTTTTTCACCTATACATTAGGTTTACGACTTGTAAAGAAAACAGTAAACCAAGATGACATTAAAACGTATCATCTATATTTTACAGATGATGTTGGTAGTCCCGGAACAGATATGACGTTTTTTGATTTCCCTGGCATACCAAAAGGGGTTCACGGCACAAATGAAATTTCAAAAACATCGTTTCGTGTACCGAATGATGCAGCTTTAGAGTATTGGGTAAAACGATTTGATAAATACGAAGTAAAACATAAAGGCATTCAAGAACAATTTGGAAAAAAGGTTCTCTCATTTGTAGACTTCGATGATCAGCAATATCAATTGATTTCCGATGAAAGAAATGAAGGTGTTCCAGCGGGTACGCCATGGCAAAAAGGACCGATTCCATTAGAATATGCAATCACTGGTTTGGGACCTGTTTTTGTTCGAACTGCGTATTTTGACTATTTTAAAGAAGTATTGGAAATAGTATTCTTTATGAGGGAAATAGTGCAAGAAGGCTCATTCCATCTGTTTGAAATGGGCGAGGGTGGTAATGGTGCACAAGTAATCCTTGAATACAATACAGTGCTTCCGCAAGCGCGCCAAGGATTCGGTACTGTACACCACGCTGCCTTCCGAGTGGATGA
The DNA here is from genome assembly GCA_032053185.1 of Lysinibacillus sp. Classification (GTDB taxonomy): domain Bacteria; phylum Bacillota; class Bacilli; order Bacillales_A; family Planococcaceae; genus Lysinibacillus. Next base: position 1,841 of record DAMBVB010000044.1, read on the forward strand.
GCGAGCAGATTTGGATGCATGGCAACAGCGTTTACAAGGCTTTAAATTGCCGAACTCCGGCTATGTTGAACGCTACTATTTTGGTTCTCTTTATACAAATGTAGCCCCATCAGTTCTTTTTGAATTAGCAACAGATGGTCCTGGATTTATGGGAGACGAGCCATACGAAACATTAGGTGAAAAATTATCCTTGCCGCCATTCTTTGAAGAAAAACGTGATCAAATCGAAAAGCTCATACGTCCGATTGATACAGTTCGCAGTACAAAACACTTTGAAAAAGAATATGAATAAGGAGGTGAACTCAATTAAATGGGATTTTTAGATAAATTATTTGGTAAACAACCACAAGAGGAGGAACAAACAATGACAAAATTAAACATCGGTATTATTTTAGGATCAACTCGTGAAGGACGTGTAAGCCCTCAAGTAGGTGCTTGGGTAAAAGAAATCGCAGATAAACGCGGAGATGCAAACTACACAATCATTGATATTGCAGATTATAAATTACCATTATTAGGTGAACCAGGTGGAGACGCTTCAGGTGCGGCAGCATGGTCACAAGCAGTTGGCGCTCAAGACGGTTTCGTATTTATCGTACAAGAATATAACCACTCAATTACAGGTGCACTTAAAAACGCATTAGATTACTTACGTGAAGAGTGGAACAACAAAGCTGCGGGGATTGTATCTTATGGTTCAGTAGGTGGAGCTCGTGCAACGGAACATTTACGTGGTATTTTAGGTGAATTATTAGTAGCTGATGTACGCGTTCACCCAGCATTATCTTTATTCACTGACTTTGAAAACGGAACAGACTTTAAACCAGCTGTACACCAACAAAACTCAGTAAATGAAATGTTAGACCAAGTGATTCCTTGGGCTACTGCATTAAAAACAATCCGATAATACAAGTTTTTTATCATACAACATGTGCGTGGCGACATGCACATGTTGTTCAAAAATATGAAGATTGAGCAATTCGTTATCAAGTTATATTGAAGGATGTGCTCAGTCTTTATAAGAAAAAAATATTAAAGCATAGGTGATGAAAATGGAAAAAATTGCTGGACATCATCATATTTCGATGAGAACGAAAAACATTAAAATAAATAATGGATTCTATCAAAATATTCTTGGATTACGTAGAGTGAAAATATCAGTTAATCAAGATGACCCATCAATGTACCATTTGTTCTATGGTGATTTAGTTGGAAGCCCAGGAACAGGTCTTACATTCTTTGAACTACCGTTAATTGGAAAAACACATCGGGGTACAGATGCGATTACTCGAATTGGATTATTAGTTCCTACATCAGAAAGTCTTGTTTACTGGAAAGAAAGGTTTACTTTACATGGTGTTGAACACGGGGAAATTACAACTTATGCGGGTAGGGAAGCACTTCATTTCGAAGACAGTGATGGACTGAGATTAGTATTATTAAATAATAATGGAGACTTAGTTCCAGAGTTTTGGACAGAATGGAATGACTCATATATTTTAAGAGAGCATCGTATTCTCGGTATGGGTCCTGTCGAAATGACTGTTCAATCGTTGGATAGTTTATCAAATTCGTTACAAAATGTTTTTGGTTATAAATTAGTTTCCAATTCTAATAATCAGGCAATTCTTCAATCTATTGAAGGCCAGAGCTTTGGTGAAATAGTAATAATCCAAAAAGATGGACCAAAAGAAAGACCGGGTAGAGGCAGTGTTCACCATCTGGCAATCCGCGTGAAAGATGGCGACCACTTGCGCTTTTTGGAAAAACGTATTAAAGATTTTGGTTTCGAAATTATGAAATTTACCGACCGATACTATTTCGAAAGTTTATATTTTAAAGAAGAAAACGGCATTGTATTTGAATTAGCTACAGACGGTCCAGGATTTACAGTTGATGCATCGATTGATGAACTGGGAAAGAAATTAGATTTGCCACCATTTTTAGAACCGAAGCGAACAGAAATTGAAGCAAAATTAGGACCAATTGAATAATGTATTTCATTTTAATAATACTACTAAATAAAAGGGGAAATAATCATGACAAAACATACAACAGGAATACACCATATTACTGCCATTGTAGGCCATCCACAGGAAAATGTTGATTTTTACGCAGGCGTACTTGGCTTACGACTTGTAAAACAAACCGTGAATTTCGATGATCCGGGAACATATCATCTGTATTTCGGGAATAATGGTGGTAAACCAGGTACAATCATTACATTCTTTCCTTGGGCAGATGCATATAAAGGGCAAATTGGCGATGGGCAAGTAGGGGTTACGACATACGTTGTGCCAGTGGGAGCAATGAATTTCTGGAAAGAACGTTTAACAAAATTCAACATCGAATATACAGAAACAAATCGTTTTGGTGAAAACTATATCCAATTTGACGATCCACATGGTTTGCGTCTTGAAATCGTTGAGCGTGAAAGTGGCGAAGAAAATAGTTGGACATTTGGAGGCGTGACGAAGGATGTTGCAATCAAAGGTTTTGGCGGTGCGATTCTTTATTCAAGTCGTCCACAAGAAACAGCAACTACTTTAGTAAATGTAATGGGACTAGAAGAAGTTGGCGGGGAAGGCGACTATACACGTTTTAAAGCAACTGCTGATATTGGCAATATTATTGATTTAAAAATGACAACAGGTGTCCGTGGAACAATGGGTGTTGGAACAGTCCACCACATTGCTTGGCGTGCAAATGACAATGAAGATCATATCGAATGGCAAGAATATGCGATGAGTAAAGGGCAACATGTCACAGAAGTAAAAGATCGTAATTACTTCAATGCCATTTATTTCCGTGAATCAGGAGAAATCTTATTTGAAATTGCAACGGATCCTCCAGGTTTTGCACACGATGAAACAGTTGAAACAATGGGTAGCGATTTAAAACTACCTGCACAATATGAACAATACCGTGAACGTTTAGAAAGATCATTAATTCCAATTGAAGTTCGTTCACTTGATTAAAATCAATAGTTACGAAAAGTGAGGTTATCATGATGCAACATATTTTTAAGCAAGGAACAAACCCTAATAAACCAGTATTCCTTTTATTACATGGTACAGGTGGAAATGAACATAGCTTATTGCAATTAGCAGAAATTATTGATTCTGAAGCTTCGATATTAAGTGTACGAGGCAATGTATTAGAAAATGGGATGCCTCGTTTCTTTAAACGACTAGCTGAAGGTGTATTTGATGAGAAAGATTTAATTTTCCGTACAAATGAATTGAACGTATTTTTAGATGAATCGGCAAAAGAATATGGATTCAATCGCCAAAATATTATAGCAATTGGTTACTCCAATGGTGCGAATGTTGCAGCGAGTTTGTTATTCCACTTTAAAGATGCGTTAAAAGGAGCTATTTTACATCATCCTATGGTTCCAAGAAGAGGGATTCAATTGCCAAACTTAGAAGGCACGAACGTATTTATTGCAGCAGGGACAAATGATCCAATTTGCCCTCAACAAGAATCCGTTGAACTAAAGGAATTGTTAGAACTAGCGAAGGCGTCTGTTGAACTACATTGGGAAAATAACGGCCATCAATTAACAATGAGTGAAGTACAAGCTGCAAAAGAATGGTATCACAAAATATAGTATTTACAAATTTGAAAAATGTTGTCTATACTTGAACAGCATATGAATGCATAAACCTGCATTATATTAAGGCTAATCGTTATTATTTCGATTAGCCTCTTTAGATAATGAATCAGGGAGGTATTGGGAATGGAAAAAACAGTTAAATGTCGATCAAAATAAATCAGGCTTTCTCAATGATTCTGGGATGGACGAAAGATGATCTTAATAAATATAATGATTTTCCATTTTTTCCGATATCTCTGAAGAAGAGCATGAACAACAATTGCAATTATTTAAGAACGGACATGATATTCCATACTTTGTAACCAAAAGAAAACAGAAAAACGGAAAAATTTTAGAGTTTAGACTTTGATGTCCATGTACAAAGTTCTTGTCCATATACAACAAGTGAACTGCCTAATTTTAATGAAATTTAAATACAATTGAATATATGAGTGTATCGAAGTTCTTATCAATATACATGAGTGATTTGTACCAAAGACAATAAAAGTAAAAGTAGTCCAAAACTAAAGGTTTGAAAACCATGGGAAAATAGTTTTAAATTTCAGGATAAAAAGAATTTAGGAAGTGGAAATTTAGTAATAAAAACAGTATTTCACATGTGGATTTTTGGTGTCCAAAACTATTTGTCTTTTTACATTTGTCTCAATATTAGTAGTATACTTTTCATCGATACACAACTTCCTATAATTTATATTATGTAAACTAAAATTATTTGACGTGAAGGAGGCCTGGTGAATCGCCCATCACGCATGTAAAAGGACAAGAATGTTTAACTCTCTTGGACAAGAATGTTTAACTTTCAGCTTTCCCTACTTTTAGACAAGAAAGTTATCGCTTGGAGTTATCAGAACTACAAAATATAGTACTCAACCTTGAGCGTAATAAATATCTAAATCAACCATATCGATAGGATAACTACATTTGGAAAGTTGTTCTGTTTTTATAGTATCACCTTTAACTTGAACTGGTACTGAACCTTTAAAATTTGCTTTAACAATATTGGATGAATTATAAACATCTATTGCTCCATCAAAAGCTATTCCTTTATCACCTTTATTTATTTTTGGATCTAAATTTGTATACAATGATGTTGCTAATGCTATTACTGTTGTGACTGCGACACTCTCTTTGTTTGGAGTAATATAATAATCATTCATTTTTAACCCTCGCTATTGTTGGTGTTGTTTTATATCATCTTAAAGCACATTTAAAGTCTTTCAAGTAGCTTTTGCCACTTCGGTAAGGTATTACATTTCCTTGTACAATTACACGACCATCAGTATAACTTTTTCGAAAACACATCATTATGTGTCTATAAATTTATACATTAAAACCAGCTGCGGTATCAAATAACATCCTTAGATAACCATATCTTAGGATGTTATTTTTTACAATATATTCGAAATTTAATAGTGCAAATTCAATGACTTTCTAATGAGGTATTTTCTATGATGAAAGTAGATGTTTTATATTACTCCTTCTTTCCATTATTATTGTATCATGCCATTCACCGTATAACTGAGCAATTTTTTCTCTCGTTCCAACAACTCTAAAGCCCATCTTTTTATGTAATTGAATACTTAATGTATTGATGGCGAAAACAGATGATTGAAGTGTCCAAAATCCGGCCTTTTCACTCTCTTCAATTAGTATTTTAAACAACTTAGTGGCAATGCCTTTCCCTTTACTATCACTTGATTTATAAACACTAACTTCTCCAACTCCAGAATAAACAGCGCGTGTAGAGACGGGTGTAATGGCAATCCATCCAACCACTTTATTGTGTTCTTCTGCTACAAAACGTAAGGTTGCATGATGTCTTTCATCCCATATCTGTGCACTTGGTACAATTGTTTCAAAGGTCGCCATCCCTGTTTCGATTCCCTCTTTATAAATCTTTACTACCTCTTTTAAATCATTCTTTTCCATTTTACGAATAATTAGTGTGTCCATCCCATTTCCCCCCCTTTAGTGTTTTAAAAGGACTGCTAGCTTTCGCTAACAGTCAAATTATTAACAGCATAAATTTGATTGATTGGCAAGATTTATACTGCATACCCCTGTTTCAGGTAATTCCAATTCTACACGTTTTGAAGCTTCTACATCATCTGATAAATAGGCTGATATTGAACGAATTTGTTCGTAGCCAGTTGCCATTAAAAATGTTGGTGCGCGTCCATAGCTTTTTGCACCGACAATATAGAAGTCCTTTTCTGGTTGTCTCAGTATTTCTTCTCCATGCGCTCTTACTGTGCCACAACTATGCAAATTTGGATCAATTAGTGGCGCTAATGCATTCACACTTTCTGTTGCTGAACCAATGGAAAGGCGTAGTTCGCTGTTAATTGAAAGGTCGGGTCTATTTCCTGCATTGACAATAAGCTCTTCAAATCCCGTTAATACTTTTTGTTCTCCGTTTATAGTACCAACAATATGGATGTCCTCATCTTTCTTCACCTGTGAGATATAGAAAGGTGTTATTACGTCAACCTTACCTGTATCTACTAATTCGTGAATTCGAACACCAAGTGCGCCGCGTGCTGCTAATGCATCTTTTTCTTCGCCACCATAGGCTTCTTCTACAGATTTTTTACGCATAATCCACACTAGTTTTGTTGTAGGATGCTCTTCTTGTAATTCCGCAAGTGCCAATAAGGTATTGATAGCTGAATGACCACCACCAATAACTGCAATCTTTTTATTGGCATATCTATTAGTATTCGTATTTATATCTGGGATACCATACTCAATGTGATCTGCTAATGCTTTTTCATTTTGTAGCCAAACACCTGTAGAATTTGCTGGGTTTGGATTTCCCCATGTACCCGTCGCATCAATAACAGCTCTCGCCTCAATGATACGGATGTCATTCTCATGTTCAATAAAAATATTAAAAGACTGTTCTACTCGATTTTTTGTCTTCATCTTATCATTAAATTGTCGTGAAATCCCTACTACTTTTGCGTTCAATTGAATGTTAGGCTTTATTTGTATTAACTCAGACAAAGGTTTTAAATAAAGATCAATTAATTCATGTCCTGTTGGTAACGTATCTAAATTAGGTTCTACCCAACCGGAGCCATTTAATAAAGCTTTAGCAGCTTTATTGATGTTATATCGCCATGGTGAAAATAATGTAACATGCCCCCAGGTACGAATATTATGTGCTATTTCACGCCCAGATTCTAGTAAAATAAATGCTTGCTTTTGTTCCACTAAATGAGCAGCTGCAGCTAATCCAATTGGACCTGCACCAATTATTACAATCGGTAAATTCTTATTGGGATTGTTAACATTCTCTTGTACTTCAGTATTCTTAGTAGTATTACAACAAGATCCATTTTGGTTGATTACTTTAAGTGTTTTCATGATTAACTTCTCCTCTTTTTTTATATATATAAGTGAATGCTTATATAAAATGTATTTTTTACGTCTAGCAGTTAGCTAGACGTTTAAACTTTGAATGTGTAATTAACACATTTCAATTTCACACATTGTTTTACCAATTTCTTTTATAGCCTTTTCAAATTGCAACCATGTAGAAGTGCCATAACGATCCAAATCTCCTTTAAAGAAGAAATCAAAAGCAAACTCTTTAGCCTGTATCAATGTGTTTTCTCTACTATTCATAATTAACTTTAAATAAGCGATAAAATAATCTTTAGTCAATACGCTAGCATGATTTACTGTCATTTTTAATCCTCCATTCAACGGATTGAATAACTACTATGACAGACAGTATATTCAAGGTTTCTAATTAGCAAGATTTCGGTGAATATCCTACTAACACTAAACCTAGTTCACCATTCTCTTCTTCTGCATGAATTGTGACTTCTGTTAATTGAGGTGCAATATCTTGATGAATGGCAACTTCGATCCCTTCAATTGTCTCTACTGCATCTTCATTTGTTGGTGCTTCTAAGCCCACACCTAAATTAACCCCACAACAGCCTGCAATACCAAAGAAACGAAGTGTTTTAACCTCGGAATCAGCTAATACCTGTTCTAAATAATTTTTACCTTCTGGACTCATTTTCATTTGTTTTTCTCTCCTTTAAGTTCATGTAAACCTTTTGTTCCAACTGGTGGCGTTTTTACCCATGGTATGGCCACGAAATGATTATTACTAATGGATTTGATTTCTTCTAACCATTTTGTTTCAGCTTGTTGCTTTTGTATTAAAGTTGGACTAGTTGTTTCAATAGATGAAAATGCTTGATTGACAACCCACCAATCAACAGACAAACCAGCTCGCTGTAAATCATTTTGTAAACGTGTTGCTTCAAAAACAGGTGTTGCTTCAGGAAGTGTTACAATGGCTACACTTGTATAACTAGCATCACGTAAACGTGGTAACAGATTTGAAACAGCTGGAGGGATGTCACCTTGCGAACGGCTTATTTCACGATGATAGGCTTCTGTGGCATCTAATAACAATAAGGTATGGCCAGTTGGAGCTGTATCAATAATAATTACTTCATCTTGATGATTCTCTACAACATTGGCAAATGCTCGGAATACTGCGATTTCTTCTGTACAAGGAGAAGCCAAGTCTTCTTTCACAAATGCCAAACCTTCTTCATTCATCGTTTCACTGGCCTTTGCAAGCACTTCTGCCTCATAGTTTGCAACTTCTACTTTCGGATCAATTCGACTTACCGTTACATTTTTAACCTTGTCATCACCGAATGTCCAATTTAAATGGGCGGCTGGATCTGTCGTAGTTAAATGCACGTGCATACCCTCTTCTGCTAAGCGTAGTGCAATATACGAAGCAATTGTTGTTTTACCAACACCACCTTTACCCATTGTAAAAATAAGCTTCGGTTTTTGTTCTAAGTAATGAGCAATCATTTCCTCTACTACTGGTATTGTCGTACCTTTTTCTGATTCATTTTCATGTGTGATCACCGTATCTGTCATCCATGCTTGCATACGCTCAATATTTGATAATGAGTATGGCACAAAAGGTAAATAGTATTGTTCAAATTGCTTTAATTCTTTAGGAATCAACTTCAATGCTCTTGTTTGGCGTGCAATGAATGCCTTCTCCATTTCATCTTTAGAATTAAGATCTTGCATATAGCCGTTCACTAGCAAGATCTGATTTTGAATACCGATTTCAAACAGTTCATGAGAAGCACGTGCTGCCTCTTTTAAAGGGTTTTCGTCTGGACGTGTCACAAGCATCAATGTCGTCTGTTCGGCGCTTTTTAAGCGCTCAACGGCCTCTTTATAGATCTCGCGTTGTGGTTCTAGTCCTTTTAATGGACCTAAGCAAGATGTACCAGTAGTGTTATCATCTAGAAATGTAGACCAAGCAGAAGGTAGTTGTAATAGACGTAATGTATGCCCTGTTGGAGCTGTATCAAACACGATTGTGTCGAAGATTTCAATCATTGAACTATCTGTCAATAGTTTTGCAAATTCGTTAAATGCAGCAATTTCAACGGTACATGCACCTGAAAGTTGTTCCTCCATGTTTTGTATTACCACATCAGGCAGTTTCCCACGGTACGGGCCAACCATTTGCTCTTTGTAGTGTTGAGCTGCCTGTTCAGGATCTAAATTTAATGCAAATAAATTGTCTATATCTTCAATTTTTGTAGGCGTATTAGAAAGCATTTGACCGAAAATATCCTGTAAGTTGGATGCTGGGTCCGTACTAATTAACAGCACCTTTTTCCCCTCACCTGCAATAGCTATTGATAAACTACAAGCAACGGATGTTTTTCCAACGCCCCCTTTCCCTGTAAAAAAGAGGAAAGGGGTGTCCGGAAATTGACTTCTTGTAAAGCGTTCCATTTTTACACATCTCCTTTTAGTGAGAAGCGTACTTTTGTTTTTTGTAATAGTTCATCTTCTGAAAGTCCCGACCACTGTGAAAATTGCTCATTTGTAGGGTATTTCCCTTTACAAATTAATTCACCATCTACAAACGTTGCAGGCAGGGCATCCATACCTTCTGACATTAGAAGCTGATTGATTGTTTCATTTTCCACAAAAGCATTCGGCTCGCTTGTAAGATTAAAACGTTCAGCTTCTATATCTGTTTTCTTTAAATTATTCATTACAAATGACATGCGTAATAGCTCTGGGTCTATAGATGGTCCACATAAGCCCGTAGAACAGCACATTGCTGGCTCATAAATATGAATTTTTTTCATTTTATTTCAACTCCTCAGCTATTTGACTACGACAAGAGTTACCTGTACATAAGAAATAAAGTGTGTTTGTCATATTAGTACTCCCTATAATTTAATGGTTTTAAAGTATTTTTTCTGCCAACGTAAGGCCACCCATACAAGTCCAATGAGTACAGGTACTTCGACAAGAGGACCGATAACAGCCGCAAATGCCACTCCACTATGAAGTCCAAAAACACCTACAGCTACAGCAATTGCTAACTCAAAGTTGTTACTAGCAGCTGTAAACGAAAGAGCTGCTGTGACAGGATAAGATGCACCTGCTTTACAAGAAGAAAAGAATGAAACAGCAAACATCACAACAAAGTAAATGAATAATGGGATAGCGATTCGTACCACATCGAGTGGTAGTTCGACTAATTTTTCACCCTTTAATGCAAACATCATCACAATGGTAAAAAGAAGTGCAATTAAAGTAAGTGGTGAAATCTTAGGTAAGAACTTTCCTTCATACCACTCTTTTCCTTTTGTTTTGATGCCTATCAATCTCGTTAGGAATCCGGCAGCGAATGGTATTCCTAAGTAAATAAGAACACTTTTTGTAATTTCCCACATGGAAATGGACACATTAAAATTCTCTAAACCAAACCAACCAGGTAAGACATTTAAGAAAAAGTAAGCAAAAATCGAATATGTTAAGATCTGAAAAATGGAGTTAAATGCAACTAGACCAGCAACATATTCTCGATCCCCACGAGCCAAATCATTCCACACGATCACCATTGCAATACATCGAGCTAAACCAATCATAATGAGCCCAGCCATGTACTCTGGATAATCTCGCAAGAAGATAATGGCTAAAAAGAACATTAAGAACGGACCCAGTAACCAGTTTTGGAAAAGTGAAAGTAAAAGAACTTTCCAATCCTTAAACACACGCCACATTTCCTCATATTTTACTTTTGCCAACGGTGGATACATCATCACAATTAGCCCTATAGCAATAGGTATCGATGTTGTACCAACTGACATGGATTCTAATGCTTCTCCGATATTGGGCATTGTTATACTTAAAAGAACGCCAATACCCATAGCAACAAAAATCCAAAGGGTAAGATACCGATCTAGAAAAGAAAGCTGTTTTGTTAAAGATTCATTATCCACTAATTTTCCTCCCCTATGTGCGTACATTCACAGTCAGTGCTACAATCACATCCCTGTACCGGCTCAATTTGTTCTAAAATACCTTTCATAAGTGGCGTTTGATTCTCAACTAAACGATAATGTTTCCAAGTACCAACCTTTCGTTCAGTAATAATACCTGCCTCCTTTAATTTTCGAAGATGTTGACTAACTGCTGGTTGTGAAATGCCTAAAACATCCACAAAATCACATACACATACCTCCCCATTTTTCATACATGCAAGTAATTTAATGCGATTCAAGTCAGCTGCTGCTTTTAATTGTTTTTCAATTAGTGTATTTTCCATTTATATGCTCTCCTTATATAATCGTTTACTTATATATGGTTTAAAATAAAATCACCTAACCAACATTACAGGTGATTAAATTTATATATAACTATACACTTATATTATGCTTCCATTTCTTTAATTGCAATAGTTGTATGAAATATTTTTTTATTTGTATAATAAGTGTCTTTTTTATGAATTGTTTATTCCCCCACATAACTGGCATCATGATTCAATCACACCAGCTAAGCTTGTAACTCTTGAGAATAATTTTTATGAATATTGGACAAATCTAGATTAAACGATAATTAGCATTATTTAAACGAATAATCCCCTTTTGAACGATAAATTATGAGAAGCATCCGATAATTAATAAGTTGTGACCAAGGTATTTATATTATGTAAACTAAAATTGTTTGACGTGAAGGAGGCCTGGATACGTCAACTACCCTGTATCAGTGTATGTATATGGACAAGAATCTACAGACAACATCATTTTCAAAAAATAAAAAGGACAAGAATGTCCAGACACTTTTTGCTGTTGGTTTGACTAATGTCGCATAAACAAATTCACCATAATTATTCGTTAGACTGTCAACATCTATAATCATTGTTTCTTAGCATATCAATAAAATAAATAGTATAAATGAAACGATAAACTTTGAGCTGCCTCTTTACCAACATTACTTCATATCTTTCATATATGTTTGACATATACAAGAAAGGTAGCCCTCCTAAACTAGTTGAACCAGGTATGAAACCCAAATACTACAGTTCTATATGAACGTGTTCTTAGTTTCTTACATCTTCAAGTAATTTACGAAATTACTGTGCTTACACAATTTCTAAAAAAACTCTAACATTAAGGGGGCACTACCGAACGAGGAAAGGGTCTCCTTATTTTAAAATTAAGGAGACCTATTCCAGAATATGCTAGTTATTTAAGTTTATTTTATGGTATGCTATAGGCCTTGTGAGTAGTTTTTTTTCTGTAAATATGCGGATTCTTATTTAGAATCGTTAACGGTTCGTTCTACCCGTGATTACACATACAACAGGAATGTTGGTCATCATTGTTAGTATAATTTTGTTGATAAATACTGTTTGAGTTTTGGTTATAGTTGCTAGTATATTCTTGATCATACATATTACCTATATTTTAGTTGTAATTGCTAGTATCCCCTTTCATACAAAGCAACTCAATGCTATCTATATAAAACGCACCTTCGGTTTCTCCAATTTCAATTCGTACACGATCATTTTCTGGGAATACCTCTACTGTTTTTGTCATATATCCTTCTTCACAAGAAGTGAACGTAAGTGTGTGATTTCCATTACAGTCCATCATCGTTACATACCCTTTTCCAGGACCTTCTTTTTTGGCAATTACACGTAACACATATCCATGATGATCTTGGGCATGTAGATTTTGAGATACTCCAGCACTCCAGTTTGACAGGACTAATACAGAAGCTCCATCCATTTGTTGTACGTCTACTTTGCCTGTTGCGTGCCATCCCTGTAATCCTTGTGCAAAATCACCATTTAATATAACATTTCGTGCTTCATATAAAAAACGAGCTTGTGCTATGCTTGCAGTTAAATCGGTATATAAACCATAATTCATACCTGGAATAGTTAGGAACCAAGTATTGTAAACATATGGAATAGATTGTACCAATCGTTCAGCGTTCTTAATATGATTTAAGGTAACATCATATTGTAATTCTTGGGCACTTGTGAATAATCTATCTATAGCCTGTTTTGCTTGATTATATGCTTGTTGTGTTTCAATTCGTTTTTTCTCCGTTTGATAAATCCATTTTTCTTCTCTTTGTTTTACGTGTTCTAATTTTTCTCCAGTTATTGCCCCTTCTTCAATTACTTCTAGATTATCCAATGTTGCAAAACCATCTGGTGAAGAAATTTTAAATGCAACCCATATCCCGATATTTTCACTCGGATTTAATTTACCTATGTCAATATGAAACTTGAATTGATGATAATCATGACATACAACATTTTTTTTCTCTAAATTTGGTTGGCATGAATATGCATCAGAGGTATCCACATCTGTTATTGCTGTGTTATATTTTGGATTCATAATAGGCTCATACAATGATTCAAGATTGTGATTTCCACATGAAGGAATAGAATGCCTATATTCTAAATCATTAGGCACATTCATACTAACATTAACTTCTCTACCATAACGTGTCACAACAAGTTCCAGATCTTTACTACTTCCGACAAAGCCCCTTACTTGGTAGCGTGTATAGGGTTTTAATTTTGATTCATCAATTTTCTGATAAATATATGTTGGAAATACAGTACCGTCAAGGTCTTTGGCCCCTGACATGTTGAGATAATGGCCTTTAAAAATGGGATTATCAGCTTGGATCATAGTATTATTGCTTATTGTCCAACCATTTTTTCCAAATCCATATAAGTCTTCAAAATCTCCATTTTGGAGTAAATTACGAGACTGGCTCAATTGTTTCGCATATTTTATTTCATCCCATAATATCATTTTATTTTTTGAATATTGTTCATCTGACATACATTCTATAGTATTTGCCAATTGATCTATTTCAAAATCTGTCGTTTCCATTTTTAACATATTTTTCATATTATTAGTGAACATATAACTCACGACCTCTCTGCTTATTTACTGATAAACAAATCATTCACAGCTTTTTCTGCATTTTCAATCAATTGATTTACGTAAATATCTTCTGGGATAAATTCGATTTTGTCTATTACTAAATTTGAATTTGAACTTGTATTTACAATAGTTACTGTATTACCATCATTCGAAGATTTGAAAGTACCATTAACGTAAAAATAACGCAAATCATTATATTGTAAATCTTCAAGTGATGAAGCTGTGGAAGGTAATGTACTTAATTGAGCACCATCATTAAATCTTATATTTATTGAACATCCAACTGTAGATGCATAACGTATACGAATACGATAATTTGTTTGTGGAGTGGGCACTTGAATTTGTATAACGAACTGTCCATTAGAATGTAATTTTACTAAATCACCACCGGTAAATCCTGGTCCTGAAATTACTGTACAATTAGAAGAGGTACTTGCTTTAACAGCGGGCACTTGAGTAATTTGATTTTGTGTAACCATATTTTGACGACGTAGACTTCTATGTGTCCAAGCATATACTACTAAAGAAGAACGACGATTAGTTGCTACTTGTCTAAGTCCTCCCCTGATATTTATAGCGTTACTTAATATATGAGTATAATCTTGTGGGGTTGGTAGAGTTGAATTTTCTCCCGGTATAAACGATTGGAAACTTGTAACTCTAGGGTTATCTATTCCACTTGTTCTAATATATCCCTCATATACAGATCTTCGGGAGCCTTGACTAACACCATGGAAAAATTCAGCTCTATTAACTCCAAACGTAGTATTATTTAGATTACAAGCTCGCGAATCTATTCTAAATATATCTGAACCCGAAAAGTTTTGAATAAGATTTGTTACTTCCCCAGAAATTTGCACACCAGATGTAGAGGTATTTCGATTACCATACCACACTCTTGCTCTATGGGTATTAGGGGAAACTGGTAAAGTAAGCGGGCCGGTGGATATTTCCATATTTGACAAATACCTACTAAATGAAGCGGCAGGTAATTCACTTTCTAACGCTGAAAAATTAGCTTGATTTTGTCGATCGAACCAGCTTAGTGTGGTGCTAGTAGTACGATTTACAAAACCAATTGGGTCTGTGAGAATTGTCCTACTTAATTGGACATTTGTTGCAAGTGGATATCTTGTAATATCAAGATTTGAAAATAATGATACTATATCTAATACCATCAATGTCATATCTCTACGATATTTATGGAATTGCAACCAAACAATAGCACTATCACCTCGTTGCCTTATTTGATTCAGGCCTTGATTATACCAATGTGTGCAATAATCCGTATATCGTCTGATATATTCTTGTAATCTTTGTGGATAATTGATAGCAGGTGTAATGTTATATAACCCCCAATCAGCTCCATATCTACTAGCATCCCTTAATATAAGTAAATGCAGATATGCAGCATTTGCAAAAGAAGGTAATAATAATACTTGAGCATCTTGTCTAGCTAATGAACCACCATGCGTCAAAGAACCCCGCGTTAAAATACGTTCAAATTCAGAATCAGCTATTCTAAAACGAGCACGGAGTTCTTCCGCAGTTGCAGAATTGGGATTATTGTTCCAACTATTTAAAGCCTGTAAATAGAGGTTATATACAGCTACCGAACCGTTAAAATCCGCAGTTCCATCGTTCAAAACAGCCTGATTTACCCGTAAATCAATAATAGCTAGTAAGTCACATATAGATAAATTAGAAATAGAATTTCCATTACCATTTGGTTGCATTCTCCTTATAAGAGAAAATGCAAAAGAAATAAACCCACCGATATTAGGCGCTGAAAGAAGTTCAATTATTGCTGTCACAATAGATACTGCCTCATCAACTGCATCTCCAATTCTATTAGCCCACTGAGTAATACCTCTATCTTGACAAGCATTGAAATTTAAAAGAGATGGATTATTTGCTAAAGGATACCTATTCAAAGTATTAGTGATATTTTTGGCTCCCTCCAATATTTCACATCCGTTTTCATTGTCATATAAATTCATCTATCCCACTCCTTAATATATATCCATTTTAATTTCAACTACACAATATAAATATATTTCAGTTAGTAAAAACTAAACATTTAGGAATTTTGTTTCATGAGCTTTTCTTGCATACTTTCCAACCTTTCCTTTGTATAATTTGCAATACTTAACAGCTCTACTCTGTTAATATAATCCCCCCCTTCATCATTTGTATATATGAATTAATCGTCTACACTAAGTTCGATAAAAGAATGGCTAGACCTCCTACTTAGAAGCGTGCTACTATAACTCGTCGATCTTTTACATATGAATTCAATATTCCTGATTTATTAAAGATAAAGATAAGTTGCAATTAGTGAACTTTATGAACACTGGATTAAAAATCATCAAGAAACCGGCTCATTCACTGCCAATGTTAATCGCTCTGAAGAAGAAAACCAACTATTCTCTTACCCCTTCTTTCATATTATTATTCCATATTTTATATATAGATACATTTTTTAGAGATTAATCATTAAATATATTCGATTTATGAACAAAATAGTTAATTTAGGCTTCTATTGAATATATCTTGAAAAACTATGGTTTTTTTGGTGAAAATGTTCAACTACTAAATAAAAGTCTTTTTAAAAAAGCAATAATTAATTCTGGTTACATTCAATCCGAGTTAGTTTTTACTAGATGTTGATTAAAGGTGAGGGGGTAATATAAATAAAAAGGAGTTTGTTTGGAATAGGGACTGGATCCATAGTTATATATCCAATTGGTTTGTATTTGAAAGATTTAAATTTTCTAATGCACTAAGCAAGCATGATATACTACATATTTTTGGAAACGAGCATGTTCATAATATAAAGCATATTGCAAATGCTGGTTATTACCTAAGAGACCTTACAAGTTTAGCTGGCATAGATGAAAAGAAGTCCATTGATTTATTAGGAGTAAATCTGAACAGTAGGGACACAATGGTCTTTATTAGTTCCGATTATAGGTACGTCACACAACTATTTTATCAACAAACAAGTTACTTATTGTCCATACTGTATTAAAAGTGGTTTTCAGGTGAAATTGCAGATTGAAAACACATTTTAACATCTTCCTGATTATATTCTTTATTGAATGATAAATGGTAACCTATAACAGCTCTAGTTGCTACGTCACCTATTTAAAAGCATTGAGGATTGTCCCCCATTAATGTTAGCTACTTCCCGAATATAATTATTGGAAGTATCTTTAATAAATCTTTCAACGGACTTTCGCGCCAAACTAACTGTGTTAAAAGGATACTCATTAGCTTTAATACCTAGTCTCCTACATTCATTAATAAATTTCCTATGCAAATATTTATAAAATATTCCTATATTAAAAAGGTTTTTCATTCAGGGTAATTTTTCAAAAGTAATTGGAAGGCACCTGAATAATTAGTTGGATTAAAATTACAAATCAATTTACGATTATATGGAACAACAGTTTGATAATGTATCAATCCTTTATAACCTAGAATTTTGTTAGTGTCATCATACATAATACAGCGGGAAGCAAAACGATATATTTCACTCCTTACTATTCCTGTTTCTTCAACTATATTATCTATGGGAAGTTCGGTACTGAAAAAAAGATCAATTGCTTTCTTCCGTGAATTAAATGTTTGTAGTTCATTCACAGTCATATCCCCTGTATAAATATGGTCCCAATTTGAAATATCTAAATCTTTAATGGGTACTTTATCTGTTAGGTATCTTCGCATATCTTCCAAACCTCCATATTCTTCCCAAAATGTGTTGTTTCTAAATCACAATTAATATATCCATTATTTACAAGAATACATACAATTTTTATCAATTCACTTATTTCAATATTTGTATCAAGTGCTATTTGTTGAATCGATTTTGGTTGCCCAAAATATGTTTTTTTACGATGTCTATATACTCTTGTTTAATTTCAGTTGTATTTTTTACTTGTCGTATTAAAAGCTTTAAGTTCGATAATTTAACAGGACTGAGTCCTATTTTATTTTCCGTCTTTATTATATGAGTTGCTTGATTTGCTTTATACCAAAGTTGTTGTATATTTATTTGTTTCTTTACAGAATCTTTCGTTAAATCCTTTGAATATTTGATTTCGACGAATTGTATTATTAAGTGCAACACCCAGAAGTCAATATAAAGGAAGCCCATAACGACCTCGTGTAGAATGTAGTTACCACAACAACATTAGAACGGAGGAATCGTTATGAGCTATACCCATCTTACCTTATCAGAACGTGTAAAAATAGAAACATACCTGGAACTTGATTATCCGATTCGTAAAATAGCGAAACTCTAGAAATCGTCACCCATCTACGATTTCTAGAGAAATAAAACGCCATGCCGGTATAAAATGTACCCTATAAGATAGACACTTAAAAAAAATCCCTCTTACAGGGTACTTTAATTTATAATGAACATAACAACTAGATGGAGCAGAACTTATGTCAAAAAAACTATTTACTGATCAAGAACAAAAATTACTCAAGAAACATACTTATGTAAAGGCTGTTAGTGAAAAAGGAAAATGTTCGCGTGAAATCTTTGAAGATGCAGGATTTGATATCGACCTGGTAGGGATTCATCGAGCAAAATCAGCTTTGAAACGTAGGCGAGCAGCTTATAAAGAAAAAGGTGTCTCAGGGCTTGAAGATACACGCAAATATCATTCTGGACGTCCACTAGAACGCGAATGAAGTCTAGAAGAAAAGAATGCTAGATGAGAAGCACAAATCGCCCTTCTACATGCAAAAAATGAACGCCTAAAAAAGATAGAATTAACAGAAAGAGTGTTGAGAAAGAAAAAGCAAAATTAACAGCGGAACAAAAATTTCAACTGATCCACGCCATCAAGCAGATGTATACAGACATATCTTCTTCAAGTTGCCTAGAGCTTTTTTTAAAATGTCCTTTACACGGTAATATAGAAATTAAAGTGGGACATCTTTGTGTCCTTGTACATCAAAATATTGTTGTATATGATCAAGAACTTGCTTTCGACAAAAATGTCCAGACAATTAAAATTACTATTGCGGAGAGGATAAAAGAAATCAATAAATATCAAAAAGCATAAGCTTTTTACGCCTACGCTTTTTCAAAATGAAGGTTAAGACATCGTTATTCTTTTACAAGCTATTTTTGCTGCCGGAATGCCAACACCAGCACCAAGTGCTGCATCTACTGACTCTCCCCAAGAGCCACTGCTAGCCATTATTTCGTTTCCTGCTGTCAAAACTCCCTCTGCTACAATTTCAACACAATCATAATAGTCTGGATTAGGATTACTCTCAAGATACTGTGCAGCTAATTCGTCTGCTTTCTTTTGTATTGAAAGTCGACCTTGTTCAGCCAATGAACTAAAAACACTCTCAGCTTGCCCACCAAAATGCACTATTACGTCGTTAATGTCTCGACCAGTACGATGTATTTCTCCCATTTCAGATGACATATTTAGTCCTCCCAATCCTTGAAATCTGAACTTTTAAAGTTCACAAATATTTTATCCAAATGAGATGGATCTTATCCATCAACAAAGATTTTTAGTTTGAATATAAAAATTTAGCATGTTTGTATGGACTTTTTTGTCTTTTGATTACATGTCCAGACATCACTGTCTAAAAAATAAAAATGTCTAAAGGTTTAGTAAATTATACTCATATAGGGTGCATAAAAAATGGTTCTGATTCTGAAATGTTTAAGTCAATTCATTCTGATAAGACTATACATATTTGAAAATAACAAGAACATACTTGATACATTATGCTCTTATTTCTTAACATTAAATGAAGGAAATTTTAATTTGTTCGTCCTTGAGGTTTCTTCTTCTATTGAAATCAACACCTCTTACTTGTGCTATTTATATTTTATCTTGAACTATTTAATGGGATTCACCATTAATTTCACAAATTTTAGAATACCCCTGTGTCAAAGTGTCCAAATAGTGTTGAATTTTGGTCTTTTCCCCTATTATTTATAGTAAATACTCCATCCATGTATGCTCTTTTCTATTTCTCCAATCGCATATGAAGAGAAGGTATCTTAGTGATATCAAAAACGAATTTCTTCTCCTTATCGTACTTTATTTTGTCATAAGCATGGATCATAAATGGATTTGTGAAACTGCTTCAATTAATAAATTATTGGAACTTTTAACTAAAAAATCTTTATTAAATTTACACTATAAGCATAATATTAGAATATTTGATACGAATCATACATAAATTGATTTTAGTAAGAAAATTATCGATAAAGATTGGATGATGACAATTATTGAAAAATCTCTTCTTGCTATGGTTATTTTACGCGTATTGTCTGGAAGTATTGAAGTAAGTGCTGGATTGTTAATGCTAAAGTTTAATAATTTAGAAAAAGCATTTTATATTAATACAATGCTTGCTTTGGTTGGTCCAACAGTTTTAATCGTAACGACTGCAATTGCATTATTTGGACTAGCTGATAAAATTCCTATGACGAGAATCATTTGCCTATTTATGGGAATTACACTTATTTTAATTAGCTCACATGTTAAGTAATAATAATCATTTGTAGTTTTAGAAATATATTTGTTTTTTGAATGTATCTGTTTGTACATAAAGAAAGACACCTTCATTTTTGGTCAAATAATGGTGGCTATACCAATTACACAAAGAAAGGTGTCCTCTCTATGATAATGAAAGATGACTATTTTACGCAACTACAGCGAACATACAAGAGGCTACCAATTTTGTAGCTTCTTAAACATGTTTTAAGAAAAACAGCAACCATCATATTATACTACTATTTGTTTATAAGCCTTAAATAATTTCAGCCATGACGAAATAGTCTTTATTTTAAAATAAAGAAATTATCATTATTTACTTTTTGAATAAGCCTGCTGCAACTGCAGCATTAAAACTTTCTTGCAAAATCAGTTGGATCTCCAACATTCTCCCAATGCATGTACATTAATCTAGGATTATCGAAAAGCCAATGGTTATGCACTGCTGTAACAATAAGTCCTCTCTTGCGCAGTTCTGTCATAAATGGATTTATTTCTTCCTGAAGTACAACAGATTCACCTAGGTTTAGTGTATTAGCTAAAATACCTTCAAATGAAAGGGCAAACGGAAGTGCGAGAGGAGATCGGGTAGTTCGTCCAAGAATAGTTGCTTTAATATCACGAAGACGTTGTACAACACAAACTGGTGTTGAAGTAATAACCTCCCCACCAATGATATTAGCAAGTTGTTGACATTTTATCGAACCTACACAAACGCTTAATTTTTCTGACTTATTTTGTTCTTGAGAATGATTCTCATGCTCCAATCTATTCACCTCCTTTTTATTTTCTAGTAATAATATATTCTCAGGTGCGTGAGGTGACTGGGAATTTTAAGGACTAGCGCCTTTTTTTCTAAAATTATTCTATCTATTCCTACTTCCCTTTCTATCAATTAGGTATTAAAAAGGGTACACCTTAGATGACGGAGGACACCGAAAAACTAAAGAAATTCATTTTTTTATATTATAAATCTATCTTTTGTTAGATTTATAAACTCAAAAAAGTCGATTTGCATCACATTTTCTGTGGCAAATCGACTTTTTCAGTGCCCTCGAGACGACGCTGCGACTTTGTTATTTTTAAATCTATTTTCTCAGGCTATGAACTATACAAACAAAGCGATCACGACATATAAATAGTAAAGTAAAGCTAATTTAGCCTTGCACCTCCGATTCTATTACTAGGGTCACTCCTATCCCAAGTGACCCTTCTTATATTTCTTCTTAAAATATGGCTTTTATTCCATCCCTTTCGCCCATATAATACAAGTACATACACATATTTTAGGATAGCATGCATCGCCTTAAATTGTTATTGCACAACGCTATTTTGCCAGTATCCCATTGTAGTTTAAAAAAAGCTATCGTTTTGAATAAAGATTGATCAAAACGATAGCTTCTTTAATCTTTTAAACAACCAATTAAAGTTTCTGTTGATATAAAATAGTTTGTGCAACTCCAATAAAATACTCTGATTCAACAATAATATGATTTAATACAACTTTGGCTGTTGAATTGGTGCTAATAGGTTTACTTTCTTCCATAATGGTACGACATAAATTAATAAACTGCTCACTCTGATGTAAACAAAAAGAAGAAAGTTTCAAAATATCTTGGAAGAGTGCTTGTGAAACCTGTCCCTGTGAACGATTGACGGTTTCAATATACCTTACTACTTGCTGATGCGTCTCGGTAAATGCTTTTTCCCATTCCTTTAATGCCTCCACATATTTTTGTTCAAGATTTTTTACAAGCTCCCTAATAACAACAGTATGTTCCGCTTCTTGGTGTTTCCAAAACTCAGCCTCATCAAGTACGCGTAACGGCATCTGGTTTCCATAATAATATTGCATTATTTACCTCCCCCTCTATTCATACCTTTTAATATATTTACAAACGAGGTGGAATTAGAACTTTTAATAAGTGATTACTGTAAGGTGTAACTGTTTTGGTATAAGTATCACCAATATCAGTTTGAAAAAGCGTATTATGAAAAAGGAAAAAAGTTTTGTAAAACACGCTTTTTTTCTATTTAAATGAATTTTCATAGCCATTAACGCTGTAAATCGTACCTTCTGATTCAAAATGTCATTCTGTAATAGGAATAGTTTGCTCTAGATTCATTTTAGAATTGGTGGTCGCATTTTATATTGACATAATATGACAACAATACCATATAAATTGAGAAGAAAAATCAATGGTGTTAAAATTTAATAAGAAATACAATTGGAAGGATGGTATTCATATGTTAAAAAAATTAATTATTTCAATTGCATTGATTTTTTTATGCGTCGGATGTTCTAATGATGCAAAGAAAATTATTTTAGAGATAGCTAATGAAAAGGGAAATTTTAAAGAACGTTTAGAAATCCTAGATAAAGATCAAGTTTTAACAGTAAATAAAATTCTTAATAACGTTAAATGGGAAGAAAAAAGTGAAGAATCTTTTGGACTATTAAAGTACAGAATGTCTTTTGATTTTATAGACCCTGATAAAGAGTTGAAGTCTTCTTATTTTCTAATTTATGTAAAATCAAATGAACAAGTAATTCTGGTAGAAAATGATGTGAAATATATTAAATTATCAAAAGAAGAATCAAAAGAATTACTTGATATACTAGCAAATAAATAAGTTAAAGAAAAACCATCTCATTATATACAAGAAAAAGTTCTTTGATGCATAACTTCGGTGTGGCGAACACCAACAAAGGAATCTTTTTAAATACATAAAACCAATGCTATATTCATAACATTTAAACTTCAAAAAAGCTTAGGAACAACTCCTAAGCCTTTCTATTGAGTAATGCTTGATTAGAAATCAGATTTTTTTAATAGCAAATTTAAACAAACTCCATTCTGAAAAATATTAATCAAAATTGAGTTTAACTTTTTTTATTTAGTAACTCCTTCTCTCACTAAAGTCTCCGTTAGTTTAAGTGTAATTATTCATAAAAACTAAAATCTTTTAGTTCATTATAAATTCCTAGAAAAGAAATCTATTGTTCTTCTTCATATTTTTTCAGAAAAGCAAAAATAACCTCTTAAGGGCAAGACCCAAAGAGGTTAAATAAATTTGTTGTCTGTTTTTATTGAGTGTCTTCGTCACCTTGGTACTCCAAAATATCACCTGGCTGACAATCCAAAGTCTTACATATCGCTTCTAATGTTGAAAAACGAACCGCTTTTGCTTTCCCATTTTTCAGAATAGAAAGATTCGCCATAGTAATCCCAACCCTTTCCGAAAGCTCCGTTACGCTCATTTTTCGTTTCGCTAACATCACATCAATATTAATAATAATTGCCATATCATCCACCTCAGACCGTCAAATCATTTTCTGATTTTATATTAATGGCTTCTTGTAGAAGTCGTTGGAGGATAGTAGCAAAAACGGCGATAATCAACGAAGCAAAAATGATAATGAGTCCCATTATTCCAATAGGAGGGTCAATATTCTTTGCTATAAAATGGAAGATGGGCAAACCTAATACATACAAACCACTGATTATAATCGCACAGCACTTTATGTTTTTTAACGCCTTTACAGATAATTCCGAGAACGCTGTGCTCTCGTCAATGTACCGTAAAAGATTAAAAGCCTGATAGAGAGCAAAGTAAAAAGGCACAGCCGCTCCATACATCACGATGAAAATGAGATATTTCATTAAGGAAATATTTGGATACAATTTTGATGCGAAATTCGCCATTTTGGGTACTAAAAATATACATAAAGCAAGAACTGCAATTCCAGCCAAAAAAATAATTACCTTTAAGAAAATTGTTGAACCTCGTTTAACTTTCATATTAAGCACCTCACTTATTTAATAACATTATAAATTTAACACATAATTTATTGTTTTGCGATAAATTTGTATTGTTTTTAATTATATTATTATTGTTATTTATATATCCTTTTAATTGGTATTTTAGATTCTCACTTCCCTCACGGTACTGCTTGGACTATGATTTTCTATGTCGTATTAGTAGGTATTGCCCGGATGGTTTGCACCTAGGAATAAGTCAAATTCAAATGGGTAAAAATTATATAAAGCTCGTTTCTTGAGCAGTTTTTATAGAGTTAACGAGAGTTAGTTTAAAGTAGTTGCATTTTAGATTATGAGCATATTTTTTATTCCAATAGAAGAGTGCAATTATGGATCCAAGTGTGCTTTCAGTTTATAGAGAAATAGAGTGAATACTAAAAAATATGTAGAATCAATTGCTATGAACTCTGATGAATAAACTTTTTTCCATCAGACACCTTTCATAGCAATCGTTCATTTGTATACATTATTATTTTGATGAATTCCCAGTTGATTGATTCGTTTGTTGTGAAGATTGGTTCATCTGTTGTAAAGGTTGAGACATTTGCTGCAATGGCTGTGCCATTTGTTGTATTGGCTGCATCATGTGTTGAGCATTCTGTAGATTTAATTTGTTCGAAATATTTTTTGTGAACTGTTGAAGAGTACCATTTTGAAATCCTCTAGCAGCCCCAAAAATAACAGCCCCAATTACACCCCATGTTAGAAACCTCACTAATAAAAGCCTCCTTCCTTAAATAAATATTGTTTTAATGCAGGCTTAGTATTGGAAATCGAGCTAATACTATACTGAACATTTTTTGGGTATTTTTGTGTATTTCGTAAAAGCATAATTACCGATAGATTGGTCAATTGTATTTCCTCCTTACGTATAATTAAATTTAATATAAACATACTTAAACTGTAAGAACCTTCAACCGCTATATATCGCTCATTGACTAAACTAGATTCACATCAACAAAGAGGAGGTTATACAATGAAGAAAATATTTTATATAGGAATATTGTCTACATTAATACTAACTGCGTGTAGTGCAGATGAAGCTGCATCTAAAGAAGAAGCTCCAGCTAGTGAGCAAAAAGAAGCTAAAGAAAAAACTGTAAATGCGTATACTGAAAAAGTTTCCGAGAAGTATCCTATCGATGGATGAATAAACATAAAAGCTCAGGTACGCACCTTAATATGCTCCTGTAATACAAAGAAGATTCTTTTGCTTCAAATTTTTATCGTCATATTAACATAAAAATCCAATAAGAAATCATCTCACCCCTAAGAATCTAATGGATTTTAGGAAAATATAGGGTTATTATGGGCTTATAAAATGATTTTTTGCTGATATTTTACTAATATATGTCCATTTTAACTGATTGTAGCGTAGGGCTACTCGACTCCATTAGGTTCCTTTGAAACTACCCTAAATGTTTTTGTTTAGTATTATTAAAAAACATAGCTATTTCAAGCTCATCTAGACCAATCGACAACTTGGATAAGTAGTTGCTGATACAAGCCCCCTGCTAAAGATAATATTACATAACTTGTTTCAGCTACTACTATTCTTGAAAGAGCACCTCCAGAAGCTCCTCGTAGGGCAAGTAAAATATCCATTTTCCCCTGAGTTTTTGTACGTGTGGAGTTTGCGCAATAACACAAATTAAGCCTAAATAGTAGAATCTCACTTTATATTTTACGTTTTAATTAAATTTCCCGAAATTATCCATACCCTCCAAAGGATTGACTGTTTTGGTCAGTGTACTCTTCACCTAGCCCAGTTCCAAAAAACCCTTCAATTTTCCGATAAGAAAAAATATTGATGCCATTAAATTAAACTTCTGCGATATAAACCTTTAGCTTACACCTAACTCTTCTAGCGCTTCCTTTCTTACTCCATCTTCTTGTTTTTTGTTATCCTCGATTCCACCACCAGGGAAAACAAAATAAACCATACCGTTTCTTTCCCTTCGAATAAGTGCAACCATTTTATTTTCTATTATCACTGCTGAACTTCTATCTCTCACTCTTGTAATACCCTTCCTAAACTTCATTAAAAATATGAATTGAATAGACATATTACCAATCACCTTCTTACATTCATTCATAGAATAGTAGTGACTGAAC
>DAMBVB010000045.1:0-27078 GCA_032053185.1 Lysinibacillus sp.
ACTTGAGTGCTAGTTTCATTGGCAGCGCGCACTTCCTGCATAGATACAGGAATGACAGCAGATGACGTTAAAATAACCGCTAATGATGCTGATAAAAATCTCTTTTTCAAAATGATTCCTCCATATCAGTACATGTTATATCGTTTGCCGATATAATTAAATTATAGCAATTCCATCCTTATTGTCAATTATTGATAATAATTAAGAATTTTTTCCCTTTTAAACCAATGAAAAAGTGAACTGCAATGTTTTATTAAAAGCCCACCATTTATTTATGAATGTAACAAAACCATAATTAATGTTTCCCTGTATCTCTATTCTACATATCAAATGCAATAATACCGTATGAAATTTGTCTAACGTGCCATACTTAATACTGTAACAAACTATGATATTTAGGAGGCGCTTTTTTTGACACAATCGTTTCATAACGAATCATCAAACCAAACATCGACCAACCAACAACAAAGCCTAAATCATGGTGGACATGAGCTAATGGACATACATGAAGTAATTAGCGAAATTATTGCTGGTATGAATCAATCCATTGTTTTACGTCCACATGTTAAGGACCCTGAGTTACTTAGCATTTTGGACAACCAATATAATTTCACATTAGGTATGTATAACACAATTGTGGAATCATTTAATACAGGTCATGATCCATCTGTTCCTACAGGACGCTATCAAATGCAAACAGGCAATAACTTTAAATATGGAATGACTCCTGGCCAACCTAAAAAGCCTATGCAAAATGCAAGTGAGCTCAACGACGAAGCAATTTCCGGCTTCCTTTTAGGTGCTCAAAAAGGGGCTGCAAAATGTATGACTGCTGCTGCAACGGAAACTACAAACCCAGTAGTTCGACGGGTTGTTGCAGATAGTATTCCCAACTGCATCGAAATGGCATACGAATTATCTATTTACCAAAATATGCATGGCTACTATCAAGTACCTCAATTTTCTCAACAAGATATGCATACGATGCTCAATGCATACGGCACTACAACAAATCCCCTTCATTAATAATAAAAAAACAAGGGCAGTCCCATATGTGGTCACTATCACACAGGGACTGCTCTTCTTTAAACAATAAAACCTTTCCTAAAAACGCTTTCGTTCGTTTTTACCGAATAGCTCTTCAGGCGTTCCCTCTCCAACAATATAGCCACCATCCATAAAGGGCAGCGTTGGCTTAACGCATGTGTAGGACTGAAGCAGAAGCACTTGAACATGAGCTGTTGACAAAGGTCGGTCTAAAATAACACAAATAATGAATATTTATACATTCGCTAGTAAAGCGAAAGTTAGATGTAATTGCAAAAAAAAAGAATCCCCTCAGATAGGATTCTTTTTTCGACTAGTATAACTAGTCTTCACGTACAGTATGTTCACTAAAAAATAATTTGTTGTTGCTTTTTTGAAGGTTTGAAAGGAAAAATTACGGGAATAATTCCTGGTATTCCCATTATTTTCCCCTTCTCTTTTCTCCACTAAGCAGGCTGCTAAACTACTTATTAGGAGAATTGAGTTATAAAAGTATATCAAATAATCAGTAAAATGGCGCCCTCGGAGGGAATCGAACCCCCAGTGCAAGAACCGGAATCTTACGTGTTATCCATTACACCACGAGGGCAATTAAACAAAAAAAAAGTACTCACCCTAGGCTTTACGAAAAGCATGATGTAGATAACCCTCATGTGAAGCATACCTGCAAAATAGTGTACTGTACTTTAACTTATGACCTTTTCAATTATACAAACCTATGACTCATATTTCAACTATAGAATGCAAAACATTTCAACTTTTTTTATCCTCATTCAATAAATGTTAAAATATCTACATAATAAGGATGATAAACCATATAATTCTATTCATTTTGAATTGTGCGGACGCGCGAGAATGAAGCATCAGCGGTATTCTTTATCTGCGTGGATGAGAAGCGTCTGGGGCAACTGTTTTCTGTAGCGAAAGCGAAGCCATAATTACAATTTACGCCAAGGCGAAATTGATTTAATTTATTTCACTTTAACAGGTTTAATATTTGACCTTCCCTGACTATAATGTGTATGATAAGGATACAGCTGAAATACAAAGGAAGTTTTCAGCAAAAGTATTCGAATTTAGTTTTTTGAGGAGGATTTAACATGAATTTAATTCCTACAGTTATTGAACAAACAAGTCGTGGTGAACGTGCGTATGACATCTATTCACGACTACTAAAAGACCGTATTATCCTATTAGGAAGTGCAATTGACGACAACGTTGCTAACTCCATTGTTGCTCAACTTTTATTCCTACAAGCAGAAGATCCAGACAA
This sequence comes from Lysinibacillus sp., assembly GCA_032053185.1. GTDB lineage: Bacteria > Bacillota > Bacilli > Bacillales_A > Planococcaceae > Lysinibacillus. Next base: position 2,321 of record DAMBVB010000045.1, read on the forward strand.
AGATATCTTTCTTTACATTAACTCACCGGGTGGATCTATTACTGCCGGTATGGCAATTTATGACACAATACAAATTATCAAGCCACAAGTACAAACAATTTGTATCGGAATGGCAGCATCTATGGGTGCTTTCCTACTTGCTGCTGGTGAACCTGGTAAACGTTTCGCATTACCGAATGCTGAAGTAATGATTCACCAACCTCTTGGCGGTGCACAAGGCCAAGCAACTGAAATCGAAATCGCTGCAAAGCGTATTTTATTCTTACGTGAAAAATTAAATGGAATTTTATCAGAACGCACTGGTCAACCACTTGAAGTCATTGCAAGAGATACAGACCGCGATAACTTTATGACTGCTGAGCGTGCAAAAGAATACGGTTTAATCGACCAAATTATGGAACGTAAATAAAAAAGTTAAAGACATCCCAGATTATTTCTGAGATGTCTTTTTTTGTTCGACACTTTATTGGTTTGATGGGAATATCGTTCACTTTGATTGGGCTATCCACGATTTTATTGGTTCTATCCACGACTTTGGCTACTCTATCTTTCATTTTGACGGTTCTATCCATTATTTTGGCTCTTCTTTCCGTCGCTCTGACTCCTCTTTCCGTCGCTTCGGCTCTTCTTTCCGTCGCTTTAGCCCTACTTTCAGTGCAAAAGCGCAAAAAACTGCCCAGCATGTAAGTTTTACTGCTTGGACAGTTTTTGCATCATAATTTTTAATCTTCTTTTTCGATGAGTGCTGCTAATGCTGTAACCGCTTGCTCTGCATCGTTACCAGCGCCACTAAGTACAACCTCTGTTCCTTTTGCAATGGCTAAGCTCATAACGCCCATAATGGATTTAGCATTTACTTTTTTCTCGTCTTTTTCCAGAAAGATATCGGCGCTAAAACGATTTGCTTCTTGTACAAATAGTGCTGCTTGTCTAGCTTGTAGTCCTAATTTTAATTTTACATGGACTCTTCTCTCGGTCATTCTTAAAACTCTCCTTTACTACCGTTCATCTATTATTTTTATCTTACCTTACTTACTAACAAAAGAACAATACGCGATTAAGCATACATTCATACCTGAAAAGTATGAAAATTTAACCACCAATTTTTTCTCCGCTTCTTAATGCATCGGCAATTTCATCGATTTTCCGTAATCGATGATTGACACCGGATTTACTAACCGTTCCACTTGATACCATTTCACCAAGTTCTTTTAGTGTTACATCTTGGTATTCTACGCGTAATCGTGCAATTTCACGAAGTTTTTCTGGCAATTGATCTAGACCTATTGAATTTTCAATAAATCGGATATTCTCTACTTGACGTAATGCTGCGCCTATTGTTTTATTCAAGTTCGCTGTTTCACAGTTGACAATACGATTGACACTATTTCTCATGTCTCGCAATATGCGAACATCTTCGAATTTCATCATTGCTTGATGAGCGCCAACAATATTAAGGAAATCAGAAATTTTTTCGGCTTCTTTTAAATAAGTTACAAAGCCTTTTTTTCGTTCAATTGTTTTTGCATTTAGCTCGAATTCATTCATTAAATTCATTAAAGCCTCGCCGTGCTCTTTATATAATGAATAAATTTCTAAATGGTAAGCTGATGTTTCTGGATTGTTGACAGAGCCACCAGCTAAAAATGCACCTCGTAAATACGCTCTTTTTTGACCACTTTTTTTAATGAGCTTCCGAGAAATGGTATGATTAAATTGAAAGTCGTCTGAGATGATTTCTAAATCGATCAGTAGCTCACGCGCACCTTCTCTTACACGGCAAATGTATACGTTATTTTTTTTCAAACGCATTTTTTTTCGAACAAGTAACTCTACATTATACGGATACAGCTTCTTCATAATCGTATAAAGTCTTCTTGCGATTGCAGCGTTTTCAGTTTGTACGTCTAAGCTTAACTGTTTATTAGCAAAGGATAATGAACCATTCATACGAATTAGGGCAGATACTTCTGCTTTCATACAATGATTGTCCGCTTCTATTTGAGTTAACTCTTTTTTCGTTTCAGAAGCAAAAGACATATCACGCCCTCCTTTCAACCTTTTGTTCTATGTATATGTTCATCTTATCATATACAATAAGCGCTTTATAATTCACTAACTAGATATTTGCGTAATCTACAAGCCATTTCGCAACGTTTGTAGCATTATGACGAACCGTCCCATCTGGGCGAATCGTGGCAATATCTCGTTTAATAACTTCCAATCCCATACTTTCAAGCTTGGCAACGTCAAATGTAACTGGCTCAGCACATTCTTCCTTATAAAGCTCTTTTACAGGATGAGGTAGTTTTACATCATTCACCAATATAGAATCAATAAAGGAGTCTCCAACATGTTTATATAAAGCTTTAACATGATCGCCTGCTGTATAGGAAATGGTTTCACCTTTTTGAGTCATTAAATTACAAACATAAATTTTTCTTCCTTTAGCCTTTACAACAGATTCTCCTATTCCTTTTACAAGGAGATTTGGAATAATGCTCGTATATAAACTTCCTGGACCAATTAGAATATAGTCAGCACGATGAATGGCTCGGATAGCCTCTGGTAACGGTTTCACGTTTTCTGGTACTAAAAAAACTCGACTAATTCGTTTTTTAGCCTTTGGAATTTTAGATTCCCCTTCAATGATTGAACCATCCTCAAGCTCTGCATGTAAATTTATCTTTTTATTGGCTGCTGGTATGACGCGACCATGAACATTTAAAACCTTACCCATCTCACTAATAGCATGGTTAAAATCACCGGTAATATCTGTTAAAGCAGTCAGCATTAAATTACCTAATGAATGCCCACGTAAATCTTCCGATGCTGAAAATCGGTATTGAAACATTTGCTCTACAAGTGGCTCAACATCCGATAACGCCGCGATCACATTACGGACATCACCAGGTGGTGGAATATCATAGTCATCTCGTAAACGTCCTGAAGAACCACCATCATCTGCTACTGTCACAATTGCAGTAATATCAAATGGGTGATGCTTGAGCCCACGTAGTAACGTAGAAAGCCCTGTACCACCACCAATTACAACAAGCTTTGTTCGTTTCTTTCCCATTCACTCAATCCTTTCTACGATTGATGTCACGATGCGTAATAACCGTGTTTTCCTTTCCAGCTAAATATGCCCCAAAATACTCTGCTAATGTTACCGAACGATGCTGTCCTCCAGTACATCCAAAAGCAATGACAAGTTGTGATTTGCCCTCTTGTCTATAGAGCGGAATCATAAATTCAAACAAGTCCATTAGTTTTTGAATAAGTGTTTGCGTATCTTCAAGTGCCAAAACATAAGAAGATACCTCAGTTTGTAAACCTGTTTTATGGCGTAACTCTTCTACATAATATGGATTTTTTAAAAACCGAACATCAAATACTAAGTCGGCATCTATCGGCATACCATGCTTAAATCCAAAAGACATAATATTTACTGAGAAAATATTATCAGCATCACTGGCAAATTCTTTAGCGATTTTTTCACGTAGCTCTTTAGGCTTCATATTAGATGTATTATAGACAAATTTAGCGCGACCTTTTACTTCGGATAAAAGCTTACGTTCTTGTTTAATGCCATCTAATGGCAAACCATTTACAGCCAATGGATGTGCACGTCTCGTTTCTTTATAACGTCTAACTAAAGTTGCATCATCTGCATCTAAAAATAAAATTCGTGTAACGATATCGCCTTCTTTAAGAATATGGTCGAGGGCGCCGATAAGAGAATCAAAAAAGTCGCCACCACGCATATCCATGACAGCTGCTATGCGTGTACTATTTTTACCCGAATCCCTTAGTAGGGTTAAAAATGTTGTGAGTAACGCTGGTGGTAAATTATCAATACAGTAATACCCTAAATCCTCAAAGCTTTGAATAGCTACTGTTTTCCCAGCTCCAGACATTCCTGTAATAATAACCAATTCATGTGTACCTTTTTGGGTTTCAACCACCACTGTCATGCAGCTCCTTTATTGTTCTAATGATATTTGTATTTTTTCATGAAGTAATTCAAAATCAGTCGTATATTCAAATGTACCGTACTGAATGCCTGATTGTGAGATAGCAAATTGTAAGTTTGTTCGATCACCTTCAGCCATTGGCAAATGCTTTAAATCCTCTACTGGGAGCCATGCGAGTTTACCTTCCCTAGTTTCTTTAAACGGTATTCCTTCTACATCCTTTGCAACAAATGTATAAAGCATCCATTCGTCCACTACCTCATTATTTTCTTTAATAACCATCGTATAAACACCCTTTAAATGAGCATTTATAGGTGTGACATTTGTTTCTTCTTTAAACTCACGTACAGCAGCCTCATAAATGGACTCACCGCTCTCCATTTTACCGCCAGGAGCAACGTACCAGCCACGTCTCGGCTTCTGAAGTAATAACACTTGACCGTCTTTTACGGCTATTAAATTCGCAATTCTTTGCATAGGCACACCTCTAATCTCATTTGCATTCTACCTTTTATTATAGCAAGACCCAACAAGGTTTGTCCTCAATTCTAAATTTTAGGTGCATTACGATTTTAACGTCATCGATACATATAGAAAACTTGTTTTTTATCCTCTACTCAAACATATGAAATTCCGCCATAAAAAATCTGTTCACAACAAAAATAGGTTGCTCCACCTTATTTGGCGGAAACAACCTACTCAACAAAATAAAAGGGGGATTGCTAATTACACTTTTTATATTACACCTTTTATATGTCATTCAAGTTACAACTATATTAAGACCGTATTAAAATTGTATTTTTTTCCTAAAAATAATGATATTGGGCACCTCTCCAAAACGTGTGGTTGATTTCTGTTCCGACTGGGCGGTTTCCTGGGGGCGTCCGATGAGCCGCTTCGCTTCACTGCAGGGTCTCATCTGTGACGCTAATCCCCAAGGAGTCGCCCAGTCTCCACTCCAATCAACTTATATAAATGTCATCCACAATGTATTGGGTACTTTACTAAAATATTTACTTGACTACACATCCCACTTTGGGAGGAGATTGCCCTTATCAATATCCACTTTAAGCATTAATTTTTTCTAATAATTGTTCTACATAGTGCTGTACTGCTTGTGCTGCAATACTTCCGTCACCTGTTGCTGTAACGATTTGACGAAGTGATTTTTCACGTACATCTCCAGCTGCGAAGATACCTGGTACTGTCGTTTCCATATTATCATTTGTCAAAATATAACCAGCATCATTTAAAATACCTAGAGACTCAAATGGTTTTGTTAATGGTAGCATACCAATGTAGACGAATACACCATCAGTAGCAAAAGTAGATTCTGTACCATCTACAGTTGATTGTAATGTTACACTTCCAACTTTACCGTTAGCCTCGTTAATTTCTTTCACTGTTGCATTCCAAATGAAATCAATTTTTTCGTTAGCAAAGGCACGCTCTTGGAGAATTTTTTGTGCGCGTAATTTATCACGACGATGCACAATTGTTACTTTATCAGCAAAGCGAGTTAAATAAACGCCTTCTTCAACAGCAGAATCCCCGCCACCTACGACAACAAGATTTTTTTGCTTGAAGAATGCACCATCACATACGGCACAATAGCTGACACCACGGCCGCCAAGTTCTTGTTCACCAGGCACGCCCATTTTTTTATACTCCGCACCTGTAGAAAGTATAATTGCTCGTGTTTTATATTCTTTAGTACCTGAAATGATTGTTTTATATTCCTCACCATCAATAATTTCAGTAACATCGCCATATGCATACGCTGCACCAAATTTCTTAGCATGCTCGAACATTTTTGTCGATAGCTCAGGCCCTAAAATTGTATCAAACCCTGGATAATTTTCTACCTCTTCCGTATTTGCCATTTGTCCGCCAGGGATCCCCCGTTCAATCATTAAAGTTGACAGGTTGGCACGTGATGTATAAACAGCCGCAGTCATACCAGCCGGACCTGCACCAATTATTACAACATCATAAATTTTTTCTTCTGACATAAATACTTCCCCCTACACCGTTTTTACTTTTTTATCATAACTTTAGTATGTTCATCGTATGTGAAAGTAAAAAGTTATTCAACTATGTTGCTCACGGTCTAATTATGCGTGTTTGGTAAATACATTAAAATTTCATCAATATATTTCGATAAAGTTGACACGGATACTCCGTATTGCTGAGCTATCTCCTTTTTTGTGACTTTAAGCATACGGGAAGAGCGAAATAAATAATCATTTGCTCCTGCAATAGCTGCTGGATTTGTAAAACGATAATTGTTCATCAACGCTTGCTCACAAAGCACAAACCACATTTGGAACATTGGTGCAATTAATGTCGTTAGCTTATCATACTGTTCTAGTAAAATTTCTGGTACCCTTACTGCTCGTATAAAACTAGCCTCTACTTTGTTTTTCATATCAAATTGATGTCCTAGTGCATAAGCGAGGAATAGCTTTTCATACGCATTAAATTGGTCCACATCTATCCAGTTTGGATGCGCAATAATTTCCTGTTTATGTGCTGTATAGCTTAGTAAAAACAAACCAAATATGCGTTCACTTGTATAATCACTCTCTAGCTTACCTACAATATAATCGCGGTCATGTTCTAATGCATCCAGTGAATAATTGTTTTCTTCTTGACGCCAAGGTTCAAACCCTTCTTTATCGGGATCTAGCTCAAGTAGCTGCTTCCAGACACTCTTTGAAATTTCTTCATGTCCTGAGAAATAAGCTGCATGTGATAACCAAAAGTAAAAGCCAGCATCGCCTACATAGCCTCTTTTCTGCATGCTACGCAACCATTTAAATGCTAGATCATATTGTCCAACAAGCGCTAATGTTGCACCTAGCTTGTAGCGATGTTCCCATAAGTACGGTTGAATTTTTACAAGTACTTCTAAAAGATCTTTTAAATCTTCTTCATTTTTTTCATAGTACGCAATCACCGTTAAATTACATAGTGCATGTAAATTCCCTTTATTTTTACGTAATACAGTATTTAAAAGAGCCTTCGCCTGTTCTGCTTCGCCCACATAAAAATAGGCAAGGGCTAAGTTGTTATAAGCAGACCAAAAATCCGGTTTATCTTCAATTAAGTCTTCTAAAATATTAATAGCTTCAGGGAAATCTCCCTTTTCCATACAACGCCTAGCCTGTTCCTGCCGATATAACTCTTCTGCAGAACCTTCAAGTTCCTCAACATCATCCTGCTCAAAATCAACAAACTCTAATATTTCAGCAGCTTCATCTGCATAGGCACCATCTGGCTCTATTTGTAAATATTGCTCTGCAAAGCGTTTAGCATCATGTATGATGCCGACACATCCTGAAATCTCTGCCATGTAAAAAATAATTTCTGGATTGTCTTTATCTATTTGATAGGCACGACGAAGAAGATCATACGCTTCCTCGAAACATTGACCCTCTAACTCTATTATCGCTAATTGCAATAAAATCATCGGATCATCCGGACTTAAATCGACTGCACGCTGTAAATATTTATAGGCTTTATTCATTTGTCCGCTATTCATTGCTTGAATTGATTTTTTATAATAATAGTCGCCTGTTGGAATGAACGACACTATATTTGTTTGACTATCTTTTTGACGTTTCTTTTCCAAAATATTTCCTCCGAAACAAGAAATAAGGAACGTATCATACGTTCCTTTACACAGTAACTTCTATTATACCATACAATAAGCAATATGCGGTTATTTCTCTTCGTGACGTTTTTCTAGCACATGTAACACGTCATAAACACTTACTTTTTGCTCTTGTAGTAACACTAGTAGGTGATACATTAAATCCGCAGCCTCCCATTTCACCTCTTCTGCATCGCGATTTTTTGCACCTATGACAACTTCAGTTGCTTCTTCTCCAACTTTTTTACAAATTTTATCGATTCCCTTATCGAACAAATATGTAGTATACGCCCCTTCTGGCATTTCTTGCTCGCGCTTTTCAATGACCTTTACAAGTTTAGCAATAATCTCAACAGATCCGACCTTGGCATTTTGCTGAATGATTTCCGTAAAGCAAGAAGTTGTTCCATTATGACAAGCCGGACCAGCAGGAATTACTTCCACAACTAAGGTGTCATTGTCACAATCTGCCTTGATAGATACAACTTTTTGTGTATGGCCACTTGTTGCCCCTTTGTGCCAGAGCTCTTGACGTGAGCGAGAGAAGAACCATGTTTCTCCCGATTCAAGTGTTTTTTCTAGAGATTCTTTATTCATATACGCTACAGTTAGGACTTCTTTTGTATTCGCATCTTGTACAACCGCAGTGACAAGACCTTTATCATCAAATCTAATGCTGTCAATCATCTTACTGCCACTCCCTTTTCACGTAAGTATTCTTTTACTTGTGCTACGCTCGTTTCTTTGTAATGGAAGATGGATGCGGCAAGTGCAGCATCTGCATCGATAGCTTCCGCTAACACCTCGTAAAAATGTTCGGCATTCCCTGCACCGCCACTTGCAATAACAGGAACTGTCACAGCCTCTCTCACAGCTTTTGTTAAGGCTAAATCAAAACCGGATTTCTCACCGTCCTGATTCATACTCGTTAATAAAATTTCACCTGCGCCTAAGCGAACCGCTTCCTTCGCCCACTCAGTTGCTCGCCATGTTGTTTTGTTTCGGCCTCCATGCGTATAAACCATCCATGTGGCATCTTCTTCGCTATAGCGGGCATCAATAGCTACAACAATACATTGTGCACCAAAAAAATCAGACCCTTCTTTAATAAGCTCCGGTCGCTCTAATGCAGAAGTATTCACTGATACTTTATCGGCACCTGCGCGTAAAATACCTTTCATATCATCTAATGTACGAATTCCACCACCTACTGTAAATGGAATGGCTAATGTAGCTGCAGTTTGCCGGACGACATCAACCATTGTTTCACGACCTTCATGTGATGCTGAGATATCTAAAAACACAAGCTCATCTGCCCCTTGCTCATCATAAAACTTGGCAAGCTCTACTGGGTCGCCCGCATCACGTAATGACACAAACTGTACACCTTTTACAACGCGTCCCTCTTTCACATCAAGACATGGAATAATGCGCTTTGTTAACATGATGCCACCCCCTTCAACCATTGCTCTAATAAATGCACACCTAGCTCACCTGACTTCTCTGGGTGGAACTGCATGCCCGTAATAGAGCCATTTGCCACAATGCCAGGAACGTTAATACCATGATAGTCCGCATAAGCGACAAGCTCCGTTTCATCGATATCAGTTGCAAAAAATGAGTGTACAAAATAAACATGCTTTGCCGTTACTTCACCATTTAACCAGGAAGGACGCTTTGTCACTACGAGCTCATTCCATCCCATATGCGGCACTCGGTACTGCTGCCCTGCGTTGTCACCAGTAAATCGTTTAATGCTTCCTTTAAAAAAGCCTAGCCCCTTCGTAGTGGCCACTTCTTCACTTTGCTCAAATAATAATTGCATGCCTAAGCAAATTCCGAGAAGTGGTCGATTTTCAGCTTTCACCTTGTGTAAATATTGATCTAAATTCGTTTCAGCTAAACGTTTGATGGCATCTGGAAATGCTCCAACGCCAGGAAGCAACAGGGCATCTGTGGCATCTAGCACTTTTTTGTTAGCCGTGACAATAACCTCACAGCCAAGTCGTTTTAAGGCCTGTTCTACACTAAATAAATTCCCCATGCCATAATCAATCACACCTATTTTCACGTCAACAGCCCCTTAGTCGATGGTACACCTTTAACACGTGGATCCATTTCCACTGCTTGGTCAATAGCACGTGCTAACGCCTTAAAAATAGCTTCAATAATATGATGTGTATTATGGCCATAAGGTACGATGACATGAACATTCATCCGAGCCTCAAGTGCAAACTTCCACAAAAATTCATGGACTAATTCAGTATCAAAGCTACCGACCTTTTCCTTCAACTGTGGCACACGATATTCTAAGTGCGGGCGATTCGAGCAATCTACCACGACTTGTGCAAGCGCATCATCCATTGGTACAAATGCTGTGCCGTAACGCTTTATGCCTTTTTTATCACCGAGCGCTTCACGAATAGCTTGGCCTAATACAATGCCGAGGTCTTCTGTTGTATGATGATCGTCTATATATGTATCACCGTTCGCTTCTATCGTCCCATCAAAAAGCCCATGTTTGATAAAGAGGTCAAGCATGTGATCCATAAAGCCAACACCCGTTTTAATATTCGCCTTCCCCTCACCATCTAAATCGATAGCTACCGAAATTTGCGTTTCATTTGTCGTACGTTCAACTTTTGCATATCGTTTTTTTTCAGTCATTGTGCTACTCCTTTTCCCATCCACGCGATTCGACTGCACGCGCATGGCCCTCTAGGCCTTCCATACGTGCTAGACGCGCAATTTTCGGTGCGTTTTCTGCCCAAGTTTTTTCACTATAAAAGACGACGCTCGATTTTTTCACAAAATCATCGACGTTTAAGCCACTTGCAAAACGTGCAGTGCTATTCGTTGGTAGCACATGATTTGTCCCAGCAAAGTAATCACCAACTGGTTCAGAGCTATAACGACCGATGAAAATCCCCCCTGCATGTCGTACTTGCTCAGCTACAGCCTCAGCATTTTTTGTGATAATTTCTAAATGCTCTGGTGCTAGCGAATTAATGGCATCTATGGCATCTGCCATCGTTTCAGCCACATAAATGGCACCAAAGTTTTCTATCGATGCACGCGCTACCTCTTCACGCGGTAAAGTCGTTAATTGCTTCTTCACTTCATCAGCTACTTTTATAGCCAATTGCTCAGAAGTCGTTACTAAAACGGCACAAGCCAATTTATCGTGCTCAGCCTGTGATAGAAGATCGGCCGCGATTTCATCCGCAAATGCTGTGTCGTCTGCTAACACGGCAATTTCACTTGGGCCTGCAATCATATCAATCGCTACCTCACCAAATACTTCACGTTTCGCTAATGCTACAAAAATATTTCCTGGACCTGTAATTTTATCAACCGGAGAAATTGTCTCTGTGCCATATGCAAGAGCCGCAATCGCCTGAGCTCCACCGATTTTATATATTTCTTCTACGCCTAAAATATGCGCTGCAGCAAGGACACCTGGAGGTAATTTTCCATCGCGACCTGCTGGAGATGTCATAACAATGCGTTTGACACCAGCTACTTGTGCAGGAATAACGTTCATCAAGACAGAAGATGGGTATGCTGCTGTACCACCAGGAACATAAAGACCTACTGCATCGAGCGCAGTAATTCGTTGCCCAAGCCATGAACCATCCTTTAGTTCTAAGCGATAACCTGAACGTTTTTGCTGCTCGTGATACAAGCGAATATTTTGGGCTGCTTCTGTCAAGTCAGCATAAAGCTGTTGATCAATTGAATTTGCGGCCTCTACGATTTCTTCCTTCGGGACGCGTAAATGATTAGGGGCAAAGCCATCCCATTTTTCTATATAAAAACGTATAGCTGCGTCACCTTGTGCACGAACGTCTGCTAATACTTGACGCACAACCTTTAGCTGTTCTTCATTTCCACCTTCAAGTGGTCGCTTTAAGGAAATGCCTTTTGCTAGCTTTGTTATTTTCATAGCATTAATCTCCTTTACATCTAGGGAATGTGCCTTTTCTAATAGTAGACATTTTTATTTAACACATTTTTTTAAACGTTTCACAAGATCGATAATACGGTCACTCTTCATGCGATAGCTTACGGGGTTGGCAATTAAACGTGATGATACGTCTGTAATAAATTCATACTCCACTAAGCCATTTTCTTTCAGCGTCCGGCCTGTTGAAACAATATCGACAATTCGATCCGCTAAGCCAATCATAGGCGCCAATTCAATCGATCCATTGAGCTCAATCATTTCAACCTGCTCTCCAATATTCTTATAATATTTCATCGCAATATTAGGATATTTTGTTGCTATTCTTGGTGCAATTTCATTCATCGTCGTATTAGGTAAGCCTGCTGATGCGATATAGCACGTACTTATTTTTAAATCCAGCAATTCATGCACTTCTCGTTGCTGTTCTAACAAAACATCCTTCCCCGCAATACCAATATCCGCTACACCGTGCTCAACATAAACAGGAACATCCATCGGCTTTGCTAATATAAAACGAAGTTTCTCTTCTGGAATTTCAAGCATTAATTTACGAGACATTTCGACTTCTTCTGGTAAATTAAAGCCAGCTTCTAAAAGCATCCGATATGCCTCGTCAAAAATACGCCCCTTTGGCATAGCAATCGTTAATTCATTCACCGTCAATGTCCTCCTGTCCCACAACAACTACTTCTGTAAAATGTGCTAAAAAAGCGGCTTCATCGACTAGACTACGCCTTAACTGTAAGGTAGCCTGTTTACCGGCTGCTCGTAGCGTCTGTACCTTGGCAAGAGCCGCTGCATATTGTTCTTCCTCAAATAACACGACTGTAGCTCCTTGTCGTTCATCAGATTGCTCATCAAGCGTTTCTAATAGGCGATCAACACGAATACTAAATCCTGTAGCACCTACTTTTGAGCCAAATTCCTCCAGCAATCCGTCATAGCGTCCCCCATTGCCTAATGGAAAACCACTGCCGATTGCAAACACTTCAAATAACATGCCTGTGTAATAGCTCATGTGACTAGAAAGTGTAAAATCAAAGGCTACATAATCCGCTAAGCCTGCAATCTCAAGCAATTTAGCGAGTTGTTGCATATAATCTAATGCGTCATTTTTCCGCACATATTTTTCGATATCTTGAATTTCTTTCAAATTCATAGCTTCTTCAATAAATTGCAATAATGCATCGGATTTTGTTTTAGGTAAATCAAATGATTCTACCGCTTCTTCAAACCCTACATAATTGCGTTGCACAAGTAGTGTCCGAAGTATATTTTGTTGTTCAATGCTCTCTGTATAATCTTGTAAAATACAATTTAATATACCTGCATGACCGATTGTCACTTTAAATTTCGCTAAGCCAAATTGCTTTAATAACTCCATTGCCGTAACAATCACCTCAGCATCAGCAAATACAGAATTGTCTCCAATTAACTCGGTCCCCATCTGATCAAATTCTGCTGGGCGTCCACCTTCCGCTTCCTGTGCGCGAAAGACACTAGCAAAATAAGCAAGGCGTATTGGAATCATCTCTTTTAATAATTTTGATGTTGCTATACGTGCAATCGGTGTTGTCATATCAGGTCGTAGTACTAATGTGTTGCCCTGGCCATCTACTAATTTAAATAAATGCGCATTGGCTATCGCTGATGCTTTACCGACCGTATCAAAATACTCCACTGCAGGCGTTTTAATAAATTCATAGCCTCTGCTGCACAAAAAATCTCGCCCAGTATTTCTTACAGCCTCTACCTTTTCAAATATTTGTGGAAATGTATCGCGCATTCCAAGTGGTTTCTCAAACATTTTAATCGACGACATTTTGACACTTCCTTACATTTTACTTTAACACACTAGAGTGTTAGAGAATTAGATTATGAAAGAATTCTAACTTATTTCTTCTTGCTAGTCAATGCAACTTCGTTTAAATAATGATTATTCTGTTAATTATACTCAAAAATAAACAAATTGAAACTTTATTCCACAGATACGCTTTTTTCTTCTTAAATTAGTAAAACTATTACTATAGCGTGGGGTTGTTTCATACTTGAATTTCATTATGACAACAGTTTTTCAACAAAAAACGGTTCTAAGTCAAATGTTGGGGTGTGCAATCTTTTAGCACGTTAACCCAGATAAACCCCGATTTCTTTATACTTTAAATTTAATAAAATTTTTGCTCGAAAGTGATCGAAACGTCGAAAGCCATATGCATTCCGTTTCATCACTTTTGTTTTATTATTAATGTCCTCCAAGAAGCCATTGGAATAACCAAAACTAAAGCTATTTAAGATTTCTACTTGCCAGTTTTTAAATGTTTGTATTGCTTTTAAGAAAGCTGGTCATTTTGTCTCCTCCACCTTACGATAAAAGGCTAGTAATCGCTTCTTCACTTCTACGACATCATTTTGTGTCTTTGCCCAATCAAACTATTTACAATAGGCTTCCTTTAATTCATGAGCTACTTTTAATGTTTCAGACATTTCTGTATAGCGCTGTAAGTACCACTGTTGTTTTGGTGATAATTCACATGCACGTTTATAAAACACATGACGCATACGCTTACACTTTGTGCGATTGTATTTGTCCCATTCTTTTTTTACTTGTCGGCGCACTTCATCCATTGCCCAATAGATATAACGGCTAAAATGAAAGCGATCTGCCACAATAACAGGTCGACCTAGCGCTTGACGAACAGCTGCTTTAAAGCTTGGGTTCATATCCATGACCACTATTTCAACATCTGCACCATAATGACTTAAGTAATTTTTTATTGTTTCTTTTTTACGATTCAGTAAAATATCAATCGGTTCGCGCGTCTCCGCATTCGCAATGATTAGCTGATACGTACCTGCATCTGTATCGCCTTTATACTCATCAATCGCAATCGCTTTTGGTAAACGTACACCTTCTACTAATTGTTTATTCGCTACCTTTTTAAAACGACGAATGACCGTCGTGACTGATGTACCTAGTACTTCAGCAGCTTCTTTAAATGTTTTGGCTTTAATAGCACGTATACTAATTACTTGATTCCATTCCTTTGAATAACGTTGATATTTATCAACGAAGGGGGATTTTTCAGAGAAACGCTTTCCACAATTACAAACATAACGACGACGCTTATAGAAAAGAATAGTTAAACGTTCAAACCATTTTAAATGATTGATCTTCTGTATACGATAATCGTGAACCTTCGAAGTTTCTTTTTTACAAACTGGACATGGATGCGTACATTTAGGCAGCTGTACATACAATGCGATTCGCTCTCCTACTTCTTCTACTTTCGTAATCTTTACATCTTTTAATCCTGGGATATTCATGTTAAAATTCATTTGCACAGTTCACCTTTCTATTACTTGTTTTTCGACAATTCAAGTATATATAAATCGGAGAATCTGTGCTTTTTTATGTGTGGAATTGTGTGAATACCCCAAGAAATATTATAGAACCCAAAAAACACCGTGCACAGTAAAGCATGCACAGTGTAGGTATTATTATTTTTTCGGCGTGCACCACTCTACTACTTCATTGCGTTTGCGCTCCGCCATTTGTTCAGCCGTATAAATAATTTGCATAGGATTACCGCCTGCTAGACAGCCAGCCGGCACATCCTTATGCACAAGGGTTGCAGCTGACACTATCGCACCGTCACCTATCGTAACACCAGGTAGTATCGTTGAATTGGCACCAACCATCACTTCGTTGCCAATATGAACATCTCCCAGACGATATTCCTCTATTAAATATTCATGTGCCAAAATCGTCGTACTAAAGCCTATAACGGTATTGTCACCGATATGAATCCGTTCTGGAAACATTGTATCTGGCATAACCATTAAAGCTATGGAAGTTTGTTCACCTATGTCCATTTTTAAAAAAGTTCGATACAACCAGTTTTTCACACGTAAAAATGGTGTGAAGCGTCCAATTTGAATGACAACGAAACACCTCATCACCTTCCAAAAGGACACCGTATCATAAATATTCCAAAGCGAGTTTGCTCCTTCGACACGGTAGCGTTCTGTTTTACGCGCCATTTCTTACCCCACTTTCACAATTTCAAATAAATCCGTCATATGATGTAACATATATTCCGGCTTGAATTGCTGTAAGTATTCCTCGCCTTTAAAAGCCCATGCGACACCTGCCGCTTTAACTCCAGCATTGTGCCCGGCCTCAATATCGTGAGAATTGTCGCCAATCATGATCGCCTCTTCCTTGCTTACACCAAGGCGTTCAAGTGCAAATAAAACTGGCTCTGGATCAGGCTTTACATTTTTCACATCATCGGAGCCAATACGAATGTCAAATAAATGACTTGCACCTAGTACAGATAGGCCACGGTCTATCATCCTATTACGCTTTGTAGAGACAATCGCTAACTTGATACCCATAGCCTTTAATTGCTCTAAAGTTGGTACAACATCAGGATATTGACTGACAAGCTCATCGTGATGTAATTCATTATAAGCACGATATTTAGCAACCATTGCATCCTCTGCACCAGGAGCAATGTCACTAAATATCTGTTTTAAGGACGGCCCGAGAAATTTCAGGCAATCTTTTGGCGAATATTGCCCGGGAAATCGCTCGTTTAAAACATGCATAAATGTTTGAATGATTAAATCATTTGTGTTGAGTAATGTACCATCAAAATCAAATAGTAATGCCTTTACAGCCATGCTTTGCCCCCCCTTATTTATTATCTAAATACTTTACTGCGGGTTTTACTTTTATACGTCGGTAAATAATGGTCCCAAGCCCCACAACAATACTTATTATCGAGACAACCTGAGCTGAACGTAAATCTCCTACTAAATACAGGCTATCTGTACGCATGCTTTCTATAAAGTAGCGACCGATTGAATACCAAACTAAATAGCCGAAGAATATTTCACCACGTTTTAAATTTACTTTGCGTAAAACTAATAAAATAATTAACCCAATGAAGTTCCAAACTGATTCATATAAAAAAGTAGGATGTACGTATGTTCCTAATTCTTCAACATACATTTGATTAATAATCCAATCCGGCAGCCTTAGATGTTCTAAAAATTCACGTGACACTGGACCACCATATGCCTCCTGATTCATAAAATTTCCCCATCGACCAATTATTTGTCCAATTAATATACTCGGTGCCGCAATATCAGCTACTCGTAAAAAGCTTATATTTCTTCTACGAGTGAATATGTACGCTGTTAAAAATGCACCAATAAGAGCACCGTGAATTGCGATACCGCCATTCCAAATTTCAATAATCTTCCCTGGGTTTTCACTATAATAATCCCAACGCATCGTTACATAGTAAATACGTGCACATATGATGGATATAGGAACAGCCCATAGTAATAGATCTGCAAGAAAATCCTCTGGTAAGCCTCTTTTAACAGCCTCTCTTTGTCCTACTATATAAGCTAAAATAATACCCGATACGATTAGTAACCCATACCAACGAACAGGGATAGGTCCTAAATGAAAAGCAATCGGATTAATTTCTAATAATAACAAGTCCATCTTATACTCCTCTCATAATCAATTCATTGCATTTGCCATTGAATCCTAATCAATTATGCCTTCGCATAATTACGTCCGAGATCGCCTTTGTGCTTAGGCTGGTTTGTATATCCGCGGAAAAGTAACTTAAACCCACATTATGTCACCACCTATAGTGGGAGACTTCTATACCTGTCGCTTTCGCTACATAAAACACTGCTGAAGGAAGTTAAAACGATTAATCATCCAACTCATCCGCTGATGAAATAACTTCATCTAATCGTCTAGAAAACTCCTCGGCTGCATTTACACCCATCTTTTTCAAACGATAATTCATTGCTGCTACTTCAATAATAACAGACACATTCCGACCAGGTCTTACAGGAATCGTTAATTTTGTTAATTCCGTATCAATGATTTTCATTTTCTCTTCCTCTAAACCTAGACGATCATATACTTTTTCTGGATCCCATATCTCTAATTCAATAATTAATGTAATACGTTTGTACGGTCGTACCGCACTTGCTCCAAAGAGTGTCATAATATCAATAATACCAATGCCTCGAATTTCGAGTAAATGTTCTAAAAGGGGAGGTGGACTCCCAATTAAAAAATTCTCGGATTCCTGACGAATCTCTACACAATCATCTGCCACTAAGCGGTGCCCCTTTTTAACAAGCTCAAGCGCTGTTTCACTTTTCCCTACACCACTTTTTCCGATAATTAGCACACCGATGCCATATACATCAACTAAAACTCCGTGAGCAGCAGTCATTGGTGCTAAGCGACCTTCTAAATAGTTTGTTAGCCTACTCGAAAATTTCGTTGTTGTCATGTGGGTTTTAAATACAGGTACATGTTTTTCATTGGACGCCTGTATAAGTTCCTTAGGTACCTCTAAATCACGGGAAATAATAATAGCTGGTGTATCCTGTGAACATAGAAGATGCATGCGCTCTAGTTTCACATCTGAAGGCAACATTTCAAAAAAAGAAAGTTCTGTTTTTCCTAGCAATTGTACTCGGTTTGCAGGATAATGCGTAAAATACCCCGCCATCTCGAGCCCGGGTCTTGAAATATCACTTGTAACAATCGTTCTTCCTATACCTTCCTCACCAGCTAATAGCTCTAACTTAAATTTCTCCATAACGTCTCTTGTTAATACTACGACCAATGTTAAGTAGCCCCCATTCAAAGGAATTGAATATGTTTTGTCCTGCGTTAACTAGCAATCAGCATGCAGTTTCACCTTATTTTAGCATGTCCATGTATAAAAGAAATGGATTTACACTCTGTCTGCCCTGACTACATAATTTCCAAAATAGAAAAAACTAGCGGTTCTCCAGCCCGCTAGTTTCATGATCATTTTATTTTTGAGTAGCTAACCATTTGGCAACTGCTTCTGCATCTGCACCTTTGACAAGACCAGGAGGCATTGAACCTTTACCATTATTAATAATATCTAAAATTTCTTTTTCTGTTAAACGAGAGCCTACATCGCTAATTTTCGGTGCATTTCCTTGACCTTGCAGTTCACCACCGTGGCAAGTAATACAAGATTTCATAGCAAGTGTTTCACCATCTGGCGTAGTAGTTTTTGTACCTGATGTCGTTTTACCTCCGCCACAAGCAGCTAAAAAGATTGCTGAACCAATCGCTAATGTTAACATTGCCTTTTTCATTAGGACCCCTCCTCAAAATAAATAAGTATCTTTCTCCGACATTATACCAAAATTATGCACGTTTGAAACCTTCTCCTAACACCTCATAAGCATTAGAAACGATAACAAACGCTGATGGGTCAACGTTTGCAATGAGTTGTTTCAGCTTTGTGAACTCTGTTCGGTAAGACAGCTTTGTCACGCCGCGTTCAATCTCAGCATAAATGCATCACGTACTTCATCTTGTTTCATCGTAATAATCAAGCGTTTTTGTAGTGACATAAAGGCATACAAACCTTTCTCTAAGTCAAAAACAATTGCTGCACGAATTGCGATAATCCCATCAATTAAAAATTGTACCAAGCGATATTCCGGTATACTTTGTAATTATTTACGCTAGTAAATTAGTATCATCAGTAGAAGCATTCCCCTTAAAGATAAGTCTTATTCCTACACTCACCACAATTCCCCCAAAAAGTGCACCGAGTAATAGATGGCCCCAAACTTTTACCCAAATAATACACCCGCGAAAAAATAATGGCATATCAAGCGTGTTGATTAGGGAATATAGGGTTATTATTGATCAGAATTTTTTTGTTGATATTTGCTAATGCATGCCCATTTTAACTGATTGTAGCGTAGGGCTACTCGATCCCCGCGGGAAAGCGCACAGTCGGAACGGAAAGCAACCACACGCTATGATCGGTACTTATTTTTATAAAGATTTCTCTGCCCACTCCATTGCTTCATTGTATAAAAGATCGATATTTGTTAAATCAATATTGAGCTGAGGAGCTAAATCTTCTAAAGTAGACCAATCTAACTTACCTAATGCAATACTGAAGTCCAGATAAGGTGTCATTTCAGTTTGATTACCTAAAATCGTTTCTATTATGTCTTCTGCAAAAGGTAGCTGCTGTAAAATAACATTCAACGGTCTTTGCAACAAAGTGTCGATCAATGAAAACATCCCAACTAAAAAATATTCAGAGAAGTTTTTCTTATAGGACAGCTTGGCTAATTTCTCACAAACTTTTGCTCTAAATAAAGAAGTACGCATGACTTCTTTAAAAAGATCGCTATCAACATTTCTATCAATTTCTCGCATCGCCAATAAATAAATCCACTTTCGTAAATTTGAAACGCCAAGTAATATAATCGCTTGTTTTATTGAACGAACTTTGGATTTAGGTCGCAGCGCTGAATGATTAACCATTTGCAATAGTTTATACGTTAAAGAAATATCACGCTCGATATTATCAGCTAATAATTGTATATTAGGTTCCTCTTCTTTTAATAGCGTAATAATAAATAAATATTGAATCGTATTAGCAGGTATATCGGTAGATGTAATGATTTGAGGTTGTTCAAAAAAATAGCCTTGAAATAATTTATAGCCAGAATGCTTTGCCACTTCAAATTCATTGCGTGTCTCGATCTTCTCAGCTAGCAGTTTTATGTGAGGAAAATATTCTTTCACTTTATTTTCAATTTCCATGCGCTCCAGTAATGGTGATAATAAAAAGTCAACTTTTATAAAATCGATGTAAGGAAATAACTCATCATAAACTTGTACCCCATCATCCAAAATAAAGTCATCTAATGCAATTTTAAACCCATATGATTTCAGCTCAATGACTCTCTTTACTAACTGAGTTGTAAAAGGGACATCCTCTAAAATCTCAATAACAACTTGCGATGGATTTAAATATTCATTTAAGGGACTCATAAGTAAGTTTTCCGTAAAATTAACAAAACTAGGTTTACCTTTTGTTACCTCTTTAATGCCAATTGAAAGAAATGAGTTTACTAGTACATCGATTGTTGCAGCATCTGAATCGACCAACGGAAAAGCATTCACGTTTTTGCTACGATATAATAATTCATACGCAACGATTTGTTCATGAAGGTTAAAAATAGGCTGTCTGCCGATAAATACTTCCATTTCATCCCCCCCATTCCTCCATATTCTAGTAATTATTATTATAGCACCTTTCATTACTCTCTGCTTATCATCCAAGTAACTGTCTAAAAGTCCTCTAACATGAATTATCTAAAACTGAAAATTACTCAAATATTATTTATTCCTTTTCAGGGAGACCCTTTTCAATTTCACTGCATCCTTTTTTAATGCTTTTGTCAAAAATTCCATTTTATATTGACATTTACCAATTTTCATTCTATAGTACATTACAATACTAATGCACTATGTTGCTTAGGACTGAAAGGGGGTTTTTCGATGCACGTTCTTCTAGATGGTACAACACCGATTTATGTTCAAATTGCTGAATGGCTTCAGCACGAAATCATTGCCGATCGATTACTGGCTGACGAGAAGGTCTATTCACAATATCAGCTAGCTGAATTATTCAATATAAACCCTGCTACTGCTGGTAAAGGGCTGACGATTTTACTTGAAGAGCAACTTTTATATAAAAAACGGGGGTTAGGTATGTTTGTCGCTATGGATGCAAAGGAACGAATTTTAATGAAACGTCGAAACGAAATATTGACGAAAATGGCACAAGAAATCGTCTTAGAGGCAAAACGTTTACATGTATCTGATGAAGAATTGCTGGTGCTTATTCGAAAAACACAGGAGGGATTGGAATGAATATTATTCAATGTGAGGAACTATCTAAAAGCTTTGGACGTCGTCATGCACTGCAGCAAGTAACCTGCGCTATTAGTGCAGAGAAAATTATCGGCATTATTGGTCGCAACGGTGCTGGTAAATCGACATTACTTCATATTTTTGCAGGCTATCTAAAACCTACAAGTGGGTCATGCAAAGTGTTTAATGAAAATCCCTTTAATACTATTCAAACTGCTGCCAACATGATTTTTATCGATGATCGATTAAGCTTCTCTGATTACTTGTCACTCGAAGATATTTTAAAGATGGGCGCTGATTTTTATCCTAATTGGCAACATGAGTTAGCATATCGCATGCTCGATTATGCAGGGATAGATCTCACAGCAAAGCATCAGCAACTATCCAAGGGTCAATTAGCTACGTTTAACCTTGTTTACGGATTAGTAAGTCGCTGCGCAATTACCATTTTAGATGAACCGATGAATGGTATGGACGAGGTGATTCGTACAGATTTTTACAGGGCGATATTAAAGGAATACCTGGCCTTCCCACGGACATTTTTAATTACTAGTCACCATTTGCACGAGATGGAATCTATTTTAGAAGAAATTTTATTAATAGATGATGGGTCTATCATTGCTCACGCGCCATTGGATGAATTGAAAGAACAGCTCATATCACTTAGCGGACCAAGTGATGCACTTGCGGATCTGCTCTCTGAAACGGACGTTTACGCTCAAAAGATTGTTACAGGGATGACCTCAGCAATAGTAGATGCTAGTAAACTATTCGTCTCAAAAGAAATGCTCCGAACACAAGGCATCACGGTATCATCCCTTACTGCAAGTGAAGTCTGCAAGTATTTAACAAGTAAAAAAGGAAGTGATATTGATGCAATCTTTGACTAATTTTTCACTTAAAACGATTGTAATTAAACAAGTGAAATGGAAAGCAAAATTATATATTTCTGCCCTTAGTTCCTTAGTTATTGTACAAATCATTTTTGCGGTCTTAACATTTAGCTATGGGAATGCGTCTTCTGGTCATGGGCGGGGAAATTTAGATATTCATTTCTCTATTTACTCACTCGATGCATTTCTTATTGTTACAGTAATTTGGGCATTTGTTGTAGCACTACTCTTTACAACAAAAGCGTATCGTATGGATGATTTATCCGTTATTTCTAGTCGAACATCTAGCGTCATTGCCAATATATTTGTCATGATAATTTACAGTTTTATTGCGGTCATCATTATGATTTCGACTTACTATTTACAAGTATTAGGGATTTCCTTAGTGGAAAAGAAATCTTTTGTAATAGAAAATCAATTTATTCAACCATCAATATTAGTAATATGTTTCAGTAGTATCTGTTTATTTGGCGCAATCGGCTTATTATTAGGCACCAGCTTCAAGGGACCAGTATTTATAAAAATATTTGTATCTATGTTTATGTTGTTAGGTCTCATATTATTTTTTATGTCACCAGGATCTATTAACCTTATGCCAGTCATAATATTATCCAATCTTATGATCAGTGTTCTTTATTTGCTTATGGCACTACTATGCTTTAGTCTCACTATTTGGATTGCTAATAAATCGGAGGTGACTCGCAAATGACGGCAACTGCACTATTCTTTTTTACTACAATACTACTTGTAATTGCTATTTATATATTACTAAGTAGATTAGGGAAAAAGGCTAAAAATATTTGGACCCCTAAGCGTATTGTAATTGGTATTACTAGCTATATCGTACTTGGACTTACTGCCTTTATTTATTTTAGTTTTTTTTCAGAATCAAAAATACCCATACTTTCTCCTACTGAAATTAAACGCGTTGAGAAAAAGCTCGATCAAATCCACAAGTATGATCAAGAATACAATTCTTCCTACTTAGCTGAGGACTACAAAAAGAAAACATGGGAAATTGACTTTGAAGGAAATACGTTACCTGTAATTATAAATGATGATAATTATTCAAGCTTGAATATTCGACAACGTTATAATGACACGATTGAATCCGGGAAAGCTCTTGTTACCTATTATCAATTTCCTTACATTTTAGAAGGTATTGATCTATCAGACAAAGTGCCGTTCCCTACTGTATACGTGGCACAAAACCAGCTATTTATTGAATCTCTTTCTAGACAACAAGTAAATTATTTTCGTATAAATGCATCATTAGGTATTTTAGATATGAATCGCTGGATAGAACGTGAACCACATACAATGGATTATTCTTATTCAAATGTCATAGTTATCGATATACCACGAAGTACGGTTCTGAAAGATTCCCAAGGTCTTGTTCAATATATAGAGTAGTAAAAAATAGATTATGACCATTAATCAGGAATGACCAGGCTGCGGATTAGTGTCACAAATAAGACCTGGAGCAAAGCAGCTCATCGAACGTCCCGTAAAGACGCCAGGTTGGAGCAAAAAAACAAGGACAGTCCTCAGTGTTTTTTATCACTTTTGGACCGTCCTTTTATTTTCCACTTACTTTTGATTTAATAACACCAATTATAGCTGGTACAACTGAAATGAAGATAATTAATATAAGAACAGTTGAGAAGTTTTCTTTAATAATCGGAATATTACCAAAGTAAAAACCTAGTAATGTACAGCTGAATACCCATAACACAGCACCTACAACATTATACAAAATGAAGTAGCTATATTTCATTTTACTAGCCCCTGCAACAAAGGGTATGAATGTACGGATGAAAGGCATAAAACGTGCAATGACAATCGTTTTTCCACCGTGTGTATTAAAGAACTTTTCCGCTGCCTCCATACGCTCTTTTTTAACGACTCTACCAAGGAAGCTCTTTGGTGGTATAGATGTTCCCACTTTATGACCAATATGATAATTCATCGTATCCCCTAAAATTGCCGCTACTAAAAACACAGGAATTAATATCCACATGTCAAATGCGCCCATTGCTGCTGCTAATGTACCACTTGCAAAAAGCAATGAATCCCCTGGCAGGAATGGGAAAATTACAACACCTGTTTCAACAAAAACAATTGCAAATAGAACGAAATAACTCAAATTACCAAACTCACGAATGATCTCCTCTAAATGCACATCAATATGCATAATAAAACTAACTAACTCCTTGATGAGTTCTATCATTTTTTTGTATGCTCTCTTTCAATTAAATTTTCTAAAGGCTTTGACGTAGCTAGACAACAAAGGGTTCCATTCTTCTTTACAGTTAATGGTGTTACTTCTCCCTTACTATATGACAAGCCTTTAAAAAGTATGTAGATTTCACAAGTTTGATTTTATCACTTAAAGACATAGACACTCAACTTATTTAATAAAGAGACTCTCCTTCTCTAAACTGTACCCTATAAGATAGACACTTTGAAAAAAGTCTATCCTATAGGGTAC
>DAMBVB010000046.1:0-26324 GCA_032053185.1 Lysinibacillus sp.
TACTAAAAACTTTATTGATTACGTTTTGCTTGTTCAGTTTTCAAGGTTCATGTTGATGTCGTTATTTTTCAACAACTTCTTTATATTAACATTTAACTCAATTCATGTCAACAACTTTTTTTAGAAGTTTCATTCGTTCATCGAGTTATTCCGTTGTGTCTTAGCGACAATTAATATAATACAATACCAACAGATTAAAAGTCAACTTTTTTCTATAAAAAATTATCGAGGTATTTTTTATACCTCGATAACTAGCATACTACAGTCCTTGCTCCATTTCTAGAGCCTCTTTATTTACCTTATAATGACGGTGGAATATCATTTCACCCTTCGCAACAATAGGTTCAATTTGAATATAGCCTTTGTCCACTAAATATTCTACAAACACTTCTAAATCTACTGAGTAGTTCATGAGTTCATTATGATCGTGCAACTCCTGAATTGTCCAAGTCTCTTTTGCTTGCATTACTTCTAAAATATGTTGAGCGCCATCCCTGGTACGTGAATGAATTAAAAACTCGCTAGCTAAAAACAATAGTTCTAACCGTTTTTCTATCGGTTCATTGCTTGTAACGAGCTCCTCGTATAATTTATAAATCGCTGGTTCTAATTTTTTCACCTGTGCCCAAACAGTTACCTCAGGGTAAAGTCCACTATCAATGATGGATAAACGACCCAAATGATGTAACGAATCCACTACATGATTATAGGCATCGAGATAGCTCCCCTTATCAAAGTATTCTTTCCCTTCTAAGTAACGGCGAATTAACTTTGAAAATTGAATGCCTGTTTTAATTTTACGACCACTAAACGGAAACTCCTGTAATTCAATTTTTAATTTATGAAGAAATTCATTACGATCAAATAATACTCTACCAAAGAAAATCCAATCGACCACTTTTTTATTTGAGCCAATGAGTAGCCATTTTCGTATTATTTTTTCAGTAACAGTATGTAAAGCTACTTTATTTCCTTCATATAAATAATGCTTCGAAAAGACTGGCCTTTCTGCTTCCTTTACAATAATAAGTAAGACTGTATCAAATGTATCTGTAACATTACTTTTTTCCTCACGTTTTTCCACTAAAATAACGCCTAATGTATTCGACTGACTTGCACGTTCCTGGTATATCGGACGCAAAACTTGTTCCATGTTCAGTCCCCCTCTATTTGCTTGTTTCCTTTTAACTTCATTCAATTGATTTCGTTAAAAATTCGACATACTCTAAAAGTATTCCTTCTTTCCACGTTATGAAAGCTAAAATACTTTGTTCTTATATGTTATAGTAGATTTTAGATTGGGAGGTAAGATGATAAATGAAACCTTACAAAAGTAAAATTAATAAAATCCGTTCATTCGCATTAGCACTTATTTTTATCGGCTTTGTAGTTATGTATGGGGGAATCTTCTTTAAAAACAATCCAATTCTAGTATTAATTTTCATGACCCTTGGTGTACTTTGTATAATTGGTAGTACAGTTGTATATGCATGGATAGGACTGCTCTCAACAAAAGCGGTTCAAGTGGAATGCCCTAATTGCCAGAAACACACAAAAGTATTAGGTCGTGTAGATATGTGTATGTACTGTAATGAACCCTTAACACTGGATCCATCTCTAGAAGGAAAAGAGTTCGACCAATCTTATAATAAGACAAAAAAGTCCTAGCCCTTTATAGAAGAGCTAGGATTTTTTATTGTACTTTTGCAGGTACATCTTTACACGATGGACAAGTGCCGTAAATTTCTAAACGATGCGAATGCACATCAAAGCCTGTTACTTGTGATGCAAAATGCTCAATTTCATCGAGACCAGGATAATGGAAGTCGACTATTTTGCCACAGCATTCACAAATCATATGATAATGATCATTTGTAACGAAATCAAAGCGACTTGAAGCATCACCAAATGTTAGTTCTTTCACTAGACCAACTTCACGAAATACGCGAAGGTTATTATAGACAGTCGCCACACTCATATTTGGGAATCTCCCTTCAAGTGCTTTATAAATTTCATCGGCAGTTGGATGTGCCATTGTTTGAATTAAATATTCCAAAATAGCATGACGTTGAGGAGTAATACGAACACCAGTTGTTTTTAACGTGTCAAGTGCATCCTGTAAATGCGTTTCAGACATCGTCATGCACCTCTTCCATAAAGAATATTAATTTATAATAGTTATAATTAGTGTATCGAATTAAGCTTACTTCTGTCAACATTCATACACATTTCAGTTTAATTACGACTGCTGCTGCCTTAATAACCTCTTGATAAATCCATCCTATTTTCTAAATCTGTTTCACCGCGCAACCACTTCTCTAAACTTGGCTTAAAGATTTCTAAGCTGCGTTCAACATAGCGAGAAGAGTGACTTGAAATATGCGGAGACACAATGACATTCGGTAAAGTCCATAAAGGATGATCCTCAGCTAAAGGCTCATGTTCAAATACATCTAAAACAGCATAACCGATTTCACCTACTTGAATGGCGTGCACCAAAACGTTTTCCTCTATTAAGTTTCCACGACCAAAATTCATAAAAATAACATCATTTTTCATCGCTTTAAAATGTTCTTCCTTCAATAAATGTGTCGTTCTCTCTGTTTTAGGTAAGACAGAAATAACAATATCAACCTTAGGTAAAGCTTCGATTAATTGGTCAAAGCTCACCATCTCATTCATATATGCCGCTTCGTTCCCTGTACGGTTGCAGCCAATTGTCTCAACACCAAAAGCTTGTAATAAGCGACCTACTTCCGAGCCAATAGCCCCAGGCCCTAAAATAAGTGCTTTATTATCGCGCAACTCGGTTTGTTTCGCTTTTTTTGACCATTCACTTTTCTTCTGCTGTTCATACATCCATGGCAGCGCACGCTTAATCGCTAAAATATGGGCAAGCATTGATTCTGCCATTGGCGTTTTATGAATGCCACGCACATTCGAAACAAATATCCCTCGTTCAATAATGGCCCCGGCTGGCATTTTTTCGATCCCCGCTGAAGCTACAAAAATCCATTTAACCTTTGTCGCATACTGTATATTTTCATCATTTAAATCTTCACCATATGTGACAAGTACATCCGCTTGTTGTAGCTCATCGTTTGATAAGCCATTTTTAAAAATAAAATCAACTTGTGGAAATTCTGCTACTAGTGGCTCACGTAAATCCGGTCTTGGTTCAAACGTAAAATAAATTCTCATTGCGTCACCTCCCATTCCGCTAAATATGTATATACTTCTTCAACATGATTTTTCACACGTACTTTACGCCAAGCTTTTATCAGCTTTCCTTCGGTATCAATTAAAAATGTCGAACGTTCTATCCCCATATATTCACGTCCATACATCTTCTTTAGCACCCACACGCCATACGCTTCTGCTACAGCATGATCCTCATCCACTAATAGCGAGAATGGTAACCCGTGCTTATCTATAAATTTGGTATGTTTTTTCGCATCGTCAACACTAACGCCAAGTACAACTGCATTTAATTTACTAAAATCCTCGTGCTTATCACGGAAGTCGCAAGCTTCTGTCGTACAGCCTGGTGTCATATCTTTAGGATAAAAATATAAAATAACATGTTGTCCTTTGAAATCCGCTAACTTTACTGTTTCTCCTTTTTCATTTATAAGGGAAAAATCAGGTGCTTTTTTACCTTCTATTAAAGCCATATCAATCTCCTCCTCTGTATGCTCTATTTTACTCTAAATAGTAAAACAAATCATATCCCTTCATTTCTTTGGATTTCTTGCACTGATAGGTCTACAATAAATGAAGTATAGACATTTAGGAGGCAATATATATGAATCACACAAAATCTGAAGCAATACATACAGAAGCGCTACAGCATATCGTTGGTGGTGTAAACAGCCCTTCTCGTTCTTATAAAGCAGTTGGCGGAGGTTCACCTGTTGCAATGGCCCGCGGGAAAGGTGCTTATTTTTGGGATGTTGATGGCAACCGTTATATCGACTATCTAGCAGCTTACGGTCCAATCGTTACTGGTCACGGTCATCCACACATCGCCAAAGCTATTACAAACGCAGCTGAAAACGGCACGTTGTTTGGGACTCCAACTGAATACGAAGTTACTTTTGCTAAAATGCTAAAAGAAGCAATCCCCTCTATGGATAAAGTACGCTTTAATAACTCTGGTACTGAAGCTGTCATGACAACGATTCGTGTTGCACGTGCTTATACTGGCCGTACAAAAATTATGAAATTCGCTGGTTGCTACCACGGTCACTTCGACTTAGTATTAGTAGCTGCAGGTTCGGGTCCTGCAACATTAGGTACTCCAGACTCAGCCGGTGTTACAACTTCTACAGCCGAGGAAGTTATTACTGTACCATTTAACAACCCTAAAGCATTTACAAAAGCAATGGATAAATGGGGCGATCAAATCGCCGCTATTTTAATCGAACCTATCGTTGGAAACTTCGGTATTGTAGAGCCTAACCCCGGCTTCCTAGAATTAGTTCATACCACAGCAAAGGAAAAAGGTGCCTTAACAATTCACGATGAAGTTATTACTGCTTTCCGCTTCCACTACGGCGGTGCTCAAAACTTATTAGGCTTAACACCTGACCTAACTGCACTTGGTAAAGTAATCGGCGGTGGTTTACCAATCGGTGCATATGGCGGTCGCAAAGAGATTATGGATACAGTTGCGCCTCTTGGACCTGCCTATCAAGCAGGCACAATGGCAGGAAACCCCGCATCGATGCAAGCGGGTATTGCCTGCCTAGAAGTATTACAAACTCCAGGTATTTATGATGAAATGGACCGTCTTGGAGGCATTTTAGAGGAAGGTATCCTCGCTGCAGCAAAAAAACATGATGTAACTATTACTGTTAATCGTCTTAAAGGAGCTCTTACAATTTACTTTACAGATGTAAAAGTAGAAAACTATGAGCAGGCTGAAAACTCAGACGGTGAAATCTTTGGTCGTTTCTTTAAATTAATGCTTGCACAAGGCATTAATTTAGCGCCATCAAAATACGAAGCTTGGTTCTTAACAACAGAGCATACAGAAGCCGATATTGTTGAAACAATCGGAGCGGTAGATATTGCATTTTCACAGTTGTAATTTGTAAAATGTAACGGCAAAACGTTAGTGAGAAGAGCAATATAGAACAGTTTCTAAAGTTAACTTTTAAAGACGACTCCCCTGTGAGTCGTCTTTTTCTGTAAATGACATACAAATCTATGTATTTTATGAGCACTTCCTTCTATAATGTAAAGAAGACATCCGCCGGAGATTTGGGCCAAGATGATGTTTTTTGCGCGAAAGCGAAGCGTCAGCAGCATGATGTTTTTTGCGCGAAAGCGAAGCGTCAGCAGCATGATGTTGGTCACTCAGTCGTTGCCACAGGACGTGGCGTTCTTAGACTAAATTCCCCTATTTAGGCGGCTGTTTGGATAAAGGAACTAAAGCAGCATCCATCCCCCTTATCGAGGTGGGAAACTTCTACTAAAAGAAGTTAAAATCTTAGACAGAAAGGACATCCATTTTCTATGAAATTAGGTGCCCGTGTATTTAAAACTGGTGTCGCCATTGTGTTTGCACTATTTATTGCTGAGCTACTAGAGCTGCCTTCACCTGTTTTTGCAGGAATTGCAGCAATCTTTGCGATTCAGCCATCTATTTATCGCTCCTATCAAACAATTGTTGAGCAAATACAAGCCAATATTATAGGAGCTACCATCGCGGTCATTTTTGGCTTGCTTTTTAGTCACCATGTAGTAGCAATTGGCATTGCAGTCATTGTTGCGATCGGTATAATGTTGAAATTTAAACTTGAAAAATCATTGTCTCTAGCACTTGTTACAGTCGTAGCGATTATGGAGATTCAAGGAGATGACTTCCTTACATTTGGTCTTATTCGCTTTATTACTATATTAGTTGGGGTGTTAGCAGCATTTGTTGTCAATCTGTTCTTCCTACCACCCAAATATGAAGTAAAGCTTTTCCGTAAGATTTACTTTTTACAGGATGATATTATTCGATGGACGCGACTTGCTGTTCGTCAAGCATCTGAGCATACGTCTACAAAAGAAGCATTAAGCAAATTTAAGTCTCGTATGCAAAGAGTTGACACACTGTATGATTTTTATAAGGAAGAGCGTAATTACTTTAAAAATAAAAAGTTTGTAAAAGCACGTAAATTAGTTGTTTATCGTCAAATGATTACAACGTCAAAGAAAAGTTTAGAGCTGCTTCATCGTCTTCATAATCACGAAAACGAATTAGCCCAGCTACCGACGCAATTTCATTTAATGATTCAAGAGCGACTTGATTTCCTGCTAACTTACCATGAGCAGCTACTATTAAAATATACAGGGAAATTAAAGCCTGAACATTCCGAGTGGAGTAAAAACATCGATTATGTGCAGCGCAATGAGTTAATGGAAATATTCATTAAACAGATCAGTTATGCGCATGAGGAAGGCGATACCGAATTCTCGAGCTATCACTTGCTTTATATTTTATCGCGTATTTTAGATTACGAAGAAAACCTAGAGCATTTTGATACGCTTATCGTGTCGTATCAGACTCATCATGGGCATGAAATTAATGTGGAATTTGAAGAGGAATTTATTTAAATAGAGGAACTTAGTCAAAAGGGCGAAGAGGTAGTATTATCCATTTCCCCGCCCTTTTTTTTAGCTTTTCATTTTTGGATCAAGCGCATCACGCAGACCGTCCCCCATTAGATTAAAACCGAGAACTGTTAACATAATAGCCAAGCCTGGGAAAATCATCGTCCACGGGGCCTTTAGTAAAAATACGCGAGCATCTGCCAGCATTTTACCCCATTCTGGTGCTGGTGCTTGCGCTCCTAATCCAAGGAAACCTAGTGCTGCTGCTTCAATAATTGCTGTCGCTATCGCTAGCGTCCCTTGAACGATGATTGGCGTCATAGAGTTTGGTAAAATATGCGAGAACAAAATTCGTGAATCACGCATTCCAATGGCCTTTGCTGCTATGATATATTCCTCTTCTTTGACACTTAATACTTTCGAACGAATTAAGCGTCCGAAATTCGGTACGTTAATAATGGCAATGGCAATCAATGCATTTTGTAATGATGGACCAAGTACTGCCACTACTGCAATCGCTAGTAAAATACTAGGGAATGCTAACATAATATCAAAAATACGCGAGATAATCGTATCAATCCATCTTCCATAATAACCCGCAATAATGCCAAGTAAGCTACCTACAATTACAGAAAGAATAACTGAAAAAGAGCCTACCCATAAAGAAATTCGAGCTCCATGTATAACTCTAGAGAAAATATCCCGACCAAAGTCATCTGTGCCAAACCAATGCTCACTTGACGGTGCTAATAAACGCTTCGAAAAATTTTGTTCATTAACTCCTTCAGGCGCAATTATCGGACCAAATATAGCAAGTATAATAAAAAATAGGACAATGCTTGCACCTACTAGGGAGATTTTGCTCTTTTTAAAGCTACGCCAGCCTTCTCTCCAAGGACCTGCTGCTCGTTCACGACTTGGTGCTACTTCTGTTTTTATATCTATCGCTCCAGTCATTATCGCTTCTCCCCTCTATTTATATTTAATCCGTGGATCTATCACCGTATACAGTAAATCCACAATTAAGTTAATCAGGATAAAAATAAAAGCAATTATTAAAATACCTGATTGAATAACAGGATAGTCTCGGAAGCCAATCGCTTCATATATATAGCGACCAATTCCTGGCCAACTAAAAATTGTCTCAGTTAATATGGCACCACCTAGCAATAATCCTGTTTGTAAACCGATGACTGTTAACACCGGGATAACTGCATTTTTTAATGCATGCTTATAAACAACAATAAACATTTTTTGTCCCTTTGCTCTAGCGGTGCGTACATAGTCAGAGCGCATTACTTCAAGCATAGACGACCTAGTCATTCTTGCAATAATCGCCATCGGAATTGTCGCAAGAGCGATGCCCGGTAATACTAATCGCTTTAATACTTCAATAAATTGATCAAAGCGGCCTTGTATTAACGTATCCAGTAAATAAAAATGAGTAGTGGCGGTTATCGGATCTCGCACATCTTCTCGCCCAGATGTCGGGAACCAGCCAAGCTGATTACTGAAAGCCCACTGTTCCATTAAACCAAGCCAGAAAACGGGTACAGACACCCCGATTAAAGCAACTACCATTGCCACATAGTCGAACCAAGAATTTTGGAACCATGCAGAAATAATACCTGCATTTACGCCAACTATCATTGCAATAATCATGGCAAACAGTGCGAGCTCAGCTGTTGCCGCTAAATAAGGGAAAATTTCCTCTGATACAGGTAATTTAGTACGTAATGATACGCCTAAATCCCCCTGGAAAATGCCACCTAAATAACTGAAATATTGTGTATACCACGGCTTATTTAAGCCTAAACTTGCGTTTAACGCTTCGACCGCCTCTTTCGTTGCTTGCTGTCCTAAAATTACTTGTGCAGGATTACCAGGAATTGCACGAATTAACATGAAAATGATAAAAGTCATTCCAAGCAAAACTGGGATTAATTGAGATAAACGTCGTCCCATATAGTGAAGCATTTTCTTCACCCCTCTGTTATTTTCAAAATATACTTTTGCATGAAACGCATTGAAGTCTTTACACATACTGTAGAAAGGGTCAGCCTTCACCAAACGGTTTGAATGGTCTTTCATACAGAAAAAATACCTTTAGCTAGTAAAAAGAATCCGCTAGATTCCTACGACTTACCCGCAGAAAGCAAGCAGATTCTTTAAAGTAATTCCCTCTTAAATTAAAACCTGTGCGGACAGCCCTTCATGCCTACTTCAAATCTACTGCCTCTAAACGGTCAGAACCTGTCGGATGTGCAATATAGTTTATAACTTGAGTGTTAGCAGCTAAAATTGGGGTAGAGTGAGCAATCGGAACCCAAGGTGCATCTTTTGAAATAATTTCTTGTGCTTGCTTGTAAAGGTTATTACGCTTGTCCTCATCTATTTCAGTTTGTGCTGCCACTAATAGTTTGTGCAGTTCTTTGTTGTCATAGAATGTATAGTTGTTGGAATGAATATTATCTCCGTCCAATAAAGTATAAAGGAAGTTATCCGCATCTCCATTATCACCTGTCCAACCAAGTAAGAAAGCATCTGCCTCACCTTTTTCTGCCTTATCTAAATACGTAGCCCATTCAAACGTTACAATTTTAGATGGCATACCCACATCTGCTAAATTCTTTTGAATGGCTTCCGCAATTTTTTGACCATCAGGCATGTACGGGCGTGGCACCGGCATAGCCCATAGCTCTATTTCTTTACCGTCATAGCCAGCCTCAGCTAATAACGCTTTCGCTTTTTCTGGATCATATTCATAGCCTTTAATATCATCGTTGTAACCTGCAACTAATGGAGGCATTGGATTTTTTGCTGGCTCGCCTAAGCCTTCAAAGAAAGCATCTACTATTGTTTGTTTATCGATAGCATAATTTACTGCTTGACGAACTTTTACGTTATCGAATGGTGGACGTGTGACTGTTAATCCAAGATAGCCAACATTCATAGATGGACGTTCGATTAATTGTAATTTTGCATTGGATTCGATTGAAGCTTTATCAGATGGACTTAAGCCATCAACTACATCAACCTCATTGTTATTTAATGCATTGAATCGTGCGGAGTTATCTGGAATAGCACGGAAAATAACTTTATCTAATTTCGGTAAATCTGCAATACGGTAATCTGGGTTTTTCTCTATTGTGATGGAATCATTTCGTTTCCACTCAACAAATTTAAATGGACCAGTACCTATTGGATGATCTTTAAGTGCCTCATCATCTTTTTCAAATGCTGCTGGCGAAGCAATAGCAAAAGGAGACATCGCTAAATTTTTTAAGAACGTTGCTTGTGGTTGAGCTAGTTTAAATATAACTTTATAATCACCTTCAGCAGTAATCGACTCAATGACTTGCTTTTCACCAACCGTAAATTGAGAGTGGTAGTATGGGAATTTATCAGCACCAGCTTTCCAGCGCTCAAAATTTTTCACGACTGCTTCAGCATTAAAATCAGTACCGTCATGGAACTTAACCCCTTCTTCAAGTTGCATCGTGAACGCTAGACCATCCTCTGATGGTTCCCAAGATTTTGCTAGACCTGGCTGCAATGTTACATCTTTCTCTCCAAAGTTAACTAGAGTCTCGTAGATGTTAACCGTAACTTTAAACGATTCACCTTCAGTCACTGTCGATGGATCGAGAGCAGTGGAATCGCCACCGCGACCATATACTAATGTTTTTGGTCCGCTATTGCTAGTTGAATCGCCGCCACTTGAAGTATCTTTACTACCCGTACCCTTAGTATCTGAGCCGCCACAAGCTGCTAAGATTGTCGAGAGAACCAGGATAAGCATGACACCCAAAGTCCAAAGCTTCTTTTTCTTCATTGAATTTCCCCCTAAGTTTTTTTATATCATTGAATGCTGGATTGCATCGTACAGTGAAACTTTAATCAGTGGGGATTCTTTTCATCCCTACTGATTATTAGTCTTCACCAATCGGGCATTTGCGGGCAGTTACTCTCCCACATAGCTTCTTTATTTTTGTAGAATTTTTAGAAAAGAGTCTTGTAACTAACGCTATGCTTTAGATAAATTACTGCCCGTTAATGCGGGGTACAGATGGCAAGCAACATAATGACCCGGTTTCACTTCTTGCATTTTCGGAACTACTTGAGAACATTCTTCTTTTTTAAATGGACATCTCGTATGGAAAGTGCAGCCGCTTGGCGGATTCGAAGCACTTGGGATATCTCCAGAAATAATAAGCTGTTCACGTTCAAACGTAGGATCTGGAACAGGTACCGAGGATAGCAGTGCCTGTGTATATGGGTGGAGTGGTTCAGCATATAAACCCGCACTTGCTGTCAACTCCACTAATTTCCCCAAATACATGACACCTACACGATTACTAATATGGCGCACAACTCCTAAATCGTGGGAGATAAAAATATAAGTTAGCTTTAAGTCCTTTTGTAAGTTTTGCAATAAATTCAATACTTGCGCCTGTATGGACACATCGAGTGCAGAGACAGGCTCGTCCGCAATAATCAAACGCGGATTCGTCATCAGAGCACGGGCAATGCCGATACGCTGTCTTTGACCACCGCTAAATTGATGTGGATACCGTTTCACATGATATTCATTTAACCCAACAATTTCGAGAAGCTCTAATACCTTCTGTTTCCGTTCCTTTGCATTGCCCATTCCATGAACTATAAGAGGCTCCTCCAATATTTTCCCAATATTATGTCTTGGATTAAGGGAGGCATAAGGATCTTGGAATATCATTTGAATGTCTCTACGAGCTTTGCGCATTTCATTTTTCGATAATTCCGAAATCATTTGACCTGCAAATTCAATCTCACCCTCTGTCGGCTCAAGCAATCGCATTAAAAGTCGACCAGTCGTTGATTTACCACACCCGGATTCACCTACAATACCTAATGTTTCTCCTTCAAAAACTTCAAAAGAAACATCATCTACTGCCTTTACGTCTCCAACCTGTGTATTTAGGACACCCTTCCGTATAGGGAAATATTTTTTCAAACCATCAACTTTCAACAACACTTTCGACATATTGCTGCACCTCCTGTTTCTCTAGTAAAAAACATCTTGATTTATGCAGCTCTGCTACTTCATATAAAGATGGTGTTTCTTGTACACAGCGGTCCATCGCAAATTCGCAACGCGCTGCAAAACGACAGCCTTCCTGAATACTTCCGGGCTTAGGTACACTGCCAGGTATAGAGTAAAGATTGTCCTTTTTATAACGCATATCCGGTACAGATTTAATAAGCCCTTGTGTATAAGGATGCTTTGGATTGACGAATATCTCCTGAATAGGTGCTTCCTCTACAATCTGACCTGCATACATCACAATAACTCGCTCACATGTTTCTGCTACAACACCTAAATCATGTGTAATTAATAAAACAGCTGTATTTAAACGTTTATTTAAATCTTTCATAAGCTGCAAGATTTGAGCTTGAATCGTAACATCCAGTGCAGTAGTCGGCTCATCCGCGATCAATACCTTCGGATCACAGACAAGTGCCATCGCAATCATGACCCGTTGTCGCATCCCCCCCGATAATTGATGTGGATAATCTTTTAATAATTCTTCCGCACGCGGTAAACCTACTAGTTTCATAATTTCAATTGCCCTAGCATAGGCTTCTCTTTTCGACCATTTTGGATGATGAATTAAAATTGCTTCTGTTAGCTGACCCCCAATTGTAAACAAAGGATTTAAAGATGTCATAGGTTCCTGAAAAATCATCGCCACATCTTTTCCACGAATTTTCTGCATTTGTTTATCAGATAATGTGACGAGGTTTTTGCCATCTAATAGTATTTCTCCCCCTGTTATTTTTCCAGGCGGTGACGGGATTAAACCCATAATGGACAGGGATGTGACACTTTTTCCACTTCCCGATTCCCCTACAATTCCTACTATTTCTCCCTCATGAACAGAAAAATCGATATTATCTACGGCAGGAATTTGTCCATCATCTGTAAAAAAGGTTGTCTTTAAACCTTTTATTTCTAGCAGCTTTTTTCTCATGATCCATCGCCCCATCCTACCCATATTTTCACTTAATTACTCTTGCTATCACTCAATTCTCTATTTTCAGATAATTCTAACCAAAAAACATTACTCTTTCAATCATTATTATTCTGCAATTAACATAGATTTTCTACATCGTTCGTGTTTTATATTAAAAATATCTTATTAATCCATAATATTTTATAAATAAGACAAAAAAATAGCCTTCTGTTTATATTTAAATGGAAGGCTATTTTTAGATTATTGACTCATCACCAAAAGATGGGGATGACACTTTGTTACAGTGAAGGCTGGTCGACCCCTTGGGAATCAATGTCACAGAGGAGACCCTGGAGCGAGCAGACAGAGGAACGAAGACTAATTATAGCGTGGTACATCAACCTAAATGTTGCACCTGGAATAAATTAAAGTAAGTCCCCTCTTTTTGCATTAATTGCTCGTGCGTACCACTTTCAATTAATTGTCCATGATCTATAACAAAAATTTTATCTGCATGTGTAATCGTAGATAGTCGGTGAGCAATTATAATTGTTGTCCGTTCATGTGCAAGTACATCCAATGATTCTTGAATAAGTGCCTCACTTTCTAAATCCAAGGCAGAGGTTGCTTCATCCAGTATTAAAATAGGAGGATTTTTTAAAAATACACGAGCGATTGCTACTCGCTGTTTTTGTCCACCTGATAACTTCACACCGCGCTCCCCAACCTTTGTGTCATAGCCATTCGGCAAGCTCATAATAAAATCATGTGCATTCGCCGCTTTTGCTGCAGCAATAACCTCTTCATCTGAAGCTTCTGGCTTGCCCATCAAAATATTCTCTTTTACCGAATCGCTAAACAAAATATTATCCTGTAGCACTATTCCAATTTGTGCGCGTAAAGAATGTAATGTTACGTCCCGAACATCATATGCATCAATACACACTGTGCCACTCGTTATGTCATAAAAGCGAGGAATTAAACTAATGATGGTTGATTTTCCTCCACCACTCATTCCTACAAATGCAACGGTCTCTCCAGGGTTAATAGTGAGATTGATGTTGTTTACTATTTGTGAGCCATCTTCTTCATATTGAAAGTTCACATGGTCAAAGCGGACCTCACCCTTTACCCGAGGTAGCTCTACCGCATTAGCCTTGTTTTTTATTTCATAAGGTTCGTCTATCAATTCAAACATGCGATCCATTGATGCAAATGATTGTGTTAACATCGTTGATGAACTTACAAGACGACGGAGTGGACCATAAAGTCGTTCGATATAGGCAATAAAAGCCACCATTGTTCCAACTGAAAGAGAACCATTAATAACCTGATAACCTGCATAAGCAATTACTAGGAGAGGTGCTACCTCTGTGATTGTATTCACCACCGCAAAGGATTTAGCATTCCATTTCGTATGATCTAGTGCCTTTTCTAAAAATTCACCATTTGCTTCATCGAATAACTTTTGCTCATGCTTTTCAAGCGTGAAGCTTTTAATAATACTCATTCCAGCTACACGTTCATGCAAGTAACTTTGCACACCTGCAAGCGCTTGTGACCGTTTACGTGTTAAAGATCGAAGTTTTCCAAAAAAGTACTTCACACTAAACGCATAGAATGGAAACGCAACTAATGCTACTAGCGTAAGCTTAACATCCATAGCAAGCATAATACCGATAGCAATAATAATTGTCACAAGGTCGAGCCAAACATTCATCAAGCCTGTCATGATAAAGTTTTTTGTTTGTTCCACATCATTAATCACTCTGGAAATAACATCGCCAGCTCTTGTATTTGCATAGTATCTTAAACTTAATCGCTGTAAATGTGCATATATTTGTTTTCGAATATCGAAAAGCACCTTGTTACTGACATGTTGAGCAAAATATTGACGGTAATACTCAATCGGTGGTCGAATAATAAAGAATACAATGATCGTACCACCTAACCAATAAAACAGTTCTTTTGTCTTCTCTGCATCCGTTAGATTATCTGCATCGATAATATCATCTAACACAATTTTTATGAGTAATGGAATAAATAACGGAATCGCAAATTTCACTATACCAATTAAAATCGTTAAAATAATTTCCCATGTATATGGTTTTACAAATCTCATATAACGCTTTATACTACCCAATTTATTATCACATCCTTAATAAAAAATCCGCGCTCTTATGGAAATTAAGCAAATGAGCCATTTCACACGCATAAATAGAAACAGACATCCACAAACTGAATGCCCAAACGTATTATAGCAATATTTCGTTTAAAGTACAGTTAAATCAACTTTGTCACGAACTATTTTGCAACCACATTATATAGGACATAAAAAAGCACCCATTAGTAAAAACTAATAGGTGCAACTATCAATCATCTGCTTGCATATCGAGCTGAAACTTATAACGGCTTGTCCAGACATCGATGAAATCAGGTGCAAAAGGTCCTCTTCTTTGTTGAATCCAGCTAATTAATTTATCGACATTGCGCTTTAAAATTTTATCTATGACATCTGGATAAGACATTTCCTTACTATGTAGCTCGTATTCATCCTCATCTAAAAGTGAATAAGACATATCCGGAAAAACTTTAATGTCTAAATCATAGTCAATGTATTTAATGGCATTATTATCGAAAACAAATGGTGAGCTTAGATTACAATAATAATACACACCGTCCTCACGTAGCATGCAAATGATGTTAAACCAGTGCTCCGCATGGAAATAACAAATAGAAGGCTCTCTCGTTAGCCACGTACGACCATCGGATTCTGTCACAAGTGTCCGTTCATTCGCACCGATAATGATATTTTTTGTTCCTTTTAAAACCGTTGTTTCTTGCCAAACACGGTGGATACGGCCATTGTGCTTATAACTATGTATTTGTATCGTTTCTCCTTCTATCGGTATTGCCATCTTTGAAGCCCACCCCACCTTTTTGTCTATGCTACCTAAATCTAGCAGTCTCTAGTATATTATAGCAATGTGTACGCAAAAGGTGTAGTTAGAAAACCACAAATTTCCCTGCGCTTAAATTTATACAAAATTTCGTTAATTTGAAGCGAATTTTATCATAACAACAGCCCCATTGGATTGGTTTTTTCTTCTGAATCTGAGCGGTTTTCCCTCGCATCCGGGCATTTAGCTGAGCAGTTTCCTTAGTTATCCGATCTAGTTCTCTGGACTACCGAGTAATTTTCTCATCTTGCTATATAAAATTCAAAAGGAGCTGCTTTTTCAATCTTTTCGATTTTAGACAGCTCCCTAAGAGGTAAATGCAATTATGCAATTACAAACTGTTACTCACCAAGATCTTGGTTAGTTTTGTTGAAGTTACCTGAAGCTTGAGCTTTGTTTTGCTCGGCTTTAGCATTTTGCTTTTGCACTTCATTAACGTCAGTTTCATAACCAAATTCTTGACTTTGACGTTGCATGTTTTTATTTGGTTGTAAATTTTGGTTGTTTTGCTTTTTCATTATTCATTCACCTCCACGCTTATTATTGTGTACCGAGATGAATGTTTTTATGCTCATAAATTTTTATAAATATAGTTTTCTTGATTAATTCTTAATTTCTTGCCAAATTTTCAGCATTGGAACGGGCATTGGTAATAATTCTATTTGTTCGCAAGTCAGCCATTCGCCCTTTGCTGCTGAATTGCATTTCATAAAATAGCTATTTATATGCCATGTTAAATGTGAAAAAACATGTTTAAAGGTTAACAAATTCTGTTGCGATTGAACATTTATAGCATAATCATTCATAAAAGTATCTATTGAATCTTTACCATGCTCAAGCATCGGAAACTGCCATAGGTTAGCGAGTAAACCCTCTGTTGGACGCTGCTCCAATAAAATTCGACCTTTATCATCTTGGCATACAAGCACATCGTATGTGATATGCTTCATCTTTACTTTTTTAGACTTGATAGGTAATTTTTCAGGCTCACCTTTATTAAAAGCCGTACAGTATTCGCGAACTGGACACAATAAACATTTTGGTGAAGTTGGCGTACAAATAAGTGCACCAAGCTCCATTAAGCCTTGATTGAAGGATGATGCATTTTTAGGATCTATCAATTCTTCAACAGCCGCTTCAAAAATCTTTTTAGTCTTTGGAAGTGCTATATCTTCATGAATAGTAAGAACACGACTTAAAACGCGCATAACATTGCCATCAACTGCATGTTCGGGCTTATTATAGGCAATACTTAAAATAGCTCCAGCAGTATATGGGCCTACGCCTTTTAATGTTGAAATTTCGTGGCGATTATCGGGTACAACTCCACCGTAGTTTTCTAATACCTCTCGAACACCCGCTTGTAAATTACGTGCACGAGAATAATAGCCGAGACCTTCCCAATGCTTCAATAAGTATTCTTGTGGAGCTTCGGCGAGTAATTCTAATGTCGGAAAACTTTCCATGAAACGATTGTAATAAGGAATAACTGTGTCGACACGTGTTTGCTGTAGCATCACTTCCGATACCCAGATTTTATAAGGGTCCGTAGTGTGCCTCCACGGTAAATCACGCTTCTCAACATTAAACCATTCGACTAAAGATTGTCGAAATTCTGTTACATATGGATAATTCACAGTGACCTCCAGCATCTTTGCAATTTTATTTATGGTAAAAAGAGTATACAATTAAGAAAAGATAATCTGTCAGAAACGACAAAAAACGGCATAATTTTTCTAAAAATCAAGTATTACGGATTATTGAAATATACATGTATGCAAATTGATGCATACAAGGAGTGGATATTTTTGGATTCAGGCACACATTTCGTTATGGGTATTGCACTCGGTGGTCTTGCATTAGCCGACCCCGTTGTAGCAGATCATTCAATGACCTTTACCGCAGTAATGGCAGGTACAATTATTGGCTCACAGGCACCTGATGTCGATACAGTGTTAAAACTACGCAACAATGCTATTTATATTCGACATCATCGAGGAATTACTCATTCACTACCAGCAGTAGCTATTTGGCCCATTTTAATTACAGCGGTTTTAGCCATTATTATTCAAGACGCAAATGTGTTTCATTTATGGCTTTGGACATTTTTAGCTGTAGCACTTCACGTCTTTGTTGATATTTTCAATGCTTATGGTACACAAGCACTTCGACCATTCTCTAGAAGATGGGTTGCACTTGGTGTCATTAATACATTTGACCCTATTATCTTTACATTACATTGCCTTGGCATTTTACTTTGGGCATTTGGTGCAAATCCAGTTTCGACATTTAGTATCATGTATCTCATGATTATCATTTACTACATTTTACGTTTTGCAGTCCAAAAGGCTGTGAAGAATGCTGTGCATAATACTATTCAAGATGAAGAGTACGTGATTGTAGCCCCTACAATGCGATTCTTTCACTGGCGAATTGCAGCAAAATCCAAAACGCATTATTACGTTGGCCGTGCTTATGGGCGAACTATTAATATTTATGATAAATTCGAAATAAAACCTTTACCGAAAACACCTCTTATCGAAATAGCAATGAAAGATCGCAATCTCGCTGCATTCGTGTCATTCTCACCATTGTATCGTTGGGAAATTTCAGAACTCGAGAATGGCTTAACAGAAGTAAGATTTATTGATCTGCGCTACCGTAGTGATAATCGCTATCCTTTCGTTGCTGTCGCCCATTTAAACGAGGACAATGAGATTATCACTTCATACACAGGCTGGATTTTTACCGAAGATAAACTTCAGAAAAAATTACAGGTTGGCGCAAGTAATTAAACATCAGCAAACCCTGACCAAACTTTGGTCAGGGTTTTGTTATTGTACCAAATCATCACTAGCATCAAGTAAATGTGCGTATTTGGGATTGCGTCCAGCAAATGCATGCAATTTGTCACCGTAGCTGGT
This sequence comes from Lysinibacillus sp., assembly GCA_032053185.1. GTDB lineage: Bacteria > Bacillota > Bacilli > Bacillales_A > Planococcaceae > Lysinibacillus. The sequence continues at coordinate 18,487 of DAMBVB010000046.1, forward strand.
AATTAATTGACGCACTAAATTTTCAGTGTAATCAGCACCACGATAGGAGTAGCCAGCTTTTGCAGAAGTTGATTCAAAATCACTCCATAAAAGCTCAATCCATACTCGTGCACGTCCCACTGACATTTGCGGATTTTTTGCAAGTAACTCAGCAGTTAGTTTTTCAATTTTTTCATCCATTTATTTGCCCACCTTTACAGGAGATAGCATGGAAACAGGTAAAGCCTCTTGGTATTTTTCGCCCCCTAAGCGATGTCCCCAGGCAAAGCGCCCTTTTACATAATCTACTTGGAAGAATTCATTTTCAGAGCCGTCAATACGATACATTTCCCCAGGAATTATTGTATCCAAATCCACTAAATAAGCAGCAGCCATTAAAGCCTTACGCTCATAAACAGCAAATTCATTGATGATACCTAGCTGCTCCGCCTTACGTGCCTTTTCCTTTAGCGTGGCTATTTCTCCACGTAATTCGTGCTCTGACATGGCAGCATAATTTTTTTCATTCATTCCTCATTCTCCTTCTCTTCTATAAAACGATCTATAACTTCTATAGGAAAACCCTTTTGATAGAGCGCCTGCTTTAATTTCATTTTCAATTCATAACCAGTATACTTCGATGAATACTTTTTCCAAACTTTTTCGCCTTGTCCATCAAGTAGCTGTTGCCATTCATTTTCATCTTGCTCAATCTCTACTTGACTTAGCACATCATCTACAACACTAAAAGAATAACCTTTTCGCATTAAAAAATCTTGAATTTTAGCTTTTATTTGTGTTGGTGTTTTCTTTTTTTCCGATCGAATGACCTTCTCAGCCAATTGTTTCGCAAGCTTTACCTGTTCCGCATGACTGTACGTAGCAAGCACCTCATCCTGTAAACTTTTATCAATTCCTTTTTTCATAAGGTCTTGTCTAATTGCCTTTGGTCCCTTTTTCATCGTAGCTTTTTTCGTGTCAAGTAATGCCTTGGAGTAAGTTTCATCATTTAAAAATCCATATGATTTAAGCTTTTGTATAGCCTCTAAAATAACCGCTTCCCCAAATTCTAACGTGAGAAGCTTTTTCTTGACTTCATGCTCGCTGCGCATTTGATAAGATAAAAAATTTAACCCTTTATTAAAAGCCTTTCGAATCTCATCCTCATAGGCAATTTCCTGAATATCAAATTCCTCAAGCACTTTTCCCTTCGTTAATCCAAATTGAAGGAGAATTGCCTCATCTACAGGAAAAGCGTATTCTTCGTTCAAATATATATTATAACGTTCTGGATTGTTTTTTTGACGTGCAATTTTCGTAATAATACGCATTAGTAACACCTCACTATTTACCATTATAACATTTTTCGCGAGTATTGCTTTTTTCCTGTGGGTATTCCTTCCGGGAGACTAACATTTGTAAATGAATAAGTGATAAACTTGATCATATAGAATCGTTAAAAGAGGAGGGCTCTCATGAAAGTGGTTATTGCAGGTGGTACTGGTTTTGTAGGGAAAGCTCTAACAAAGCTTTTGCAAGAAATGGGACATGAAGTCATCATTTTAACACGGAACAAAACATATCAAGAAAATGATATTCAATATGTACAATGGCTTCAGCAAGGAGCAAGACCTGAGCAGTTGGTAAATGGGGTCGATGCAATTGTTAATTTAGCAGGTATTTCTTTAAATAATGGACGTTGGACAAAAAAACAGAAGAAAGCCATTTATTCAAGTCGCATGGATGCAACACTTGAGATAGTACGTATTATGGAGCACCTTAGCTCAAAGCCTAAAGTGCTTGTCAATGCGAGTGCAGTTGGGATTTATCCTACCTCTACAAAGTCTATCTATACCGAAAATTCCACAGACTATGCAACTGATTTTTTAGGCACGACAGTCCATGATTGGGAACGCCATGCAATACGTGCAGAAAAATTAGGGGTTCGAGTTGCTCTTGCTCGTTTTGGTGTTATTTTAGGACGTGAAAATGGAGCTCTTCCCTCCATGTTACTACCATATAAATTGCATATCGGAGGCACAATAGGTTCAGGTGAACAATGGCTTTCATGGGTCCATGTAGAGGACGTAGCGAGAGCGATATATTTCACAATTATGAACGAAGATATGAGTGGTCCTTTTAATGTCACTGCTCCTAACGCGACACGTATGAAGAATTTCGGAAAAACAATTGCAAATATAATGGAAAGGCGTCATTGGATGCCTGTACCAAGCGTTGTCATGCGTTTAGCGCTAGGTGAACAGAGCATGCTTGTATTAGAAGGTCAGCACGTATTACCTACTGTTTTAGAAAAACATCATTTTACATTTAAATTCCCTCATTTAAAAAAAGCACTTCAAGATTTAATGTATTGAATCGAATAGGATAATTTTTTTAAAAATACGCATTCTAATGAAAAAGAAAGGATGCGTTTTTATGTGGAAACAGCATATAGTAGGAGCGGTCATCGCTACTTTTATTATTGCCGCGGCAATTGGCTTTAATCCATTTTCGGCTGCTGGCTCTGATGAATACAACTGGGGCTTTAAACGAGCGAAAAACGGTGAACAAGCAGAGGCTGGTGCACAGCTTGATCAGATAGTTGAGAAATATGGTGCAATTTATAAAGGAAAGCCTGATAAAAAAGTTGCTTATTTAACCTTTGATAACGGATATGAAAATGGATTCACGGAAAGCATTTTGGATACATTGAAAAAGGAAAAAGCACCAGCTACCTTCTTTTTAACTGGGCATTATGTAGAAAGTGCCCCTGATTTAGTAAAACGCATGGTTAAAGATGGACATACTATCGGCAACCATTCATGGGGACACCCAAATATGGCGAGGCTTACGCCAGATGGTATGCGTAAAGAATGGAAGAAACTCGATGATACGTTACGTGAATTGACAGGTATTAAACGTACAACATATGCTCGCCCACCTGAAGGTACATTTAATGCAAAATTATTAGAGGTAGGAAATGCTGCAGGCTATCGTCATATTTTCTGGTCTGTTGCCTTTAAGGATTGGGAAAGAGATGTACGTCGTGGCGCAGATTATGCGTATAATGCATTAATGGAACAGCTTCACCCTGGCGCTGTTATTTTAATGCATACAGTTGCACAAGATAATGCAGAAGCTCTTCCGAAGTTTATTGCCGAAGCGAAAAAACAAGGCTATACATTTTTATCCCTTGACGATTTAGTTTTAGAACATGAAGATTTCCCTGTCGCTTTGCAATCGTCTACTCCTTAGATATAATGGAGAGATGATATTAATAGAACAGGGACGTGGAACGCTTGACGCAGCAAACAACAATGGAAGTAGGACAAAAATTTCCTCTAACAATAAAAAGACTTGGTATTAACGGTGAAGGAGTAGGCTTTTATAAGCGTAATGTTGTATTCGTAAAGGGCGCTATTCCTGGTGAAGAAATTACAGCACAAGTGACTAAAACACAGCGAAACTTTGCCGAAGCAGAAATAGTAACTATTCGCAAAGCTTCAAAATATCGTCAGGAAGCACCATGCCCAGTTTACAACGAATGTGGCGGCTGTCAGCTTCAACATATGACATATGAAAAACAGCTAATCGAAAAGCGTGATATCGTAATTCAAGCATTAGAACGTTATGCTAAGCCTTTAGCTAATACAGTTGAAGTTCGCAAAACTTTAGGGATGGATAATCCATGGAATTATCGTAACAAAAGTCAATATCAAGTACGTAAAGAAGGTAAGCGTGTCTATGCAGGGCTATTTGCAGAAGGTAGCAACAAGCTACTAAACATCAATGATTGCCTTGTTCAACATCCGATAACATCAAAAATTACAGTGGCAACACGTAAAATTTTGCAAAAACTGAATATTACTATTTACGATGGACGTACGCTTGATGGCTTAGTACGTACGATTGTTGTACGCACAGGGATTCGTACTGGTGAAACGCAAGTCGTGCTCGTCACAACACGTAAGGAAATTCCACATCTAGCTGAGCTCATTGCACGTATCAAAAAAATCGATCCAAGTATCGTTTCAATCGCCCAAAATATTAACCGAGAAAAAACATCGTTAATCTTTGGCGATGAAACGATTAACCTCGATGGCAAGGAAACGATTCACGAGGAGCTTGGCGAATTAGCCTTTGATTTATCAGCTCGCGCCTTTTTCCAACTGAATCCAACACAAACCGTTTATCTCTATGATGAAATCAAAAAAGCAGCAGCATTAACAGGCAAAGAAACAGTTGTTGATGCTTACTGCGGTGTTGGAACAATCGGTTTATGGCTAGCTGACAAAGCAAAAGAAGTTCGCGGGATGGATGTTATTCCAGAAAGCATTCAGGATGCGCGTAAAAACGCCCGAAACCATGGCTTCAAGCATACAAAATACGCAGTTGGCACAGCAGAAAGTGTCCTAGCAAAATGGCGCAAGGAAGGATTTATACCAGATGTTATAACAGTTGATCCACCACGTACGGGTCTAGCACCAGAGTTCATCCGCACTGTGTTAAAGCTAAAACCGAAGCGCTTTGTCTATACATCGTGTAATCCATCAACATTCGCGAAGGATTTAAACGAATTATCGAAGTTTTATGATGTGGAGTATATTCAGCCGGTGGATATGTTCGCACAAACAGCGCAGGTGGAATGCATTTGCAACATGGTTCTTAAAGCAGAACATCGAAAATGATATTTAATTTTTTATAATTTTGGCGACTGGATTAAGCGTACTCTACATTTTGTAGACTACGCTTTTTTTCTTTTTAGATAGCCTCTCCTACAGTTTTTAGATAAACAATTGAATTTAGATGATACCGAGGAAATCAATCGTTCGAGTAGATGATGAAGATTAAAAATCAGAGATAAGTTACACTGATAATAGGTAATGAAGAACAAACAATAGACTTTTACTTCTCCATAGATTATATTAATAATAGGTATTTTTTAGAAGAATCGGAAAAATTTACATGAATTGTTTTTTGAATTTATGGAAATTAGAGAACTAAGAGTATACAGTTTTTAACGATTCTTACTAAAGAGTATTAGTTATCAATAATCAGAGGGAGAGAAGAAAATGAAAATTTCCAGTAAGTTATTATCTATTTTTTGTTCTATAACATTAATATTAACACTGTTTTTTATTAATGTTACAGAATCGTCTGCAAGTGAATTAGATGCCGATGTCAATTCTGGATTAGCAGAAGGTGAAGTAGTTGTTGATTTTACAGATGTGGTTCTTGATGATGAATTAATAGGTACAGAGGTTCCTTTTGAAGAAGAGATTTCTCCACTTGAAGAAAGACAGTTAATGTGGTTTGGTACGTCTTCAACTTATGAAGGTTTAACATATGGCCCATGGAATTATGCTGGAGCTTCTACGGTAAGTGGAGGATCATTGAGTGCATCTCACACTAAAACTGTTGCTCATAAATATTCTGGTACACTTAAGATTCCAGTAAAAAAACTAGAAAGTGTAGTGGGTTTCGATGTTACTTTATCATGGTCGGAATCAGTAAGTTATCGTTCTAAGACTTATGATAGCGGAAATTACCGTTTAGAATATAGACATGTGTACAAAAAGTATAAAGTTACACAAGAACAAAAATATGATAGTCGTGGAAAAACTTATGATACAAAATATGTTTACCCTGAACAATGGGTAGAACGTCAGTATAGAGTAGTTCAATTTTAAAAAGAAAAGAGCAATAAAGTTATGATTAAAAGTATTTATGGTTCTATTTTTCTTATTATCGCGGCTATACTTTATTCGACTAGGTACATATGCGCTTCGATTGGTGTCTCACTTAGTGGTACTTGGTCTACAGAAGAATTTAATGTATTTCTTGAAAATGTTCCCAATAATTTATTGATACTCAGTATTATTTCTTTATTAATAGGATTTGTATTTATTGTGTGGAGTGTTTTAAATCTAAAAGGTAACGATAATAACTAAATTATTTAGTGATGGAACTGTTTCTGTTCAGGTGGAATGTGTGGCGAAACTTGTGTTGAAGAATAAGTAATGATGAAAAATGACGTCTCAAAATATGAGACGTCCTTAGCTATTGATGATACAATTTCACCATCTGCTATAAATATTATTTGATTTTATGTTTGCTTGTCTGTATAATATCTTTCTAGGTGCCAAACCTATGTGACTTGGACGGAACATCCTTGTCACGCAAAAAACGCCATAACAGCACGGATTTGCTGGGCGTTTTTTATTTTATGAGCGGGAAGATGAGCCCCGCTCTTTTATTTTGTCCAAAATTATTCATTGCTCAAAATTCTCTTCTAATTACCCGAACTTTTAACTCTCTTTCTTCGGCTTCAAGGATAATCTCGACACTGGTCGCTTATTTTTATTTCGTCCAAATATTAGCAAAACAATTGCAACAGCTAGCAAAAGCATTGCCACTAATAAAAGGAAGCTGTAATTCACATATCTAAATAAATGCCACCTAAAATGGTCCCGTTAAACTACCACTGCTAAGGGCAATACCGCAAAGCAGATTTCCTGTTGGCATTTGTTCCTTTGGTGTAGGTCAGCGATATAGGTAACACCTAATAAAAACATCGAACCGACTACTGTACCGATAAAGAAAATGCTACGGCTACTGCCATTTGTGAATGTTCTACAAACTTGCAATGCCAAAAATAACAGCCCCACCAAATGAGCCTATCATCAAGACATTGCAAGTACTTGTAATCCACGTCTGTGTTGCAGTGTAATGCACGATCCCCAACAGTAAGCGAAATGTAAACCATAAGGGCACACTCTCCCATAATGGGCATAATGAAAACAAGTGCACCGCCAATTAATATAATTGGTTCGTGGCCCATTTTCATAGTGGATGCTCGATAACACGATTAGTTTAATAATGTTCCTATGTATTGACCTGTTGAGTTCAATCCATTCAACACAGAGGATATTTCATCACGTTTGAAAAGTCATCCACAACTTTTGGTAGTGAACCAACATTAAGTCATTCTTCCAAATAACGGAATACCCAAAAAGCCTTAGCGCTCACCACATGTGATTTTACGCTAAGGCCTAACTAACACTTATCTCCATTTAATTGTATAAACACGAATTTCGGCTTTTACACATCGACCGAGTACTTGTTTAAACTCCCTCCTTTTCAAGTTAGAGTTCTTTTGGAATTTTTAAATCAACTCCTTTACTTTTTCTTAATATTAATTTAACACACACCCTCAATATTGTAAATATTCTGTCTTTTGATTTTTATAAAATAATCGTTAAGTCCTAGACGTTTACCTAAACATTGAAATTTAGTCCCAAATCAGCTAAGATGTAGGGGACGAAATGAGGTGTATGTATGTCAAATCCAATCACTGATAAAAAACAGCAAATGAACTACTTAAAAGAGCGTCTTGAAATGTTTTTAGAAGTTTTAGATGCCATTGATCCAGAAACAACTGAATTAAAGGATATCGATCGTTTAATTCAAATGATGGATGATTTAGAGGACAAAATGGAGCAATTTAATGCCCGTGAACAATAATTAATTAAAGTAAGTGGAGAACTATATATCCACTTACTTTTTTCTTGTCTATTTTCTGGCTAGTAGCAATCCCGATTATTATCGAACTTTACTAAACTTCTTGCGTTTTAGCTCATCTTACCAAAAGGGATCCGCTTCGCCCTAAAAGTGATCCGCTTCGCTTCAAAAGTGATCCGCTTCGCCCCCAAAGTGATCCGCTTCGCCCCCAAAGTGATCCGCTTCGCCCCCAAAGTGATCCGCTTCGCCTCAAAAGTGATCCGCTTCGCTCCAAAAGTGATCTGCTTCGCCTCAAAAGTGATCCGCTTCGCTCCAAAAGTGATCTGCTTCGCCTCAAA
>DAMBVB010000047.1:0-25967 GCA_032053185.1 Lysinibacillus sp.
TAGCGCCGATGGTAGTTGGGGGCTTCCCCCTGTGAGAGTAGGACGTCGCTAGGCAATGTAGACAGTCAGCTGAGTGCTGGCTGTTTTTTTTTATAAAAAAACTTAATAATTTATCAATAATTCAACAAAACTTGCCTAAAATAAAAAAGAACTTAACTAACATTATACTAAATATAGAAGAAATTATAAAAAGCTATATTTTTCTTAGTGTAAAAAAGGATAAAAAGACTATTAGAGTTGCCACCCTTGAGAAATCTGAATTGTCTTTCTTTTATAAGTTTCTTGACAGTAGCTTAGCACGTTGTTAATCTTACAATTAATATTCTTTTAACTATAGGAGGACGTTACGAAAATGTGGGAAACTAAATTTGCCAAAGAAGGTTTAACTTTTGATGATGTATTATTAGTACCAGCGCATTCAGAAATATTACCGAAAGATGTTGATTTATCAGTTCAACTAACACCGAAGATTAAATTAAATATTCCAATGGTCAGCGCAGGAATGGATACAGTTACAGAATCTAAAATGGCAATTGCTATGGCACGTCAAGGTGGTATCGGTATTATCCATAAGAACATGTCGATCGATGAGCAAGCTGAGCAAGTAGAAAAAGTAAAACGTTCTGAAAATGGTGTTATTACAAACCCATTCTTTTTAACTCCGACTCACCAAGTTTTCGATGCTGAGCATTTAATGGGCAAATACCGAATTTCTGGTGTACCTATTGTTGATAGTATGGAAAACCAAAAGTTAGTAGGGATCATTACAAACCGTGACTTACGTTTCATTTCTGACTATTCTTTAAAAATTGAAGATGTTATGACAAAAGAAGATTTAATTACTGCTCCTGTTGGAACGACTCTAGAGGATGCTGAAAAGATTCTTCAACAATATAAAATCGAAAAGCTACCAATTGTAGATGAAGAAGGTAAATTAACTGGATTAATTACAATTAAGGATATTGAGAAGGTAATTGAGTTCCCTAACGCTGCAAAAGACATACACGGTCGTTTATTAGTAGGGGCAGCAGTTGGTGTTTCAAAAGATACGATGATACGTATTGAAAAGCTTGTTGAAGCACAAGTAGACCTCGTAGTAATCGATACAGCTCACGGTCATTCTGAGGGTGTATTACAAACAATTCGCTCTATCCGTGAATCTTATCCGGAGCTTGAAATTATCGCTGGTAACGTGGCAACTGCTGAAGGCGCACGTTCATTATTTGAAGCTGGAGCAGATGTAGTGAAAGTTGGTATTGGACCAGGATCTATTTGTACGACTCGTGTCGTAGCTGGTGTAGGTGTACCGCAAATTACAGCTGTTTACGATTGTGCAACAGTAGCTCGTGAGCTTGGTAAAACAATTATTGCTGATGGAGGCATTAAATACTCTGGAGACATCGTAAAAGCTCTTGCAGCGGGTGGTAACGTTGTAATGCTTGGTTCACTTCTTGCAGGTACTTCTGAATCTCCTGGTGAAACTGAAATCTTCCAAGGTCGTCGCTTCAAGGTTTACCGTGGTATGGGTTCAATTGGAGCTATGGAAAAAGGTTCAAAAGATCGTTACTTCCAAGAGGATGTGAAAAAATTAGTACCAGAGGGTATTGAAGGTCGTCTTCCATACAAAGGACCACTAGCAGATACAATTTATCAATTAATCGGTGGTGTCCGAGCTGGTATGGGCTATTGTGGTTCAGCTAACCTTGAGTTCTTACGTGAAAATGCTCAATTTGTTCGCATGACAGGTGCAGGTCTACGTGAATCACATCCACATGATGTACAAATCACAAAAGAATCACCAAACTATTCGATGTAATATATTACTAGCAACTTTTATGCTCTCCAATCGTCTACAAAGATGACACGAGAGCATTTTTTATGATAGAGAGTGCGCACGGAAGTTACTATATATGATAAAATGTCGAGGACAAGATTATTTTTTGGAGGGCTTTAAAGGTGAAAAAGACAATGAACACTGTCATTCGCTTACTCCTAATTCCTGTTTTGTTATTTAGTGTTTTAGCAGGTATTCCAGCGAAGGCAAATGCAGAAACAGATTTAGGGCTACATGTGGATGCTGCAATTTTAATTGACGCAGATTCAGGGAAAATTTTATATGAACAAAATGCAGATACTTCACTAGGTATTGCGAGTATGACAAAAATGATGACTGAATACCTGCTATTAGATGCAATTGATGCAGGTACAGTTAAGTGGGATCAGGAATATCACGTAACTGATTATACGTATAAAATGTCTCAAAACCGTGCATTAAGTAATGTACCATTACGTAGAGATGGATCTTACACAATTCGCGAATTATATGAGGCGATGGCGATTTACTCTGCAAATGCTGCAACAGTGGCTATAGCGGAAACAATTGCGGGTACTGAAACAGAGTTTTTAAAGCTAATGAACAAAAAAGCTGAAGAGCTTGGTCTTAAAGGCTATAAATTCGTGAATTCTACAGGTCTTAACAATGCAGATTTGTTTGGTATGCAGCCGGCTGGTACTGGAACAAATGATGAAAATGTAATGCCTGCTAAGTCTGTAGCTAAATTAGCATATCATTTACTAAAAGATCATCCAGACGTATTAAAAACGTCTAAAATTGCTAAAAAGACGTTCCGTGAAGGTACAGATGATAAAATTGATATGTCCAACTGGAACTTTATGTTACCCGGGTTAATCTTCCAATATGAAGGCGTTGACGGATTAAAAACAGGGACAACAGACTTTGCTGGACATTGCTTTACAGGTACAGCAGAGCGTAATGGTACACGTTTAATTTCTGTAGTTATGAAGGCTGTAGGAGAAGATCCGAAAAAAGCGCGCTTCGATGAAACAGCTAAATTGTTTAACTATGGTTTCTCACAATTCTCGAAACAAGAAATTATTCCAGCTAACTATAAGTTTAAAAATCAAGAAACAGTAAAAGTTACGAAAGGTAAAGAAAATAAAGTAACGATTGCTGTTAAAGAACCAGTTACATTTATGGTCAAGTCATCTGAGAAAGATTTATATCAACCTAAACTAGTTTTAGATAAAAAGAGTGTTGAAGCAGAGGTAAAAAAGGATACAGTTGTCGGGAAGGTAGTTATTGAGCGCTCAGAGGGCACAGATTACGGTTTTATTGACGGTAAGGACCTTAAAGCCGATGTTGTCACAACAGAGGCTGTGGAGCGTGCTGGTGGTATCTCATTATTCTTCCAAGGTATTGGTAGCTTCTTCGGAAACTTATGGAGCGGTATTACTGACTTTGTCGGTGGCTTATTTTAACTTCTTTTTTGCAGAGTCTTTCACGTCTATAGGTGGCGAGGCTGAATGCGGGTATAAGTTACTTTTTAGCGGATGTCGAAGCACCTGTTGAAAGAAGTTAAAGGCTTCGGCGGATTAATTAATGCAAAAAGAACACGTGGATGTTTTAAAACATCCCGTGTTCTTTTTCACGTTTTTACACTTTACTGCATATGCTATTAGGCGAAAGGATGTGGCTAAATGTGTGGCATTACAGGATGGGCTAGCTTTCAAAAGGATTTAACAACTAGTAATAAAATTTTAAAGTTAATGACGCAAACGTTAAATAAACGCGGGCCAGATGATGAAAATATTTGGTGTAGTGAGCATATTGCATTTGGCCATCGTCGGCTAGCCGTCATAGATTTAATCGGTGGGAAGCAACCGATGAAAAAAGTACATGATGGTGCAAACTATGTCATCACATATAATGGCGAGCTTTATAATACAGACGAATTAAGGAAAGAGCTGCAAAATCGAGGGCATCTTTTTACAACACATTCAGATACGGAAGTATTATTAACTGCTTATATTGAATGGAAAGAGCAGTGTGTTGATTTTTTAAATGGAATTTTCGCTTTTGGTATATGGGATGAACAATCACAAGCTCTGTTTTTATGCCGAGACCGATTAGGTGTAAAGCCTTTATTTTATACAGAACAACAAGACGACTTACTTTTTGCATCCGAAGTGAAAGCATTATTAGCTCATCCATTGATGAAAACAACCGTTAATACGGAAGGGCTAGCAAATATTATGGCTGTGGGACCGTCTAGAGCGCCCGGAAAGTCACCCTTTCACAATATTAATGAGCTACGTCCAGGATATGCAATGCGTTTCTCTAGAGAGGGTATAAGAGTTTGGCAGTATTGGCAGTTACAGAGTAAACATCATGAAGAGTCATTAGAGGAGACGATTGATCATGTCCGTTTTTTACTAACTGATGCTATTGAACGACAGCTCGTTTCAGACGTACCAATCTGTACATTTCTTTCAGGAGGTTTAGATTCCAGTATTATTACTGGAATTGCTGCAAAGATGTTTCAGCAACAAAATAAAGGCAAACTCCATACGTACTCTATAGATTACGAAGATAATGAACGTTTTTTTAATCCGCATGCTTTTCAAACATCCACAGACACGTATTGGATTCAAAAAATGACAGATACCTTTAGTACCACACACCATGCCAAGGAAATTTCCCAACGGCAATTGATCGATTTCTTAATAGAATCTGTTATCGTTAGAGATTCACCAGGGATGGCAGATGTAGATTCATCGTTATTATGGTTTTGTCGAGAAATTAAAAAGGATTTTACCGTTGCACTATCTGGTGAATGTGCAGATGAAATTTTCGGTGGTTATCCATGGTTTACAGAAACGACTACAGGTTTTCCATGGATTCGTTCACTGTCTGAAAGATCAACAATGTTACAAGAGCGATGGCGTAAGAAATTAAAAGTTGAATCATATGCACAACAGGCTTACTCACAAACAATTGCTGAAGTACTATATCTTGATGGGGAGAGTATTGAGGAAGTAAGGCAACGTGAAATGTTTTATTTGAATATGGTATGGTTTATGCAAACATTGCTGGAACGAAAAGACCGTATGAGCATGGGGGCGAGTCTTGAAGTTCGAGTACCATTTGCAGATCATCGTCTTGTGGAATATGCGTGGAATATTCCTTGGGAAATGAAAAATTTAGACGGTATGGAAAAGGGTTTACTTCGTAAAGCAATGCAACATCTATTGCCAGAAGAAGTTTTATATCGGAAAAAGAATCCGTATCCTAAAACTTATCATCCAGTATATACAGCAGGCGTTCAAAAATGGCTCAGAGACATAATGGAGGACAGAAATTCAATTCTTCATGAGTTATTTGAACGACAGAAGCTAATAGAGCTCATTGAATCGGGTGGGAGTTCTTTCAAAGTTCCTTGGTATGGACAATTAATGGCAGGTCCACAGCTTTTAGCTTATCTGGGTCAAATTCATACATGGTTTGAGCTTTATAATATCCAGCTAATTGAATCATAATATCATTTGCGCGTTAGCGTAATCGTTGCTGACGCTTCGCTTTCGCACAAAAAAACATCGGCAGAACGAAATAGAAATACCAATCAACCTTTTAACGTGAGGTTGATTGGTATTTTTTCTGTATATCCCAACAGTTCATTAGCTTTTCGATAGAAGGTTCAATTTCATGTACAGGTATGCCTCCAAAACCTAGTAAAAATTGAGCTTGTGAGGGTGCTGAGTGATCTAGGCGATAATCAGATAGTGGATAGATTCTGATGTCCGCATTGGAAGCAAGCTGCTGTAATTGCTTTTCAGACAAAGTATGTTGTACATCGAGTAAAATATGCATGCCTGCTTGCTCACCAGTGATGTTAATTTGATTAGCATAGTTTTCTAAAATAGAAGTAAGCTTTTCATGCTTTTTTCGATAAATCTTTCTCATGCGATTTAAATGCTTAGCAAAATGGCCGTCACGCATAAAATTAGCTACAATATGTTGATCAAAACGAGGTACTGTCGATGAATAGTAATTAAAGACATCATTATAAGTAGCAAGTAATTTTGGTGGAAGTACGAAATAAGCGACGCGCAAGGACGGCATTAATGATTTTGTAAATGTACTCATATAAATGACTTTATCATTTCGATCTAATGCATGAAGTGCAGGTATCGGTTTTCCAGTATAGCGAAATTCAGAATCATAATCATCTTCAATAATGTATCGAGAGGAACTTTGTGCGGCCCAATTTAAAGTCTGTGCACGTCTTGTAGCCGATAATACTGCTCCTGTAGGGAATTGGTGTGATGGCGTAATATAGACAACGTCAGCGCTCGTATTTTCGAGCTCATGGATGACAATTCCTTCATCATCGACCGCAATTGGGTAGACTTTCCGTTTATGTTGAGAAAACATACGATGCACAGCTGGATATCCTGGGTTTTCAAGCGCAAAGCAAGTATCGTCACTAAAGAGGCGCAAAATCATTGGTAGAAGCTGTTCTGTTCCTGAACCGATAACAATTTGCTCGGGACTACAAACAACCCCGCGTGATTGAAATAAATAATTAGCAATCTCCGTTCGTAAAGATAGTTCTCCCTGAGGCTCCCCTGTTAATAATAATTCCTTTGAGGCATCATCAAAGAGCTCTTTCGCATATTTTCGCCATGTTTGAAAAGGAAAGGCATCAATATCGATAGAACCAGGGTTAAAATCTATCTTATACGATTTTTTCTTAGGCTGTTCGTTGAAGGCAGCTACTGTGTCCTGCTGAATATACGGAAGCTCGTCAATTTCCTCTACAAAATAACCGACGCGGGATTTAGACATAATATAGCCTTCTGCAAGTAGCTGTGCATAGGCAATTTCAATAGTTGTTTGAGAAATATTCAAAAAATCGGCTAATTTTCTTTTTGATGGTAATTTTTCTCCTACTGCAATTTTCTTTGAAATAATAGCTTCCTTAATGCCGCTATAAAGCTGGTCATAGAGCGGTTTTTCACCATTTTTTTCTAGTTGAAATAACAGCATGTCCATGTTCATTTATCCCCCTGACCTTATGGTTATTTAGTAAACTGGATATTTTTATATGGTCAATTTCCATTATACTAAATTTCATCATAAAGGTGGAGGTTAGAAATCATGAGACAAACAGGTACAGAATTAGTGAAGCGCGGGATGGCAGAAATGCAAAAGGGTGGCGTCATTATGGATGTTATTAATGCAGAGCAGGCGAAAATTGCGGAAGCGGCAGGAGCGGTTGCTGTCATGGCTTTAGAGCGAGTACCATCAGACATTCGCAAGGCGGGTGGTGTTGCACGTATGGCTGATCCTCGTATTGTCGAGGAGGTATTGGGTGCAGTATCCATCCCTGTCATGGCTAAAGCACGAATTGGACATATTGTAGAAGCAAGAGTGCTAGAAGCGATGGGTGTCGATTATATTGATGAAAGTGAAGTATTAACGCCAGCAGATGAAGAGTTTCATTTATTAAAAAGCGATTACACAGTGCCCTTTGTT
Source organism: Lysinibacillus sp. (assembly GCA_032053185.1). Taxonomy (GTDB): domain Bacteria; phylum Bacillota; class Bacilli; order Bacillales_A; family Planococcaceae; genus Lysinibacillus. The sequence goes on from DAMBVB010000047.1 coordinate 7,337, forward strand.
TGTGGCTGTCGTGATTTAGGGGAAGCAGCTCGACGCATAGGTGAGGGGGCTTCCATGCTACGAACTAAAGGGGAACCAGGGACGGGTAATATAGTAGAGGCAGTTCGCCATATTCGAAAAGTGAATGCACAAGTGCGTAAGGTAGTTGGTATGACAGAGGATGAATTAATGACAGAGGCTAAAACGCTTGGTGCCCCTTTTGAATTATTAAGAGAAATGAAGCGTCTTGGTCGTTTACCAGTCGTGAATTTTGCGGCAGGTGGAGTTGCTACACCAGCAGATGCAGCATTAATGATGGAGCTTGGAGCTGACGGTGTATTTGTTGGTTCTGGTATTTTTAAATCAGAGAACCCGGAGAAATTTGCTCGTGCAATTGTTGAGGCTACTACGCATTATAAGGACTACAAGCTAATTGCGGATATTTCAAAAGAGTTAGGTGTTCCGATGAAAGGCATCGATATTGCACAGCTTAGTCAAAATGAGCGTATGCAAGAGCGAGGCTGGTAAGATGAAGCGAATCGGTGTTTTAGCATTACAGGGGGCGGTACGAGAGCATGTGCAAATGTTACAATCTCTTGGATGCGACGCGGTCTTAGTAAAACAAAGTGCTGATTTAGAGGATCTTGATGGACTTATCTTGCCTGGTGGAGAAAGTACAACGATGCGCAAATTGCTAAATCGCTATGAGCTAGTAGAGCCAATCCGCACACTTGCACAGCAAAGTTTACCGATGTTTGGGACATGTGCAGGCTTGATTTTACTAGCAAAGGAATTAGTGGATTATGCATCGCATTTAGCTGTAATGGATGTGGTAGTTGCACGGAATTCTTATGGACGTCAGGTAGATAGCTTTGAAGTGAAGCTTGACATACCGGAAATAGGTGCTGCCATTCCGGCTGTCTTTATACGTGCGCCACATATTGTTTCCGTAGGTGAAGGTGTTAAAGTATTAGCAGAGCATGACGGGAAAATCGTGTTAGCAAAGGACAATCATTTATTAGGCTGTTCCTTCCATCCTGAACTAACGTCAGATGCACGTATTCTTGAATATTTTGTATCTTCTATGGTATGACTTGCAAAATCTTAATTCATATAGTACAGTATGAATAAAATTTAAATAACTGAACACGATGATGGGAAGTAGTAGCAAGCACGTTTTTTTTAGAGAGTTAGCGGGTGGTGGAAGCTGATAAAAACACTTGTGAATCCGTCCTGGAGTTGCGCAGTCGAAGTGAATGAAGTAGGCTGTCGCCGGCTGAAATGCCGTTATGAGATAAGTGGATTAGACAAAGTACAAAGTGTCTAGTCAATTAGGGTGGCAACGCGGGTAGCTCTCGTCCCTTTTGGGGATGAGGGCTTTTTTGTGTTTTTACTAACTATTTTCCCATCATTAAGAATCTACTGGAGGTATGACGATGTTAGATATTAAACGCGTCCGCGACAATTTCGCGGAAATTAAAGAAATGCTATTAACACGTAATGAGGATTTAGGAAACTTAGACGATTTTGAACAATTAGATGCAAAGCGTCGTGAGTTAATTGCCAAAACAGAAGAGCTTAAAGCTGAGCGTAATAAAGTGTCTGAGCAAATTTCGATCATGAAGCGTAATAAAGAAAATGCGGATGAAGTTATTGCACGTATGCGTCAGGTTGGCGATGAAATTAAAGAGCTTGATGTCCTATTAAATGATGTAGAAGAACGCTTTAAAGATATGATGATGCGTTTACCAAACATTCCACATGAATCTGTACCAGTGGGCACAACAGAGGACGATAATGTAGAGGAATATACTTGGGGTGAGGTACCAACATTTGATTTTGACATTAAAGCACACTGGGATATCGCTACGGATTTAAAAATTGTAGACTTTGAACGTGGTGCAAAAGTGACGGGTAGTCGCTTCTTATTCTATCGAGGTCTTGGTGCTCGTTTAGAACGCGCATTAATGACGTTTATGATGGACTTACATGCAGAAGAGCATGGCTATGAAGAAATGCTACCACCTGTAATTGTTAATCGTGATAGCTTAACAGGTACAGGGCAACTGCCTAAATTTGAAGAAGATGTCTTTAAATTAGCTGACACAGATTACTTCATGATTCCAACAGCAGAAGTACCTGTGACGAACTTCTATCGTGATGAAATTTTACCAGTTGAAGCATTACCACAGGGCTTTGCAGCATATAGTGCATGCTTCCGTTCAGAAGCAGGTTCTGCAGGTCGCGATACACGTGGCTTAATTCGCCAACACCAATTCAACAAAGTAGAATTAGTACGCTTTGTTAAACCAGAAGAATCTTATGAACAGCTAGAACTATTAACAGGTCATGCAGAAAAAGTACTGCAATTATTAGGATTACCATACCGCAAACTAAAAATGTGTACAGCTGATTTAGGCTTTACTGCAGCGAAAAAGTACGATTTAGAGGTTTGGATTCCAGCTCAAAATATGTATCGCGAAATCTCTTCATGCTCTAACTTTGAAGATTTCCAAGCACGTCGAGCAAATATCCGCTTCCGTCGTGAGCCAAATGCAAAACCAGAGTATGTACACACATTAAACGGCTCAGGTCTTGCAATCGGCCGTACAGTAGCAGCAATCCTAGAAAATTATCAGCAACAAGATGGAAGCGTAGTAATCCCTGAAGTATTAAGACCATATATGGGCGGAAAAGAAGTAATTGCGCCAAAGTAAACTGAGTCGAAAGCGAAGCGGCAGACTCAAGCCGACGGAAGCGTAGTAATTCCAGAAGTATTAGTTCCATATATGGGCGGTAAAAAAGTAATTGCTCCCAAGTAACTGAGTCGAAAAATGAAAAAACTACTGTTGAAAGCTTATCTCAACAGTAGTTTTTTTATTTTGGTTAAAATTCCCTATTTTCAACAATTAAAGCTTGGCGTGCTTTTTTCTCCGCCTTTTTTTGTTCACGTAATGCTCGGAAAAAATCGGTTAAGATTTGTCCGCATTCCGCAGCTAACATTCCTTCGGTTACTTCGCATTCATGGTTAAAGCGTGCATCGTTTAATAAGCGATAGAGTGAATCTACACAGCCTGCTTTTATATCTCTTGCACCATATACAACACGCGGCACTCGAGATTGCAAAATTGCACCTGCACACATAGGGCAAGGTTCAAGTGTCACATAAAGTATTGTTTTTTCAAGGCGCCAGCTACCTATTTTTTTACAAGCCTCTTGAATAACCATTAATTCAGCGTGCGTCGTTGCATTTTGTGTTGTTTCTCGTAAATTATGAGCTCGTGCAATAATCTCTCCATCATATACAAGTACAGCTCCTATTGGCACTTCTCCAAGTAAAGCTGCTTTCTTAGCTTCTTCCAGTGCACTGTTCATAAACAATCGGTCTGTTTCAAAAATATCCATTATGATCTCTCCTTATCATTTAGTGTATCTTGCTTAATTGACAATTGCTACTATCAAATATGTCCTGAAAAATTACAAAATACAGAGGTTCAGACTAACAAAGAGCAATATTTAGACGAAAAAACGCTATTGTCGTGTCTCAAACATTTAAAGTGATCCAACCAGAATTCGTATTTTAAATGTATTATGTACGGATGAACATTCAGTCAACGACGTTGCTGAAATGTTAGATTTAGGTCAATCAACAGTTTCGCACCAATGACGTTTTTTGGAAAATTTACGGTTAGTGAAGTATAGAAGAGAAGGCACAACTTTATATTATTCAAACGATGATAATCACATTATGAATTTGTTGATGCAAGCTATTGAGCATGCTACACATAACTACAGGTAGAGGGTAAAACATGGGACATAATCATGATCTATGACCATATAAATGGCGCAAAGAAAAGGTGTTAATAGAGCATTTATTATTATTACAAGTTATATGGTTGTTGAAGGCCAGCTAAAAATTGGATAGTGAGCATATATTATGAGAAATTGAACATAATCTTGAGCATAAGGGCATAAAGCATGTAAAGATTCAAATGGAAACAGTAGCACATAAGCATGGTAATTCAATTTTATGTACAATAAAAAATGAGCAATCGAATGATCACCACCATCATCATTAAAAAATTTCTGGCTTTACATACCGTCCATGGGTATGGTACGATCATTGTGAAGTAGGAGGCGTAATTAATGGAGAATATTGTGAAAGAAGATGCTTGTCAAACAGAGGAAGCTACGTCGTGTCGAAAAAGCCACCATCCTGAACGCGTTAAAAAGGATTTAACGACTCGTTTGAATCGAATTGAAGGTCAAATCCGAGGTATTAAAGGGATGATTGACAAAGACGTTTACTGTGATGATATTATTACGCAACTGTCTGCCACACAGTCGGCTTTAAATAGTGTAGCAAAGGTATTATTAGAAGGTCATTTAAAGGGATGTGTAGTAGATCGCCTATCAGAAGGTGATGAGACAGTGTTAGACGAATTAGTTGTGACTATTCAAAAGCTAATGAAAAAGTAAAAGTTCCTATACTAAATATATACCCCTATACAGTATTAAACATTAAAGGAGAGATATTTTATGCAAATCGTAACTTTACACGTACAAGGAATGTCATGTGGACATTGTGTAAACTCAGTGGAAAAAAGTGTTGGCTCTCTAGCTGGCGTTGAACAAGTAAAAGTAAACTTAGTTGATGGTTTAGTAGATGTTGCATTTGACGCAACACAAGTATCTCTAGACCAAATAAAAGAAACAATCGACGATCAAGGCTATGACGTTAAATAATATAAGCAGGGTGCTCTTGTAGCACTCTCTTATTTTTAATTAAATATACCCCCTGTTGGTATATGGAGAGGGGAAATGATGATGAGGTCGGAAATAAAAGAAGCGAATCTGCAAATTATAGGTATGACCTGTGCAGCCTGTGCGACTCGTTTAGAAAAAGGTTTAAATAAAATGGATGGTGTAGAACAAGCGACAGTTAATTTAGCTCTTGAAAAATCATCTATTAAATATGATTCAACAAAATTAAATAGAGAAGACTTTGAAAAGCAGATTGAAGCACTTGGTTATGGCGTCGTGAAACAAAAAACTGAATTCAACATTACAGGCATGACATGTGCAGCTTGTGCTACACGTATAGAGAAAGGTTTAAATAAACTAGCAGGTGTATCCTCTGCGAACGTTAACTTAGCACTCGAAAAAGCAACTATTGAGTTTAACCCATCTGAGGTGGCGATTGCAGATATGATTGCAAAGGTTGAGAAATTAGGATTTGAGGCTCATCAAAAGGCGGATGAGCAAGAAACTGTAGATCATCGTGAGCAGACCGTCAAACAACAGCAGAAAAAATTTATTTTATCGACCATTCTGTCAGTACCATTACTATGGACGATGGTAGGACATTTCTCATTTACATCATTCTTATATGTCCCTGAATTTTTCATGAATCCGTGGGTACAAATGGTGTTGGCTACTCCTGTTCAATTTATCATTGGGAAGCAATTTTACGTTGGAGCCTACAAAGCTTTACGTAATGGTAGTGCCAATATGGATGTACTTGTAGTAATGGGGACATCTGCGGCGTATTTTTATAGTGTTTATCAAGCCATTGTTACTGCGGGCTCACATCATGCCCCTCATCTATATTTTGAAACGAGTGCCGTATTAATTACTTTAATTTTATTAGGTAAATTATTTGAGGCAAAAGCAAAAGGTCGCTCATCTGAAGCAATCAAAAAATTAATGGGCCTTCAGGCAAAAACGGCTATCGTTGTCCGTGACGGTGTAGAAAAAGAAGTTCCATTAGAAGAAGTAGTCATTGGTGACATTATTTTAGTGAAACCAGGTGAAAAAATTCCTGTTGATGGTGAAGTATTAGATGGAACCACAGCTGTTGATGAATCGATGTTAACAGGGGAAAGTTTACCTGTTGATAAAAAGCAAGGTGACCTATTATTTGGTTCCACTATTAATAAAAATGGCTTTATTAAAATGACAGCAACTAAAGTCGGTCGCGATACTGCCTTAGCTCAAATTATTAAAGTTGTAGAAGATGCACAAGGCTCAAAAGCACCGATTCAACGCTTAGCAGACCAAATTTCGGGCGTCTTTGTACCAATCGTTGTTGGCATTGCGCTTGTCACGTTTTTAATTTGGATTACTTGGGTACGACCTGGTGAATTTACACCTGCGCTTGAAGTATTAATTGCAGTTCTCGTGATCGCTTGTCCATGTGCGCTTGGATTAGCAACGCCGACATCTATTATGGCGGGTTCTGGTCGTGCGGCGGAATTCGGTATTTTATTTAAAGGTGGAGAGCATTTAGAGCAAACGCAAAGTATCGATACAGTAGTGGTTGATAAAACAGGTACAGTGACACACGGCAAACCTGTATTAACGGATGTTGTGCTAGCGGCAAATCAAAATGAAGCACATTTTTTATCGTTAATTGGTGCAGCGGAGAAGCAATCAGAGCATCCGTTAGCAGAAGCAATTGTTCAAGGAATGGCTGAGCAAGGTATTGAGCTAGGAGATGTTCAATTCTTTGAAGCAATACCAGGTTACGGTGTGCAAGCGACTGTATCTGGTCAAGAAGTTATCATCGGTACTCGTAAATTGATGCAGCAATACGGTATTGATATTGATGATATTCTACCAACAATGGAGCAATTAGAGGGAAACGGTAAAACGGCCATGTTAGCTGCCATTAACGGTCAGTATGCTGGTCTAGTAGCAGTTGCTGATACAGTGAAAGATACTTCAAGAGAGGCAGTTCGTCGTCTAAAAGAAATGGGCATCGATGTAATTATGATGACGGGTGATAATGAACGTACAGCACTAGCAATCGGAGCAGAAGTTGGTGTAAATCATGTGATTGCAGAAGTTCTCCCAGAAGGCAAAGCAGATGAAGTGAAAAAATTGCAAGCGCAAGGTAAAAAAGTGGCGATGGTTGGCGACGGCATTAATGATGCGCCGGCACTTGCGACAGCCAATATTGGGATGGCCATTGGTACGGGGACAGACGTGGCTATGGAAGCCGCGGATATTACACTAATCCGTGGCGATTTAAACAGTATCGCGGATGCCATTATTATGAGTCGCAAAACAATGCGCAACATTCAACAAAACTTATTTTGGGCATTTGCTTACAATTCATTAGGCATTCCAATTGCCGCAATCGGTTTACTAGCTCCTTGGGTAGCAGGTGCAGCGATGGCGTTCAGTTCAGTATCTGTCGTTTTAAATGCACTGCGTTTACAGCGAGTTAAATTATAAGGTTAAAAATAGATCCACTACGGTGGGTCTATTTTTTATAGCGCCTATTTTTTAGAGAAATAGTTTGATTCTGTTTTTCATTTTCTCACTATGATACAATGAAAAGCACTGAATATAAAAAACCTCAAGGGCGGGGTAATTGATGATAGAATCCATAGAACATAAAGGAGGAGCTTCTGGTGACGATTCCATTTGTTACGGTAGAAGGTCCGATTGGTGTTGGTAAAACCTCTTTATCGAAAGAGCTTGCAGCAACATTTAATTACCATCTATTAAAAGAAATAGTAGACGAAAACCCTTTTCTAAATAAGTTTTATGAAAACATAGAGGAATGGAGCTTCCAGACGGAAATGTTCTTCCTATGTAATCGCTATAAACAATTATCAGATATAAAAAAATTTCGTTTAATGCATGATAAACCTGTTGTAGCGGACTACCACATTTTTAAAAATTTAATATTTGCCAAGCGTACATTGCGATCAACTGAGTATGATAAATACGAAGAAATTTATAAAATATTAACGAAAGATATGCCTGCGCCAAATGTAGTTGTGTATTTACATGCCAGTGTTGATACGTTGATGAAACGTATTGCGATGCGTGGCCGTGAATTTGAAAAAATGATTTCACGAGATTACATGAAGCAACTAGTGACAGATTATCATTCCTTTATCGAGCACTTTGAGAACATGCATCCCGAAATTCCCGTTATTCGATTTAATGGTGATCAGCTTGATTTCGTAAAAAACCCAAATGATTTGACATATGTTTTACAAACAATAAAGGACACGTTACAACAAAGGAGCTTGCAACAATGAATTTGAGAGAGAAATATGATATTCCTCCACAAACGGTCATTACAATCGCTGGTACGGTTGGTGTAGGGAAGTCAACAATGACAAAGGCGTTGGCACAGGCGCTAAATTTCCGTACGTCACTTGAAAAGGTGGATACCAATCCATATTTAGATAAATTTTATGAGGACTTTGAAAAATGGAGTTTCCATCTTCAGGTGTATTTTTTAGCGGAGCGTTTTAAGGAGCAGAAGCGAATTTTTGAATATGGCGGTGGGTTTATTCAAGATCGCTCCATCTACGAAGATACAGGAATTTTTGCTAAGATGCACTATGACAAAGGTACAATGAGCCCAACAGATTACGAGACGTATACAAATTTATTTGATGCGATGGTGATGACACCGTATTTCCCGCATCCAGATTTACTTGTTTATCTAGAGGGGCCAATTGATGCTGTTATTGGACGTATTCAAGAGCGTGGGCGAACAATGGAGCAACAAACACCGAATGATTATTGGATTGAAATGCATGACCGCTATGAGAACTGGATCAATAATTTTAATTCATGCCCAGTTCTACGTTTAGATATTAATGATTATGATTTATTAAAAAATCCCGAAGCAATTGAATCAATTGTCAGCCGCATCAGTCATATGCTAAAACAAACAAGTCATTTACGTAAATAGAAGGTTTATTAAAGCGAATATTTCTAACACAATAGGAAGATAAACCTTGGCGTTCTGGCCGAAAGCGAAGCGGCAGGCACAAACAAGTCCTTTTATGTAAATAGAAAATGAACTATGCGTAAAAGGCGTTCTGTGCCCAAAGCAGAGTGACAGACTAAACAAAGTAATGGAAGAAAATAAATGATCAAAAGACGTGAGACAATATGTAACCTATTGTGCCACGTCTTTTGAATAGGAGGGATTACTATAAGAATAGCGGTATATTGCGGTTCTGGCTTAGGCGTAAACCCAATTTATGCAGAGAAGGCAGCCGAATTAGGGACTGTATTCGCTCAAAATGGTCATGGCGTCGTTTATGGTGGTTCGAAAACAGGACTAATGGGCAAAGTAGCAGATGCAGTATTAGAAGCTGGTGGAGAGGTTATTGGCGTAATGCCAACTCATTTACAGAAGTGGGAATTAGCACATGCCTCGTTAACAGAGATTCATTTTGTTGAGTCTATGCATGTACGTAAAGCTAAAATGGTAGAGTTAGCAGATGCTTTTATAGCTTTACCAGGTGGTGGAGGGACAATGGATGAATATTTTGAAGTGTTTACGTGGGCACAAATCGGATTACATGAAAAGCCCGTAATTTTATATAATGTAAATAATTTTTATGATGCGCTTTTACAACAACTTCAGAAAATGCTTGAGGAAGGTTTTATACGAACTGAACAAAAATCACTTATTCATCTAGCTACTACAGCGGAAGAAGTATTACATTTATTTGAAAAACATTAGTAGAAAGAACGAAGGGGAAAAAATAGCATTCGTTCTTTCATCGGTTTGCCCAATTTTATATAATTTTCTCCTGTAGCTTTTATTACAGAGGATTGATATTTTTTTAAAATGCAATTATTACTCCTAGCAAATTATAATTTCCTTAATTTTCCTACTTGTATTGAAATTTACAATAATTGTGTAAGCTTGCATAAATCATAATAGGGGTGTTATAGATGACAAAGGTAGAAGTAAGTTTTAAGCATCTGCCAACGACTGCAGTTTCAGATGCGACAGGAGGACATACGAATTTGCGCAGTGATATTAAACCGTAAGCAGATCATTATAAAATTGCTGGCCGTGCGGTAACAGTGCGTTTACCAGATGGCGAAAATGGTGCAGTATTGGAAGCCATTCGAGCTGCTAGAGAAGGGGATATTTTAGTAATTGACGCTAAAGGGAATACCAATCGTGCAGTTGCTGGTGATTTTGTTCTTTCGTTAGCGAAGGGTATTGGTGTACAGGGCTTTGTCGTTGATGGTGTGATTCGTGATATAGCAGCTATTCGTGAGCTAGACTTTCCTGTTTTTTCACTTGGCACAACGGTAGCAGCAGGCAATAAAAACGGTGGTGGCAAAGTAAATGTTCCTATTGCTATTGGGGGCGTTATTGTTCGTCCTGGTGATTATATTATTGGTGATGTAGACGGTGTCGTTGTTGTACCACATGAAAATGCACATTGTATTGTTGCAGCTGCTGAGGTAAAGCTTGAAAAAGATGATACACGTGCACAAGAAGCACATGCAAATGGAAAAGAATCCATTATTGCTTATTTAGATAAAGTTTTAGCCAAATAAAAAAACCCTCACAATCATGAGGGTTTTTTAACTTTTATGCTAAATTTTCATTATCTTTAAAGTAATTTTTCATTTTTTCTGTATCGAAACGGCCTTCCCATTTCGCCATTACTAATGACGCAAGTGAGTTACCAATTACGTTAACGACTGTACGTCCCATATCAAGGATACGATCGATACCTGCGATGAATGCTAAGCCTTCAAGTGGAATGCCGACAGTACCTAAAGTTGCTAGAAGTACAACGAAAGATACCCCAGGAACACCTGCAATCCCTTTAGATGTAACCATTAATACAAGCATTAACGTAATTTGTTCACCAATGCTTAGGTGAATACCGTACATTTGAGCAATAAATAATGCAGCAATAGCTTGGTACAGTGTAGAACCATCTAAGTTAAAGGAGTAACCAGTTGGAATAACAAAGGATACGATATCCTTTGGAGCACCTAATTTCTCCATTTTCATCATAATTCGTGGTAACACAGCTTCAGAACTTGCTGTTGAGAATGCTAAAATCAACTCATCTTTTAGTACTTTAATTAAGAAGAAAATATTGATACCTGTAAATTTGGCCACAAGACCAAGAATGATAAAGATAAAGAATAGCATTGTTGCATAAACAAGTATAGCAAGTTTGCCAAGTGGTATTAGTGAAGCAAATCCATATTTGGAAACGGTTACACCGATTAAACCGAATACACCAAGTGGAGCAAATTTCATTACGAGGTTTGTTACCCAGAACATAGCATCTGCTACTCCTTGGAAGAAGTCTAATACTGGTTTACCTCGTTCGCCAATCGCAGCTACCCCTAAACCAAAAATAACGGAGAAGAAGATGATAGCAAGCATATTACCTTCAGACATTGACTGAATGATATTTGTCGGTACAATGCCTACAATAATATCAAATGGTCCTTCATGCTTTACTTCTTCTGTTGTTGTCACGTATTTTGAAATATCTCCTTGAGATAGCTCGTTCATGTTCAGACCTGCGCCTGGTTGGAAAATGTTTGCAGAAAGTAAACCAACTACAATTGCTACTGTTGTAATAATTTCAAAGTAAATAATTGATTTTCCGCCTAATCGTCCAAGCTGTTTCATATCTCCAGTTCCAGCAACACCAACGATTAAAGTCGAAATAATAATCGGTACAACAATCATTTTAATTAGATGAAGGAAAATATCACCTAGAGGTTGTAAATATGTTTCTATTTTGGGGTTTCCGTAAAAGATACCGCCAACAATAATCCCTAAAATCAAACCGACTAAAATCTGAGTCGCTAAACTGACTCTAAATTTCTTCTTCAAAACCTTTGTACCCCCTGATATTAAATTTTAGGACTTGCCTTATTTTAATAGTACGAGGGACTTATGAAATCCGACAAAATCCGAGTAAATTAATTTAATTTTGTTAAAATGTCTGAATATAATACCTGAATAAATTTCTTAATATTAACCTTTGCTTTACGATTGCCGTGATCTTCTATCTGAGTCATAAGCTGACGAATTTCTTTAAAGTCAAAGTATCGAGGTGCATAATATTCAAATTCAGAGTTTGTATAATCCACGACACCTAGATTCGCGAGATTTATCATCGCTGCTAATATAGTACGGCGCACACGCTGTTCAATGGCTTTACTTTCCTTCAAAATTTCATCTGGTGTAGCCTTTGTGACAGCTGCAATTTCCTCATAAAGCTCCTTTAATGGTGGAAGGGGTGCAATTTTGTGCTGATGAGTAAGTAATGTTTCGATGATAGCTATAATATCTTCGCTTCCGATTTCACCAACGATGCCCATATCATTTAAGATGGATTGAATATGATCACGTGACGTTGCTTTATGATTTATTTGTTCACTAAGATCAATATTTGTAAGTGATTGGCGAATAATAAGCAATGAGTTTTTTAGGCGAAATTGCTCAGTTGTTTTACGTAAAACATTCTCTACTTCAATTCGGTTTATAGGTTTATGAATAAAGAAATCTATACCTTGCTCATATGCCTCACCAACCATTTCTTTATTCACTACTTGAGAAATCATGATAAATTGTCCCTCAAAACGATTTTGAATAAGGTGTTCAACTGTTGCTATCCCATCAAGCTTGGGCATAAGTAAATCAATCAACACAAATTCTGGCTGTGTCATTAAAATTTGTGGAATGGCATCTTCACCATTGCGTGCTTCACCAATAACTGTGCCTAAGCCATTATCTTCAATAATTTGTTTTAACATGACCCGACTTGCACGGTCATCATCTACAATAAAATACCTCATTTAAGTCTCTCCCGTTTGAATAGTTTGCGTAGGAATTGTAATTTTAAACATCGTGTTTTGAGTATTTGATTCAACGGTTATTGAGCCATTTAATTTATTTACTAATTCAGCAACATGTGAAAGCCCAATACCCGTTGCTGCGACACCTTCTACATTGTATTTTGTGGTGTATCCGGGTTCAAAAATAATAGAAAGATTACTTTGTGGAATGCCCTTCCCGCTATCACATACTGTGATTACAGTATCATCCTGTTGCTGCTGAATGGCAATAGAAACGATACCTTGACCTTCAATTGCTTCAATAGCATTTGCTGTTAGATTATTCAAAAGGGCAAGCAATGCAATATGTTCTTTCGTTTGAAAATCGATTTCAATCGTTAATTTAAACTCAATTTCTTTCCCGAGAAAATTAGCGTACTTACTGTTGCCGTCTTCAATATAATGTAATAATTCTGATAATCTAAGGGAGCCAAAGCTCTTTTCACCAACAATTTTAGAAATACCTGCATAAATGCGTTGTGAATCCTTCTTCACTTCATGAATTTCCTGGGCAATATGGAGTGCCTGTAAACTTTCTGCACGATAGCCTAGCGATTTTAATTGTCGATATAATTCAAACCCACTTATTGTAATTGTTTCTATGTGGTTCATAGATTTTTTTAAATAAAGTGTCTCAACATATAAATCTGAGCCGATCGTAAGCATTTCCTGAACACGTTTTTTTTGCTCAGCAATTAAAATGGAACTATAAATACCAACTACAAAGAAACTACGTAGTAAAGCAACTGCTAATAGTATAAGTAAATCGTAAAGGAATAAGAAAGTATAAGAATTTATAAAAAAATGAAATAGTTGTTCCACTAGATTACTGAATACTTCACTAAACGCAACTAGTAATCCAAGCAATAGTGGTTTTTCTCTATATTGATGAATGCATAGAATTTGTAGGCATATTGCAAACAACATATAAAATACAGCAGCAGGTAAATGTATTAATAAACTATCGACTAATGGAACATCATGTAAAGAGTAGTTAATAATAACTCGAAAAATGGTTGTCACGATGCTTGTAGAAAATCCAGCCAAAATAATTGGTGTAGGTCTAAGTAAAGCGCATAAAAAGAAAATAATACTTCCTAATCCGAAACGAAAAGGTGTATTAGCGAAAGGCATTATTTTTATTTCACTACCGATAGCAGTTAACAGAGCAATTGTGAAAATCCAAGTGAGGGAAGCACGAGATATGTAAAATTTCGAGCGCATAAAAAAAACCTCCCTAATTAATATTATCGAGCAGTATATTAAAGTTTGAAATAAAGGTAATTGTACCACTACTTTTGATGTTGTGTTGAGGCGGAATGCGATTCCGAAACGAAAGTGCATTTGTCTAAATGAAATAATGCTATAGATTTTTCATCGTGTTAAAATCTTTTTTTACAATAAAAAATACCACAACCTAAGCGGAAGTGGCATCTAATAAATGTTACATTTAATTTTTAAGCAAAAAAATCGGCTACATTTGTAGTCGGAATGTTAAAACTGGAGGAGGTAGAGGGATTCGAACCCCCGCGCGGTGTTACCCGCCTGTCGGTTTTCAAGACCGATCCCTTCAGCCAGACTTGGGTATACCTCCATATTGTTTTGTTGCGTTGTCTTATCGACAAGATTCAATTTATCATATTTTGAAATTCGCGTCAATAGATTTTTTATGTTTTTTAAATAATTTATTTTTGGCTCATCATCAAAAGTTGTGGATGATTTTCGTTCTGGCTGGACGACTCCTTGGGGATTAGGGTTATGGACCCTATTTTTTATAGTGCAGGTGGAATGTTCCAAACAAATATTATGTGTATTAAGTTGCAATTTATGAAAACAGTGAGTATACTAGTTATTGCCGTGCTAGGTGGGAAGGTAGCGGTGTCCTGTAACTCGCAATCCGCTCTAGCGAGACTGAATTCCTTTTTCGAGGCTGTCCGTATTGTTTGGTCTGCCTTTTGCACGTAGTGTTGACGATTGGGTCCTGCGCAATGGATACCCATGAACCATGTCAGGTCCGGAAGGAAGCAGCATTAAGTGGTCTTATTCATGTGCCGCGGGGTTGCCTAATCTGAGCTAACGACAAGAGTAACGCTTATGTGCGGCTGTCGAAGAAAGGTGCACGGCATTAAATTGCCAATTCAAACGCATCCGTCTATAAAAGGCGGATGCGTTTTTTATATGATTTTATAAGACGGAAGAGCAATCGCCAGCATGTTGAAGGCGGCTACAAATTGTGCGAGGTGGCCGATAGGAGCCGAAAGCATTAGCCTTCACTACAGGAAGTGAAAGAGAATCATCCCGAATTTTTAGAAAAACGGTAACACTATTTTATAAATAATGACGCAAATGCTATAATAGAACTATTCTATATAATGAAGAAGAGGAGAGGAAACCATTGACGTATCAAGCATTTTATCGTGTGTATCGGCCGCAATCATTCCGAGAGATGTCTGGTCAATCGCATGTCAAAAGAACGCTACAAAATGCTCTCCTAGCGAATAAAACAACACATGCTTATTTATTTTCTGGGCCGCGTGGTACTGGGAAAACAAGTACAGCTAAAATTTTTGCAAAGGCTTTAAACTGTGAGCATGCCCCATCAAAAGAGCCTTGTAATGAATGTGCTACTTGTTTAAGTATTACAGACGGCTCTCACCCAGATGTTATTGAATTTGACGCGGCGTCTAATTCACGCGTTGAAGAAATACGAGACATCATAGAGAAAGTTCGATTTGCTCCTGCGAGTAGCAAATATAAAGTGTATATTATTGATGAAGTGCATATGCTTTCTACAAGTGCTTTCAATGCCCTTTTAAAGACATTAGAAGAACCACCTTCGCATGCTGTATTTATTTTAGCGACGACAGAGCCTCATAAATTGCCCGCAACGATTATTTCGCGATGTCAGCGCTTTGATTTCAAGCGTCTTTCTACCAATGATATTATTGAGCGCATGAAAGTTGTATTAGAAGATATTGAGTTACCATTTGAGGAACGAGGTTTAAAGGTAATTGCACAATCAGCAGCTGGTGGTATGCGTGATGCTTTAAGCTTATTAGATCAGGTTGTATCCTTCAGTGGAGAAAAGTTGAAGCTTGAGGATACACTACTTGTGACAGGTTCTATTAGTCAGGAAGTTTTCTATGAATTAGCAGAAGCTCTTAAAGTAAAAGATGTCGCACAAATGCTTGCGTTATTAGAACAGCTTATTGCGGACGGGAAAGACCCTCTTCGCCTTTCAGAGGACCTGATTACATTTTTCCGAGATTTATTATTACTGCAAACAAGTGAAGATTTGGCTGAATTACTAGAACTAGTATCACCGGAGGAGCGAGTATTTACATTAGCGCATGATTTTGCATCAGATTTGCTATATGGCTACATTGATATTTTAGCGAAAACACAGCAAGAAATGCGGTTCTCCCACCATACAAAGATTTACTTAGAAACAGCGTTACTTAAAATGGTGCAGTTTTCGGGTGGTGCAGTTGGTCAGACTGCCACTTCAGGTGGGGTAGCTATGAGCCCTGAGCTCGCTCAAAAAATCGTGGCACTTGAGCAGATGGTGCAACAACTATCAGCCCAATTACAAACTGGTGCTCCTGTGCAAACGGCGCAAACGCCAAAAGAACAACGTCCACGAGCAAAAAGTCCAAATGGCTATAAAGCACCAACAGGCCGTATTCAAGAGATACTAAAGGATGCTACGAAGCAAGATGTGCAACGTATCAAATCGGTTTGGGCACAAGCATTAAGCCAAATGCAAAAATCTCAGTCAGCTCTTTTAGCAGAAGCTGAACCTGTTGCGGCATCATCAAGTGCTTTTGTGTTAAAATTCAAGTATGATATTCATTGTCAAATGGTTGCTGATAATCAATCCCTAAAAGCTCAATTCACCCAATTAATTGCAGGGCAAACTGGTACTATGTACGAAATGCTTTGTACGCCTGAAGAGGCTTGGTTAAAATTACGTGAAGAGTTTATTCGTGATCATGGCTTACAGCAGCAGAAAAAATCTCAGGATGAAACCGATCATGAAGAGGAATTATTAGAGCCACCACCGGCAGAAATGCCAGAAGGGCCGTTTATCGACGATGCTCAACCGCTTGCGTCACAAGATCCACTTGTGACACAAGCAGAAAAGCTGTTTGGTAAAGATTTTATTGAGATTGTTGAAGATTAATCATTTAGGAGGAATATGTTTATGCGCGGAATGGGAAATATGCAAGGTATGATGAAAAAAATGCAAAAAATGCAAAAGGAAATGATGGAGGCTCAAGAGGCTTTAAATGCAGAGCAATTTGAAGGCGTAGCTGGTGGCGGTATGGTGAAAGTAACTGTAACTGGCCAACGTGAAATTGTAGAAGTAAATCTTGATCCATCAGTAGTAGACCCAGATGATATCGAAATGCTACAAGATTTAATTGTTGTTGCTGCTAATGAAGCGCTGAAAAAAGTAGATGAAAAAACGAATGCAACAATGGGTAAATTCACTCAAGGCATGAACCTTCCGTTCTAGGAGGTAAATAAATGTACTACCCAGAACCAATATCAAAACTGATTGATAGTTTTATGAAATTGCCAGGTATCGGGCCGAAAACCGCGGCTCGTCTGGCGTTTTTTGTGTTAACAATGAAAGAGGATGACGTTTTATCCTTTTCAAAGGCATTAATTGATGCTAAACGAAATTTAAGCTACTGCTCCGTATGTGGTAACATAACTGATATAGATCCATGCCATATTTGTACAGACAAACAAAGAAATCATGCTATTATTTGTGTTGTCCAAGATACAAAAGATGTGATTGCGATGGAAAAAATGCGCGATTTCAATGGTATGTATCATGTATTACAGGGAGCTATTTCACCTATGGATGGTATTGGTCCAGAGGATATTAACGTCGCTTCCCTACTAGTTCGTTTGCAAGATGAGACTGTTCAAGAGCTTATTTTAGCTACGAATTCAACTATTGAGGGCGAGGCAACAGCAATGTATATTTCTCGTCTAGTGAAGCCATCTGGCATTCGAACAACACGGATCGCTCATGGACTACCAGTAGGTGGAGATTTAGAATATGCAGATGAAGTAACGTTATCGAAGGCAATGGAAGGTCGCCGAGAATTGTGAGTGAGGGATTAATATGTTCTTCCGCAGTAAGGGGAAATTAAAAAAAGAATTCGATGACAAGCTTGTGAATCTTATAAAAGAGACAAAAGAGGATTTACAGCAGGCGAGGATAATTGAAGAACTACTAGATGACTATGATTTAGAAGTCATTGCTCAACGAAAAGCAGCGGAGAGTATACATTTTTATTTATTCAAGGAAGCTAGGATTCGGAGAGTATTAATTAAATAAGGGATTCAGTCTAAGAACCACGTCCTGTGGCAACGATTTAGTGACCAGCATCATGTAGACCTAAACGCAAAGCCGAATCCGGACGATAAGCTGTGCATAATTGATATTCATAGAAGCATAACAGGGAACATAAACTTTCATAATTATATTGTTAAGGGGGAAACCATATGTCATGGTTAGTAATTATGAGCTTTTGTGTGCCTGTAGTGCTTCTTTTTCTTTATATAATAATAAGACATGCCAAGATGGGTAAAATTTTAGAAGGAATGTCTGTGTTTTGGTTTAGATTTGCTTTTGCCTTTCTACTATTATTTATTATTCACTTAGGCATAGGGTATGCAGGCTATAATGTGCCGATTAATTTATTTTCAGTATTCACAATTGCAATATTAGGTATTCCGGGAGTGCTAGGGATAACTGTTTTAATTTATTTTTTATAAAATGCTTGTAAAACATAAATATTGTGGTATAGTAATGAGAGTCGTTAAGATGACTGTTGAAAAACAAATTTGCTTAAATAATTTAGTTATTGACAACAAATGAACGACGTGGTATTATATAAGAGTTGCTGTTAAGAAAAAAGCGACGACATGAACCTTGAAAACTGAACAAGCAAAACGTAATCAATAAAGTTTTTAG
>DAMBVB010000048.1:0-25635 GCA_032053185.1 Lysinibacillus sp.
GTACCCTATAGGATAGACTTTTTTCAAAGTGTCTATCTTATAGGGTACAGTTTATAGGGTTCCTACGGCTTTTTTTTATTGACTTTTACAATGTTGTATTTTTAGTAATATAAAATGTTCACGATCGTAAAATTATATTAATTAAAAAATACATTATTTCTCTTTTGTAATTTCTGGTTGCACCTTATATGTGTAACCCTCGTTGACTGACTTTCCATTTTTATCAACAGGTCTTACAGTTACAGTAAACTCTGTCCCATAATTAGCTTCGTATTTACCGGAACCTATTATATTTACTGTTTTACCATCCGGATTAGCTGAGATATTCTGAAGCTGTGCATATTTCGAAGCACGTTCTACTATTTGATTAAAGGTTAAAGCATAAATGTACGCAGTACTGTTACCTCCTGTTAGAGAATCATAAACAAAATTACCGTGATCCTCACCTGACATTTTAGCAAAAAGTTTTACATCCCCTTTTGCTTTAACAGTATCTAAATTTACAGTAACTTCTACAGATGAATGGGCAGGAACTTTTATGTTCTGTGGACTAGCAATATACGTATAAGTTTCAGAGTTTGTTTGACTAGATGTATCTGAAAAATTATACTCTGCTGATAATTCAAACGTTGTTTCTCCCACAAAAGGAACTTTAAATTTCGCAGAAGCTTTGGTTCCAAATTTAAAACCATGTGTAGTCGAATTAGTAACGGAATTTGCAATCGCTTTTGAAAAACTATTAGTAGACAATGTTTGTTCTTGGTCTGTATTATTAGTTAGCGTTGTCTTTCCAACAAATATATTTGTTGAATTAGTAATGATAGGAGAACCATCTGCTTCTACTGAAAATTGGTGATATTCTACATCCTTATATCCCAACCAATGATACATTGACATTGTTGAAGAATATTTCCCTGGAACCCCTAAATTTTTTCCGTAAATTTCTGTGGCATTAAAAATCGGATCTTTCCAATCTAATATAGCTGTATCAACTTTTACATCTCTTTGTAATTCTGAAGTATTAATTTGATCCGCACTTGCCACACCTGGTGATGTTATAGCAAGTGTTGTCCCCATAGATGCAATAGCAGCTATAGTTAAAGTCTTTTGTACTAATTTTTTTCTCTTTTTCATAGATATTTCTCCTCTGTTGCTTTTTTGTCACATCTAGATAATAATGCCAATTACAAATTTAAGCAAATAACCTAAAAATATAGCAAAATATGAATTAATGAGCATTTTATTACAACCTAATTTATAGTCAAATGATAATAAATACGTAATTTTAATGAAATCATACTATTTTTTTACTTTTATAGATCATTTTAGACTTATTAATCTTCACAAAAACGTAATAAAAATATTAAAAATTTACAATAAAGGGGAAAATACACAAAAGAGTTTTTGTTCGATACTTTCAACAGAGCGAACGTTCGTATTTAGGTAAATAAAATACAACTTCAAAAAAAAGCCCAGGCTCAAAATTATTTGATATGCTCCCTATTAGGTAGACAGATTAAAAAATAAAATCTGTTTATCTAAGGGGAGTATTTTTTATGGGGCGAAGCAAACATCCACTCGAGTTAAAACTACATATCCTTCAATTGTTTGAAAAAGGTAACTATTCTATCAACGAATTGTGTGAAAGATTTTCATTAAATCATCAAACTTTATATAGCTGGAAAATGAAATATGAGGCAAGTGGACGTGATGGATTACACGAAGCTACTTCATGTAAATTCTATTCAAAAGAGTTAAAGTTAGCGGCTGTGGAGGACTACATTCAACGGAATTATTCACAGATGGAAGTGTTAGCGAAATATGAGATTAGTAGTACCTCAGTTTTAAAAAGGTGGGTAAAAAAGTATACTAGTCATAGTGAAATAAAAGATTCAGGTAAAGGAATGAGTCAAGCTATGACAGAAGGAAGAAAGACAACTTTTGGGGAACGTATTGAGATTGTCGAGTACTGTTTGAAGCACCAGAAAAATTATCAGTTGGCAGCGCACACCTATGGTATTTCGTATCAACAGATATATCAATGGACGAAGAAATTTGAAACTAACGGTGAAGAGGGATTACGTGATCGTCGTGGTCGCACAAAAGATGAAGTCGAATTAACCATTGAGGAGAAAATGAAATTAGAGATTCAACGTATTAAACGTGAAAATGAACGTTTACGTGCAGAAAATCTATTTTTAAAAAAGTTAGAGGAAATCGAAAGGAGGCGTCGTTAAGCCAAATACGTCTACAGCAACGCTATTTAGCGATTCAAGAATTACATCGAGAGGGAGAACTTTCGATTCTTTTACTATGTGAAATAGCTGGTGTTTCGCGTGCAGCTTACTATAAGTGGCTAAGTCGCAAGCCTTCTAATAGAGAAGTTGAAAATGAAGCAATTTTAAAGGACATTCATCTCCTTAACCAACAAGTAGATGGTATTTACGGCTATCGTCGTACAACGTTGACAATCAATCGTCAGCGAAAAGAAAATAATCAAGCGATGGTTAACGAAAAGCGTATTTATCGCTTAATGCAGATTAGTGGATTGAAGTCTGTTATTCGTAGAAAGCGCAAGCCTTATCGTAAATCCCCAGCACATCATGTGGCGGAGAACGTATTAAATCGAGCATTTACATCGAAAAAGCCAAATGAAAAATGGTGTACAGATGTCACAGAGTTTAAGTATGGCAACGGGAAAAAAGCTTATTTAAGTGCAATTATCGATTTAATTTAAATGATGGTTCAATTGTGAGCTATGTGTTAGGTCATTCGAATAATAATTCCCTTGTTTTTAAAACAATAAAATCAGCAATTGAATCATTACAATCAGGCGGGCAGCCTTTAATACATAGTGATCGAGGTTTTCAATATAAATCGAAAGACACACGTCGCATTAAAATAATTCCAAGTTAACATTTAGACTGAATTTTCTGCAATATAATCCAGGCGAGAAAAAATCCTTTATAATGGTTTGGCGGTAGTAACCTATCCAAATCCAATATAAAGGACAAACACATGGATAAGATTACACGAAAAACATCATTTGAACAATGGCTTTCACCAATTTCAGCAGAAAAAATACATGAATACGTTGAAAACCATCAATTAAATGACTATACAAAGAAGCTTCACATCGCTTCGTTTCTAAAATTACTACTGTATGCCCAGTTGCACGAAACAGAAAGCTTGCGTGCATTGAGTGACGCTATGTTTTCAGAAGAGCTTCAGCACACAACGAATCTAGAATCGATTAGCTTTTCGCAGGTAGGGCGTCGATTGAATCGAGTACCAACCGATTTCTTTCAGACCCTTTTTCTCAATTTAGTCGCGCAAATTCATCAAAAAACCGATTTTGAGCAGCGTCGAAAAACAACAACACCTTTGAAAATTATTGATTCGAGTACATTACCACTGAATTTGAATAACCATAAGTGGGCCAAGTTCCGCCGAACGAAATCGGGCGTGAAGCTCCATTTACTCCTGGTATTTATGGAAGAAGGCTGTTCGTATCCCGCTTGCGGAAAAATGCGGTGACACGAGCAATTGAAATCTTCAAATTACCAGAGGAATCAACGGTTTTATCAGATGAAATGGTTGTCATCGGCACACCGCAAAATCGTGCTGAAAATGTGTTTCGTCTACTGAAGGTGCTCGATTCAAAAGGCAATGAGCTGCATTTATTGACCAATCGGTTCGAATTGGATGCAGACGAGATCGCTGAATTGTACAAATCACGATGGGCCATTGAACTATTTTTCAAATGGATGAAGCAGCATCTGAACATCAAAAAATTCTATGGCCAAAGTGAACGGGCAGTACACAATCAAGTGTACATAGCCATGATTGTGTACTGCCTAAACGTGTTGGCACAGCTAACTACCAACAGTTCACAAACGTACTTACAAATTAGCCGTTTCCTAAAAGCGTCCTTGTGGAAATCCGTACATATTTGGTTTCGGAAAATCAAAGGAAAGAGCGTCCCGTAAAGGGTTCTATGTTCTATTGCCCTAGTCAAAGGTTATAGTAAAAATATGGATGTTTACTACCTCTGCTTACATGTCTTTGTTTTTCCTCTAAAAAGGCGGAAAAAGAAATCTGAAATTTCGGTCAAAATTCATGCGACGGTAGTGATTAAATATCTTTAAATTTAATGCACTTTTTTTCAGTTTCAAAAAACTATCATAACTTATGGTATATGATAAATTACTTGCTCTTTTTACTGGAGTATTACCGTATCTATATTTTATTTTCTTTATAAAACATTATATTTACAAGCAAATTTAATACTAAAAAAATCGCTATAAATAGTCCCCAATATATAACTAGACTATCATACCCTAACAACATTACTCTATAAATAATTTTATGTATAACTACAGTTAGTAGTATTAATATACAATTAATTATAGATAATACTATAATTTTGCTCATCTCATTTTCTCCGTTCTATATTGATTATTCTATCTGAACGTTCAGCTACTTCCTTATCATGAGTTACACAAATAATAGTTTTTCCGGTATCTTTTAAATGTGTAAATAAATTTAAGATAACTTCTTTATTTAAATCATCAAGATTTCCTGTTGGCTCATCTGCTAATATTATTTCGCAAGGTTTTAGCATTACTCTTGCTATAGCAATCCTCTGTTGTTCACCACCACTTAGCTGGTAAACTTTCTTTTCTAAATATGTAGCATCCAAGCCGACTAGTTCTAAATTATTTATCATTATTTCATTACTAAAATTGTTACTATATGCCTGTGAAATTAGTAAGTTATCTTTAACTGTTTCATTATTCATTAACACATAATTTTGAAATATATATCCGAATTTATGCCTTCGCAAATACATAGTAACTTTACTATTTGGATTTAGATGACCATCTATAGATACAGTGCCTTTTTCAGGCTTATCTAATAGCCCAATCATATTTAAAACTGTCGTTTTACCTGCACCACTTTCACCAATAATCGAAACAAATTCTCCTTTACTAATGTTCAATGAAAAATTTGTAAGTATCGTTTTTCCAAAAAAACTTTTACTTATATTTTTTAGTTCAATCATTAGATACTCAATCCCCTTTTACTACTTTGTTTATATTTTTCTTATTCAAAAAATTTATAAATACATTAAAAAATAGAAGTTCCAAAAATAAAGTTCCTAAAAGTAGTAATAATATAACATTAGTACTTTTGAAGAGATAAAGCGCCAATATAGCTGCTAAAATATTAGAGAAACTAGCTATAAAAATAATAGTTTTATTTCGTTTCCAATAAGAATAACCGAACAAATATTTCAGGGTTAATTGATAAAGATGTGCATTATAGTAAGACCAAATATATGCAATAAAAAGTAGAAATGAAAATATAATAACAATAATTAAAGCAACTAGCTGTTGGAATAATTCCCACTTTAGTTCAATTAATTGATCGTTTGCTTCGCTATAAACAGACACTACGTTATTTATTTCTTTAACGTTTGCTTCTTCTAATGATGAAGAAATATTTTCATAGGCACTTCCATTCGAATTATCTAAGAAAAATAATGAATGTGTCGCATATGCTCCTATTGTAGAGGTATCTAGGCTTTCTGAATATAAAATAGCGATAGGATCTATCACTCTATTTTTTTGGTTTCCTCTATAATTACTATATGTAAAATATTCTTGCCCTTCTTTAGTATAGATTATATTAATTTTTAAATCCTCTAGTTCATTTTGAACTAATGGTTGACTAAGTTCTTTATTATACATATTGACAATGTCAACGCTTTGAAAATAAAACCATTCTTTATATGAACTCTCAATATGCCCTTCAATAACTTTTAATTGTTCTGGTACTAACACATTCAAGGTGTTCTTATCCCCATGCAACTGCTTAATAATCGGCACACCATTACTACTTTGAATCGGGTTGACTTTGAGATAATTTTCATCTATAACGATACGTCTTCCCTGAGGGGTATAAAGATCATTTGTATTTTTAATCCCTGACATATAGCTATAAATAGGTTTTCCATCTTTATAATCTATAACACTAAATTTTTCGGCTTCTATAAGAAAGGCCTGGTTATTTTTTTTGATTTTTTCATAAAAGAGACTTAATCTATCATTTAAATCTCTATCGAGTTTTAAGTCATCCGAAATATTATTATTTAGAACGCCTACTTGAATACGAAATACATTTTGAGTATCGTCCCAGTAACTTAAACTATCTAATTTGTAGGTTAAATTATTATACTTTATAAAAGTAAAACTAATCATACTAAAAAGGACGATAGATACTAATGTCTTTAAAATGATCGACATCCATTGGATCTTTCCAAATGGTAAAGCACCTTTAACACTATGATTATACTTATTAAATTTGAAAAGTAATAAAATACCTAGTACTGCAATAAATATAAGAATCATAAAAATTGAAATATTCACTAGTAGTAGGTAAAAATATTCTAAAAAATAAAGTTGTTTAAAAATTACTGAATTTACAGTTGTCCCTACTAATATTAATGTTAATATAATGGTTAAATACCGTAAAAAGGGTTTTAGAGAAGAATATAAAATTTTCGTTTTTGAATATCCCCACATATAATATAATAGTAGAGTTTTTCTTTTTTGGATTAAAAAATAGAAAATCCCTATTATATACATGACGAAGGAAAGAATAACCACCATTAATAAAGAGATATTTGTTAATACTAAGCTATTTATGTTTCCTTTTTTTGTTTGTATGTTACCGTATGGGGAGAATTCTTGAGTAAAAGAATTAAGAATTTCTTTATCTACATTACTCAAATAAAAATCATTTTTGAGTCCTATATTTTTTATCTGTTTAAAATCATATATATTAAAATCCCAATCAGATGGTGAAAAGTAAAAAATCCCTGATTGTTTTTTTTCATTTTCTTTTAAGTGATTAGAGATAAAATGCTTCTCAATCGGAAATTCTCCAGATTTTAATTTTATATAAGGATCTTTTAAAACGTTCGTAGAGTAAATATTTAAAGAATTTTCACTTGTGAAATTATATTGAGAAATATTAATATTATTTTTCTTTGAGAATTGAACTAAACGTTCAGTAAGTTCATCATTATTGAAGTTTATTTTGGCATAACTATAGTTAATCGTAACAATTTGATTTCTTTGATATAAAAAATCCATTACTTTATTATTTGAATATATGGAAAAAATAAATAAATTAGATGTGATTATCACGATAGTTAAAAATAGATATATTATTTTTCTCACGAATATACCCTTTCAATAAATACAAAGTATAGGGGGAATTCCTATACTTTGTTTTGTTTAATATTTATTTAACATTCCAATTTGCTGTATTACCCCAAAGTGAAGATTTAATCCATATAGATGCTAAGTTACCTGGTGCTTGCCATTCACTCTGGCGATTGGTACTCCAATTACCTGCGCTTGATCTATGTACTTTTGAAGGATGATTATACTCTGAAGTATGACGATCTAATCCCCAAATTACATTAAATGTACCGCCTCCAGCTGATACAGCTGCTCTAGCTGCTATACCATTAGTATCATCAATTAAGAAAGAACCTGTTTCTTCTTGGGCTATTAATGCATCTAAATCAATACCGCCCTCATCTGTAGATAATTCTGCTGCAGAAGCTCCTACTACTGATACACTTAAACATGCACAAATTGCTAATCCTGCTAAAAACTTTTTCATTCCAAATTTACCCTTTTCAAACTTTTTTGAAACAAGTAAAATACTAACATATTTTGTTTTCAAAGGCAATTGTTTGTAAATGGGAGACTTCTATTCACATTAGCGGTAACTTCCGGCTTACGTAAAGGAGAATTGCTTGGCCTTGAGTGAAAACATGTGGACTTTGACAATCAACAAATACTAATTGAACAAACGATTTTATTAACCGGGAGAGGCCCTCTAATAAGAGGAATTATAAAGTTAACTCATATAATAGAATATATATTGTTTTAATGTAAAATAATTTAGCGAGGTGTTTTTAATGGGTTTTATTAGAAAATATATTTATATCGTTTACTTTGTAGCACTATTTTTAACTTTATCGCTCTGGGATTATTTCAGAAAAGGTAGTTGGGATCTCAGTAGTAATTTCTTCTATTCCGTATGGGTGGTTATTGTTTTCGCTTTTTTAAATTTGTTATTTAGCTGAGAAAAAGTAATTTTACTATTTTTAGTATAATTACTTTTTACATTATTTTACATACTATGAACGATGGTGTATATTGTACAAAAGAGGGGAATTTAAATGAAGAATCGCTTTTTTAAAGCAATCACTTCTCTTCTAGTATTTACTTTAGTAATGTCACAGAATTCGTTTTTGAACAAGCAATGCTGAAGGATAAATTGGGGAAATCTGTAGGACTTGATTTTGAAAAAATTGAAGAAAAATACGGTAGTAGCCCTGAACTTACTAACTTAGTAGAAGCAACTGAAACAGGAGAAATAACAATTACACCTTATACAGCAGCAGTAGATCGTTGTATTGAAAGAAAAGTTAAGAACTATTTCTCTGCTGATGATTGGCTTCCTACATCTACTATTAGCACTGTAATTGCGCTTATTTTACATATCAGAGTACACAAATACAATCTCCTGTTTTTTTGGGGGATTGTATTTTTTATAGTTTAAAAAGCCCAGGCTCAAAATTAATTGAGTACCCGGGCTTTAAAAAAGCTAATTCAACCCTTTTTGTATCTGCCAAACAAAATCTTCAATAG
The DNA here is from genome assembly GCA_032053185.1 of Lysinibacillus sp. Classification (GTDB taxonomy): domain Bacteria; phylum Bacillota; class Bacilli; order Bacillales_A; family Planococcaceae; genus Lysinibacillus. The sequence goes on from DAMBVB010000048.1 coordinate 8,736, forward strand.
TTTCTCTATCTTGATAAATTGTAATACCAATACCTGAACGAGTAGATTTGCGTGATGTATACTCACCAGCATCAATCCAGAATTGGAATTGATATATTTGTTCATCCATTAACTCGCTTTTGTTTGCTAAAATAGAAAACGAAAATGAAGGTTCAGTCGAGTCCCATACTTCAGCTTCCAGTAATTCATCCCAATTATTCAGGATTAATGTATGTAACATTATAAGGTCGCTTCGCAAAGCCGCAAATTTAAAATCTAATTGATTGTCACCGCAAAAGAATTTAATAAATATATCACATGAAACTGAATCACCTTCAAATATTTCTATTTCTAAACTTGTTTTCGATGCACTAAATGATCTATTGTTTATTCTTGCCAATTAATTACCACCTCCAATTACTACTAACAAAACTGAAACATTTATTCCTGAAGGCGAGGATAAAATAGAAAAATGGACTGCTGTAGATATAAAAAATTATACATTCCCTTCAGATTCATTTTATCGTTTAGACAAAGATACTTATAGTAAATGATTAATTTTCAAAGAAGATATTCAAGAAGGCTTTTAACATTTAAATCCTAATATAGTTGGTAAACTTCGATATGAAAGCGGGAATTTAACCGAAATAAAAATAGATATTCATATGCCTTTAATACCGAATTGATTGGTCTTTTACAGTTGACTAGTACGAAATTAAATACTATTTTATTTGATTATATTCCTATCTCTGTTCGTATTATAGATCAAAACCAGGATGTTGGGGTTGTCCTCTGGGATCCAACTGAAAAACAGATTTATGTAACTCCACTTTAATTCATTTCCTTCCTTCTTAGTTTGTATAATTCACCTCCATTTTGCGCATATATGGTAGTAACAAGGGAGGTTATTACATTGAAGAAGTTATTTTATTTGTTTTTACTAGCCACACTTTTATTATCAGCTTGCGGAAAAAATACCGCTTCAAAGGAAGTTGCAATCGATAAAAATGCTTCCGTTGAAGATATAGTAGGAGCTATCGTTAAAAGTAAATTCACTGTTGAAGAAAAGAATGGTATGGTATCCATCTCCATTCAAGATACCGATGTGAAAAAAGGAATGAAAAGTCAAATGCTGAAGGATTCCACTAAACTATTTGCAGAGCTGTCTAAGCTTCAAAGTGTTAAAACCCCAGCTATTAATTGGTATGCCCCATTATCGGAACCTAGTGGGGACACGTCTATGACTGAGCTTTTAAATATTTACTTTAGTGAGGAAGATTTTAGAAAGACTAATTGGGCAAACTATACGCAGCTAGATATTGAATCCATTGCTACTCATTATCATCAAAGTGCTTCTCTAGGACAATAGAGCATTTCAATAACAAGATACCCTTCCGCGAATAGAGAAGAGGTATCTTGTTTTATTCATTCATTACCTCAGACAAAAGTATACCTTTTCCATCTTTCGATATTAAAGGTGAATACTGCGTAGGGTATAAAAGTGTAAGTTCGTATCGCTTATTTCAATACCTTCTCTGTTCAGCAACACAAAACGCCAGCCATCTACCCATGAGAGACAATACTGCTCAAGTGGTTGGCACGCCCAATGAAAAATAACCAGCCCTCTCAAAGAACTGGTTACATTCACTTTTAACGGGCCGTAATTGTGTACTGAAAGCGAAGCGTCAGATACAACCTCGAGATGAAGTTATGGCGCCCGTAAACGCCCGATTGGTGAAGACTAATGAGCGAAGTTCCCCACTGATTTAGTTTCACTTTATCCTGTTAAGGCGACACTAAAAGAAGCTACTGTCTTTTCTTTTACTTCCTCTAATGTGACACCAGCTGCTAATTCTATAAGCTGCATTCCTTCCTCCGTAAAGTCGAAAACAGCTAAATCCGTAATTAGTCTATTTACAACGCCTTTTCCTGTTAACGGTAGCTCACATTGTTTTTTTATTTTTGACTCCCCATTTTTATTGACATGTTCCATCACAACGACTACTCTTTTCGCCCCGACTACAAGGTCCATGGCGCCTCCCATACCTTTCACCATTTTCCCTGGGATCATCCAGTTCGCAAGGTCGCCCGTTTCAGATACTTCCATACCACCTAAAATAGCAAGATCAATATGACCTCCACGAATCATGGCAAATGATTCGGCACTGTCAAAGAAGGAAGCGCCAGGAACTGCAGTTACCGTTTCTTTCCCTGCATTAATTAAATCAGGATCGACCGCGTCTTCTGCTGGGTATGGACCAATGCCAAGAAGTCCGTTTTCTGATTGTAAAAGGACGTCATAATTAGCCGGAATTGCATTGGCCACTAGCGTTGGGATACCAATACCTAAATTGACGTTCATGCCATTTTGTATTTCTTTTACCGCTCGATTAACTATACTTTGCCTTGTATCAGCCATCATGCATCCCCCTTTTTCACTGTCAAACGTTCGATACGCTTCTCATAATTTCCACCTAGTAAAACGCGCTGCACGAACACTCCCGGCGTATGAATATGATCTGGATCTAACTCCCCTACTTCAACAATTTCCTCTACTTCTGCAATCGTAATTTTTCCCGCCATTGCAGCTAATGGATTAAAGTTACGCGATGTTTTTCTGAAAACTAAATTTCCTAGCTTGTCTGCCTTCCATGCTTTAACAAGTGCAAAGTCTGCGACAATCCCTTTTTCTAAAATATACTCCTTGCCATCAAAAACCTTTACTTCTTTTCCCTCAGCAATAGGTGTTCCCACTCCAGTAGCTGTGTAAAAGCCTGGAATTCCTGCTCCGCCAGCTCGCATACGCTCTGCTAACGTACCTTGTGGTGTCAATTCTACTTCAAGCTCCCCGCTTAAAAATTGCTGCTCAAAAATTTTATTTTCACCTACATAGGAAGCAATCATTTTTTTGATTTGTTTATTGGCTAATAAAAGCCCCAAACCCCAATCATCCACACCGCAGTTATTGCTTACAACTGTTAAATCCTTTGTTCCTCTTTGTACTAGCGCTGCGATTGATTTTTCTGGGATACCACATAACCCGAAGCCCCCTACTGCTAATGTATCTCCATTTTTCACATCGGCGACGGCTTCCTCAAACGAATTCCACACTTTACCTTTCCCCACATCGAACCCTCCCTATAATTGCTCGTTTATTAAGGAAAATTCTACCTCAACACTATTTTATAAGTAAAGGAATTAATTCAAATACTATTTATTTTAAAAGTGCATAAATCATTCAGAAAACGTATTGTATGGAGTAGCTGCTTTAACGCAAAAGATTGATATGTATTCTTCTTTGTAATAACACCTAAACACTATGGCCTATACTAATGAGGACAGTTCCTTTAATCCTATCTTACAAAAAGCAGCAAGCCCTTCTTAAATGGCTTGCTGCTTTTTCATAAGTCTAGCTATATATTTGAATTTTCCTGCATTTTCTATCAAGTCTTTTATCCAAGCTTCTTAATCAGCCGCTTTTTGATGTTGTAGCATCAGATTTTTTATATCATCAAAGGCTGATAAAGTTATAGATTGAAGCTTAAATAAACGATTAGTTATTTTTTCATCTGACATACCTTTTCGATAAGATGTTACATCCATATGCCATAATTCAATTTGTAAGCCACCCTTTCTGCTTACGATAAATATCGTAATCGCGGTATCCAGTCCAGGCAAAAAAATTAATTAAAATGCACATTAATAAAAGGACAGATATGTTCACCACTTTAATGACCTCCTATTAGTCAGAAGATTATAAAAGTAATTTTAGCACGTGATGGAAATTTATCCAATGTATTTATAATTGACATATAACCTTAAGGTGTTATATATTAATAACACCTTAAGGTTATATTTTTGTGAAGGAGTTCATTTTACATGACAGGAAAACTAGAGAATATCGTTAAAACAGTTACACTCAATGCACCGGTTGGGAAAGTATGGGAAGAAGTAACAGACGCTGAAAAGATTGCTTCTTGGCTTATGCCAAATGATTTTAAGCCAATTGAGGGCCATGAATTTACAATACAATCACCGTTTGGCCCTTCGCCTTGCCGAGTAGAACAAGTAGATGCTCCACATTTTGTTCGTTTTGCATGGGATACAGATGGATGGTTTGTCACTTTTGAACTGAAAGAAATTGGTGAGCAAACACAATTCACATTAACACATGGTGGCTGGAAAGAAGCTTCACATATCATTCCTAAAGCTAACATGCCTGCTGAAGCTATTCGTACAACAATGGATGGCGGCTGGACAATGATTGTCGGTCAAAAATTAAAAACGGTTGTGGAATCACAATGACACAGCTTGCTGTAAAGTATGATGTTTTTCAAGCAACCGCTGATCCAACAAGACGTCATGTCCTACAGCTACTTGCCGCAAGTGATAAACCCATCTCACTTATTTCCGAGAATTTTTCTATAAGCCGAACTGCTGTCGTGAAGCATTTAAAAATTTTAGAACAGGCTGAGCTAGTTTCTGCTCAGAAAAAGGGACGAGAAAAAATTTACACATTACATGCCGAAAAGCTAAAAGAAATTGAAGACTGGCTACGATACTTTGATTTATTTTGGGATAATAAATTGGCACAACTTCAAAGTATTTTTGAAGAATAATTAATAATGCCTCGATGACAAGGAGCTGTCCCTATTATTGGGACAGCTCCTCGTTTAATAAAGATAAAATAATCCACCATTAATAATTTCTATTGTAATTTTTGTATCGTATTGTTCCTCTAATGCCTTCTTTTCAATGTCATAGCATTCCGGTTTATCTTCTTCCTCCTCATAAAAATAATCAAGTACTCTCTGATCACGTTGCCATCGTTTTTTTGCTTCAGTAGCCCATGAATGGTCATCTCGTTCAATAATCTTTTCAATAGTAGCATGTAATCTTTCGAGTGCTCTAAGAGGCTTAATGATATATTGTACATGAAAAGCATTGTCTGCTGGAACAGTGTCAAATTCTGATGTACATATCGTCTCTTGAAAATCCTCTTTTATGACCCCGGTTAGCAAGTTTATGCCAAATGAATAAAGCGTTTCTTTCGTTCGATCGCAGCAATACGACACTTTAAAATTAACGCCAAGCCAAGGAGTTAGGATAACTTGCCCTATTGCGTTATCCACCTTTTCAAAAAGCTGAACATAAGCTCCTAGCTCCCTTGTTGCTTGAAAAAGCTGGTTCATTCTCGGAGAACCGAAATGAATAGCTTCGCCATAAAGGCTCCCAGCTGATGCTGTTTGATTTGTAATGAAAGTTACTCGGGCTGGATTTGCCTCACTGTTTGTAGCTTCTACGTATTGCCAATAAAAAGGTCGATTCATGATTCTTTTATCGATATCAACGGTTAATTGTACCGTAAGATAATGATGGTCTTCTCCTAATATAGGGCAATCATTTTCATTAAAAAATTGGCGTAAATAACTATGAACTTGCTGTGGATACATGGGTCCTTCTCCCTTACACTATACAGATTCTTTAAAGTTAGATAGAATCGCATCTAAATCGCCGACTACCTTTTCGAACACATCAATTTTCGTATGAAGTAATGCTAATATGTTCTCTTCAATCGTATTGGCAATAGCCAGATTATAAATATGAACATCATGCTCTTGCCCTAATCGATGCACACGCCCAATCCGCTGCTCTAGCTTCATAGGGTTCCAGGGCAAATCATAGTTAATAACATGATGGCAAAACTGAAGGTTTATCCCCTCTCCGCCTGCCTCTGTTGCGATTAAAACCTGTGCCCTTTCCTTAAAAAGATGCTTCATATAATCGCGTTTGTTTTTATTATATTTACCGTTGAACAGGACACTCGTGATACCGTTAGCATGTAAATACCATTGCAAATAAATTTGAGTAGCTCTATATTCTGTAAAAATAATCACTTTATCCTTGGCCTGTTCAACTATTTCAAGTGTCTTTTTCGCCTTTGAATTCACTTCTAAGGCCATTAATTTGGCTAGTATTTCTTCAATTTCTTGCGATTGTGCATTATCTTCAAGCATTTTAGATAATGTTAAACCTGTTGCTTCCTTGCTACTACACATTTCCTTCTGCAATGTAATCATTGAAAAAGAGCCTGTATTTTGAAGCGTTCCGAGCAGATTATAAACTTCCTCTTCTTCCTCTGTAAACCGGATAGGAATAATTTGAACACGGCGATTTGTCCATTCAATTCCCGTATCCTCTCTCCTATTCCTCACCATCACCTGATTCACTAATTCCTTTAAATAATCATCATGCTCTAAATCATGCTTACTTGCCGAGAATGCCGATTGAAATGTATCATAATTGCCAAGATGGCCAGGCTTAAGCAAAGAAATAAGATAAAATAATTCAAAGACATCGTTTTGAATTGGTGTGGCCGTTAATAATAAACAAAACTTTTTCTTTAAGCCTTGTACAAATTCATAAATTTGCGTTTTATGATTTTTTAGTTTATGCGCCTCGTCGATAATTATCATGTCGTAATCCTGCTCATAAATACGCTCTTTGTGAGGACTTTTCTTTGCCGTATCCATACTCATAATAAGGACATCATGGCGCTCAATCTGAACATTTTTTTTATAAGCTACTGCCGGAATGTGGAACTTTATATTTAATTCTTCAACCCACTGATTAATAAGTGATGCTGGAACTAATATTAATGCTCTCTTTACGAGTCCACGAATCAAATATTCCTTTAAAATTAAACCTGCTTCAATTGTTTTACCAAGACCTACTTCATCTGCTAAAATCGCTTTACCGTTCATACGTTCAATAACTGTCTCTGCTGCTTCTAACTGGTGCTTAAGCGGCTGTAAATTTGGTAAGTACTTTGTCGCCTGTAAACCTGTGAAATCAGGAATTAACTTCATTTTCACAATTTCATAATTCATCTTGTATAATGTCCAGCTATCCCATTTTTCAAATTCATGCAGTTTATTGATAAAGCCTTCTTCCCATTCGGACGACCTTTCTATTCTCATGATCATCACCTCATGCCATTATTTCTAGTTTAGGTTGTCCAAAAAAGAGAAAGCTATGTTAAGGTTTTCTCGAAAGAATCACTTTTGATGAATTTTTTCCATCAGTCCAATCAACATTAGCGTAGATTTTTTATCAATTTTATGCATTCCAAAAGTGAACGCTATAACTTAAATACATCGATTGAGGCAGCACGAGCAGGTCAACATAGTGAAGGGTTAATATAGTTGCATTCGCAAGCATCCATCATAATCTTGAAAATTTAACGCAAAACATGACTCAAATAAATGGTGCCACAAACGAACAGGTACAACTTGTTTAGGACTTTAGTGAAATCATTGATGAGCTTAATACACTTAGTATGGAAATGAAGGGTTTTATGTCTAACATTATGAAATAAAGGCATATATCCACGAAAAAATTCACAAAATATGTATGATTACTTTTTGGTACACTATTGAAAAAAGCGAAAATGAGGTCAACATGAAAAGGAAAATAGTGATTCTACATGAGATTTATGGCGTCAACGATTTTATAAGAATGCAAGCTCAAGCATACAGTAACGCCAACACTACTGTTGAGTGCATTTCTTTATATTCAGACGATAAAATATTTCCATATGAACAAGAACAGGAAGCCTATGAATATTTCATAAATGAAGTTGGCTTTGATGCTCCTCTCGATAAACTAACCGAAAAAATATTGGAAGCTAGGACACATTTTGATGAAGTGCTGTTAATCGGATTTAGTGTAGGTGCAACATTAGCTTGGAGACTATCAATGCTACCATTACAAGGTATCGTTTGCGTTTATGGTTCACGCATTCGTCAATACTTAGATGTAATCCCCACTTGTCCGACACTTGTTATTTTACCAAGCCATGAGAAAAATTTTAATGTCCATGAATTAAAGAAAACACTCGATGCATTACCATCTGTATATACGAGACAATATCTAGGTCAGCATGGTTTTATGGACTTCAATAATACAAACTATTGTTATGAAAGTTATTTACATGCACAGGCTGAAATCTCACAATTTTTCGAAATTAAGCACAGTCAAGGAGGACAAAACAATGGAGCAAAAAAGCATTAAAATTAGCAAACTTTCAAACGGAGAAAAGCAACGTTTAAAATTTACATATCTTAATCAGGCACCGATATAAGTTTTAGAAGAATCATTCCAAAAATGGATGAATATTCTCCAAACAAAAAGTATTCAATTATTAGAATGTCCTTCAAAAGCAAAATAAAACAGTCATTTTACTATCTAACAATATTTGAGGATTTAATCGTTTCGTGTACAGAAATACATAGACTGGATGCAATGGGCTAACATGCAGTAGATGTGAAAGAAGATGAGACAGAACTAGCTTCTCTCTCCTGAAAGTATACCGATTCGACTTGATAAAATCCCTACAAAGAAGAACGTTAATCCCCCTAAAATCGATTCTATCGAAAGTGTTGAGGGTGTTGTTTCACTGTATGTTACAGGTGAAGCCTACCCATGTACATTGTCGCTAAATGAGCTTGAGCAAAAATTGACACCGTTTGGCTTCTTTAGGCCATCGCTCTTATATCGTTAACTGACAAAAAGTACGGGAAATCATTACATTGGACTCGCAATAGTTACAGCCTAGTCCTAAATAGCAATGAAAAGACCGGAGTACCTTTGTCGAAAATAAGCTCACTTATTTAAAGGAAAATACTCGGAATTTAGTAGATTTCCCAGGAAATAAACGACTCCTGTCAGCTAAAATATTTCCCCGCTAAAGGTCATTTAGGATATATTTATAAAAAAGAACGGTCGACTAATGACCATTCTTTTTTTAGTATAATAATTTCTTTATCTCAATTTCCGGGTAGCGCCCATTAGCAACTGCTGCAAATGCTTTTTCACTCGTGGCCATTCTTACAGAGTAATGCTGTACATCACAGTATGACGAGTTGTACCATCCTTACGCACCATATGATTACGTAAGACCCCCTCCTTTGTTGCTCCTAGACGCTCAATTGCCCTTTGTGAACGCACATTTTCATGATCCGTTTTAATTTGTACACGCTGTAGATTTAATATCTCAAAGCAGTATTGTAATAATAAATATTTGCAATTCGTATTGATAGCCGTACGCCAAAAAGCAGGTGAAATCCATGTAGTTCCTATTTCAAGCCGTTTATGCGTTTCCTCAATATCCATAAATCGAGTCGAACCGAGGATTTGTCCAGATTTTTTATCCACAATTACGAATGGAAACTCGGTTTTTTCTCGTTTTGTTAGTAATGCCTTATCCACAAATTTATTCACATCGTCCATCTTCTCTATTGCTGTGGACATGTATGACCAAATCTCTGGATAACTACCAGCCTCGAATATTCCTTGACTATCCACTTGTGCTAATGGCTTAAGTAATACGACCTCGTTTTCTAATGCTATAAAATTCATTTTCTTCACCCTTTTCAATATTAAAGAAGCTTATGAGCAATTACTCGCTGAAGGCTATATCTATAGTAAGGAACGCTCTGGCTATTTTATAGCGCCCTTTGAATTTGAATGGGGGGAGCAGCAAAAACATCACCTATCCACAGCTAAACCATCAACTACATATACTATAAAATTTGATTTTAATAACGGACATGTGGATAAGGAGGCTTTTCCATTCTCCAGCTGGCATAAGCTGTTGAAAAAGCACTTCAATGTGGATAATTTAACGACAAGTCCTTAGCAAGGAGAAGCTCTATTGCGGACGGAAATCGCTCGTTATGTTGAACGATCCAGAGGGGTTACTTGTGCGGCATCACAGGTGTTTATTTATAGCGGTACACAAAATCAGCTTCAAGCTCTCTGTCACTTTTTTGGTCCAAAAGCACATGTTGGCTTAGAGGAGCCTGGCTTTAAAAGAGTACGTGCAACATTGCAACAATGTGGATTAACAACTCAGGCTATTCCTGTTGATAACTCAGGGGTTACTATACCGAAAAAAGCAATCCACATGTTATACACAACACCCGCACACCAGTTTCCGCCTTGGCATGGTTATGCCTGTCGAACGGCGTGCAGCACTTCTGCAATGGGCGACTGCTAAGGAGGCATATATTATTGAAGATGACTATGATTCAGAATTTCGTTATAAGGGGCTCCCTATCACCTCTTTAGCAAAAATGGATCAGCTGCAACGCGTAATTTATTTCGGAACATTTTCCAAAACTCTTATCCCATCGCTGCGCATAAGTTATATGATTTTGCCTAAATCGTTAGTCGAAGAATTTATGCTATTTAATCAAGAACAAAAGTCTGTTGTCTCCAAAATAGATCAGCTTGTATTAGCCGATTTTATTGCGCAAGGTTTATTCGATAAGCATTTAGCCAAAATGCGCACCATTTATCGTAAGAAGCAACAGACATTACTAGCAGCTATTAATGCTCATTTTCCTGAGGAATTCGAAGTAATTGGCGAAAAATCGGGGCTACACATCGTTATGAAGTTACCAAAAAAGCTTTCTGAACAGGAGGCGATTAGGCTTGCGCAGGAGGTAGGAATCAAAGTCTACCCATGTTCAACCTCCTATGAGCACAATTCTGAACATGCTATGGTCATTATGGGTTATGGTGGGCTTACCTTTGAGCAAATCAATGAAGGTATCGCGTTACTTGCAACATTTTGGAAATAATTAGTGCATTAACGGTCAGCAATTGATGTACTGAATAATATCGGAACCTTTTCGTGAAATATCGGAATCATTTCTGAGTTTATCGGAATGATTTGGAAATTTATCGGAATACTTCATCAAAATTACAAACATATGCTGCTACACTATCCTCACCTTACCCTAACAACAAAAAGGGCATGAATTCAATGATTCATGCCCTAAAAAATATTAATACGCTAAGCCGAATAGCGCTTTAATGTGTGTCAGATAGCGAATGTTAGACGCTTCTTTCATAAGTGTTGCAGGAAGACCTTTAAGTTGTGTGTTGCTAGCACCGATTGTCGCAACAGCGTCTTTACGGCCTAAGCTTGCAAGTGTACCAGAGTTAATGGCAGAGAAAGGCTTCATCTGTTGGTTTTTATATTGTGCGAATAAGTTATAGCCAGCGCACTCACCCATTTGCCATGCAACTTGAGCAGTTGGTGCGTATAGTGGACGTCCACCATCGGCAGGTAATGCAACAGATGCGTCACCAATTACGAATACATCGTCGTGAGATGTAGATTGTAAGAACTCGTTAATCGTAGCTTTACCGCGGTCTACTGCAAGACCAGACTCCCCTACGATCGGAAGTGGAGCTACCCCACCTGTCCAAATAAGCGTATTAGCAACGATTGGTTCGCGATCTTTAAGAGAGATGACATTACCATCAACACCTGTTACAGGAGTACCTGTAATGAATTCAACGCCACGTTTTGTTAAGCTTTCAGTTGCGCGTTGGATAAGTACATCTGGAAGTACTGGTAAGATTTTTGGACCAGCTTCAACAAGTTTAATTTTAAGATCAGCAAAGTTAACACCGTGTTTTGCTGCGATTTTCGGGAAGTTGTCCACGATTTCACCAACAAGCTCTACACCTGTTAAACCGCCGCCACCGATAACGATTGTTGCATCTGCTTCATCTTTTGTTTGTGCATATGCTTTAATACGGTCTTCGATATGTTTGTTAATTTTGTTTGCTTCGTTTACAGATTTAAGTACCATTGAGTTTTCTTCTAATCCTGGGATACCGAAGAATCCAGTTTGGCTACCTAAAGATACTACTAAAGTATCGTAATTTAAAGTATAACCAGTATCTAGGTCAACTTTTTTACTGTCTACATTGAATTTTGTAACTTTAGCGATTTGTAAATCGATATCTAAACCTTTAAAGATTTTTTTAAGGGGTAAAGCAACAGCACCTTCAGCAATAGTACCACCAGCTAAACGGTGAAGTTCAGTGATGATTTGATGTGTTGGGAATTGGTTTACTACAGTAATTTTAGCTTCATCAGCTGATAGATACTTACGTGCTGTTAATGCAGTTAAAACGCCAGCGTAACCAGCACCTAAGATGACGATTTCTTTTGACATGATTAATTAATCCTCCGTCCTAACGAATTGAATGTATCTCGAGTAGAGTCTTATCTAGCTTTACGTTCAGCGTTTACTTGTAAGAAAGCATTAACAAAACGGAAAACACCTTGAACTTGTGGGTCTTTTAACATTTTCATAAGACCGAATAAACCAATTACTTCTTGGCTTTCTGACGCACGGTCTTTCGCTTCAATTGCAGTAGCTGCAAGGTTTTTAGCTGAGCCTACTACTGGGCCTGCTATTTCTGTTATTGCACCAACAGTATCATTTTTAAGCACTTCATCAGTTGCAACAGCTTGAGCAAACTCATATGATTTTGTTAATAGCGTCATCATTTCAGTTAACTTAGGTAATTGTTCAACTAATGTTGTAAGTGATTCCTGAACCTCAGGCTTTAATAATTGATCTAGCACATCCAGTTGTTCTTGACTCATAGTTAATTGTTCAGACTGTGTTTGGTTTTTCGTTTCTGACATTTTGAACTCTCCTTTGCCATCACTATTACTATTTTAATTTTATTGCTTCCATGTAAAAAAGACCATTAAGGCACTTCTTAACAGTCGTTACAGCGCGTATATCCTAAAAATCACCAGTCTCAAGAGCTGGATAGTAATTCGTATAACTAGTTACTACAATGTTAACTTTATTTTGCAAAAAATGCATCATAATTCCATCCTTATCTTGTCTTGGTGACATTACAAACTCCATTATAAGACTGTTTGCACATTATTTCAATGCGCTAAATCACAATTTCGACAATCTTTTCAAAATTCATTGATTATGTTATTTTTACATCGTATTTAACGTTGTTTTTCGTTCCTACTGTTAGAAAAATACAATATTTTCGACCTCGATTTTTAAAATATCTCTGTAAAACATTTGATTTTCAATAGTATTTATTTTATCTATTTAAACTTCCCCTCAATCGTTCGTGTAATACTACTAAAAAAATATATCACCCAAATTTTCTAATTTATCGATAACTAATTATGATTTATCCCCCAAATTGCCTCATTTCTTTTATCAAAAAAACCTGTTAGAAGAAAAATTCTACTAACAGGTCTAAACATCACAAATTATTTAGTTGGTTTTTTCAAATCCATAGAAGCCACTGCACTTTCAACCTTTACACGTTTTAGGAAGAAGGCAAGCATTAGCGCAAGAACTGTAATACAAGCTGCTATTAAGAAGGAGTGTGTAATACCATCTAATAAAGCATTTTGCATAATTTGATCCTGCATTTGTTGCATTTGCTCTGGCGTTGGCACAACACCCGATTGCGCTGCATTGGCTTTTGCTTCTGCAATTAAATCTTCAGCTACTGCTTTTGTACGGTTATTCATGAACGTTACCATCACAGCACTACCAATTGCCCCTGCCACTTGCTGTACAGTATTATTAACAGCTGTACCATGCGGGTTCATCATTTGTGGTAATTGGTTTAAACCGTTTGTCATAATAGGCATCATCACCATTGACAACCCAAACATACGAATTGTGTACAAGGACACAATAAATGTATAGCTTGAATCTATTTCTAACTTTGTTAAACCGAATGACGAAATTGTTGTAATCGTTAAACCGATAATCGCTAGTACACGTGGTCCAAATTTATCGAACAGTTTCCCTGTAATCGGCGACATAATGCCCATTACAAGTGCCCCAGGAAGCATCATTAAGCCCGCTTTAAATGGATCAATTCCACGAATCGATTGTACATAAGCAGGCGTTAAAATCATCCCCGAGAACATAGCCATTGACACGATAATCGAAATAGCTGATCCCAATGCAAACATTGGATATTTATAAATACGTAATTCTAGCAAAGGCTGATCCATACGTAGTTGTTTAAATACGAAGATGATTAAAGCAAGAAGGCCAACTGAAATTGTGCTATATACCCAAGGACTTGACCAGCCCTTATCCCCTGCAGTACTGAAACCATATAGAATACCACCGAACGCAACTGTTGATAATAGTACTGATGGGAAATCTAAATGTACTTCACGCGTTTCCATCACGTTTTCTAATTTCCAAATACCAAATAATAAACTAATGACAGCAAATGGAATAATCATTTGGAAAAGCATACGCCAATCATGGTGCTCAACAATATATCCAGATAATGTAGGACCTATCGCTGGCGCAGAAAACATCACTAGACCGAAAATACCCATTGCTGCACCGCGTTTTTCTTTTGGAAAACTGATTAGCATTACATTCATTAAAAGTGGTGACATACTTGAAGCACCCGCTGCTTGCACCATCCGACCTGCAAGTAACGTACCGAAGTTAGGTGCAAATCCAGCCATAATTGTACCGATTGTAAAGACTGACATCGCTGCAATAAATAAATGCCTATTTTTAAAGCGTGTTACGAAGAATGCTGAAGCAGGTACTAAAATACCACTTACAAGCATATAACCTGTTGCTAACCATTGCACCTTTGAATACGTTATGTCAAAATCTTTCATGATTGTAGGCAATGCAACGTTTAACAGTGTGTTATTAAGAAAAGCAACAAAAGCACCCACAAATAAAATACCAATCATGCCATAGGGTGGCTTTTTCAATGTTTGCTCACTATTCATCTATATCCCTCGATTCTTTCGTGTTTTTTCGACAAAATTAATTTTATACTTGCAGTCTACTTTTTTCAAGAATTAAGATTATTAATTTTAAAATATTGATATATAGGCATTCCAGCTATAGAATAAGAGTATAATACTTTTAAAAAGGTGAGGTTATGAACAAAAGAAAAAGACAAATCATTACTGCTGCTCGCGCTCTTTTTATTGAAAAAGGATTCGTTGACACATCCATTAACGACATCATTAGTGCGGCAAAAATTTCAAAGGGCACATTTTATAATCATTTATCTTCTAAAAATGAATGCTTAATCGCCATATTAGATGAAGGACGTGAGGAGGCAAGTAATCGCCGCCACGAGCTTCTTTATGGTAAGGATCCTACTGATTTGGAAGTATTGACACAACAAGTTGCCGTACTCATGTATGTCAATCGAGAACATAATTTAATTCAAATTTTCGAATCAATTTTCCATTCTAGGGATAATGAATTAAAAAAAATCATTTTAAACTATTATTTACAGGAGTTGGAGTGGCTTGCTAATCGTCTTGTCCAAGTTTTTGGAGAAGAAATTAGTCCAATTAGCTATGAATGTGCCGTGCAGACACTTGGTATGATTAACCTTTCATTACGGGTAGTCTTAACTGCTGACTATAAATATATAAATCGCGAAGCTATTGTACGTGTAGCATTACGCAATATTAGCGTAATTATACCGGTTATGCTCGAATCAAAAGAAATCATCATTAGTACGGAAATGATCAACACGATACAAAACGTTGCGAACTATAAAACAGTGGATAAGGAAACGGTGATCGAGCAATTAACAGGCTTTAAGAAAGGGTTGTCTAATAATGAAACAGCGGAAGGCTTAGAGTATGTCGAATTTTTATTAGAGGAACTACAGTGCAAAAAGCCAAAGCTCTTTATCATCGAATCACTACTTACACCTTTCCGCAAAGCATTCGTTGGAACCGAACACGCAGAAGAGGCACGCGATATCGCTAATAGTTTATGGCGCTATGTAAAGATTGAACGACCGCCAGAGCGCTGTATCAAGTAAAACTTATCTTTACACATAAAAGGACTATATGAAAAGTGTAGTATCACGCTTTTCATATAGTCCCCTTTTTCATGTTTACTCTATTAAATTGAGGCTCGACATCAAATGGGCGGGATTATATTTTTATAGAAGTAGCAGGGCGACTCCTTGGGGATCAGCGTCCACAGCCTCGCTTCATTTGTTTATTTATAAAGCTATCATAGACTGATAGGTACAGATAATGTTAAATATTAGATTTTCCTCATGCGCTTCCTATGCAACAACCTTTTATTTTTCCATCATAGTAAATCCACCCAAATTTTAATCGCTGTCGCTAAGATGAGTACCGCTAAAATACTTTGCAAAATTTTCGTATTCATTTTTTTGCCTATTTTTACGCCAAGAGGAGCTGCCAGTAAACTTGCCACTATCATAATTACTGCAGAATAGCAATCGACTTGCCCTGTCATTAATTTCCCAAATGTTGCTCCGATCGATGAGATAAACGTAATCGCTAGGCTAGTTGCAATCGTTATACGCGTTGGAATACCGAGCACTACGAGCATTGTCGGAACAAGCAAGAAACCACCTGCAGCACCAACAATTCCTGAACCAATCCCAACAATAAATGCTAAAATAGCTGCTAGCGGCTTGTTGAAGGTTACTTTAGCCATTGGCTGATCGTCGATTTGTTTCTTAGGAACAAACATCATCACAACTGCAACCAAGGCTAAAATACCATAGACGACATTTACACTGTTTTCAGATAAAAACTTTGATCCGTAGCTTCCAACAAAGCTACCGGCTAAAATGGCTCCTCCCATATAAATAATGAGGGGCTTATTAAGATAACCACCTTTTCGATACGCCCAAACCCCTGCAATCGAAGCAAAAAACACTTGTACTGCACTAATACCTGAAACTTCATGTGCTGAAAATATCGCTAAGCCAAAAAGTGGCGGTATATATAGAAGCATTGGGTATTTAATGATTGAACCGCCTATTCCCAACATCCCGGACACAAAAGAACCTACGAATCCAATCAGGAAAATCACAATTATAAATATTATATCCATTGTGCTTGCATCCCCTTTTATCTATGTGCTTTCAGTATAGTCCTACTGCAATTTCAGACATATAGGGGTTTCCCACTATTAGCTTTACTCGCTGTGACAATATGGAAAGGTATTTTGAATAGAAATCGAGTAGGAGGGAGTGATTAACTCCCGACCTCTCCAACCACCGTACG
>DAMBVB010000049.1:0-24453 GCA_032053185.1 Lysinibacillus sp.
TAAAAAGGTTGCCTAGCTTTTTTTCAAAATGTCCTTTACAAAGGGTACACTTTAGGATTACTAGGCTTTTCTTTTAGTCTGGGACTAACTTGAGATAATAAAAGATCTGAGAGAAATAACAAATAATTGAAACATATCCTCTTGTCATTCGTACATATATGTAAGAGGAGTTGAGATGAATGGAATGGAAACAATTACAAAAAGAGCAAGAAATAATTCATGCACAAATAAGAACTGCTAATAGGTTAAGTGAACAAAAGGAATTAATTGAAAAGCAAATCGAGCGTGCACAACAGGAAATTTATAATCATTCTAAAGCACTCAATCAAATTCGTTTGAAACTCGATAAGTTAGAAGGTTTTTCGTTTATGAATATGATTCGCACGTGGACAGGACAACGAGATGAGCTACGTGCAGAAAAAATTGATAAAGCAGCCATTCTTGAATTAAAAATTAATGAAGCAAAAAAGATGGCAGTTGATTTGATAGATGATTTAGGGGAAATAAACACTAAACTTACTCAAATTAATAAACAAGAGTTGCAAGAGGTTTTAAGCCAATTAAATGCTAAAAAGAAAGGCTACTTACAAATACATGAGCCTAAACAGGCAAAAAAACTTGAACAAATAGCGTATGAAGAAATGATAACGAAACAATTAATTATAGAGATAGAGGAAGCAGCAGAAGCCGGTGAAGCAGCACTTACTAAGCTTGGACAAGCTGCAGAGTCCTTGCATTCTGCAAATGGATACTCTACGTGGGATACGTTCTTTGGTGGGGGACTCATTGCTACACATTTAAAGCATGATGCACTAGATAAGTCCGAAAATTATCTTCATAATGCTCAAATTGCGCTACAGCGCTTCCATAACGAACTACTGGATGTACATGATATGTCAACGAAATCATTACCAGTTGAAACAGATGGATTTGTAAAATTTGCGGACTATTTCTTTGATGATATTTTTTCAGCTTGGTCTGTTCATTCTAAAATATCTACCGCAAGAGAGCAGGTTTCTCGTGTACAAGATGATGTACATAATACGATCTTGCGTCTACAGGATAAACATAATAAGGCAGATGGCTATTTGCAATCTCTACATAAAGAAAAAGAAGCGATCTTTCAAAACGTACATATTAACTAACCTGTGAAAAGAGTCCCGCTCTTTTTACAGGTTTTTTCTTCGTTTAGCAATATGGGAAGATTGGTGGTTTCTGTTTCAAGGGTAGCTACCCGGTTTCCTGTGAATGAACATCGGTTAGCTGTCTTCGTTTTCGTACAGATTGAACATTGTTGTTGTCGCTATGGAGAATAATATTTTAAGCAAGTAGCGCTAAGCCTATTACAACCCTCAAAAAAGCGTAGTAATGAAGCCATTGTCGCCAATGTCTGCACGAGACTTGTCATTTTCATAAAGCTTCACCATTTATAACTTAAAATCTGTTTTATAGGTTTTATGTTCACGTCTCATTTTTGACAGACTTATTTGGGTAGTCTTTTTAGTTTACTAGTCCTTATAAGAGCTGTCTAACCAAGAGTAGCCTACCCAACCATTATTCATTTTTGTTAAAGGTAAATTCCTAAACGTTCACAAATAACGGTGCAATTAAGTTTCTTTTTTTCTATAAATATAGTAGGGAAAGTAATTGTTTGATGTATGTCTATTGAATAGAAATATGCTGGTGACTAACATGAAAAATAACTACATTTCAAACTTCGCCTTCATTTTGCATTTTCCTAATCTCAACTATGTTCTTCCAGATCGCCCTATCAATTTTGGCAAAACTACTTATGCTTGGCGTTGTATTTACTTCAAATAATATAGGTTCTCCTTTATGGTTTATTCCAAAATCAATGCCATATTCTCTACAAGGAAAGTGGGATGCTATTACTTCAGATGCTAAAATGGAATCTTTTTTTAGTGAGTCTATTGTTTTATCTTTCTCTGTATTATCCATCATTATATAAACTGATAATAATTCATCAATCGGTATTACTTGAGAACCCCGATTTGAATTAACAATCCCATGATCCTCAGTTGCAATTCTTCCGTACATTCCACTAATTATCCATGTTCGCTTTAGATTTTGAACATGAACACGAATGGATATTGAATCTCCATTAGGGGTTAGACTCATGACCCCCTCCTGTATAATATAATTTCCGCTTAATTTACCCTGTTTCTCATATGGATGTAGAACTTGATGGAAATCCTCAATTGCTGCCACACACTTATTTATTTCTTCACCTCGCATAGTAAATCCATTAAAACAATACTGTCCATCTTTTCTTTTGTAGACTTTATAAATGGCTCTTCCTTGCCCAGTGTTATTATGTTTCACATAAACATACTCATACCTATTTAATAAATAGATTAAGTTTTCTAGACTGTAAAGTGTTGATTTTGGAATGAAGTTAGTTGTTAAAGAATTTTGATTTAAAAGTAAGAATTGTTCCCATTTTCCTAGTGCGTTTTTCAATAAATTCTCCTCATTTCGTAAGGTATTTTTATTTCTTTTGTATAAATAGGGTAGTCCTCTCCACTTATGGTGATTACTGTATTGTATGTAAATAGATTTATCTTGCATAGGTGGGTAGGATTTGGTAACGCAATTATTCTCTCCCATCTTTCTGCTAGAGTCCTATAATAAATTTACTACATTAGATAAGTAACGTTATGATTGTTCTTTATACTTCCATTTTTTGATTTCAAATCATTAGTATCTAACGTATCTGCCCTATAAATCTTTACTTGTAGCCATATGATAATATGATATGTCGAATAAGGAGAGGGAAGATATTGAAAAAAACGACGAAATTAAAAGAAATAATATATTCAGATAAACTTGAGTTTTTAATGGAAGCCCATAACGGTCTTTCCGCAAAAATTGTAGAGGAAGTCGGTTTTAAAGGGATTTGGGCAAGTGGTCTATCGATATCAGGATCATTGGGTGTAAGAGATAATAATGAAGCATCATGGACGCAGGTATTAGATATACTTGAATTTATGAGTGATACGACAACAATTCCCATCCTATTAGATGGGGATACAGGATATGGGAATTTTAATAATGCTCGGAGGTTAGTTAGAAAACTAGAGCAATTGAATATTGCTGGAGTCTGTATCGAGGATAAAATTTTTCCAAAAATGAACTCGTTTATTAATGGAGAAACACAACCTCTCGCATCAATTGAAGAATTTTCCGGGAAAATAAAAGCAATGAAAGATACTCAAGAGGATGAAGACTTTATGGTTGTAGCTAGAGTCGAGGCTTTTATTGCAGGCTTGGGATTAGATGAAGCCCTTAAACGTGCGGAAGCCTACAGGAAGGCAGGCGCCGATGCAATTCTTGTGCATAGTAAAAAGTCGGATTTTAAAGAAATTGAAGCATTTATGAAAGAATGGAGTGGAAGGCATCCAGTGGTTATTGTACCAACAAAATATTATATAATCCCAACTAATGAATTCAGAAAAGTAGGAATAAGTACTGCCATCTGGGCTAACCATAACTTAAGAGCATCGATCACTGCTATGCAGAACATCTCCAAACAAATCCTAAAAGATGAAAGTCTCATGCAAGTAGAAAAATCGATCGTAAGTGTGCAAGAGATTTTTAGACTCCAAAATGCTGAGGAGCTTCAAAAAGCAGAGAAGAAGTATTTGCCATCAACTAATAACCAATCACAATCCGGAACGGAGTGATGGTATGTTAAATACAAATGAATTTGGAAATGAGCTTAAAAGACTTGGTTTTGATTTTTACAGTGGGGTCCCATGTTCATTTTTAAAGAATCTTATTAACTATTCCATAAATGAGTGTGAATATATTGCTGCAGCCAACGAAGGTGATGCTGTAGCCATTGCTTCAGGAGCATACCTTGGGGGAAGGAAATCAGTTGTTTTAATGCAAAATTCCGGTCTAACCAATTGTATTTCTCCTTTGACTTCCTTAAACTACCCCTTTCAAATACCTATACTTGGGTTTGTTAGTCTACGTGGAGAACCCGGATTGAATGATGAACCGCAGCATGAATTAATGGGGCAAATTACGACACAACTATTAGATCTCATGCAAATAAAATGGCAGTTCTTATCTCCTGATGAGAGTGAGGCAAAGAGACAGCTTGAAGAAGCTAACAAGTGGATTGAAGCAAATCAACCATTCTTTTTTGTAGTGAAAAAAGGAATATTTAATAATGAGAAATTGAAGATAGAGCAACGTCTTAATCATAAAAATATGAAAAAAAGTGAAAAAACTGACTTAGATGAACTGCCAAGTCGTTTTGACACTTTAAAAGTGATAAATGGAATCAAAGATATGAAAACAGTATTAATGGCCACAACTGGTAAAACAGGAAGAGAACTATATGAGGTTGAGGATTCTGATAATAATCTATATATGGTTGGTTCCATGGGTTGTGTCGGTTCTTTAGGCTTAGGCTTAGCCTATACTCGAAAAGATATAGATGTAGTTGTTATTGATGGAGATGGTTCCCTCCTTATGCGGATGGGGAGCTTATCAACAAACGGCTACTATCAACCTGAAAATATGCTCCACATTCTTTTAGATAATCAAGTTCACGATTCAACTGGGGGACAAAATACCGTTTCTCACAATGTTAATTTTGTCAATATTGCTGCATATTGCGGTTATGAAAAGTCATACTATATCCATAATTTACATGAACTTGAAATGTGTATTCAAGAATGGAAAATGACAAAAGGGCTAACTTTTATTTATTTGAAAATCTCAAAGGGTTCTAAACAAAATCTAGGCCGCCCAAAAGTTACTCCAAGTGAAGTTAAAACTCGTCTACAGAAATTTATTGAATGAATGTTCTGAAAATGGGTATTGGCAGGTTGATCTTGCTAATAAGAAGCCTCTTAACCATACTAAAGCTTAGTTGGTGGGAGATAATTCGAACCGCGTATAAACGTGAAATAAAATTAAAGGGAGGAGTATCGTGAAGAAAATTCAAAGAAATATATTACTGAATCCCGGGCCTGCTACTACAACAGATACGGTTAAATACGCACAAGTGGTACCTGATATTTGCCCTCGTGAAGATGACTTCAGCCAAGTATTGCAATTTGTTACTTCTGAGATTACTAGTTTAGTTTCAGAAGAGAATCAATATACAACCGTTTTATTCGGTGGTTCAGGTACAGCTGCTGTAGAGTCAATCTTGAGTTCAGTTATGACTGATGGGGTTTTAGTAATCATTAATAATGGTGCCTATGGGGAAAGAATGTGTGAAATTGCAGAAGCTTATCAGCTGGATTGGATTGAGTTTGTAAGTCCACCCGATCAACCGATAAAATTAGATCAGTTACATTCATTCATTAAAAGAATTCCACGAAAAGTTTCTTTTCTAGCTGTCGTGCATAATGAAACAACAACGGGATTATTAAACGATATAGAATCGATTGGCTCCATTTGCAAAGAAAACGAGATTAATATGATGGTAGATGCAATGAGTTCGTTTGCAGCTATTCCTATTAATATGAGTAAAATGAAAATAAGTTATTTGGCGGCTAGTTCCAATAAAAACCTTCAAGGAATGGCAGGAGTCTCTTTTGTTATAGCTAAAAAAAGCGAACTAGAAAAAGGAAAAACAAAAAAACCGACAAATTATTACTTGAATCTTTATTCTCAATATTACCATTTCATCGAGACGGGTCAGATGCGTTTTACTCCGCCTATACAAACTATCTATGCGTTAAAACAGGCGATTGTAGAATTAAAAGCAGAAGGAATGAAAGAAAGATATGAACGATATTCTCAATGTTGGGAAACTTTAATAGAAGGCCTCTCTAGACTTGGTTTAAGATATCTCGTCCCTATAGAGAACCATTCAAAAATTATTACAGCAATAGTAGAGCCCGAAAGTGAGAAGTATAATTTTAAAGAAATGCATGATTATTTTTATGCTAATGGAATAACAATATATCCTGGAAAACTTTATCAATTAAATTCTTTTAGGGTAGCCAACATTGGTGATATTAGCAAAGATGATATCGAGCACTTTTTAACTTTATTAGAAAAATATCTTCAAACCTGAATTATTCACGGAACAGTGGAAAAAATTTTTTAATGCGTTCCATTGTTCAACTAAATGGGGTACTTTAGTTGAAGATTCATATTCCAGAATAATAAATCTTTATTATAAAAAATGATTAGAGATAAACAGGTAAAACCTCGTGTTTTGATCTCAAACTTTGTTCAAAATACGAGGCTTATTTTTATCCCAAAATTGAGGGTAGTCGATTTCAAGCTATTTATCTAAACGAAGTGTCAGTATAATTACGCTAAGAAATAATTGCTATTCCTTCATAAAATAGCGTATTTCATGTTAGCGTATTATTTCAACTCTTTAATCGTTGTGCTAAAATAATACATATACTATAACGTGGAAAAACACGTAAACTAAGGGAGTCCTACAACATGACAAGTCGTTTAGTAGAAGAGTTTTTTGAGCTCGTACAAATCGATTCAGAAACGAAACATGAAGAAGTGATTGCGCCGATTTTAATCGACAAATTAACAGCGCTTGGTTTTACAGTAGAACAAGATGATGCACATACTCGCAACGGGCATGGAGCAGGTAATATACTTGCTACGCTAAAGGGTTCATTAGCTAGCGAACCAATTTATTTTACGTCACATATGGATACAGTTGTCCCAGGTAAAGGGATTAAACCATCTCTTCGTGAAGATGGCTATATCGTTTCAGATGGTACAACTATTTTAGGTGCTGATGACAAAGCAGGTGTTGCCGCATTATTTGAAATGGCTAGACGCTTAAAAGAGCAAAATATTGAACATGGTGATATTGAATTTATTATTACAGCTGGCGAGGAAAGTGGACTCGTTGGCGCTAAAGAGTTAGATTCATCTAAAATTAAAGCAAAATATGGCTTTGCAGTAGATAGTGATGGCAAAGTAGGAGGAATTGTAACAGCAGCTCCATTCCAAGCGAAAATTTTCGTTAAAATAATTGGGAAAAAAGCGCACGCAGGTGTTGCTCCGGAAAAAGGTGTGTCAGCGATTACAGTTGCTTCCAAATGTATTGCACAAATGAAGCTAGGTCGATTAGATGAAGAAACAACAGCCAATATTGGTCGCTTTGAGGGTGGTGAGGCAACAAATATTGTGTGTGATGAAGTAACGATTATTGCAGAAGCTCGTTCAATCGACAAAGCGAAACTAGATGCGCAAACGAAGCATATGCAGGAGACGTTTGAGCAAGTAGCGGCTTCATTAGGAGCAGAGGCTGAAGTTGAAGTAAAACTAATGTATCCTGGATTCCGTGTAACAGAATCAGATAAAGTTGTTCAAGTGGCTATGGCAGCTGCTAATAATATAGGACGTACACCAAAACTTGGTATTTCAGGCGGAGGTTCCGATGCTAATGTTATTGCAGGCTTTGGCATCCCTACAGTAAATCTTTCTGTTGGGTACGAGGACATTCATACAACAAATGAAAAAATCCCAGTAGAAGAATTAGAAAAATTAGCAGACTTACTTGTTGAAATCGTAAAAGAGTCTGCGCAATAATAATAACAAATTGAAGGATGTGATCGCATGGAAAGTGTAAAGGTAGTAGTTTTTGCTTGTGGTACAGAGGAATATGCAGTGCCTGTGGAACAAGCGATTTCGATTGAAAAGTTAGAGCAAGTAACACAGATTCCTCATTTGCCTAATTATCTTCTAGGCTTCACAAGAATTCGTGGCGAGCTTGTGCCTGTGCTTGATTTTGAGCGTATTCTATATAACCGTTCCTCTAAAGCTGCAGCAGCACGGATTATTGTGTTGAACACGGATGTTGTGAATTATGGATTACTTGTAACAGAAGCTCGTGAAATTCTTGATTTAGATGAGTCGGTTTTAAAGCAGATGGGACTTGTCAATTATTCAAAAACACGCTATTTTACAGCTGTGGCTAATCTTGAAAATCGTATGATCACATACGTTGACCCGAAAATACTTGTGAATTCATTAGAAGGTATACGTGAAATTATAAATTATTTACACAAAATGCTTAAAAATGAAAGCGAAAGCGAAAACGTAGAGGCATGATTTTTTATTAAAGCCAGTTGTATAGTAAACAATACAACATCATAGTTGATGTTTTAGACAGAATGACAAATATGTGATTCTGTCTTTCTTTTAACTTCGTTCAGCAAATGTTTTGTGTAGCGAAAGTGAACTCAGTTTAAAAACGCCACGTCCTGTGGCATGACCGAAATGACCGACATCGTGTTGGCCCTCATGTTGCTGTCGCTACGTTTAGCCTACGCTTTCGCACAAAAAAAGCTGCAGGCCTAAGTACAAAGCCGATTCCGGACGCAATTACGCCGGGCATATTTGATGCGATTTTCCTAACCGTAAAGGAAAATGAATAGTCGATGTCGAATTTTAAGCTCATCACCAAAACGTGTGGTTGATTTCCGTTCCGACTGGGCGCACTTTCCTAGAGGCGTCCAATAAGCCATATATACCAATAAGCATAATTATAAATATACCTTTTTATCGTATAAATAAGTAAAAAATCTAGGGGAGGCATTTGTCATATGGATCCAAAGAAAAAGGAAACACCAGAAGAAAAAAGAGAACGTTTAAAACAAAGTAAATTAAAAAACAATCCTACTGGTTCTTTAAACGATGCAATAAATAGGGGAACTAGCGGAAATTTAAATGGTATGGGTTGGAAAGAGACGGTGGTATTGGTTTTAGTGTTATTTATAGGATACATTACATATAAATTATTTTTCAGTTAAAGATATCGAAAGGAATCTTTATTTAATTTTGCATTTCTTAGTCCTCAATTGCTACACATACATCTACCTTCATTCAATATGTTCACCTTGATCATCACTTTATTCTGGCATAGTAAAAATAACCTATGTTTCTTATTATTTTATTTGCGATAATCGAAATAGTAAACATCCATTTTTTTTACTATAACCTTATGCTGGGACAATCGACAGTTCAAATCCTTATGGTATCGTATTTCCTTCTATTTTCCGAAGCCAATTACGTGATGCTTTTAAGTACCTACTAATTTGTCAGTACGTCCGTGCACGGTTTTTTGTGCAGCTGTGCTAGCACATTTAAGCAATAAACGCTCATCGCAACATACAGCTTGCTCGCGTTGCCCGTAGAACTTTTGAATGTTCAGTTGCTGTTCCATCCACTTGAAAAACGGTTCGATTGCCCAGCTCAAACGCTTCTTACCAGAAAGGGCATACCGATCGATTACAATTGCCATCGGAAGTTGATATGCCATTTTGACGAAATATCATACTAAAACCGATTTGGGAAGGTTTATTAGCTGCTTAGGTGATTGACCAAGTGGAAAGTTAGCGCAAGTTAAAAAAAGCTAGAATCGTTTTGCCATCCATCATGTTGAAAGTTGGATGAATATGTAGCCGTAAAAAAATCCTCTCCAGCATTGAGTTGGAGAGGATTTTCTTTGCCTTATGAAAGTCGGCCACTATAGTCTTCAAATTTAAATTCACGAATAACTTTAATGCCTTCTTCATCGTTATAAGAAACAATTGATGGAAGATTTACACCATTAAACATATGATTTTTCACCATTGAGTAATGCGCCATATCTGTAAATACTAGACGATCGCCTGGCTGTAAAGGTTGTTTGAATGAATAATCACCTATTATATCGCCAGCAAGACATGTAAGCCCGCCAAGGCGATATGTGTAAGCTAGCTCATTCGGTTGACCAGAACCGATAATCATTGGGCGGTATGGCATTTCTAAAACGTCTGGCATATGGCAAGTCGCCGAAGTATCTAAAATGGCTAGGTCCATACCGTTTTTCTGTACATCAAGAACAGTTGCTACTAAATAACCTGTATTCAGTGCAACAGCTTCACCTGGCTCTAAATATACAAGAAGGTTGTACTTGTCTTGCATGTAATTAATGATATGCACAAGCTTTTCTACATCGTAATCCTCACGGGTAATGTGGTGACCTCCACCAAAGTTTAACCATTTCATTTGATGTAAGACATCACCAAATTTTTCTTCGACAACTTGTATAATACGCTCTAATGTATCAGAGTTTTGCTCACACATTGCATGGAAGTGTAAGCCATCAATACCGTCAAGCTGTGACTTGTCGAAGCTGGCTAATGTTGTGCCAAGACGAGAATTCGTGTAGCAAGGATCGTAAAGTGCTGTTTCAATTTCAGAGTACTCAGGATTAATACGAATACCACATTCAATTGTTTTACCAGCAGATTTTACTTTGTCCTTATATTGATTCCATTGGTTAAACGAATTAAAAACTATATGATCAACATAGCCAAGAAGCTCGTCCATTTCATGTTCCACGTAAGCTGGTGCATAGACATGAACTTCTTTGCCCATTTTTTCATAGCCTAGTTGAGCTTCAAATAATGAGCTAGAGGTAATCCCTGCTAAATATTCACCCACTAATGGGAATGTTGCATGCATAGAAAATCCTTTTAAGGCTAGTAAAATACGGCAGCCTGTTCGATCTTGAATCGATTTTAAAAGTTCTAGATTTTTTGTCAATAATCGTTCATCCACTACGTAAGAAGGAGATGGAACTTTTGAGAAATCAATTGGTTTCATCGGCTTAATTCCTTTGCATCTAAATCAAGGTCAAGTAATTCTGGATTATGGCTTTCTTGCCATGGTAGACCCCATTTATTTAGTGCATCCATGAATGGATCTGGATTGAAATCTTCGACATTCCAAACGCCTGGTTTACGCCATTGACCGTTCATTACAAGCATGGCACCAATCATTGCTGGTACACCTGTTGTGTAGGAAATTGCTTGTGAACCTACTTCGTTATAGCATTCCTCGTGGTCACATACATTGTACACATAGTAAGTTTTTTCCTGACCATCTTTTAGACCGCGAATAATACAACCGATATTGGTTTTTCCTTTTGTACGTGGTCCAAGTGATGCTGGATCAGGCAGTACAGCTTTAAGGAAATGAATTGGTTGAATCATTTGTCCTTCAAATTCAATCGGCTCGATAGAAGTCATACCAACATTCTCTAATACTTTTAAATGTGTTAAGTATTTTTCAGAGAATGTCATCCAGAAACGGATTTGTTTTAAGCCTTTAATGTTTTTAGCAAGTGATTCTAGTTCTTCATGGTATAAAAGGTAAATATCTTTTGGACCGATTTCTGGTAAGTTATAAACCTCTTTTTTCTCAAGTGGTGCCGTTTCAACCCACTCGCCTTCTTTCCAGTAACGACCATTCGCAGTAATTTCACGAATGTTGATTTCTGGGTTGAAGTTTGTTGCGAAATGGTAACCGTGATCACCAGCATTTGCATCTACAATATCAATGTAGTGGATTTCATCAAATTCATGTTTTTGTGCATGAGCTGTGAAAACGCCCGTTACACCTGGGTCAAATCCGCTACCAAGTAAAGCAGTTAAGCCAGCTTTTTCGAACTTCTCTTTATAAGCCCATTGCCATTTATATTCAAATTTTGCCGTTTCAGGTGGCTCGTAGTTTGCAGTATCCACATAGTGTACACCTGTCGCTAAGCAAGCATCCATAATCGTTAAGTCTTGATAAGGTAGTGCTACATTAATAACAACTTCTGGTCCAAAGGCTTTAATCAGCTCAATAACCTCTTCCGTGTTATCTGCGTCTACCTGTGCAGTGTGAATCTTTGTTTTTCCACCGTCTAGTTTTTCTTTTAGAGCGTCACATTTTGAAACAGTTCTACTTGCGATACAAATTTCCTCAAATACGTCTGAATTTTGAACACACTTGTGTACCACAACACTGGCTACTCCGCCAGCTCCTATAATCAATGCTTTACCC
The DNA here is from genome assembly GCA_032053185.1 of Lysinibacillus sp. Taxonomy (GTDB): domain Bacteria; phylum Bacillota; class Bacilli; order Bacillales_A; family Planococcaceae; genus Lysinibacillus. Next base: position 11,848 of record DAMBVB010000049.1, read on the forward strand.
AATTGTCTACCCCCAAATTCATATAAGTATTGTCAAACAAGCTGATTATACAGAAAATTGATTTACTACTCAATCATTCTTTTAAGATTTTCTACAATTTTTTTTGCTGTTCCACAACAATTTGGCGTATTCAGAGGGGAATACCACGAAAAAAGGGGCTTTTCGTGAAAAAAAATCCGTTGTTACGAATGTAGAGAAGGGGGGATTACTTTTTAGTTCAACATCAACGAAAAATTTGGAATCGCTTCAAAACTGCTTTAATAAAAGAAATACCATATTTCTCGCGTTAAATTGTAGTTCTCAATTGAAAGAATTATAGAAAAATTATTGCTATTTAGTCTGTTTTACGTCTTAAAGATGGTAAAATACCTATAAGACTTTTTTTGTGAAGGTGAGGATTTAAATAGTGATCAAACGGTTTGATGAGCAAGTCGAACAAATAAATGAATTATTTTTAAATGGTCATGTGAAAGCAAGCTATCAATTAGCCAAAGCACTTATAGCTAATAGTGCGTTTACAGAACATGAATTATTTCCAACAATACAACAGCACGTTACATTATTGGAAGGGAACAGTTTTGCAAATATGCCAGTTCCTACTGCTGAAAAAGTGAAGCAAAGTGTTGAACGGACAGATGGCTCTTACCCAGAGCGCGATGTACTCGCCGCATACATAGGGAGTGGGGATGACCAGCAATTCGGTAAAGTAGTAGATGAATTATTAGCTGGATCGGTTGAGGCACAAGCGAATGCCTATTATACAATGGCTGAATATTTTGCTCTTGCAAAGGAGCATGACAAAGCACTTGTGCAATATGCGGAGGCAATAAAACTACAGCCAAATAAAGCTCTTTACTGGGGAGCCTTCGCACAGTTTTTGAGTCGAAATGAAGGCCGTCCGTATTTGGCATTACGTCTTATTGAAGAAGCTATTCAGTTAGATAGCATCAACCCTCGCTGGTACTATATTCAAGGGAATATTTTTTTACAGCTTGTCGCAGCTACAAAAAATTTAAGCTATTTACCTGCTCTAGAAGAAGCCTGGGAAAAGGCTAAGAAACGTTGCTCTGCTAAACAGGTTTCATTACAAGTGGACATTGCGAAGTCCAATGACGTGCTTGCGCAATGGAAAAAGCAAATGCTCTAAAAGAAAAACATACTAACATTAGTAGTACAAACAAAGGCCCTCGTTTGTACTACTATTTTTTGGTCAATTTATTAAAGGGGTATTTAGCAGCTCGATTGAGTACTCGTATATTTAATGACAGTTACAGAAAACTTCTACCTTTGTAAGTAAAATGAAGACAATTATGGTTCTTTTACAGAGGATTTAAGCATCTACTGAATGAAGATAAAGCCTCCGGACGCAATTTCGTCATGGCGCAATTAATTAAGCATGAAAGAAGTGTTTATTTGAGTTTATATGTAGCGTATGTTTTTGTAGGACTTGCGATGGCCATGCCTGTTGGAGCCATTACCGTAGAAATGACAAAGCAAGGACTAAAAAATGGCTTTATGCATGGCTGGGCTGTCGGGCTTGGTGGTATGACCATTGATATTGTATTAGTTTTTGCATTGTATATGGGACTAGCGTCCATTTTAGCAATGCCAATTATTCAAATTCCTATGTGGATTATAGGGGCTGGCTTTTTATTCCTTTTAGGGCTGGATTCTATAAAAAATGCTGATCATGATATGACGCTTGTAGGGGAGAAAGTGACAAAATCATTTTTTATTTCTTATTGTAATGGTTTACTAGTTGCCATTTCACCTGGAAATTTAGTATTTTGGGTAAATGTTTTTGGCGTTGTACTAGCTAAATCTTATGGGCTGGGAGAGTCAACGAACTTTTTAGTGATCGCTGCAGGGGTTCTGAGTGGCATATTGTTGCATGACATAGGTTTGGTGACTATTGTTTCAATTACCCGTAAAGCCATGAGTCGTCAGGTCATTAAGTCGCTTACAATGGTAGCGGGCATACTACTAATTGGCTTTGCCGGATATTTTATTTATGAATTTATACAAGCCGTTAAGGTTTATATTTGAAAGTGGCTGGGGCAATCTGGGCAAAACCTTATGAAGTGAGGGATTAGCAATAGAGGAGCGAAGGCTAAAAGCATCACGTCCTATGGTCACGCCTTCGTGATCAACCTCGGTGCTGTTGCTGTCGCTTCGCTTTCGCCCAAAAAACATCTGTTGGCCCGACCGCCCCCATCCGGAACCAACAATCAACCACACGTTATGATAATGAACCAGGGTATATAAAAACAGGAAGATGTTAGGTATAATTAAGAAAAGGAAATTTAAGATAGTTGAAAGCTAGTATAGAAGGGGGAGAAAACTCAAATTGGCAAATAATAATAAAACAGTTGTCCGTTCAATGGATATTTTAAATCTATTTATCGATCATTCTGAACTGTCATTTCAAGAAGTAATTGAGTTATCAGGAATCCCTAAAACCTCTGCTTTCCGCATGTTGAAATCTTTCGAGGAAATGGAATTTTTAGAAAAGGGAACTGATACAAAATATAGGTTGGGCACTCTGTTCCTTAAATTTGGACATCTAGTATCAATGCGTCTAGATGTGCGAAAAATTGCAGAGCCAATTATGAATGAGTTACATAATGATGTAAAAGAAGCGATTAATTTAATCGTTCGTGATGGTGACGATGCTGTTTATATCGAGAAAATAGATACGAAGCAAAAAGTTCGACTCTACACAGCAATTGGTAAAAAAAGTCCTCTTTATGCAGGGGCATGCCCTCGTGCTGTATTATCCTTTTTACCGGATGCAGACATAAAGGAATATCTCGAATCGGTAGAATTTAAATCATTTGCAATGGGAACGATTACAGAAAAGGAAAGGCTTTTAGAAACGATTGTACAGGCTAGAGAACTTGGTTATACAATCAGCCATTCAGAATTAGAAAATTATACATCTGCTGTTGCAGCACCGATTTACAATCATAAAGGAGAAGTCGTGGCAGCTATGAGTATTGCGGGACTAGAAACCAATTATCAAGGGGAAAACGTTGAAATCTTCGTCGATAAACTTAAAAAGGCTACCGCAGAGATTTCTAACCAATTGGGGTATGAACCGCTTTAAAAAAATGGGTAGTCTCAAAAGTCATTTGAGATTACCCACGCTTATTTGCAAACTTTTTAGAAAACATTACGATCTAAATAATCGAATTTTGGACGTTTGAATAGCCTCTATCGCTTCTAAAACCTTTTTAAACGGAGCCCAAATGCTAATTCATTTCGTATTCTTTCTTGATGTATTAATGCCAATTGAGCTTCTTCAAGAGTAACCTCTTTAAAATAGATTCGACCATTTGCTTGCATTTGTGCTAATGAGGGTAAATCGGCAGCAATCACTTGAGCTATTTTAGGATATCCACCAGTTGTTTGACGATCTGCCATTAAAATAATAGGTTGCCCATTGGGGGGCACTTGAATCGTTCCAAATGTAACTCCTTCGGATAATAATTCAAATGGCTCTTTTAATTGAATAGCCTCTCCTGCTAATCGATAGCCCATTCGATCTGCGTGTGTTGTGATGGTGTAAGGCGTTGTAAGGAAATTTTTTAAACTCTCCTCATCGAAATGCTGATATTCAGAGCCTCTTATGAAGCGGATTGTTTGCGTTTTTTTAAATGTAACAAAAGATGTGTAATGTACTGACCAAGAAAGGTACGTTGGTTCTTTTTTTAATTGATTAAAAAGTTCTTCTCCTAACGCGGAGCGTCGATCTATTTCAAAGACATCATTCTTCAGCAATTTTCTTCCTTGAAATCCTCCAATTCCAGCACGTATGTAGGTGCTTTTACTGCTCATCACTTTGGGCACTTGAATTCCGCCACTAAATGATACGTAGGCTCGGCAACCACTAATCGCCGCATTAAATTTTAAAACAGAGCCTTTTTGAATGAAAAGTGGTCGCCACATTGGTGCTTCTTTGCCGTCTATTGTAGGTTGTAAATTGCCACCTGTAATTGCGATCAGTTCATCCGTTTCAAATAAAAGGGTTGTTCCATAAAGTGTCACCTCAAGAGCACCTTCTCCTTCCGAATTTCCAACAAGTAAATTCGCAATTCGTAAGGACATTGAATCCATTGCGCCTCCGACGATCACACCAAACTTTTGTAGCCCATATCTTCCTAGGTCTTGAATGGTTGCTAGTATACCTGGCTGTAATACCTTTATGCCCATATTTTCATCTCCCAATCGATCTTATATTCTTCCACCGAAATTGGTACAAACCGAATTCGATCACCCGGTTGTAATAAGGTTGGAGGAGATTGTTCAGGTAGAAACAAACGACAAGGCGTTCGTCCGATGATTTGCCATCCACCTGGAGTTTCTAATGGGTAAATCCCTGTTTGATTTCCCGCAATTCCAACAGATCCTGGAGTAATGGATAACCGTGGCGTTTCTTTACGAGGTGTTGCAATTTGCCTGTCCATTCCTCCCATAAACGGAAAACCTGGAGCAAAGCCTATCATGTAAACAAGATATTCTACAGAAGAGTGAATTGTAATGACTTCATTAGGTGTTAAACCATGATAAGAGGCTACAAATTCTAGATCTGGTCCCATTTCTCCACCATATACGACAGGGATTTTTACGATACGCTCCTTCGTTGTTTCAACTATGTGAGATTGGTTCATTAAAGAAAGAATTGTTGCTTTCACTTTTTCGTAAGGTATTTCGCCTCCTTTTTCTATATTTGAAAAGTATACTTCAATCGGATTGTAATAAACTGTCACAGTATTGTAGGCAGGCACAACCTCGATGAATCCTTCAAATGGATTCCTCTCTAATAAATTCAATAGCGTTTTAACTTTGTTGTGAATGTCCTCACTGATTCCTTCCCCTACATGTATAACTAGTGCAGAATCGCCCAAAGGTCTTATCTGTACATTCTCTTTTAAGTTCAGCATAAAAACCACCTCCTGAAGTTTCGTAATTCGGTCTATAAGTTTTAAATAACGGATTATTAATATTATATTTAAACAATAAACGAAAACAAGATTAATTTGAATGAAAATTTTTAAAAAATATTTTTTTCTAAAAATTTTAAATTTACACTTTTCAGCAATAATAAAATATGTTAAGATTTTTTTAAATTTCAAAACTAAAGTTCCGAATATCGGTACCAAATGTGAGTGAACGTATTCTACTTTAGTGGGAAGAAAACAGGGTGATGAAAATGTTTCGAGTTGATTTAAACTGTGATTTGGGGGAAAGTTTTGGTCGTTATCGACTAGGAGAGCAAGAAGAAATCTTAAAATATGTAACCTCTGCTAATATTGCTTGTGGATTCCATGCTGGAGATCCAACAGTCATGCGAGAGACAGTTAAACTAGCCATTGCGAATGATGTGAAAATCGGGGCACATCCAGGATTACCGGATTTAAATGGCTTTGGACGACGAGAGATGAACATCACACCACAGGAAGCCTATGATATGGTTATTTATCAAGTTGGAGCATTGCAAGGTTTTCTAACGGCTTACAATGAAACGATGCAGCATGTTAAGCCACATGGAGCACTTTATAATATGGCTGCTAAAAATCCAGCGATTGCTGAGGCAATAGCACAAGCCATTTTTGATATTTCACCTTCACTAGTGTTATTCGGTCTCTCAGGTAGTGAATTAACAAAAGCCGGAGAAAAAGTAGAGCTTCAAACAGCCCATGAAGTGTTTGCAGATCGTACCTATCAGAAGAATGGTTCTTTAACATCTCGTGAACAACCTGATGCATTGATTACCGATAAGGATCAAGCTGTAAATCAGGTCGTGAGAATGGTGAAAGAGGGAATTGTGCTATCACAACAGCAAATCGAAATCCCATTACAAGCAAATACTATTTGTATTCATGGGGACGGGGAACATGCTGTAGAATTTGCAAAATATATTCATTCAAAATTTGCAGAACATCAAATAGCAGTACGTGCGATCAAGGAGGGATAATCCAATGGGTGCAAAAAAAATGGAAGTTAGTGAAGCAAGAATCGAGCAAGAGAAAAAAGGTGCATTTGTTACGAAAACAGCAAGTAAAAGTGTGTTAATAGGAGCAGCCTTTTTAATGGCTACCTCATCTATCGGACCAGGTTTTTTAACACAAACAACAGTATTTACACAGCAATTAGCGGCTAGCTTTGGATTTGTCATTTTAATTTCATTAATACTAGATATTGTCGCACAGGTAAACGTTTGGCGAATCATTGCTGTATCAGGCTTGCGAGGGCAAGAAATTGCCAATAAGGTATTACCTGGATTAGGTGTTCTCCTTGCAATTATGATTGTGATAGGTGGTTTAGCATTCAATATTGGTAACGTTGCTGGAGCTGGATTAGGGTTAAATGCAATGCTTGGCGTAGATCCAATTATGGGTGCTATTGTAAGTGCACTTTTTGCTATTTTTATATTTATCTATAAAGAAGCAGGGAAGGCAATGGACAAGGTTGCGCAAATTGCTGGCGGTGTCATGATTCTACTCATGCTATTCGTTGCTTTTAAAACTTCACCACCTGTAGGAGAAGCGCTTGTGAACACTGTTTGGCCTAAAGAAATTAGTTGGTTTGCGATTGTAACGTTGGTTGGTGGATCAGTTGGAGGTTACATTACTTTTGCTGGTGGTCACCGCCTTTTGGACGCTGGCATCAAAGGACAAGAATCCTTGTCAGAAGTAACAAAAAGCTCAGTGACAGGGATTTTGATTACTGGCGTCATGCGTATTGCTTTATTTTTAGCGGTTCTTGGTGTTGTTTCAAAAGGTTTAGTCATTGATTCTGCCAATCCACCAGCATCTGTTTTCCAACTAGCAGCGGGTAATATTGGTTATCGTATGTTTGGTATGATCATGTGGGCTGCAGCGATTACTTCTGTTGTAGGTGCAGCTTATACATCCGTTTCATTTATTCGTTCATTCCATCCTAATATTGAGAAATATCATAATTGGGTGATTATAGCATTTATCGTCATGTCAACAACAACTTTTGCCTTGGTTGGAAAGCCTGTTAATGTGTTAATTTTGGTAGGGGCATTAAATGCATTGATTTTACCATTAGCACTTGGCATTATATTAGTTGCTGCACACAAAAAAGAAATTGTTGGTACGTATAAGCATCCACGTTGGTTAACTGTCACTGGAGCAATTGTAGTTGTTCTGATGGGATATCTCAGCATTATTACATTAATTGAACAAATTCCAAAAATTTTTAGTTAATCTTATAACCACCATCCATGAGCATCTTTCATGGATGGTTAATTTATAGGGAGTGAATGGTTGATGACAACATATAGTGCTTTAGAGCCGAATGAAATCCGTAAACTTATTCGCAATCAAGAAATTTCTGAACCAACTTCTGGCATGTCGATTGGGTTTACACAAGCAAATTTAGTGATTTTGAAGAAGGAGCATGCCTTTGACTTTCTACTATTTTGTCAGCGAAATCCAAAGCCGTGCCCATTATTAGACGTGACAGAACCCGGATCATTTATACCTTCAAAAATTGCTAAAAATGCAGATATTCGCAAGGACATTCCGAAATATCGTATTTATCGGGATGGTATTTTAACGGAAGAAGTATTAGATATTACAGATTATTGGGAAGAGGATATGGTAGGTTTTTTAATAGGGTGTAGTTTTACATTTGAAACACCTCTTCTTGAAGCAGGTATTCCAATAAGACATATTCAAGAAAACTGTAATGTACCCATGTATAAAACAAATATCGCGTGTGAAAAGGCAGGTATGTTTGAAGGACCAACTGTTGTCAGTATGCGTCCCATGACACCAGAGGATGCGATTCGTGCGATCCAAATTACTTCGCGTTTTCCAAATGTACACGGTGCACCAATTCATATTGGTAGTCCAGAACAAATAGGTATTATGGATATTTCAAAACCAGATTTTGGTGATGCCGTGTCCATGAAGCCAGGGGAAATACCAGTATTTTGGGCTTGTGGCGTAACCCCTCAGGCAGTAGCAATGGAAAGCAAACCCTCTATTATAATTACCCATGCACCGGGTTATATGCTAATCACGGATATAAAGGAAACAAGCTTGAGCATACTTTAAGGGATGTTCGAAGAGTAAGCGTCAAAGGTTGGGACAAACCAATTTCTGAAATCTAAAAAGCTGGTGAAATTTTATGACGAGTAAAATTTCACCAGCTTTAATTTCAATTCATTATGTGATTCAAGTCTTTATGAAGGAATTAATAATATTATCAAAGGGTCGTTAATAGCCCACCTACTTAATCTAGGTGGGCTATTGCATGTAATATGTCTTCACTCACTGCATCCCAAAATTGTTGTTGTACAGCATCGCAATACACATATAGCTCTTTATTTTGGACATGCTCATATAGCTCAGAAATCGCTTCTTTTTGAAAAGAGAGTCGATGATTTAATGCCTCTCGTTCTTCCTCCATACAAAACGATTTATACATATCTTCGAGACGTTCAAGTTTTGCTAATTTTTGTTTCGTTTTCTCGTATTGTGTTTGGTGAAATCGTCCTACTGCGGTAGTCATAGAAATCTTTGCTCGATGCTCGGTATTTATCGTTCGCAATTCTTCCTGACGAATAGCCACACGATACCAAAATTCATAGCGGATAGGTAAGTCTTTTAGCTCGTATGTGAGTATGGATTTTAAAATAAAATGAACATGCTCATAGGTATCACTAATCTTGTCTGACTCTTTAAAAATACCAAACATAGCCACCCCCGTTTAGTTTAATACTACGAACGAAGATAATAAAGCGATAAAATAATCTGGATATGAATAGGACCCATCTAAAGTACTAGTTAATAAAGGGTTAGAGGAAACAGTCGGAAAGGAAATCAACCCCTATGCTATAGAAGAGGACCTTTTAATAAACACAGTGTTTTATATTGATGAAAAAAATGTATAAGTTATCACAAAATGCACTGTTTTTCGTTAAGAAAAGGGCTATTTTTGAATAAATTTGGAAATAGCATTTACAAAATAAAATTAAATGTGTTAACTTAAAAACTATGAATAGTTAACTTAAAAGAGAGGAGGAGGTTAACGATGCAACATTTTTGGGTTGTTGGCACAGATACAGATGTCGGTAAAACGGTTATCACTATATTGCTGATGCGTCAATTACAAAAGCATGATTTACAAGTCACGCCCTATAAGCCCGTGCAAACTGGCGTAATTAATGACAATGGGCATTGCTATTACTACGATACAGCAATGTATGAAAAGTATTCATTACAAAGACTAAAGCAAGAAAATTTACATGGCTATTCGTTTAAGGAAGCCGCATCACCACATTTTGCTGCGCAGCTGGAGGGACAGCAAATAAATGTGAAGTATTTATTACAGCAAATGCAGTTGTTACAGCAAGCATACGATGTCGTTATTTGCGAGGGAGCAGGAGGGCTGTTTGTTCCGTTAGATACATATGGAGAAAATACGCTTCTTGATGTCATCGTTCAAAGTAAGCTTCCGGTCGTACTTGTTACACGAACAACTTTAGGGACAATTAATCATACATTGCTTACACTCGAGGCGTTACATGCTCGTAATGTTGAGGTTCTTGGCATTGTTTTAAATGGAGACACAGGTAGTCAGATGGAACAAGATAATGTGAAAACGATTCTACAACATCATGATTTGCCATATGCGACGATCCCAAAGTTTAAGGATATTTCACAGATTGTTGACTACTCTATTTCACACACATCTTTGTTTGAAAGGTTGGTCAAATATGAAACAAGCATTAACTGAATTGCAGATGAGAGATTTACGGCATGTTTGGCATCCTTGCTCACAAATGAAGGACTATGAGCAATTTCCACCAATTATAATTCAAAAAGGACAAGGTGTATGGCTTTACGATGAACATAATAATCGTTATTTAGACGCCGTATCTTCCTGGTGGGTCAATTTATTTGGACATGCGAATCCACGTATAAGTCAAGCATTAAGCGATCAAGCATTTACATTAGAGCATACAATCTTTGCGAATTTTTCACATGAACCTGCCATTAAGGTGGCAGAAAAATTAGTCGACTTAACGCCAGTTGGTTTAAATAAAGTATTTTTTGCAGATAACGGCTCTTCAGCAATAGAAGTCGCATTAAAAATGAGTTTTCAATATCATATGCAGACGGGAAAAACGAAGAAAAAGCGTTTTTTAGCTTTAACGGATGCTTATCACGGTGAAACACTGGGTGCCTTATCTGTTGGCGGGGTAGGGCTGTATAACGAAGTGTATCAGCCGCTTTTATTGGATACAGTACGTGCACAAGGACCGGATTGCTTCAGATGTCCTTTTCAAGACAATCCAGGAAGCTGTCAAGCCCAATGCATTCAATTTGTTGAAGAGGAGCTTCGTCAGCACCATGAAGAAATTACAGCTATTATGATTGAGCCACTCATTCAAGCAGCTGCAGGCATGAAAATGTATCCTCCACTATATTTGAAGCGATTACGAGAGCTTTGTACAAAATACGATGTGCATTTTATTGCCGATGAAATTGCAGTTGGGTTTGGACGAACAGGTACATTATTTGCCTGTGAGCAAGCGGGTATTGCTCCAGATTTTATGTGCTTATCAAAAGGTTTAACGGGTGGTTATTTGCCACTATCTGCAGTTTTAACGACTGATAATGTATTCAACGCTTTTTATGATGATTACAGTACAATGAAAGCGTTTTTACACTCTCATAGCTATTCCGGTAATACACTTGCTTGTCGTGTAGCCTTAGAAGTTTTGACAATGTTTGAAGAGGAACGTGTGATTGATATGGTAGAAAACAAGGGTGAACGTATGCAAGAGTTAGCTATGAATGCATTTGGGGAGTTGCCGTTTGTTGGTGAATATCGACAGCTAGGACTAGTTGGCGCAATTGAATTAGTCGCTAATCGTGAAACAAAGAAGCCATTACCGAGTGAGGAACGTATCGGCTATCAAATCTATAAACGTGCCTTAGCAAAAGGCTTACTGATTCGCCCTCTCGGCAATATAGTATATTTCATGCCTCCATACATCATAACTGATGATGAAATGCGTTTTATGATTGATACAACAAAAGAGACGATCATGCAATTTTTTGAGGAGTGGGAGGGAGTCAGTCGTTCAAACGACAATCAACACTGTCATTTGTGATGATTGCGATGTTTGTCGCTTTCACCGCAATCGATGCATTTATTAACATACCGCTAGTAGTAGTGCCGTTTACATTACAAATTGTTTTTGTATTTTTAGCAGGCTGTTTGCTCGGCAGTCGCAATGGATTGCAAAGTTAACTCGTCTACATAGGCGTTGGTTTGCCAGTTTTTACACAAGGTGGGGGCATCACCTATGTAATGTAACCAACATTTCCGGGCGCAATTATGCAAGTAGAGAGGGAGAATGTTTAAATGAATTGGTTCCAGTTAGCAGAGGAAGTTATTGCAGGGAAAATCATTAGCAATGAGGAAGCTCTCGCCATTTTAAATAGTGATGATGATGAACTATTGAAGGTGATGGACGGTGCTTTTACTATTCGTAAGCACTACTATGGGAAAAAAGTAAAATTAAATATGATTATGAATGCTAAGAGCGGTTATTGTCCAGAGGATTGTGGCTATTGTTCACAGTCATCTAAATCAACAGCACCGATTGAAAAATATCCATTCATTACGAAAGAGGAAATTTTAGCAGGGGCAAAACGAGCATTTGACAATAAAATTGGCACTTATTGCATTGTGGCAAGTGGTCGTGGGCCAACTCGAAAGGATGTCAATGTTGTAAGTGAAGCTGTTACAGAAATTAAAGAGCTGTATGGCTTAAAAGTATGTGCTTGTCTTGGCTTATTAAAAGAAGAACAGGCACAGCAATTAAAAGAGGCAGGGGTGGATCGTTACAATCATAACTTAAATACATCTGAACGACATCACTCCTTTATTACTACGTCCCATACGTATGAAGATCGTGTAAATACGGTTGAAATTGTGAAAAAGCATGGAATATCACCTTGCTCAGGTGCCATTATTGGTATGAAGGAAACAAAAGAGGATGTCGTGAATATTGCGTGTGCACTTCATCAATTAGACGCGGATTCCATTCCGGTTAACTTCTTAAATGCGATTGATGGCACGAAGCTGGAAGGGACGAAGGAATTAAATCCACGCTATTGCTTAAAGGTTTTAGCGTTGTTCCGTTATATGAATCCAACAAAGGAAATTCGTATTTCTGGTGGTCGTGAAATTAATCTTGGGTCACTTCAGCCACTAGGCTTATATGCAGCAAACAGTATCTTTGTAGGGAATTATTTAACAACTGAAGGACAAGAAGCAAACAGTGATTATCGTATGCTTGAGGATTTAGGCTTTGAAATTGAATTATCAGAGAAGCAAGAAGCAGCATTCTGCTAAATAAAATCTACTACTACTTTATGATCATCGATTTGGAAAGTCGTATTTGCGTCGTGGAAAAGGCGTACATACGGCTTTTTCTGTTGGACGGATAAAATCGTAGAAACGCTCAGGCAGGGGGCTAAAGTGCCCGGGCTCGTCGGGGAAACGCTCAGGTAGGGGGCTAAAGTGCTCGGGCTCGTCGGGGAAACGCTCAGG
>DAMBVB010000050.1:0-24117 GCA_032053185.1 Lysinibacillus sp.
AAAAATGTACTTGGTTAAACAAGCATTTTTGTACATATTTATTTCGACGTTTATAACACATTTTCAAGGTAATGAATAGGAGAAGATAACATCTATTAATGATAAAAATATCACAAGCTTGCGACATATGGTCAAAGCCATCATGGTCGTTAAAACTGTTTGTTCACTTATCTCGTCATGTACATGTACTATGCGGGTTAAAACAAAGAATTTTTAAGGGAAAGTGTTCACTTTTATTTAGATAATTGGTTTTCATTATACGCATGTCATCTTTCAACACAGTATTCAATTGTAATGCCCGCTGAAGTTGTTTATGTCTGTTAAAACATAGTTCTTGTACATCACTGAAATAGTGAGCTTACAGAACAAAATAGTTGGTCTGTACATTAATGTTACAATATTCAGAAAATAACGTCGATTGAAAACAACTGTCCATGTTGTTTTTTTGTAAACATAGAGTTTACATAATGACCAACTATTCTAAACAATACCGTATAATAAAGTATGAAGGGACTGAACAAAGATATGAATAATTTAATGGACAAAGTACGAGGGATTTACGAGCAATTTGATGCAAGTCATGATTTTCAACACATTGAACGTGTTTATCAAAATGCGTTAGCAATTTTACATACGGAGCCAGAAGCCGATGCAGAAGTTGTGAAAATTGCTGTGCTTTTGCATGATGTCAGTGATAAAAAGTATACCGATAGCAAAGAGCAAGAAAATAAGCTGATTGCCGAGCTGTCTTTAAGCGAGGAGAAAAAGCAACATATTCGAGATTGCATCGCACAAGTATCGTTTAATGGTGGCAATGAGCTAGAGGCAACTTCTCTCGAAGCAAAAATAGCACGAGATGCAGATCGTTTAGATGCGATTGGAGCAATCGGTATTGCACGTACCTTTGCTTATGGTGGAGCTAAGGGTCGAAAGCTTTACGACAAGGAAGAGGATGCACGTACGGATATGACAGAGGAGGAGTATCGCCAAAAAAATACATCCTCTGTTACCCATTTTTATGAGAAGCTATTATTGCTGAAGGATTTAATGATGACAGAGAAAGGTAAGCAAATGGCTAAAGAGCGCCATCAATTTATGGTACAGTTTTTAGCGCAATTACAAAATGAAATAGGTAAGTAATTATTCACGTTACTAAAAATAATCCGTTGTCGTTTTCAATAGACAACGGATTTTATTGTTTGAATATTGCTCATTAATTTACCTCGGAGATTTTCGAATGGGGGACATTTAATACCCAAATTGTAAAAAGAATATTGCATAGCAAAGCACTCCGCAACGATTTACTTATGTAACTTCAAACGGTAACATGACTGCCTCATTAAAGAAAGCTGGTGTTAATGCTTAAGTAGATAGGCAGGGTTTATTCCTGTCCTATTTTTAAATAATTTAGAGCAACCACATTATCTGTAGGTTAACTTTTTAAATGACTATTACCATCTATTTTTAACAATATAAAAACAACTAACAAAATAATAGAAAGCCCTAATGGAGCGAATGTCGCGAAATTAATTAATGCATTATTCAGATCAAGCCATTTTTGAATAGGTTCTTCTTGTTCAAAAACAAAATTTGGATTTTCCAATATAAAAGCAATTCTATTTAATAAAACTAAAAAACAGAACGTAAGAAAAGATAATATACTGCAAATTAACATAAAAAACCCGTTTAAATTCATTTTATTAAAAACATCCTTTTACTTTTAATTTCCACTAGTCATTAACTGATTCATACGATAGGGGTGAGGATCGCTTTCCTGTGGGCATCGGGCCAACACGAGGTTGGTCACGAAGGCGTTATCACAGGACGACGGAAATCAACGACACGTTATGGTGGTGAACCTGTTTTTTATTATATTTCCACTATATGGTGATTAATTAAAACAGTCAAACAACGAAAATAACAATTGAAATTTTATGAAAATAAAGCTGGTACATATGGGGATTGCTTCTCGCATTGAAGCTATTAAAAACATATATGACTCTTTTTAATAGATATTGCACATGCTAATGTAATGAATGCTTTAAAAAAGGAGCTTTTCACCAATAAAATTGACAAAAAGGGAAATATTTTCGAATAAAGGGTCATTTTTTTTGGGGAAATAAGCCAAAGCTCTTTTCTTCTATTACATAAAGCATATATAATTACTTATGTTTTTTACAATGGGGATCTTGAATTAGGTCTATTTTATTTAAATATTAGATCGTGGGAGAAATCGCCTTTTAATTACATTGGGGTAACTGTCAAAGGAGTTTTAACATTATGAAAGAAGCAAAAAGCGGAGTCAAATGGGTTCCTTTCTTCATTACCCTTACTGTTGGCGTGGCTATCTGGTTTTGTCCTGTACCTTCAGGCGTAGAGGAAAAAGCGTGGCATCTATTTGCAATTTTTGTGGCGACAATTATAGGATTTATCACGAAACCGTTGCCGATGGGAGCTATATCCTTTATTGCTATGGCTATGATTGCCATAACAAATACATTAACGATTGAAGAGACATTAAGCGGTTTTGGTAATTCAACGATCTGGCTAATTGTTATTGCCTTCTTTATTTCTCGAGGGTTTATTAAAACGGGACTTGGCGAACGAATTGCCTATGTATTTGTTCGTCTTTTTGGGAAAAAAACTTTGAGTCTGTCTTATTCTTTACTAGCAAGTGACCTAATATTAGCACCGGCTATTCCTAGTAATACAGCTCGTGCAGGTGGTGTTATATTCCCAATTATCCAGTCATTATCTCATACTTTCGGATCTAAACCAGAAGACGGAACAGAGCGTAAGATGGGGGCCTTTCTTTTAAAGGTAGGCTTTCAAGGGAATTTAATAACATCAGCTATGTTTATGACAGCCATGGCAGCGAATCCTTTAATTGTAAAGTTAGCAAGTGATTCAGCTGGAGTAACGATTACTTGGTTTGGTTGGGCAATGGCTATGATTGTCCCTGGATTGACGGCTTTAATCGTTGTTCCTTATGTTATTTATAAAATCTATCCACCTCAAATCAAAGAAACACCAGAGGCAGCAGCGATCGCTAAAAAGAAGCTGGATGAATTTGGTCCACTGAAAAGTTCTGAAAAACGAATGATCGTTGTATTTGTTGCTGTGTTGTCGTTATGGATTGGTGGAGATTACTTAGGCATTAGTGCAACAACGGCAGCTCTTATAGGTCTTTCCTTGCTGTTATTGTTAGATGTCTTAACATGGACAGATATTAAAAAGGAAGAAGGAGCATGGGATACACTAATCTGGTTTGCAACGCTATTTATGATGGCATCTTTTATGAACAAACTAGGGCTGATTCCATGGTTTAGTAATGAAGTAGGTGGACTTGTATCTGGGTATAGCTGGATATGGGCTGTTGTCATATTAGCTTTAGTCTATTTCTATTCTCATTATTTCTTTGCGAGTTCCACTGCACATATTAGTGCGATGTATGCAGCATTTTTATCTGTTATGTTGCAAGCGGGAGCACCTGCTATGTTGGCAGCTATATTATTAGCGGCATTTAGTAATTTATTTGGCGCCACTACTCATTATGGTTCTGGTCCGGCACCGGTCTTCTTTGGTGCAGGCTATATTGACCAAAAAAAATGGTGGACAGTTGGATTTGTCGTTTCCGTTGTTACGATCCTGATTTTTGTTATAGTAGGAGGACTATGGTGGAAGCTTCTAGGTTATTGGTGAAATAATTAGCTTCTGTATCCGGATGGAATATATTTCTATCCGGATATTTTTTTGAGATTTTTAACCCTTCTTTATTTTGCATGTAAGGAGGAGGTTTGAGTTTGTTGTCCTTTGTTTACCTGTCATTTGGTGTTATGATAAAAATGGATATCAATAATAAACTACATATAAAAGTAGTATGGACACTAAACAACACCTAATGAAAGAGATGGACAAGTGTAATGAGTCATTTAATAGTACAACATTTAACGAAAACAGTGGGCGATAAAACACTCTTTCAAAATATTGAATTTACGATTTATGAAGGGGAGCGAGCTGGGCTAATTGGTATTAATGGTACTGGTAAATCCACATTGCTTTCTATTTTAGCTAGTGAAATCGAAGCGGATTCAATGGAAGTAGACCGCCCAAATAAATATCGTGTAGCCTATTTACCACAGGAGCCTACTTTTCAAAGTGGAGAAACTGTGTTACAAGCAGTGTTTGCAGGGGATTCTCCTATTTTAAAACTGAATCGTGAATATGAGGAAACCGTTGCTGCACTTGCATTAAATCCGACTTCAGAAAGTTTACAAAAAACGCTATTTAGCTTGCAGCATCGTATGGATGAGGAGCAGGCCTGGGATGTCAATGCACTAGCTAAGACGGCGCTTACGAAGCTGGGCATTGAAATGTTTGATAAAGAAGTATTAACTTTGTCAGGCGGTCAGCAAAAACGTGTTGCTTTAGCTAAAGTATTAATTGAGCCAGCAGATTTATATTTATTGGATGAGCCTACCAACCATTTAGATGTGCAGTCTACAGAGTGGCTGCAGGAAATGGTGTTACGATTAAAGGGAGCGGTTATATTTATTACCCATGATCGTTATTTCCTAGATGAGCTATCCACGCATATTTACGAACTGGCTGATCAAACATTATACCGCCATACGGGGAATTATGGGGATTATTTAGAAGCTCGTGCTATTCGTGAGGAAATGAAAGCAGCCTCTGCACAAAAAGATCGCAACCGCTATCGCTCAGAATTAAAATGGATTCGTCGTGGAGCAAAAGCGCGTTCTACGAAGCAAAAGGCACGTATCCAGCGCTTCGAGCAGTTAGAGGATAACTTAGAGCGTAAATCGGAGGATATTTCTCTTGACATGGGCTTAGCAACAACTCGTCTTGGCCGGAAGGTTTTAGAGGCTGAAAATATTTCAAAGGCTTTTGGTCAACAAAAAATCCTTGATCACTTTTCATTTTTACTACAGCAGGGCGATCGTATCGGCATTATCGGAGCAAATGGTGTAGGAAAATCAACATTAATGAACATGTTATCTGGAGAGCTTACACCTGATGTTGGTGAAATTCTTGTTGGTTCGACAGTGAAGTTAGCACATTTCAAACAAACTTTACCAAAAATGAATGAAAATGAGCGCATGATTGAATATATCCGCGAAGCTTCCAATGATATCACAGATGCAGAGGGTGTACGTTATTCAGCCGCGCAAATGCTAGAGCGCTTCTTATTCCCGCTTCATGCACACGGTACACCTATCGGTAAATTATCGGGTGGTGAGCGTAAACGTCTGCATTTATTACGATTATTAATGGAGCAACCAAACGTACTGTTACTAGATGAGCCTACAAATGATTTGGATATTGAAACATTAGGTGTGCTCGAGGATTTCATTGAGCATTTCCCTGGAGTCGTTATCACTATATCCCACGATCGCTTTTTCTTAGATCGAATGGCAAAAAAGCTGTGGATTTTAGATGGTCTTGGGCATGTTAATGAGACGCTTGATATTTATAGTGAATATTTACAAAAGCGCGAACAGGAAGTCCCTGTAAAAGTAGAGGCGCCAAAAGTCGAAAAACCTAAGACCGAAAAGCCTAAATCGGACAAGAAAAAGTTATCCTTTAAAGAGCAGAAAGAATGGGAAACAATTGCTGATGAAATAGAAAAGACGGAAACGGCCATTATGGAGACAGAAGAAGGTATTGCAAATGCTGGTGCTGATTTTACAGAGCTACAGGAATTAACGGGGAAGCTAGATGAGCTAAATGCACAATATGAACACCTTATTGAAAGATGGTCATATTTAGATGAAATCGTCAATGGATAAGGAGCGATAGACATGAAGATTATTACAATTGAACCGACACCGAGCCCTAATTCTATGAAGATTGTCGTTGATACAGAGTTACCTTTTGGCAAAAGCTATAATTTTACAAAGGATAATAAAGATGAAGCAACCGGTGTAGCAGCGGCGATTTTAGCAATTGAAGGTGTTAAGGGTGTTTATCATGTAGCAGATTTCTTCGCTGTTGAGCGTAATGCAAAGTATGCATGGGAAGGTATTTTAGCAAACATTCGTCAAGTGTTAGGTGAAGATGTACAGGAAGAAAACGCAGCACAAGTAGCCAATGAATTTTATGGTGAAGTGTACGTTCATGTGCAGTTTTATAAGCAAGTGCCACTGCAAGTAAAGGTATTTGATAACCAACGTGAGCACCGTGTAAGCTGTGGTGAGCGCTTTGTGAAAGCTTTCAATAAAATTATTGAGACAGCAGTCGATGAAAATTATATTTTCCAACGTAAATGGATCGACTATGGCGTACGTTATGGAGAGCTTGAGGAAATTGCGGAAGCAGTAAAACAAGAAATCGATGTGACCTATTCTGAGGAACGTTTAGCGGAGATTGTCGCAATGATTAATGAGTTTGAGAAAACTATTGAGAAGTCAGCTAAACTAAAAATAACTGTTGAACAGTTTAAGCAACCGGAATGGGAAAAACGTTTCCAATTGCTTGACCAAATGGCAGATCCAGAGCTAGATGATTTACGGCTTTTAGATTTGGCGTTACAAGATGAGCAAATGTCTATCCGTCGACTGGCAACCGTTTATTTAGGAATGATTGAAGATGTGGCAGTTGTGCCATATTTAGAAAAGGCAATACAGGACAAAAGCGCAGCGGTCCGTCGAACTGCAGGAGATTGTATGAGTGACCTCGGATTCGTGGAATTTGAAGACGCGATGCAGCAAGCATTACAAGATAAAAACAAACTTGTTCGTTGGCGTGCAGCTATGTACTTATATGAAGTCGGTACCGAGAAATCATTAACGGCATTAAAGGCTGCTGCAGAAGATAAAGAGTTTGAAGTGAAGCTACAAGTAAAAATGGCGATTGCCCGCATCGAACAGGGTGAGGAAGCAAAAGGTTCTGTTTGGAAGCAAATGACAGAATCCCGCCAGTAATAAAATTAATCAGTGACCCGTTAATGCGGGGTAAAAGAAATAAACCAGCTCTCTGCTTACAACAGAGACGCTGGTTTTCTTTATTTTACGAATAAATTGATGGTAGCGGAGACTGGGCGACTGAGCTCCTGCAGCGCAGCAGCTTATAGTGCCCGCGCAATCGCACCAATTTCTCGCAAAATTTCCTTCATTAATTGCCTCCAAGGTTTTTGTTGTATTTGCAATAAAAAATACTCTATACTATATAGTAACATCCATTTCAAGGGAATTTCACTTTATAGCTAAGGGAGAGATTCTGCAAAGCGACACTAGCGGCTCAATTGGCGAGAAAAGAAGTTTTAGCGGCGAAGTGGAGGTTCTACCAGCGGAAAATAAAATTCTACCAACGGAAAGTACCTCCTAACAGCAAAAAATGAGGAGGAATATAAAGATGAACACGAAAAAAATTACAGATGAAAAGGGTTTACAAACAGCATTTGCCATTCGTCAAAAAGTTTTCATAGAGGAGCAAAAGGTGCCTGAGGAAGAAGAATTTGATGAATTCGACACACTAGATGCAGCATGTGATCATATTCTTGTGTACTATAACGAACAACCCGTTGGCACTGGCAGACTACGAGTGGTTGATGGCTACGGCAAACTAGAGCGTATATGTATATTAATAGAATTCCGCAAATTTGGTTTAGGGAAAGTGATAATCCATAGTTTAGAGGAACTAGCACTTGAAAAAGGTTTAGCAAAATCTAAATTAAACGCACAATCCTATGCGGAGGGCTTTTATGAAAAATTAGGCTATAAGCGTGAAGGCGAAGAATTTATGGATTGTGGCATCCCACATATTTTAATGAAAAAACATTTTAATAGGGTATAGCATATACGAACTATTCCGTAGTAAAAAACACTCCAAATCTCATTTCCACGTCGAGCACGTTCAATAATATTGATACAAATACTAAATCGTATCCTGCTTTTGGATTTTTCAAGTAATCGAATGTGCTAATTTTAGTCACGGTAAGCCATTCGTTTTATAATTTGACAGGAAGTCAGCCTAGTCCCACTTTCATGCCAACGGTTTGTTCTTTTTTACGCATTTGTACTAATTCAAGCGACCACATAACGACTGACGGAGTAACGATGGCATGAATCGCCTCGTTTTTTAGCTTTTTTCGGAGGATATACTCCACACCAGCTGTGACGGCCAACAAAATCGCTAAATCGATTAGAAATGCTTTTGTATTTAAAAGAGTATATTATCTTGAAATGGCAATTCATGTTTGGTAAGGTAAGATGCTATGGCACCATGTTTTTCTGTTGAGGCTCCTGCATAGCGATTCGCAAATGTAAGGAGGTGAGTAGTCTGTTGCTTACAAAAGTCGATTAGATTGATCGCAGTAATCTGCTTGTGAAGAAGAATAGCTAACAATGCTCCGATAAAGGCATCCCCCGCTCCGGTTGTATCAATTGCATGGACATTGTCAGCTGGGACTTCGACATGAAGCTTTTTAGTATAAAGACCTGCCCCTTCTGCTCCACGAGTAATTATGAGTACTTGTACTTTCCCTTGAAATAATGAATGGACTGCTGTTTCCTCATGCTCAATCGCTGTTAAAAATAAAAGCTCCTCCTCGGACAATTTCACGATATGGGCCTTTGGTAAAAATTCTAAAATTGTTTGACGACATGCCTTCTCATCACGCCATAGTGGCAAGCGAACATTGGGATCAAAGGAAACAAGACTACCTACCTGATGAGCTTGTTCAATCAGGGCTATATGTGCATATTTCATTGGGCTTTCCACTAAATTAACTGAACAAAAATGAAGAATATCGTGATCTGTTAATAAATTAGGTGGGAGTTGTTCTTTGTTGTAAAGTAAATCTGCTGCGTGGCGACGATAAAATAAGAAATCACGGCCGCCATCACTTGTCAGGGAAACAAAAGCTAGACTCGTTTCACCCTTAACAGTTTGAACAATATAGCTCGTATCGACAGCGGCTTTTTTTAACGTTTCTACGAGAAAATCTCCAAAAGCATCCTGACCTACCTGTGTAATGAGGGCCGCTTGTTGCCCAAGCTTTGCGCAAACTGCAGCAACATTCGCAGGGGCCCCACCAGCATTTTTAGTAAATTGCTCAACTGTAGCAAGGGAGGTATTTTGTTCAGTAGGTGTAAAATCAATTAATAATTCACCGATTGCATAAAGTTTACTCACGGAAAAATCTCCTTTACATTATGTCTGGGGCACACGCTTTTTCTTTGGCACGTAAATTGTGTAAAAAATGCCACCAAAAATTAATACAATACCAATTATTTGCATAAAGCTCGGCATAAAATCAAGCAACAGCATATCAAGCAATATAGCTACAACCGGGTCAACAAATACTAATACTGAAACTAGAATAGTAGAAAGGCTTCGAATACTATCAAAAAATAAATAGTAAACAAATCCTGTATGAATAAAGCCTGTTCCTAAAATATATAGCCAGTTTGTGGTCGTTAAGCCTTCAAATAGCGAAAAATCCACAAATGGGAATAGTATGACAATTCCTACTGTAGTTTGGATATATGTCAAGGCGTAGGAGCTAAGATTTGTGATTGTTTTACTTGTTAGCATTGTAAACGCGTAAAACAATGCAGACAATAATGCCCAAATAAAGCCAGATTTCATAAACTCAGAGAGTGACATAAAATTATTTAAGCCAATAATGAGCATACTGCCGATAAAACAAGTTACTGTTGCTAGTAGTGCTTGAATAGTCATCTTTTCTTTTAAAAATAATGCGCCAAATATTAATACGAATATTGGTGCTAAATTATAGATAGAAATGGCAATGGAAATCGACATTTCTTCAAAGGCTTTAAATAAAAATACCCAGTTTAAGACGATAAAGACCCCGCATATTAAGGTACGTAATATTTCTTTTTTATCCCATTTCTCCGTTTTATGACCACCTATGATAAGCCACATTCCTCCTAGAAAGAGGGTAGCGCAAATACATCTAACAAATACTAGCTCAGTAGCAGGTATGCCAGTATGAACGGTAAAAAATCCAATAGAGCCAAAAAGGGCCATTGAAACAGTTAGTTTGATAATCGCTGAAATGTTCATACAAAACCTTCTTTCTATTTAAAATAGTATAATTTTTGACGCTTGTGAAAAGTAGAAGAGACAGCGTTATTTCGCTCCGCTGAGAGAAAAAGCTGAATAGGCAGAGAAAGCCGACAAGTATGTCAACTGCCGGCTTTTCATTAATAGTTTTACAATTATTCTCGGATTTGGCCGTTACCGTGAATGTAATACTTCGTAGATGTTAACGCTGGTAAACCCATTGGTCCTCGAGCGTGTAATTTTTGTGTACTAATGCCGATTTCTGCACCGTAGCCAAATTCAAAGCCGTCTGTGAAGCGAGTTGAGGCATTGTGATAAACTGCTGCAGCATCCACACTATTTAAGAAAGTATTTGCTACTAACTGATCCTCGGTCATGATGGCTTCAGAGTGGTTCGTGCCGTATTTATTAATATGTTCAATTGCCTCATAAACGTTTTCTACAATTTTAACGCTAATCTTTAAATCTAAATATTCAGTTGCATAGTCTTTAGCTGTTGCTAGTTGAGCGAATTCTAGAGCTTGACAAACGGTTTCATCGCCGATAATGATCACACCGGCTTGATGCATAGCGCTTAGTAGCTGTTGGCCATACTCCTTAAACCAATTTGGATGAATAAGTAAGCTTTCTGCTGCATTACAAACTGAAGGACGCTGTGTTTTCGCATTGATACAAATCTTTTCTGTTTTTATGTAATCGGCCGTTTGGTCCACATAAATATGACAGTTGCCAGCACCTGTTTCTAGTACGGGTACAGTGGCTTCATTGACTACTAAGTCAATAAGTGCTTTTCCTCCACGAGGAATCAATACATCTAAGTATTCTTTTAAATGGAATAATTCTTTGACCGTTTCACGATTCGTATCCTCAATTAATTGTACAGCGTCCACAGGGATAGACGTTTTACTAAGTGCACGCTGAATGCTTGCCACAAGTGCTATATTAGAAAATTTGGCAGAAGAGCTACCACGTAAAATGACTGCATTGCCTGTTTTCAATGATAATGTTGCCGCATCTACTGTTACATTAGGTCGAGCCTCGTAAATCATTCCGATAACGCCAATTGGCACTAGACGCTTTTCAATCAGTAATCCATTATCTTTTTCTATACGTTCTAAGAGACTGCCGACTGGATCATTTAATTCAACAAGTAACTGAATAGCACTTGACATAGCTTCTATGCGTTCTTTGTTTAGCATAATGCGATCAAGTGTAGAAGCGGGCATTCCTTGTTGCTTGCCATTTACTAAATCCTTTGCATTTTCAGCAATGATAGTATCTTGGTCAATGATTAATTGCTCAGCGATTGTTGTGAGGGCCTCATTTTTTTCACAAGTTGTTTTAATATTTACAATTTGGCTTGCGGCCTTTGCTAGCTTTCCTTTTTGTTGAACTTCACTTGTCATGTGAATGCCTCCTTAATTAATTGTTTGAATTTTTAACCATTTATCGCGGTGAATAACCTCGATTGGATAGTTCGCTAACTCATCTGTACGTTTTCCCATCGCATGTGCTAACTCTAGCGAAGAATATAAGACCTCACCACGACCAAGAAGTCCCTTATCACTGTAGACCTCGACAACGTCTCCATTTGCAAAGTCGCCTTCGACACGGTATACACCAGCCGGTAACAAGCTTTTCCCATTTGCCAATAATGCATGCTCAGCACCGCTATCTATAAAAATTTTACCAGATACTTCCGTGAGTGCAATCCACTGTTTATTATTTGTTAAAACAGCAAGTGCATCATGCTCAACATACGTACCATCACCACGGCCTTCTACGATGTCAACAAGCTTATTAGCACCGTGACCAGTTCCGATAAACACCTTGACGCCTGCATTTAGAGCTGCCCTAGCTGCCAGTAATTTAGATTCCATACCACCTGTACCGACCTTCGAGCCAGCACCGTCTGCAAATCCTAGCATTTCATCAGATACCTCTGTTAAACGATCAATGCGTTTGGCGTGTGGGTTTTTAGTTGGATTGGCGTTATACAAGCCATTGATATCTGTTAAGATAATGAGCTGATCGGCATGAACAAGACCACTTACAAGTGCCGATAACATGTCGTTATCTCCAAAGGTTAATTCGCTGACTGATACCGTATCGTTTTCGTTAATGATTGGCAGCATGGAGCGCTCTAATAATTCCTCAAATGTGGAACAGGCATTTTTATAGCGCTCTTTTTTTGAAAAATCAGTGCGTGTTAGTAAAATTTGCGCAGGCACAATATCAAAAATGCTAAATAAAGCATTGTAGGTTTGAATAAGTAAACTTTGCCCAACTGCCGCTGCAGCCTGCTTTCCTTTTACTGTGACGGGACGAGAAGGGTACCCTAGCTGTTTAAAGCCTGCTGCAACTGCACCCGATGAAACAAGCAATACTTCATGACCGTATTTTTTTAATTCAGCTATCGCTTGAACATGGTCCATTAAACGTATTTTATCGATTTCACCTTTTGCATTTGTTAAGGAACTACTCCCAATTTTGACGACGATTCTTTTTCTTTCCATAACAATACCTCCAATTCGCCATTACATTTGCAATATGATTTAACTTCCTTCAGCCATTATTTTCTGCACCGAAAGCGTAGCGATAAGTACAGAAGTCTTCAACGGTAGTGAGTTGAATGCGGATTTAAGCTACTTTTCAGTCCGCGCCCAAACATCCGCTAAAAAGAAGTTAAAGCCTTCGGACGCAATTATGCCGTGGCATAATTAATACTTTAGTAGGCTGGTAAAAATTAAAAAATAAAAAACCTTTTCATCCTCATTAGGACGAAAAGGTTTACTTTCCGTGGTACCACCTACATTGAACGTCAATGACATTCCACTTTGCTCATAACGCTTGAGACTGCGCCTAGTTTAGCTAGGACGTTTTACGAAGTAGGTTCTTTAGTCTTTCTTGTACAATGCCTTACAGCCGAGGGGCATCGCTCTCTGAACAAGCCGTTTCTAGGTACTAGTCTTCGCTCGCTTTTATTTTTATATATAATTGAATCAAGAATGCACTACTTTAGCAAGTCTGTCAAGCTGATTAGGCATGTTAATAGAAAGTTTTAAAAATTAAGTAGGTAATATTAACAATCGCGGGTAAAGTGGGAGAGGAAACACAACTTTGTTTACTTGTACCACCAGATTGCGACTAATAGTGGGAGCATCGCGATAATAATCACGAAAAAACTCCATACTATTTGTTTTCCTGAAGACATATTTTTCGGTTTTATCCTCATTTGTTCATACAGTTCGTTGATAGCACGTTGTTCTTTTGCGTTAAGCATTGTTTGAAATTCTTCGTAATCTTTAATATAACTTGAAGGAGGGCGAGGGCTAAAGCGCAAACTTCGAATATCGTCAGTAATTTCTTTGTCACCCATCCAATAAGTAATAACGGGTGTTAGCCCTGAATTTTGCGTAGCCTGTACCTTGATATCATGTGTTTTCATTTTATAAGAGACATTTCCTTGCTCGTCTTCATATTGCGTTACAATATCACTTACTGCCATCGACAAACACCTCTTTCTCCAAGACCATACTACTTTTACATTTTACTAATATTCATTATAATGTATTAAAAAGAAAAGTTTGCTTAAGCGAGCATAAGTAAACTAAAAAAATTTGCGAAAATTCAGAAGAGTGCGTTAACATATAGTATAATGGAAATAATTCCATTTTATAATAGTTATTTGGCATATCACCAAAAGTTGTGGATATATTTGTTAAGACGCAATCTTTGTATATAAGTTGATTTCTGTTCTGGCTGGGCGACTCCTTTTGGGTTTAGCGATAGAGGAACGAAGGCTAAAACATCACGTCCTGTGATAACGCCTTCGTGACCAACATCGTATTGGACCGAGACCCTAGAGCGAAGCGACAGTAACAATGTTTTAACTGTGCGAAAGCGAAGCGACAACAACAAAGCGCCGAGCCCGAACGGGAAATCAACCCCACGTTATGATGTGATTTTTCCAAAAATAAATAGAAAGAAGGGATCGTATTGGCATTTTCAACGGTATTGGCGTTTTTAGGAGCAGCAATTATTTTATCATTAATGCCAGGACCTGATAATTTATTTGTTCTTGCACAAAGCATTACACAGGATAAAAAGGCGGGGATAGCGACATCGCTTGGTCTGTGTACAGGTTTGCTCGTTCATATAGGGGCGGCTGTTCTTGGTATTTCCGCAATTATTTATCAATCAACAGTTATTTTTTCCATTGTAAAGTTGGCAGGAGCTGCGTATTTATTGTATTTAGCTTGGCAATCGTTTCGTGCAAAAGGTGATCCATTCACGCTGGAACAACAAAATAAACAAGCCTATGTGACGTTATATCGAAAAGGTATTTTAATGAATATTTTAAATCCAAAAGTTTCTTTATTTTTCCTAGCACTATTGCCACAGTTTATAAATCCTTCTCATGACCATGTAGGTTTACAGATGTTAATTTTGGGTATTGTATTTTTAGTCCAAGCGCTTATACTATTTTCATTATTTAGCATTTTTGCCGGTAAAGTAAGAAAAGTAATTATTGGTAAGCCTGCGATTGCTAAACGATTAAATATGATTCAAGGCGTACTTTTCACTTTTATTGGAATACAAATAGCGCTGAGTAAACAGTAAAATGGGGGATTTTCATGGCAATTTTACATATAACGTTTAGCTTATCTACACAAGGTTCGATAAAACATGCGATACGACAGCATCATTTACAACGAGATGAGACAGTGCTTGGTGTCAATGAAATTTTCTCGATTGGTCCACTAAGCAGTGCAGAAGAACGAAAAAGCTGGTTAGAAGCTCATATCTTGAGGGACAATGAAGATCGTGAATTGTACAAGGATCTTCAACAAGCGTGGAAGAAAAAAATTACCCGTTTACCGTGTGATGTTGATGTTTGGGTTTGGTACAGCCAAAGTACTCATGAGGAGATTGGGTTACGTTTTGTCATGAGCGAGTTGATCAATAAATGTAGTATGGTATATGGCGTTGATGCTACAGAGGGCTTAAAGCGTGTACAGCCAAGCATAAGGATTCGTCAAACAGGTGAACTTTCATCAGATTTGCTAATGAAGCTACGTTCTGAGGCAAAGCGCTTTTCTATTGACGAGTGTCAGCAACTTGCAATGGAATGGGAAGAGCTAATACAAAACCCTAGTACACTGCGAGTTTGGCAAGATGGAATTGTACATGTAGCAGAGGATGCATTGGATCCAATCATTATGGAATGTGCGGAAAGAGCACATGCTGAACTAAATGAGGAATGGCTTATTCCGATGCGTATCATCGGTGAAACAATCGGTGCAATTGATGACTATTTAAGTGAAGAGTTTATAGAGAAACGCCTGATGACCCTAGCAAAGCAGGGACTTTTTGAAATTGATGGAGATCCAACAGATATGTATTCGTATCGATTAAAAATATGTAGGGAAACAATAATAAAGTAGCATCTTTGCAGTAACCACCTTTCATATGGAGGGTGGTTTTTTTGTTGCGACACAATTAATTTTTCTGAAGTCATTTAACGGTACGACTATTATGAACATGGACAAAAAAGCGAGTAACAATTGTTACTCACTTTTATGCTTTCGCCCAATTTTTATAAATGATAGGAGCTTGCAATTACTCTTTTGCGTAAAAATCGAATACAAATTGTTGAAACTGTCGTGCTGAAGGTGGAAGATATCGATTCTCAATCCAAGCCATACCTATTATCCGTTCACAAACCATATCCTCCACACGAATTTTAGCCAATTTATTTGGATTCAAGTCTTCGTCAACCGGCAGTAACGACACGCCGAGGCCAGCACCTACAAAACCAGCTACGGTTGATACCTCATCACCTTCAAAAGTAATCTTCGGTTTGATTCCTGCAGCATTAAATAATTTATCAGCTGTACGGCGCAATGCGTAACCCTTTTTCATTAGAACAAAATTCTCATGTTCGAGTTCCTTCATTTTAATGCTTTTCCGTTTGGCGAAGGGATGGTCGATTGGCACCATAATATAAAGCTCATCACGCCATAATTCCTTCCAGCAAACAGGTGGCTCCGTGTCAATCGCTGCAAGTAAGCAAAGGTCTAACTCTCCCGCGAGTAATTGCTTAAGCTGGGAATGTGAGTAATTTTGTGTAAAGTGAAAGCGTATATGTGGATGGTTCTGACGGAAAGCGCGGATTAAATCAGGTACGATGCTAGTCCCTAGTGTATGTAAAAAGCCGAGTGAAACATCTCCTAGCTCTGGGTTATTAAGCTCCTGTAATTCTAGAACTGCTTTTTCATATTCCTTACGCATGCGTTGGACGCGATACAAAAAAAGCTCGCCATATCGATTGAGCATAATCGAACGTCCTTGTCGGTCGAACAAGGGTACTCCTAATTCCTCTTCAAGCTTTGAAATCGAACGACTCAATGCTGGTTGAGAAATCGCTAAAGTTTCAGCAGCACGTGTCATATGCTCGAGTTTTGCTACTGCTACAAAATATTCTAATTGCTGCCATTCCATTTTTTTACCTCAATTCCCCTTATTTTTGAGTTAACTGCATTATAACGGTAAAAGAGTAGGAAGTATAGACACATAAAAATGAAACTTTAATCAGTGGGGGTTTTTCCCATTAATTAGTAGTCTTCAACAATCGGGCTTTTGCAGTTCATTTTTCCGTTTTGTACCTATCCTTCGATTTCGGTACAAATAAATTATTGCCCGTTAATGGGGGATAAAAAAATGAAGAAGACGGAGCACTGAAAATGAAGAATACAATATGAAAGTAGCAGAAAGTGTGAGATAACAGCCATTAACCTCACATCGTTAATGCACAAAACACATTAATATAATAAAAACTATAAATTGTACATTATGAATAAAGGGTGTTAAGATAGACACATAAAATACACAATTACAAGTTTCCGTGAAGGGGATATTATAAAATGAATTTATCAAAGCCACAACCTCTAACAATTGAGGGAGGCAAAAAAGCCGTACTATTATTGCATGGATTCACAGGTAGCACAAAAGATGTGAAAAAGCTAGGTGAATTTTTATCAAAACGTGGTTATACAGTTCATGCACCGATTTATAGTGGGCATGGTGTAGAACCAGAAGCATTACTTGAAACAAAACCAGAAGACTGGTGGAATGATGTTGTGGAAGGTTATAACTTCCTAAAAAGTAATGGCTATGAAGAAATCGCGGTAGTAGGAATTTCACTTGGCGGCGTATTTTCTTTAAAAGTAGCAGAGACATTTCCTGTGAAAGCATGTGTTGCCATGTGTGCACCAATCACACGCAATAACTCAAAAGGCTTATTTACACGTTTATATCATTACGCTCGTTTATATAAACATTTTGAAAATAAATCAAAAGATCAAATTATTTCTGAATTACATGAACTACGTATTACACCAAAGGATTCATTAGATGGTGTAACACGTTTAACGACAGAAACACGCGATGATTTATCTACAATCAAAGCACCTACATTAGTATTACAAGGTTCATTAGATGATGAACTTTATCAAGAAAGTGCACCATTTATTTTAAATACAGTGGAAACAGACGATAAAGAGATTATTTGGTATGAAAATTCTGGTCATATTATTACATTAGATAAAGAGCGCGAAAAAGTGTATGAGGACGTATACAAGTTTTTAGATCATATCGAGTGGTCTGTAGCAAACTAAGGAGCTGTCAGCAGACAGCTCTTTTAGTTTTGTTTATTTACAGCTAGAAACTGTAAAGTTAACGATTTTAAAAGAAAAAACTATTGTTTTTATGATAAATGCTTGATACCATAGTAGAGTTGTAGCGAGAAATTTCTTTGATTTACTTGATTCGCAATAGCTCAATTTCGCCTGTAACTGACGTTTCATTTACGTTACATAAAGCATCTGTAGCTGACGCTTTCGCTACCAAAACACTTGCAGCAAGAAGTTAAATACATCTAAGGAGTATATCAAAATGCAACAGAAAATACCTTTTTCAACGTATGCAGTCATTGGAACAATGCTTTTCGGACTGTATTTTGGAGCAGGGAATCTTATTTTTCCAATTCAGCTTGGACAATTAGCAGGGACCAACTTTTGGTTTGGCCTAATTGGATTTTTAGTAACAGCTATCGGTTTACCGTTTCTAGGTATTTTAGCTATTGGTTTATCAGGTAGTAACGGTTTGCGTGACTTAGCGAGCCGCGTTCACCCATTATTCGGTATCATCTTTTCATTAGCTCTCTATTTAACGATTGGTCCTTTTTTTGCGATTCCACGTACAGCAACAGTTCCATTTGTTGTTGGCTTTGAACCATATATACAGGCTGAGCATACAACACTTTTACTTGCTTTATTTAGCTTCGTATTTTTTGCCATCGTTTTTTATTTCTCATTGAATCCAGCGAAAATAATGGATTATGTCGGAAAATATTTAACACCGGCATTTTTGATTGTGTTATTTATTTTAATTATTATTAGTATTGTAAAACCGATGGGGCATTTCCAGCAGCCACTCGGAGATTATATTGATTCAGCATTTATGACAGGCTTTAAAGAAGGCTATAACACAATGGATGCATTAGCCTCATTAGCTTTTGGTATTGTCGTTATTAACGCGATTAAAAGCGCAGGAATATCAGATAGAAAGGACATTGCTAAGGCGACGTGGAAATCGGGTATCTTTGCCATGGCATTAATGATGCTAATATACGGTTTAATAACGTATATGGGGGCATCTAGTATTGATGCCGTTGGTACATTTGATAACGGTGGCTTAATATTTGCCGCAGTGGCAGATCACTATTTTGGATCATACGGGTCTATTTTATTGGCAGTTATTATTGTCCTTGCTTGTTTAAAGACAAGTATTGGTTTGATCACATCTTGTAGTGAGTTTTTCCATGAAGTGTTCCCAAAAATAAGCTATAAATGGTTTGTTTTGTTATTGTGCGTTGTGTCATTTACCATTGCCAACTTCGGATTAACGAATATTATTAAGTTTGCCATTCCAGTGCTGATGTTCTTATATCCGTTAGCAATTATCTTAATTGCCCTGGCACTATGCTCATCACTATTTAAAAATAAACAATCTGTCTATGCGATCACAATGTTCTTTACAATTTTTGTTAGTGTCATCGATGGTTATAAAGCGTTGGTTGTCAGCATCCCTTCGGCGAAACTAGGCATTTTTGATGCGATTGAAAAAGCGTATTCGAACTTTTTACCTTTTTACGACATAGGCTTAGGATGGATATTACCAGCTTTAATTGGTGCGTTTATTGGCTATTTAATTCCAGCAAAAAGAATGTAAAAGTTTTATTGAGGCTGGGACACTATATTATTAAAGTAAAATTAATAAATTTCACATCAGAAAAGCGCGAGAAATCAATGTTTCTAAAATTGATTTCTCGCGCTTTTAAGGTTTTGATCAGTTATGTTCTAGTCTTTTTTATGGTTTATCCACATACTGACATGATTGGTTCTTTAATACTGTGCGAAAGCGAAGCGACAGCAACAATGTTTTGTCTGTGCGAAAGCGAAGCGACAGCAACAATGTTTTAACTGTGCGAAAGCGAAGCGACAGCAACAGCAACAACAAAGCGCCCAGCCGGACAAAAAATCAACCACACGAAATAACATTGACAACTATATCGTGGGCTGATATATTTTCAATATATCGTGTGGCGATATATTGTTAGGCGATATAAAAAAGGGGGGGTTGTATGACTCAAGAATATTCGCCATTAACAGAAGGCGTTTATTATATTTTATTAGCGTTATTTGATGCAAGGCATGGTTACGGCATCATGCAACTAGTAGAGGAAATGAGTAATGGTCGTGTTCGCCTTGGAGCGGGGACGATATATGGAGCAATCAAAACATTACTCGAGAGAGGGTGGATTGAGGCGCTAGATGGTGATGGACGAAAAAAGGAATACATTATTACTGAGAATGGAAAAAGAGTTATTGAATATGAAATTTTGAGATTAAGGGAACTTTTTGACAACGGCATCCGTATAACGAAGGAGGATGGAACAAATGGATAAATATCGATTGGTCGTCAACCCGTATGATCTTGAGAAATGGGTGAACGATATGGCAAGCCAAGGCTGGCATTTAAAAAAGTTCACATGGATACGTTTTACGTTCGAACGTGGGGATCCCGGTAGCTATATTTATCGCCATGATGAATTGGAGCGAAATGGTACCTCATATGAAGACGAATACTTGTTTAAAGCAGTAACATTGCTTAATCTTATAATTGGATTTATCAATCTTTATATTGGACTTGGTCAATCAACAGAAAGATTTTTAAACACGGGAGTTTCATTCTTTAATTTTGTAGTCGTAATAATTATGTATATGCACATTTTGAAGGTTGAAAAACGTAAAAAAGGACTGCAACGAGAATTACATATATTTGAAGGCTAAGGAGGAAAAAAGATGGCATTACAATTAGAGCGTGTCACAAAGAAATACAAAGATTTCACAGCGGTCGATAATCTTAACTTTACCATTAAAAAAGGGGAGATTTTTGGGCTGATTGGACAAAACGGAGCCGGTAAGACAACGACGTTCCGAATGATTTTAGATTTACAGGAGACAACGGCTGGCACGATTACATGGGATGGTAAACCCGTTAATGCCATCAACCGTGATATACTTGGCTATTTACCAGAGGAGCGCGGCATTTTTCCGACGATGAAGGTAGAGGAGCAGCTTTCCTTTTTTGGCGAGCTACGTGGCATGAAGAAGTCGCAGTTAAAAAAGGATATTGACTTTTGGATTAGCCGATTTGAGCTCGAAGAAAGACGGAAAGATAAGGCTGAAACTTTATCAAAAGGGAATCAGCAAAAAGTACAACTGATTGCTAGCTTTATTCATAAACCGCAGTTCTTAATACTAGACGAACCATTTAGTGGACTGGATCCCGTGAATAAAGATTTACTAAAGGAAGCCATTTTGCTTTTAAAAGAACAGGGCACAACGATTTTGTTCTCTAGTCACCAAATGGATAATGTAGAGGAGCTATGCGATCATCTTTGTCTATTAAAACGAGGAGTCTCTCTATTTTCAGGTAGTCTACTAGATTTAAAGAAACAATACGGAAAAACAAGATTGGCAGTACGTACAGAGTTGTCGACAGCTCAATTGTTGGTACTTGAAGGTGTCAAAGATGTTCGAGTAGAGAAAGAGCAAACAGTGCTCATTCTGGAGGATGAGCGCTTTGCACAAAGCATTTTCGAGCAGCTTTCTAATGGTAAATATATAGAAAAGTTTAGTTTAGATTACTTATCGTTAGATGAAATCTTTAAAGATAAGGTAGGTGGCAACATTGTCGAAGTTTAATTTATTAATGAAACAGCTTTACAAATCAAAATTAAAATCAAGATCCTTTGTTGTAATGACATGCATTTATATACTTGGGATGTCTGTCGCAATTTTCTGGTCAGATATTAAAGAGCTATTTACAGGCGATGATCATGCGCAACAAATTGCAATTGTTAATGAAACAACAGCCGATTTAAGCGGTCTATTTGTATCAAATGGTGATATGACATTTATACAAAATGAATCAAATATATCGATGCTGGAGAAAAAGGTCAAGGACGAAAAGCTAGATGCAATGATTAAAATAACAGATCAAAATGGTCAGTTATATGCTGAAATTGCCACTTTCACTCCGTTGAAATTAAATGATCAAGGTGCGATAAATTCGGTACTGCAACTTGCTGGCCAAAATTATGCCGTACAACAGTTATCATTAACACCAGACCAAGCCGCTCAAATTATGGATGCAAAAACGATTATCTCTAATAAAAACTTAAATAAAGAGTCTGCAAACGGTAAAAGTGAAGAAGAAAAACAATCAGGATTATGGGTATCTTACGCAGTGGGTATTTTAATCTATTTCTTTATTTCTACATTCCTATCTATGATTACAACTGAAATTGCATCTGAAAAAGGTTCACGTGCAATGGAAATGCTCCTAGTAAGTGTAAAGCCAGCTACCCATTTTAAAGCAAAAATTGCAGGTGTACTATTACTCGCCTTAACACAGATGGGTATTATTACAGTTGCTTTCCTAATCTATGCAAAATTTGCGAAGAACGGCGTTATTTGGGAGACGGCAGCTAGCATTGTTAAAGAATTATCGATAAGTTACGTGATTCATGCCATGCTATTCCTACTATTAACAATTATTCTTTATTTAATTGTTGGGGCATTATTCGGTTCTTTAGTGTCTAAAGTTGAAGAAGCAGGTCAAGTATTAATGCCAGCCATGATGATTACATTAATAGGTTTCTATGTTATGTTATCAGGGATTGGCAATCCAGATACAATTTTTATTAAGATATTCTCTTATATTCCATTTACGTCTGGGATGGTCATGCCGATGCGTATCGGGGCTACGGATATTGGGGTAATGGTACCACTTATATCGTTAGGTATTTTAATAGCGACAATTATTGTGGCTTATTTATTCAGCATTTCATTCTATAAACGCAGTGTGCTAACTTATAGTTCAGGTGGCGTTATTAAGAAAATTAAAACCGTGCTAAAAGTGACAACATAATGATGAAAGCAGCTACATTCTATAAGGTTATGAACTGCTATCCATGAGAGATGAATTATTAGACATTCTACAAAATCATGGCAAGTAAAGTTTTTAACACCGCTCATTATAGCATTCAACTAGAGCATCATGAAGTTCAAATACTGAAGTGACTCTTATTTTGAAAACTTGACTAAAATGAAACTTTTTCAGCTTGGAATCGTATGTATAAAGAGATAAATCGCAGGGGGTAAAACTTTATGTCTGAATTCGACAACGACCTATTAAAATCTAAGGATCCATTTGCATCAGAAAATCCATTACTACAGCCGAATCCATTATTACAGATGGAGCAACAGCAAAAACCAGTCCTTGTTTCTGAGCAAGAGCTGTCACAAATTGCTCAAAATCAACTTGCATTAAAGCAAGATTCAGAGGTCCATGCGTTAGCACAAAAAATTGATGTGAAAGATCAAATTGCCATGCTGGAGCTTGGAAAAGAAACAGCGAATGGTATTTCTACTTTTTCAGATAAAATGCTAGCAACAATGAAAACAAGTAAGCTTGAGGAATCAAGTGTATTATTAAATAATTTGAATAGAATTATGGATAAATTTGATCCTCAAGATTTTGCAGAGGACAAAAAAAGTGGCTTCCTTACGAAGCTGTTCAGTAAAGGAAAGGAACAATTAGAAAAGTTTTTATCCAAATATGACAGCATGAACAAGGAAGTGGATGTTATTTTCCGTGAGGTTCAAAAATATGAAGGTGAAATGAAACGTAATACTATTGATCTTGAAAATTTATATGATCAAAATTTAAATTACTTCCAAACTTTAAGTAAATTTATTGCGGCAATTGAAGTGAAAACAGATGAAGTACGTTCATCATTGCCAGCACTTGAACAAAAAGCTCAAACGGGTGATCAAATAGCGGCAATGGAATATGAAACAATGCTACGTGCCGTTGATTTACTAGAACAACGTCGTTATGATTTAGAAATGGCGCAGCAAGTTTCATTCCAATCCGCACCACAAATTCGTTTAATGCAGCAAGGTAATAACCATTTAATCGCCAAAATTAACTCTGCGTTTGTGACGACAATTCCAATATTCAAGCAAGGGCTTATTCATGCGGTGACGTTAAAGCGCCAAAAGCTTATTTCTGATTCAATGATTGAATTAGACCGTCGTACGAATGAAATGCTTGTACGTAATGCAGAAAATATTAGTAAGAATAGTGTTAATATTGCGCGTGCGGCTGGTAGCCCAAGCATTAAAATCGAAACAATTGAAACGACATGGCAAACAATTATGTCTGGTATTCAAGAAACGAAGCAAATTCAAGCAGAAACAGCTAAAAATCGTGAGGAAGGCCGTAAACGTATTGAACGTCTGCAGCTTGAATACGAAAAACTGAAAAAAATGTAATCGTAAAGCTTCTTGCAGCTCTCATCGCAAGAAGCTTTTTTATATGTGCGCCCGGCATGCGTATGAACTATAGGGTGCAAGTCCCGAACCCCGA
>DAMBVB010000051.1:0-22374 GCA_032053185.1 Lysinibacillus sp.
CTATAAAACCGATTACCACAAACAAAATTCCTAATACAATTGAAATGATTAGAGAAATCGTGATACCTTTACTTGCCGCGGCTTTACTTTCTGTATTCAATATACTTGCATATTTTTTATTCAACTCTGTCAGCTCTTTACTTTTTGACATAATTTCGTCAAATACAGGCTTGGCACTTGAATTAAAGAGATTTATGGCTTCCTCATTCTTATTGGCAAGACTTAGTTTAAAAACTTCCTCCATACTTTCTTTAAAGCTTGGATATTGCTGAATCAATTCATCTAATATTTTATCCTCATCTGGTTTCAAATAGGTATCTTTAAGTATTTGAAGATTCTTTTCATTCTCTTCAAAAGCATTCTTTGACTCACCCTCAATTTGCTTTATGGTTGCATCATCTAAAAAGAGGAAAGAACGATTCATATTTGAAAAAATGATAAAATTATTAAGCCTATAATCACCCAAAAGTATACTTGGTTCTAGACGGTCTTTAAAAATATTCTCTGTATTATGGTCCAAAGATTTCATTGTGATATATCCATTCACTTGGATAATACCAATTGTTAAAACGGCTATAAACATTAGTAGGACTAATTTTTTAAATATAGATAGATTGCGTAGCATGGTTAATACGCTCCTTTAAAATTCAATTTAGTACACATTTTAATGAAAGACAATGAATCGTACATTATCAAAGGTGCGAGCCTCCATATTTGGTTTAAATCCATGTTTTCATTATAGTTACTATTCGCTTTGCTTGATAACCTACTTAAAACTAATAATGGATTTGACTGCTTATAGCTCCTCCCAATAACATTAGAAAAAATTATTTCCGTACTCTTCACAATATCTTTCGGCATATTCCGTTATATTTGAACTAAAAATCGACAAAAAAATACAATTGAGTAAATCAGCCTAAATTACTACATTTTTTTAATGAGTAGTTCTTTAGAAACGTTCCCTAAAATAAGGGGGATGTCCTAATAGTCATTTGCAGACTTTTGGGGCATCCCCACGAAATGCTTGCTTCCATCCGTTAACCACCCTGTTGAATCTTCTTTTTGTTTTCTTTATATAATAATCACGCAAGTTTGCACTCAAAAATTGTATGCTTTAACCTTTTAGGACAGCTTTATGGTTAATAGTATAGAAGAAAAACAAGCAATTAATCCAAGTGCTTTAAGGTTATCCGTAACAATGGTAATTTTATTTTCAGGTATTGCATAATTCCTTTAGTATAAAGACCTTGATGAATAATTTATAAAAATGGAATGAATTGTTATGTCAAATAATACGGCGTAGTGTATCTAGAGTTTACCTTCATAATTGAATTTTTTGTTAATTTCTCTCTTTTATTTCCAATACTATGCAAATTAATAGTATACTATATTGCGATAATAGTTTACGGAGGCGGTATTATGTATTACAGTAATGGTAATTATGAGGCTTTTGCACGTCCTAAAAAACCTGTGGGTGTTGAGGAAAAATCAGCGTATCTTGTTGGTTCTGGATTAGCTTCACTGTCAGCCGCATGTTTTTTAATTCGTGATGGTCAAATGAAAGGTGAAAATATTCATATTCTCGAAGAACTAGATATCTCAGGAGGTAGCCTTGATGGTATTTTAAATCCGACAAGAGGTTTTATTGTTCGCGGTGGTCGTGAAATGGAAGATCATTTTGAATGCTTATGGGATTTATTCCGTTCAATTCCATCTTTAGAAATAGAAAATGCATCTGTTTTAGATGAATTTTATTGGTTAAATAAAGAGGATCCTAACTATTCGAAATGTAGATTAATTGAAAATAGGGGACAAAGACTTGAGGATGATGGCAAGTTTACATTATCTGATAAAGCATCTGAAGAAATGATTAAATTATTCTTTACGCCTGAAGAGAAATTAGAGGATGTAACCATTACAGATGTTTTCTCTGAAGAGTTCTTTGAATCCAACTTTTGGCTATATTGGTCTACGATGTTTGCTTTTGAAAAATGGCATTCTGCAATGGAAATGCGTCGTTATATTATGCGTTTCATTCATCATGTTGGGGGTCTGCCTGATTTATCTGCTTTAAAATTTACGAAATATAACCAGTACGAATCTTTAGTACTTCCTATGATTAAATATTTGGAAAGCCATCATGTTGATTTCCAATTTAATACTGTTGTAGAAAATGTTTTAGTTGATAAAGTGGGCGATAAAAAAGTAGCGCATACTTTAGTGTTAAAACAAAATGGTGTGAAAAAGAATATTGAGCTAACAGAAAATGAATTAGTATTTGTTACAAATGGTAGTATCACGGAGAGTACAACTTATGGTGACAATAATACGCCAGTTCCTATTAGCACTGATTTAGGCGGAAGCTGGTCGCTTTGGAAAAACATAGCTTCCCAAGATTCTGAATTTGGGAAACCAGAAAAATTCTGTAATAATATTCCGGAAGAAAGTTGGTTTGTGTCAGCAACACTTACTACATTGGATGATCGAGTTGCCCGGTATATCGAAAAAATTAGTAAAAGAGATCCATATGCAGGCAAGGTGGTTACAGGTGGTATTGTAACTGCTACAGATTCTAATTGGATGTTAAGCTATACGTTGAACCGACAACCTCATTTTAAAGAACAACCAAAAGACCAATTAGTAGTGTGGATTTATGGTTTATTATCAAATAAACCAGGTGATTTTATTAAGAAGAGTATTACAGAATGCTCTGGTAGTGAAATCGCACAAGAGTGGTTGTACCATATGGGTGTGCCTGTAGACGAAATACCGGATTTAGCGCAAAATTCTTGTAATACAATTCCATGTTACATGCCTTTTATAACATCTTACTTCATGCCAAGAGCAATGGGAGATCGCCCTTTAGTTGTCCCTAATGGATCTGCTAACTTAGCCTTCATGGGGAACTTTAGTGAAACTGAAAGAGACACAGTATTTACAACCGAGTATTCAGTAAGAACAGCGATGGAAGCTGTTTATCAATTGTTAGATATTGATCGAGGCGTCCCAGAGGTATTCGCATCTACTTATGATATTCGTACTTTATTATCTTCAACTGCTCGTTTACTTGATGGTAAAAAATTAACAGACGTGGATGCTCCATTTATGTTAAAACAAATAGGTAAATTTGGTATTCATAAAACAAAAGACACCATTATCTATGATTTACTCAAAGAAAGTAAATTGATATAGAGCTATGTGCTAAAAAGCTGATTCAAAATTGAATCAGCTTTTTATAGTAAATAGCAGGTATGTTGATTAACCATTTTTGGGCTCTGATTTCCGCTACGGGTTACTCGCTTTCTTTGCGGCGGGCGACGAGCCGCTTCACTTTCGCACGAAAAATATTCGTTCCGTGCAGGTTCTCGTCTGTCTCGCTTTCCCGCGGGAGTCGAGTAGCCCTCGCTACAATCATTAAAAAGGGCATGCATTAGCAAAATATTAACAAAAAATGCCTTTAGCTCAATAATAAACCTATATTTCCCTAATCAACACACTTGATTAAATAGTGAATTTTTTCATTTCGTCTTTTAAAGCATCAGCAATAGCATTTAAGTCCTTAGCTTTTTCAGAAACAGTCTCGATGCCTTTAAGCTGTTCATTTGAGGATGCCGAAACTTGCTCTGTTCCTGCAGAAGTTTCTACTGCAGAAGCAGATATGTTTTGAACGGCACTAATGATTTGCTCCTTGCGTTCATCCATCTCATTAGATAAATGTTTCACCTCTTGTGCCACTTCACTCGTTTGATCTAGAGCGGTCTTTATTGTATTAAAAATCTCACTAGTATCCTTTGTAGCTTGTGCATTTTGTTCAACAATATTAAGGCTTGTATTAATTTCCTGCACAGCACTTTTAGAAATAGCCTGAATTGCAGAGATTTTATTCTTAATATCTTCAGTGGCAATAGATGTCTGTTCCG
The DNA here is from genome assembly GCA_032053185.1 of Lysinibacillus sp. Taxonomy (GTDB): domain Bacteria; phylum Bacillota; class Bacilli; order Bacillales_A; family Planococcaceae; genus Lysinibacillus. The sequence goes on from DAMBVB010000051.1 coordinate 3,921, forward strand.
ATAATTTTCGAATTTCATCAGCAACAACCGCAAAACCTTTACCTGCTTCACCTACTCGAGCTGACTCAATAGATGCATTTAGAGCCAATAAATTAGTTTGCGTTGCGATATCTGTAATTGTATTAACAATACTTGATATATCAGATGACGTTTTATTTACTTCTTGAACGATGTTACTTACCTGTTGTGAAGAATCTCGATTCTTCTCTGACCAAATAGAAAGTTGGTTGATAGTTTCTACACCTTGATTACTTAAATGATCAATATCCTCTGTCATAGAAGCGATCTTTTCAGTGTGCTCAATAACACGATCAATATTTCCAGATAGTTGATTTAATTGTTCAGCGCTTTTTTCTGTATCATGAGCCTGCTCTTCTGTAGCTTTTGCTATTTCGTTTATGGCCGAGCTAATTTCATTAGTCGTACGTACCGTATCTTCTGCTATTTGAATAAGAATCTTTGAGGAATCTGATAACTCGGAACTAGTATTATGTATGTTGACGGTAACATTCTTTAATGCCGAACGCATACTAGAGATGCCCTTTGCCATCAGACCAATGTCATCTCGGCGATGTAATAGCTTATCTAACTCAGGATTTTCAGTAAAGTCTAAGCTTGCGGTTTGATGAATGACCTTTTCGAGATTCTTAATGGCAGCAACAATGCGTCCAATAATCCACCACATGAAAGCACCTATAACGACAAAACTTACTATGCCTGTAGTAATTTGGTATCCTAGTACAGAGTCTGTAATAGATTGAATACCGCTTTCAGGCACCCCGATATCAATTACTCCATAAAGCTTGCCATCTTTATATATAGGCTCCATGATGTCATATGTCCATATACCTTGAGTTTCGGCATACCATCTTGTAAATTGTTTCTTTCCGTGTTTAGCACCGTCGATTGTGTATGTATCTTCATATGATTTCCCTAATTTTTTCTTATCGCTATGCGCCACAGCTTTTACATTCGTATCAATGACAATAGCATAAGTTACATTTTCTTGTTTTTCTTTTAATTCTACAAAATCTTGTAAAGATGAGATGGGATCACTCTCAGAATTTAATATAATTTCTGCTTGCTTTGCGATTTCATAGACCTGATCATTGGCTTTCTCAATTAAAACTTCTTTACTATTTATGCCAACAATCCACACACCTAATACGGAATTGATTACAGATGACAGTAACAGCAAACTTAATGTAAAAAACAATAATCGGCGCTTAATGCTTTTGTTTTTCATATAGTTTCCCCTTTCGAGTTTTCGGAACCGAACTTTAAGTATAGTATTATGCAATAAAATAGGAATGTCAATAATAAATTCCGAGACTTATGACTCAATGAAAAATGAAAAAGAGTATAAAAGTCCTTTTTATGGTTGATTTCTAGGTATTTAAACAGATAGGAAATACCTATTTTGGAGAGTGAACATGAAAGCAAGTTCATAAAAAAAGTGGAAAATGGGGGTTTAATATCCTATACTTAACAATTTTGAAATAAAACAGCTTGAGCCGGGAGCTAGAGAAAAACGGTTTTATCTATTCTATTGTGGAAAAGGTTCGTTCATTACAGAACAAAATAAGGAAATGATGAGAGAAAGAAAAGTAAAGGTAATCGAAGAAAATCTGTTGATTGCCATTCAAAGTGCTAAAGAAATGAACATTGGCTTAGCAGAGCTCAAAGAAATGCTCACACTATTGTATTCGGGGGATGAGTAAAGGAGACAGCTGCTAAATTCCTGTGGCGAATATATTTGGAGATACGGTTATTGTGAAAAGCCTACGCTCAAAGATTGTCTGTATTATACGAAAAAAGGATGGTAATTGTATGATTAACCTTATACTTAAGGATGTTTTAATACAAAAGATAATAATTTTATTTTATATTGCTACTATAATATTCTACTTATTGGCAGGTATATTCTCCCTAATATTTTTAGGAATATGTTGAATAGAAAAAAACACCTCTATGTTGATTTTTAAAGGGATAATCCCCATTTTCAACACAAGGTGTTTTCATGGTTGTCTAACTAAGTCTTAGTTAATTCAATAAATCCATGTCCAAAGACATCTCGTACATCATGAATAGCAATAAAGGCATCCGGGTCTATTTCTTTGACAATTTTTTTTAGTTTTACAACTTCCTGTTTACTAATGACAATATACAGAATTTCCTTTTGCTCTTTCGTATAGTAGCCATGCCCTGATAGGACCGTCACGCCTCGATTCATAAAACCATTCACATGACTAGCAATCTCTTCTGGCTTTTTCGAAATAATCGTAACCGCCTTTTTGGGGTTGACACCTTCAATAACAAACTCCATCACCTTTGTTCCGACATAAAGCATAATGATTGTAAGCATTAATGCTTCTGCTCCGATAATAAAATAAGATGAAAAAGCAATTAGTAAATCAAAGAACAATAAACCGTAACTAATACTCCAGCCTAAATATTTGTTCGTCATTCTAGCTAAGATTGTTGAACCTGCTGTTGTTCCACCAACTCTTATAATTAAACCTATACCAACTCCAGCAAACACCCCGCCAAAAATAGCATTCACAATAATTTCATTTGAAGAAATCGACCACGATTCTGTTAAATGTAAAAACAGTGAATGGAGGGATACGGCAATAATCGTATAAATAGTCGTTTGTCTACTTAAAAATTTATAGCCCACTACTAATAAAGCTGCGTTTAGCAAAAAGCTCACAATACTTGGCGACCATCCAAACAAATAATAGGCGATGATTGTTAAACCTGTTACGCCACCTTCACCTAAATCATTAGGTATAACAAATAAATTTACAGCCAGTGCGAAAAGCAGCGCACCAATTGTAATCATTAAAAGATCCATAATGAACTTCTTCATATATACACCACCAAAACAAATTGATTTTTTCTTAAATACATACTATATCAAGTTCTAGACATTTTATATACTTTTGGGAATGTCCGTTTATGATAAATCTATAATTATTAGTATGTCCTTTATTAGGGAAAAAGTCGAATTGAAGAAATTGTTCAAGAAGCTGCTAATCAATTATGCCACGGCATAATTACGTCCGGAATCGGCTCAGTGTTTAGGCAGGTCCGTTAGCCGTTACCGCATGGATGCGATAACGGCTAACATCCTCACATCGTCACTTTTTCACGCGTAACGGAGCAACACTATAAGGAAAGACTTTACCAATACGGCTCTTAGTTAAGCACATGTTTTGGCGAAGAGCCTGTTTTTTAAAATGTAAATTTTAAGCCAACTATAGGATGGAAATACGAATAAGTACATTTCTAGAACAAGTTGCATAGGATAACCTTATAATGTGTGAGGGGATTGAGAAAATGTACTACATTCCTTATTACGGAAACATGCCTATGTATAACTATGGTGATCAGCTTGTTTATTGGACACCTCCTTATCAGACAGGGTACGCGAACAGAGCTGAACCTTCTCATTTTTCCAATGGTGGAAGAATAGAATTAAAAGATTATGGAACTCAGCCACTTGTCATCAATCTTGAAAAGGCGGCTAGGCAAAACGATACGTACCGTACTGCACTGTGGACAGGAAAAAACTTACAGATTACGTTAATGAGTATTAATGTCGGTGAGGATATCGGTTTGGAAGTACACCCAAATGTTGATCAATTTTTATATATTGAACAGGGTGAGGGATTTGCTCAAATGGGTCCAAGTAAAAACAATTTAAACTATGAAAGAAAGGTTGATGAAAATTATGCCGTAGCAGTGCCTGCCGGAACATGGCATAACGTCACGAATACAGGTAATGTGCCACTAAAGCTTTATTCGATATACGCTCCTCCTAATCATCCATTTGGTACGGTGCATGTTACTAAAGCAGACGCTATGGCCTCGGAAGCAGGATATGGTCATGGCAATGAATAAACAATTTTAAAAGCCAACTTCTACTTAGAGAAGCTGGCTTTTTTGTCGTCGTTTAAATGAAATATATAGAGATAATAAGCCATTCAATAAGAACGCCACGTCCTGTGGCAACGACTGAGTGACCAACATCTTGCTGTTAGCAGACTAGCTGGCTCAAATTAAGCAAAAGTTGGAGAGATATTTGCGCTAGAACGTCCACAATAAAAAATGCGAAAATGTTGATAGAACAGCTTTTTCGTATTTTTACTTTAGGCTAAAATTCTTTCTATATTCACTAAATCTTCTTTAGTTAATAGGATATCGGTTGCTTTCACATTGGTAGCCACTTGGTTTTTATGTTTTCCACCTGGGATAACTGCATCAATACCATCTTGAGCTAATAACCAAGCAAGCGCTAGATTTGGTAATGTCGTTTGCTTTTCCTCTGCAATTCCCTTTAATCTATCTACTTTTATTAATGTTTGTTCAAATAATTCACCTTGGAATAAAGGATCCGAAATTCGCCAGTCTCCAGTACCTAACGTAAAGTCTTTTGTATACTTTCCACCAAGTAGACCATATGCAAGTGGACCGTATGGAACAAATGAAATATCATTTTTTACACAGTATGGCAATAATTCTTGTTCTGCGGAACGGTTTAACAAATTGTACGGAGATTGTAGGACAGAAATATCATTATGCACATTTGCCTCTATAAGTTGATCTAATGTTACGTTTGAAATACCTATTGCTCGGATTTTCCCTTCTTTTTTTAAACGTGATAATTCACCAATCGCCTCCGCAAGAGGGGTCTCATTGTCTGGGAAGTGTAAATAGTAAAGGTCTACATAATCCATCTGTAGTCGGTTCAAGCTATTTTCAAGTGCACTTCTTAAATATTGCGGATGATTATTTGTTTTTATTGAACCATCCTCAAACCAATGTCTACCTCCCTTTGTTGCTAACACAAAATCTTCCCTTGAGTATTTTTTTAATACTTCGCCAACAAGTTCTTCTGAACGCCCTTTTCCATATATATCTGCTGTATCAAAAAAAGTTATCCCTAAGTCAAGGGCAGCAGAGACTAGCTCCGTTCCATCTTGTTCATTCAAGTTTTCATATAAGTTATGGCCACCTACAGCATTCGTCCCAAGACCAATTTCGGAAATCTTAATATTTGTTTTTTTTAATGATTGAAATTTCATATTCCTACCTCCTCGTTTTCTGTAATAATAGAGTAAAAAAAATATTTTACCAGCATACTATAGTTTCATATATAGAAACAAAAGCGTTGTCATTGCAAGTAGAGGGCTGGTTAAAATTCGCTGTTATACTAACAAGTAATTGATTTATTGCAGTTGGATTAGCCTATGTCGAATTCGCGGCGATGGCCCCTGTTGCCGGGAGCGCTTACACCATTTCTTATATAACCCTACTGTATATGCACTACAATCTGTTGGTATTCAAGGGGGAGGTGCTATCATTGCATGCTACGATGATTGCAAATACAGCAAGTGCGACGCGCATATTGTTTGCAATGAGCCGTGATGGGCTTCTACCAGAACGTATGGCACAAACAAATAAAAAACAGGTGTACCTGTATGATCAACTTTAATTGTTGTTGTAACAGGTTTTATCGATCGGAGAATTAGCGGAATTTGCTAACATTGGCGGTTTAACTGCTTTTGCTTTAACAACAGTTAGTGTCGTTGTTCTTCGCTTTACACGACTAGAGCAACCACGTGTATTCAAAGTACCTGTGATATGGCTTGTAGCAACTATCATAGTATAAATATCATATTAAGACTAAAGATGAAAAATCTAATTTTAGTACTATCATAAAAGAACTTACATTGGCTATGATGGTGTTCAAAGGGTTATAATAGACTAATAGAATTAAGGCTTATAACGCTAATACAGCTTTCAAAAATATTGTTATTAATTTGATAAGGCATACAATTCTTTTCGCTCCCTTGGATCATTCATTTCTTATGAGACTTATAAAGCGCAAGCATTTAAGTCTTATTCTGAGCATTGATGGGAATAATAATCCAATGGAGGGGGTATTTACATAAGAATGATACGTAATGTTTTACATCAATTTATTGATTGTTTTTGTTCATTTGATAGCGAAACCCAGGCAGTAAAGGCCGCAAAGCCGTTATGTAGAAGGAGTGAATACATGAGTAATTTTTTTCGAAGCCATGGATTTAAACGTTTCATAATCCTGGTAGGGATCGCTATTGCATTATATATGATGCGGAGTATGATCAATCTAATTCTTCTCACGTTCATTATTACTTACTTAATGAATCAACTTACGACGAAGACAACAAAAGAGGTTAGAAAGTACGTACGGATGAACGAGAAGGCTGTAACTGTTACCCTCTATCTTTTACTTGTTGCAGGCATTGTTGCTATTATCTACAAGTATTTGCCTATCGTAACCCAGCAAATTACACAGCTATTTGATCTTATTGCTAGCTTTAGTCTCAATCCAAATGATAACGAGATTGCCAGATATTTAGCTCCAACCTTTGAGAAAATTGAACTGGGTAAATATTTAGAGCAGGGTGTAGACCTCACGCTAAAAAACCTTACGAATATTGGTAAAATTATTTTGCATATATTCATCGCACTTATTTTGAGCTTGTTTATTTTACTTGAGAAGAAACGTATTATAGAATTTACAGCAAAATTTAAAGATAGTAAAATGAGCTATCTCTACGATGAACTACATTATTTCTCAAAGATATTTATTCGTTCTTTCGGTAAAGTTATTGAGGCGCAGTTCATTATTGCTGCTGTTAACTGTGTTTTATCTGTTATTGCATTATATATTATGGGCTTCCCGCATTTAATTGCACTGGGGATTATGCTCTTTATACTGGGATTGGTGCCAGTTGCAGGGGTCATCTTGTCCTTGATTCCACTAACTATAATCGCATATAGTATCGGTGGTCCTATGTACATTGTCTATATTTTGGTGATCGTTATGGTACTACATGCTATCGAGGCATATTTCCTAAATCCCAAGCTGATGTCTGCCAAGACAAATCTTCCAATTTTTTATACATTCATCGTCATTCTCTTCTCAGAGCATTTTCTTGGCGTATGGGGATTAATTATTGGTATTCCATTATTCATGTTCCTTCTCGACATTCTTGGAGTTACGTCCTTAGAGGATGAACGGCAACAGGCAATGGAAATACAAGGTGACAAAAAATAGAATGAAATTTCGTTCAAAAAGGGATCAAGTGTGGGTAGTGATTCCTTTTTTTCTTTGGCAGTTTGGAGTAACAACTATGTTTTTATTTATGGCCCTTGGTGGGGCTTGCGAAAGATAGAAATTAAACAGTTAACCCCCTTTGTATTGAAAGGGGGTTAACTTTATTTATAGTACCTTTAAGGAACTTGCTTCTGAGAAAATAGTATGTGTTTTTTTCTTCATAAATATAAAAATTAATAATGCGGTAATACCTTCAGCGACGGGGAATGTCCACCAAATAGCTTGTGAGCCAAGTAATTTAGGCATTAGTACGAGAGCAGGGATAAATAATATAATACTACGAAGTAACATTATGGTTGTTGCAAGACGTATTCTTTCAATGGATTGGAAGAATTCCGCAAAGACCATGTTCACGCCAAGGAATACATACCCAATTGCAAAGTGTACAAAGCCTTGAGCTGCCATATTACGAATTTCAAACGTACTATCACCGAATAATGCTATTAGCTGAGAAGGGAATAATGTAGCAATTATGACAGTAGTTAAACCTAGAATAAATGCAGTGGCTATACCGATTTTCAATAACGCTGTTAATCTCTCAATTAATCTCGCACCGTGGTGATAACTAACGAGGGGCTGTAGGGCCATGCCGATACCAAGGAATACTGTTAATAGTACGGTATGAATATAGTTAATCATCGCGTAGGCGGTCACTCCATCTGAGCCCAAATAGTGTAAAAATGTCACATTATATAAAATAACCATAACAGCGACGGAGGCTTCAACAATAAAACTTGGTAGCCCAATAGCAAAAATTTTCTTTAGATCAGATAAGTTGAAAAACTTACGCACAAACTTTAATTCGGATTGTTTTCGGAAGAAATGTAGGCAAAGCACCGACATACCGATTATAGTGGAAAGTGCTGTAGCCAGGGCACAGCCAGTTACGCCGTAGTGGAGCACGAAAATAAAGATGTAGTTTAAAATAATGTTTAACACAGATGTAGTGATTAAACCCATCATCGCAAGCTTTGGATTGCCATCATTTCGAATGAAAATGCTTAGTAAGTTTTCAATTGTGTAGAACACACCGAAAATCAAAATAACATGTAAGTAGTCTTGTACATAAGGAAAGGTAGCATCACTTGCGCCGAATATATAGGAGATTTCCTTTAAATTGAATAAAAGTATTAGAATCAGCGTCATAACGACAACGATCATTGCTGTAAATGCTAATGTAAAGAGCTGGTTCGCTCTTATTTTATTGCCCTCACCGAGAGAAATTGAAAATAGTGTTGCCCCACCCATACCAATCCAAAGGGAAATAGATAGTAAAATCGAGAATATGGGTACAGCGATATTTACTCCAGCTAAAGCGGTTGGCCCCACTCCGTGACTAACGAAAATACCATCCACTAAAATATTGACTGACATCAGCAACATACCAATCATAGCTGGAAATAAGTATGATAAAAACAAGGGCCTCAGTGGTCTTGTTTCAATTGGATTAATGGTAGTCATGAGCATGTACCTCCTTTACCATCACCTTTTCGCCTTTGTCATCTAGCTCACCGTTAAAGACGAATCCAAACTTTTTATATAGCTGAATAGCTACTATATTATTGTCATAAACGCTTAAATATATATTTTGACAGCTGTATTTAGCTACTAAATAATTTATTAACTGCTGTAAATAGTATTTTCCCAATCCTTTGTTCTGATAACGCTCATCAATGAAATAGCGATCTAACCAAACACGTTTTGTATTGTCCTTATGTGGGAACACACCATACATAGCGAAGCCGACTGCAATATCTCCTCTAAACAATCCAACAGGAATAAAGCGTTCGTCTGTTTCTGCTTCCGCTAAACATTGCTTTGTATTTTCAATAAAATTTTGCTGATGATCAGCAATACGTAATGCTAATACTTTCTCTTTGTTTAAAGCCGTAATGTCACGAATTTCCGTGAACATAATGTCAAAACCTTTCTATTTTTAATTTCTTTCAGCTGGTCCCGGACGCATTGTTTATCTGTGCGACAGCAACAAATGTTTTCTGTAGCGAAAGCAAAGCGACAGCTACAATTATGTCGTGGCATAATTGATTGTGAATAGCTACAATCTAATGTATATAGTAACTATATGGTCAAGGAGGGAAACTTAAAAATGTTTAATAAAAATGTAAAATATTTTACAACTGGTGAGTTCGCTAAAGTTTGTAAGGTCAATAAACAAACGTTAATTTATTACGATCAAATCGGTTTATTATCCCCAATTATGAAGGATAGTAAAGACTACCGTTATTATTCCATTGCACAATATGAATTTTTCAGTGTGATAGAGCTATTAAAGGCGGTTGGTATGTCTTTAAAGGATATTCAAAAATATATGGCAGAAAAATCACCTGAAAATTTCTTAGAATTAATGTATCAGCAAAAGGAAATTGTAGCGAAAAAACGTCGAGAGCTGGAGATGATTGAAAGCATAATTGATGTCAAAATCGATTTAACAGAGGAAGCCTTACACCTTGATTTTGATAGCATTACGATTGAGCATCTGCCAGTGGCCACATTGTATTTAAGTAAAAATATCGAGGATTCGACGGAAGAACAGTTTACGAAAGCTGTATCAGACTTTATAGATGAATTAGATCGCTCTCAATTAGACACAGGTTATCCCATTGGAGGCATTACAAGAAGAGAGCAAGTATTAGCCGGGAACTATGATAATTATAGTTTCTTGTATATAGAGCAGCCACACCCACGAGAAGGTCATCCTTATTTTGAGGCGATTGAAGGGGATTTTATTGTAGGATATCATGTAGGAGATTCTACTACACTTGGTGAAACTTACGAGCGATTATTTAAGGTTATGCAGGAAAAAGGTTTTGAACTAGGGCAGTACGTATTTGAAGAATATATTTATGATGCTGTTATTAGAAATCGTGAAGAGGATTATGTAACGAAAATTATGATAGAAATTAAAAAAGATTGTTGATAAGTTAACTATCAACAACCCGGCTTTCCAATATGCTTTAGTGCAACGTTAAGTTTATATCAGGATGTTCCTTCTGAATTTCTTCTAATTTATTGTCATTCATTCCTTTTAACTTTTTATTAAAAAAGCCTACTGACTACTCCCACAGCTAAAGCAGTGGGGTTCTTATGTACTTAAGAGAAGCGTTACAAAGCTCTCCACAGATGGTGTTGCCATGTCCTGTGTACAACATCTTTGATTTATCCTCTGTTCCATAAGACTTTCCTATTTACACAACCGATGTTGTGTTGGCAATAAGTTTTAACGAAGGCAGGTAGCTCTACCTACGGAGGAATACCCCTCACTTGATTTGATTGATACCCATGCTAACCAAGCGGCTCCTGCCGGGATGAATGAAAGTATCGTCATGGAAAGGCGCAGAGGGTTATTCTGGGTGATAGGGCATCGAAAAGAAGAATGGGATAACATTTCAATGGATACTTAAAAGAAAAATAGCAAACTAGAAGAAAAACTAGTTTGCTATTTTTATATTCTTATTTTATATAATGTGGTTTACTTACTTTATCAATCAGCAGAAGGCCATCATATTGATCTCGTGGAACAAGACTTTCCTGTTCTGACTCCCCAACTATACGATAAACGTGGCTCAAACATCCATGAGTTTCCTCGTTCATTTTGGCGGTTTCGTAAGTCAATAAATGTGTATGGTTTATTTGTTGATGAAAGAATATCCTCAATTGATCCTTTTACTGGCGGTAAAACGGCTATAGGTTCTTTAGAATTGTTTGCAGTTTCGCCACTAGCCATATAAAGACCAAGCACATAGCTATATTTCTTGTAAATATCCGGTAGAAGTTCACCCATCAATTTTACCGGGTAAGAAACCATTACTTCGGATTGTGCTTTGCGAATATGGTCATTATGTGCCCAGACGATAAATTTTTCAGTTGGATAAATCTCCTCTGCTAACCATAGTAGGTTTTCCATCATTGCTTGGTCACGCCATTCCATTATCTTAAAAAAAGGCTCAGGGTTATATGGTTCTATATTTGATTGAATTGATAGTTCTACATATTCGTCTGCTAAACGGATACGGTCAGCTAAAGTACGTTCCATAAGCTTTACAATATGAGGCTCGCTTGGATAAGCTGCTTTTAACTCTTTTCTTTTAGCTGAACTTGAGATTTTACTTGTTTATACACTTCGATAATGCTTGGTTTCGCCTTTTGGTAGCCTTTTAGATCCGTACCGAAGCTCCAGTCTACAAGTTGCTCTTCTACTTCACTGAACTGTTTAGCAAGCTGACTATTTTGCAGCCACTCACCATTCGTGAACGCACCTTGCTGTTGAATATCAAAGCCTGCCAATTTTAATGGTTTATCAGTTTTCTGTGTTTTTTTAGCATATTCAAATAACGGCAGTGTTTCTTTTGACCACCATACACCAAAAATAGCATCCTTCATCGTTTGTTGCGCTGTTTGTTTATCAATTTGTCCTTGCGCATTCATGGCATTCCCCATACCGCTTTCGAAGGCTAGGACATTGTAGCCCATTCCTTGGTGTGAAAATTGAATTAAACGTGTTTTCGCTAGGCTAAATTCTGCTGCGCCATGTGAACTTTCCCCTAAAAAAACGATGCGCTTATCATGCAATAAAGGCTTTAGCATCTCTAAATCTTCAAATTTAGTAGATGGAATGTTTTGTTGACTAATTGCTTCAGGTTGAATAGATGTTAAGCTGTAAGCATGATCGTTTGTCCACTTTTTCCAATCTTGAAGTGTTTCATTGGATGTGCGGGCTTGCTTTACTTCTAAATTGTTCTCCAAAGCTACACGTTCTTCTATCGCTGGAACTGCTGCCGATGCATTTGATACTCCGCTGAACGCTGTAAAGCTTGCTAACGCAATACTTAATGATAATAAAACCTTACGATTCTTACCTTTTGTCACTTTCTATCAGTCCTTCGCTGTATGTTAAGGTCAATTATAGATAGTGAAGTTTAAAGTAAAAGGGGAGTTTGTTTAAATTTTGTTTAAATTTGGTTGGGTGTCATTATTTTGGGTTATTTGAGCGGAGGCAGATAAAAAAACATCTCCATAGCGTAAGTACACTGTAGAGATGTTAACTATTTTATTTATAGTGATATGTGCTAGCTCTTAGATTATCCCGCTGTATTTGATCGAACCATGCACGATTCTTTTCCTCTTGTTTTAAAGTATTAACGATGGTTGATGAGCAGCTAACACAGATTTTCGCCTGAGTAACTTGTCCGCAGCGTTCACAGGGTGCGCCTAAGTTAGGAAAAATTGATTTTTTTAATTTTCCTGCTTTTACCCATTTAAAGAGTAACTCAGATGAAACCCCAGTTAATGCAACTACCTCATCATTCGTTAAATGACGGTTATTTTTTCTTAGTAAAAAATGATGTAGTTCTGAAAAAATATCTTCTTCTCTTACATCAATCCTTTTGGTAAATAGCTGCATGATTATGATTCTCCTCGTTTTACTTTAATTGATGACTTCTTCTATAGTTTTATTTGCATTGTTCGGTTGCTCATCATATTTATAGTTTTCCCAGCGATTACGTGCTAGTTTTCGATATTTATTGGAGATATTTCGATCTGCTATTAATCGAGAGAATCCTTTTTTCGCCTCGGCAATATCTCCAAGTCGGAGGCTTAATTCGGCATGTAAATATTGAATTCTCTCTCCACCTTCTTGATTGGATGCAAAAGATTTGCTGTAAAAATCTCTAGCAGCAAAAAGGTAGGTAGCGCATTTCCGATTCGACATCATTTTTTAAGCGATATAGCCAGGCTATTTTTAAGGCGAAATTGGCCATAAGAAGTGACTCTTCCATTGATGCTCTAGATACAAGATAAGCTAATTTAAAGCTTACAATGGCATCATCAATCGTGCGTTCCTTACAGATATCCATTGGTTTTTGTAGCTCTTTTATGTACAGCTCATCAATAAGAAGCATGAAAGGCCCATATGTTCTTGTCATAGATTTGTGGTAAGCATAGCCACAATGTGGACAAACGGCAACTTCATACAATAACGGGTTTAAACCTTCATAAACTGGCATGAAGTCTGTTTGTTCTTCGATAATTTTATATCGATTAGGGCGTACTTTATAGGTGGTAAAATGCTTCTTGCAAAACTTGCAATCCACACTACTTTCATAGTAGTAAATGTTAAATGCCATAAGAATCAACTCCTTTACATAAAAAACGATTATTATTTCTTTTGTTCTATTTATACGATGGACAGTATCGTTCAATGTGTTTAATTTAATTACCATTATATTAACAATTCTATGTTCTTTGGTATACTCCTTTATAATTATTAAAATAAAAATGTTCATTATTTTCTTAGTTATTTGGAATTTCGATATGTACCCGTAATAGTGTTTATCGGTGTAGTTAAAGCAAGTTATACATTCGTTTTAGTTTGTCAAATAACGTACAAATTTAAATAATTATTGATGTTTTTATTATAAAGTTGAATGTGTAGGCAATAATGCCTATTTCGTGATTTTGGTATAAAGATGTTTCTTAATGTAAAATTACAAGTATATTGATTAGGGAAATATAGGATTATTGTTAAGCAACAAAGGGGAGTCACCCAGGCACTCGCCTGTAGTGGAAAATGACATTTATATCAGGGTGATCGGAGTAGGGCTGAGTGACTTCTTGGAGATCATCGTCACAGGTGTTACCCGAAGTGGGCCATGTTATGGTGAGGTTCCTCTAATCGATATACCTAATAAAATTGTGTAAAACGATAAGGAGCGAACGATGGATTATAAAATTGTATTTTTTGACGTAGATGGAACGCTTGTTAATTATGAAGATGGTCGTATTGAAGAAAGTACAAGAGCCGCTACTAAGCAATTAAAAAACAAAGGAATTCATATTGTTGCTGCTACATGAAGACCCTTGTCAATGTGCCAAGATTTAAGAAACATAGGCATAGAAACGTTTATTACAGCTAATGGTGCCCATGTTAAGTATCAAGATCGAGTAATACATAAAATGCCTATTGCAAAGGAAATTGTCCACGCAGTTAAGGCTTTTGCTGAAGACAATAAACAAAGTCTATCATTTTTTACAGAACAATTATCGATGAATAACGTCCAAGAAGAAAAGACATTAAAAGCTATGCAAGAAACATTATCTTTGCTAGAGTTTCCTGATATTAATGAAGATATTTTAACGCAAGAGATTTACTTAATGTGTTTATATGGCGATGAGATATTGAGAAAAAGTATACTTCAAAATTCCCTCATTTATTATTTAAAAGGTGGCACCCGTATATTACAAATGTTTTGCAACATGATGTTTCTAAATCTATTGCTGTCCATGCTGTACTAGATTATTTCGACTTGAGTCCTGAAGAAGCACTTGCTTTTGGCGATGGAGATAATGATATCGATATGCTGGAGCAGGTCGGCTTTGGTATTGCAATGGGTAACGGTAGTGAAGCATTAAAAAATGTCGCTAATTATGTAACGAAGAAATCAACTGAGGACGGGATTGATTATGCTCTACGTGAGCTGCAAATAATTTAATAGAGTAGTAGCGGAGAAATGAGATTTATAGCATGAATCGACCATTATACAACATTGGAGAAAGTTTTTAAAAAGAAAATCCTGGATAAAATTGTATTAAAGTCATAATACTCATAATATTGTTTGCTTTGAGTTATTATAAAGCTATCTGTAAAAAGAAATTCATTATGCATTAGGTGGGAAGGATTTATGGCGCATCACGTGCAATCTCTAATAGAACATTACGGGTATTTTGGCATCATTCTTATCCTAGTTGGCGGGATTGTCGGGCTGCCACTTCCCGATGAGATATTTTTAACATATGTAGGATATAGCGTATATAAAGAAACCCTCGCACATATTCCAGCTTTAATCAGCGCTATGGTAGGTGCGGCAGGGGGAATTACTCTGAGCTACTATATAGGCTATAGATTTGGGCTACCGTTATTGCAAAAATACGGTTCAAAAATCCACATTACTGAACAGAAAATTGACTTTACTAGAAAATTATTTGCAAAAATAGGGCCGGGATTATTATTAATCGGATATTTTATTCCTGGTGTGCGTCATCTTACAGCATATATTGCGGCTATCAATAATTATCCTTATAAAAAATTTGCTTTCTTTGCGTATACGGGAGCCATTATTTGGACATTTACTTTTATTACCTTAGGAAAAGTACTTGGAGAGAAATGGCATTATGTTGCGTTTTATTTATCCCGCTACAGTATTTATCTCATAGTATTGTTCGTAATAATCATGTTGATCATTTATTTTGTTTTTAAAAGAAAGAATTCACCTAAATAAATTATGAAGAAAGGTCTGATTCAATTTGAATCAGATCTATTGCTTTTTTAAGGCAATATAGCAAATGAACGGACAGAAATCCAGATGCTTTTTCAGTCTTTGGCACAATATTAAAAATAACAGCCTTTTGGAGGTAGCTTATGTAAATTGGTCATAAGCTCAATTTGGTAAGTATTTTGCTCGATGCTAAAAGCAAAAAAAGAGGCCCCTTTGAAGGGACAACTCTTCACCAACCAAAAATTAATGTTAGCTTGCAACAGTTACTTTCAATAAATGTTATACGAAATCCATCTGGTGTATAGTTTGTTTCGAATTTTACGGTAACGCCTGTTGACGCAATTAATTTTTCAACTTCTGTTCTATTTGATTGTTGTGCTGCGTTCATAAGGTCGTGTGCAAATTGATCTGATTCATCAATTTTATCCGTAAGTAATTGTGCTTGCTGCATAATAACTTTAATCCGTTTCGCAGAAGTCTTCAATTTATTTGTGTTGACAGGTGGAAATGGGTTTCTATTTGTTGGCATTGCTCGATGTCTAGAAGGTTGTTGAGTAGTTGGTTGATTTGCCATTACCCACGTTGGATAATAATTAGGATAGACAAAATACGGATAAGGATTGTAATACAACTAAATTCCTCCTATCCTATAGCTGATATATTATCTTATGTACAACAAAGACATTAGGTGTTAATGGCTAATGCTTTGAAAAGCATGAGCGAAAAGGGGTTCCGTTCAACGGCTTTAAATCTCGACCAATTTATTCTTTTTCAAAAGAGATATTAAAATGGATATTCGTGCCTACATAAAAAATGGCTTTGTTGATGGATGTGCCTAAATGTACCTGAAGAAATGAAGGTAGTTGATATCGATGATGAGTGATCTATGTGGAGAATGATTCCTTCAACTGTAACGGATGAAGATATTCAAGCTTTAGAAGAAGAGTTCGGACCCAATTTTCCTGAGTAGTATAAAGCTTTTATTTCAACGTATCAAAAATAGCATATACAAAAAGTATATGGACAGAAGCAAAATGGGGATTGCAAGAAGCTAGAAGGGGATTCAATGCTTAAGATAGAGTAAGTAATTGAATCTTTTATAAAGGAGAGAGTGGGATGAATCGTTTAAATTAGAGGGTCTGGGGTTTGAAGTGATTGTTTATGGTGGAAACAAATCCAGATGTTATTTTCTTTAATAATGGAGGGACAAAAATTCCACTGTTTCCGCTTGACCGTTTAGTAAAAGATATAAACGAGGCAAATCCACCGGCTATCGGCAATGGCTTTAACGGAATTACACTCGCTTTGCTGCTAATTATGAAGTAGCGAACGCAATTATTTTTAAATAATCGTAATTATATGAATCTTCGTGATGAATAATTAGCGAACAACTTACATAGATTGTTGATTTTGAAGCGGCTCAAGGTCATGATAACGTGCTCATAATGGACATATAGAGAATACTTCTGCAAATATGGCAGGATACAAATCTATGGGTCAATATTTAGACGAAGTGTATAAAGATGGGTACTTTGCTATTGGAACTGACTTTGTACGTTTCAGGCACAAAATGTGTCTGGCGAAAGAAAAGAATATACGATTGAACATCATAAAGCTTTAGTAGACGCCTTTAGTGAGGTCAAGGACAATAAAAAGGCTAATGAATCTCGGGAGTTAGCTGACATCGTATCAAAAAACAAAGAATGGGTAATATCGGAGACGATTTTAGCTTTTGGTACAAATTCGCACAGATGCCTTATACGATTAAAATGACACCTGCTAAGGCATTTGATGGCATTATAATTGTTCAAGGGGCAACAGTTATAGAATAAAGCGGGAAAAAATGCTATTACCTATATAAAGGCAATAGCGTTTTTTGGATGTATACTTCTGTTTCATTAAACCATCTAAATAAGTATTGAATGCCTCGATTTTGTTAATGATAAAAAAGAGGAGGTGTGGAAACGATGGCACAAGAAATTCTTTGTGAAGTCAATAACTGTACATTTTGGAACTCAGGAAATAGATGTGGTGCAGAAAAAATCTATGTTGTAAGTCAAAAGGGACAGCAGGCATCTAATAGTGAAGAAACAGATTGTAAGACATTTAATCCAGAAACACATTAAATTTTTAAAGAGGCTGGGACAAAGGATTTTAGCAACGAAAAACCCGAACTATATTACGAAACGCTCATTTAGTGTTTCGTAATAGTTCGGGTTTTCTATTTAGATTGCTTTGTTAATTTAAAAGTTATCCGGCTTTTATAATGGATATGTCCCAGCCTTTTTTCCCATATCTTTATAGATAGACATTAATTTTTGCCTTGTTAAATAAAAGCGCATGAGCATTTTCCACTTTTTTCTCTACATAATCTAATGAATACTGTCCATAGGAATCTGTTAAATCGCCAATTGCACGAGATAAATTATCAATAATAGGAATTAACGCTTCTGAGTGAGAGAGTTCTTCACCTTTATTCATTTTATCAGTAATTTCATGAGCAAGATGTTGAATCTTTCTTAGTCGCAATTTTTCAGATTGCATGGAATCCTCCTTATGAGCCAATTTTTGATGCTTAAATATATGTCACACAATATGATTTCATGAATGGTTCTGGCAGGCGTTCAAATTGATCGAGTCCGCCCCGCAAGTGATCCGGTATGACACAAAATTGCTCAGGTCCGCCCGCAAGTGATCGGGTATGACACAAAATTGCTCAGGTCCGCCCACAAGTGATCGGGTATGACACAAAAGTGATCAGGTCCGCCCCGCAAGTGATCAGGTATGACTCAAAAGTGATCAGGTCTGCCCCGTAAGTGATCGGGTATGACTCAAAAGTGATCAGGTCTGCCCGCAAGTGATCGGGTATGACACAAAATTGCTCAGGTCCGCCCCGCAAGTGATCAGGTATACTTAAAAGTGATCAGGTCTGCCCCGCAAGTGATCAGGTATGACTCAAAATTGCTCAGGTCTGCCCCGTAAGTGA
>DAMBVB010000052.1:0-21240 GCA_032053185.1 Lysinibacillus sp.
CGTACGTACGGTGGTTGGAGAGGTCGGGAGTTAATCACTCCCTCCTACTCGATTTAGTGGTAAAGTATGATAAAAGTATAGAAAAGTTAAAGGGATGAGCAAATGGCTTTCGGAAAAACAATAAAAATGTTCTTAATTGATGGAGATTCAAGTGGAAGATTAACATGTGAATTATCTAATTGGACGGGGATGGCATATAAAATACCTAGAACTGAAGTGAAAAAATGCGGTGATCGGCCAAACTTGAATTCAACTGGTGTTTATATGTTATTCGGGAGAAATGATGATGACAAAGAAGCGGTATACATAGGCGAAGCAGAAGAGGTTTATACACGATTACAAAGCCATTTGCGTGAAAAGGATTTTTGGAATGAAGTTATTGTATTTATAAGTAAGGATGAGAACTTGAACAAAGCCCATATTAAGTACATTGAAAATAAATTATATGAAAAAGCTAAAGCAGCGAATCGTTACGATGTATTGAATGGGAACATTCCGCCAATACCTTCTATATCGGAAGCTGACCGCGCCGAAATGGATGAATTCATTAGCAATCTAGTGATGATGGTAAATACATTAGGGCATAAATTATTTGAAAGAATTAAAGATAATTCGGATGTCACTAATAGTGAAGTATGGTACATAAATGCAGCTCGTGGTGCTAAGGCAAAGGGAATTCAAACGCAAGAAGGATTTGTGGTTTTAGAAGGTTCGAGAATTGCTATCAACACTGTAGACTCTTTCTCAGAACGTTTGAAAGCAAAGAGAGAAGATTTCATTCATTCGAAAAAAGTTCAGCTAAAAAATGATGAGTACGTAGTAATGGAAGATTTATTGTTCTCAAGTCCATCATTGGCAGCTTCTATTGTAATGGGAAGAAGTGCGAATGGTCTCATTGAATGGAAAGATACTAACGGTAAGAGTTTAAAAGATATAAATTAGGTAATATCGTTAAATATCTTTGAGGTGGCGAGCTCCATAGAAGACACTAAGAGGTTGAGAATATAAGTGGTAGGGAAGAGAAAAAGCATAACGGACAGGAAGATACAATCGCTGTCCGTCAGATTTTGTAGAACCACTACATACAGATTCATAATCCTCAAGACCTTTAATCAGATCTCCAATGCTTCTGCCTATATTTAAGGAATGTTCCTCTAAAAGATGTACAAGTAAGAAATGGCTACGTACGAAAAGATCCACCAGTTGGTATACTTGTTACGCATGTACGGTTGTGTGATTCGTTTTCTTTCCCCACAATAAACAAAACATATGGTACGCTACTATCAACCTGGCTATAAAGTAGAGGAGGGTTTTAAGATGCATGAGGCATTTATCCGAGCATATTTTTTGAAAAAAGATGAAACGATTGAAAGGGTAGAACAACAAGAGCAACTATTTGTTGCGACTATTGTCAAAAAGACGGCGCGTACATTTCGTAAAGTCGCTTATGTAAAGTTCACGATGAATACAGAATTCACTTCATCTCTTCCTAAAAAATTAGCAGCCTATAAATTTACACCAAATGCAAAACGAACGTTATATGAAACGAATGACACGATTCAGCAGTGGCTACAACAGGGCTGGATTGTGCGCGAAATTCGCTATCACACAGACGGCATTAGCGTTAAGGAAGATTATTATCGCATTGGCCCGGCTTACATAGAAGCTCAACAAAAATCCGAGCAACAACAGTTCGCAAAACAACAGCAACAGATGCAGGCGTTAACACAAAAAGCCGAGAAACTAGCGTTGCCGGAGTTATTCCAACAGGCGATCGAATGGAATATGCTACCTGAACAGTGGACGATGAAAAAGCGCATGAAATACATTGAGTTTTGTTTAGCGTTTTATGCGTTATCCTTGCAAAAAGAGCTATTTGATTTTAAGGAAATCGGCGCGGCCTTACACGATACGATTGGGGGTTCAAAGGTATTTGACCAAGAGCGCGAGGTTTTTTTAGCGCAGCTAGAGCAAAGTGGTATTGACCCGATGCTTTACGGGCTAGTGAGCATCGGAAAAATTGTGCCAATTTATTTTACTGGCAATGTGCAAAATAACGTTGCAACGTATGCGATTGGCGCGGTGCATGCGACGACGGATAATGCGGTCTTAACATCACCTTTTACAACGACAAATACAACATTATGGCTTGTTGAAAACCGCGCTATTTTAACGCGTATAGCTGTGGAGACGGAATTTTTACGGCAAACGAATTCTTGCATCGTTTGTTTAGACGGACAAATTCGTTCTGCACATAAACAATTTATTGGGCAATTACTGCAATCAGCTATTAAACAAACGATTATTTGGACAGATACCGATAGTGCGGGCATCACGATTGCCAAGAATGCCGCGGCATTAGTGAAGGGAACTGTAAAAATTGTTGGGCGTGATTATGAATTGTATCATTCGATTGAAAGCTTTACAGCCCAGGTGCAAGAGGCGCATGAACAGGAGCAGCAGTTAGGAGGGGTTGAACAGTGGATAAAATGGATGTAAAAGCACCGATTTCGATTTTTACAAGCGATTATCAAACCGCAGAATTTATGAAATCAATGCGGGATTTAGCATCGTTAGCAGGTGTGTTAAAAGAATTAAGTACCGAAAAAATGTACGATTCCCCAATCGAAATTATTCGTTTTTTAAATGTTATTCAGTTAATTAACGAAGCATCTCTCGGTATTAAAGATCCTATCGATAACGAGGAAATACTGTACTATCGATATCAGTCTACGTATTCACAAGACAATGAACCGCCAACATTAGCGCAAATTACAAGAATGCTGATGATTTTAGAGCGCAATAATTGGATCTTAAAACAGAGTCGGCAAATTAAAATGCGTGACCGTGGGAAAAATTTAATGGATGGGTTGATTCGCATGGGTAACGATGCGCTTGCCTATTATTTGCAAGATGATATTGGACGCTCGCTATTTCAAGCAAGACGAGATGCTGAAATAAGCGCTGCTTACGACGATCAAGGGATTTCCGGAGGCAATAAAATCGCTTCGATGATTTACAACGTTGAGGAGGCGATTAAGCAATTAGAGGAACGCCAGCTTGAACTTCTTGCTGATCGCAATGCCTTACCGCAGCTGGAAAAGATTAATCAACTAATGCTTGATCTTGAAACAAAATTAAATGAACGCTTACAACAGTTTGGTACCGTCGAAGAAAGTACGAAAATGAGCGATTTAATGCGTCGCGGAACGGCTGCCATTTCAAAAGGGACTTCTCTTAGCTTGAGCTTACTGACAAAATATATTCGCTTTGTCAATATGCAGCTCACACCTACTGCTGAAACCATTTCACCAGAAAAGGTGCGCCAGTTTATTTTGGCGATGCATTCACCTGAAGCTAATACGAATATCCCAACAGCTCATGATATTTTAAGTTTTATGGAACAAAATCAATATGAACAAGAAGCGATGGATGGCCTGTGGGTCCCTGTAAAATTTGCTGCACCGATTAGCCCGCAAGATATTACAGATGCTGTATATTATTTACAAACGTATGAACCGAAGCTAGAAAAGCCGATGTCTCATCAACTTGAGCATGAATATGAAGAGACCGAAATGGATGTTCGTCCTATAAAAGAAGCATTGCAGGATGCTTCATGGAAAATGACACAATCTCTGATTGATACCGAACGAATTGAAAATTATTTAACCGAGCATGGTGAGACGGAGATGGAAGAGCTCATTGTGGAATCGAGTTCCAACAAATGGCATGATGCGATTCTTTCATTATTAGCTGTATCGGCACTAACGAGTAACAATAAGGTAGAACAGCAGCCTATCGAGCAAGCGAAGGACTATGAAAAACAATGGGAGTGGATAGACGATGATGACAAACGATTTACCGTTCGACAATACCCTTATGATGATGAATAGCTTAAAGGGCTATTTGACGACCGAAGAGGAATTAGCGTTTATGCAGTTATTATTTTCTTCATCTGCATCGATTAAAGGGGCAAATTACGGCTTAGCAAAGAAGGACTTAGCAAAGATGCTAGGCATTAATAATGGAGATGATGAAGCTTTTCATTCATTTATCAATCGTTTAAATGCTGCGTTAAGTCGCTATTTCCGTGTTATTTACGATGCACGTCGAGACCGCGCCATTGTCATGATGCATGTAACCGCAAAACATGCGAAATCAACATTAAGCAGTGAAGCGCTCGCTATTATGCTGTATTTGTTTTATCACCAAGAAGTACTCGGGCATGAATTTACGCTCTTGCATCAAATACTGGTTGATTTTGGACATGAATCATTGAACGCCAACCGCAAATTGAAAAATAATATCGACCAACTGAAAAAAATTGGCGCGGTTACAGACTACGAATCCGTTTCTGAAGAGGCATTTATGTTAACAGCCATAGGAGTACATATGTTTTCGGAGTCATTTTTACGACGAACAACGGAATTTGCTCAGGAAACACAGCTTAGTAAAGAAGAAGTGATGAAGTTTTTCAATCGTTATAACTTACATATTGAGGAGGAAAACGAATGATTCCGTATCAATTAAAAATTCAAGGCGTTCGCGACTACTCACCGCGCAGCATTTATTTTGGGAAACCAGACGAGCATATTTTAATTACTGGTCCAAATGGTGTAGGAAAATCGACATTAACATTTTGCCTTGGTGCCGTGCTACATTCATCAAAGGTAGAAATAGAGGGGCTTCGTTCAACAAATTTAAAAGTAAATGACCCTTGGCATGCACGTATTACACTCGTATTTTTAAATGATGGCCGGACGAAAATTGATGGTCCAAAATTCATTGCCTTTCAGCTAACGGTCAATCAAGATACGAAAAATAGCCCGATACAGCGCGAGTACGAGGTGTTAAATGGGCCAGACGAAGCGAACTTAACATCTCATGCCCGCTATACATCTGGTGGGACAGCGGGACGTACATTCAAGGCGTATCGTGAAGATTTGCGCGTGCGCTATAAAATTGAACCAGATGTTTTTTATTTAATTTGGTATCAGCAAGAAGTCAATCAATTTGCGGCGATGTACCCGGAAGAGCGTTTTCGCAAATTTAGTGACATGTTCGAGATTTCTGATATGCAAAAGGAATGGGAAGCTTCATTAGAAAAAATTAAAGAAGTTCGTATGGAAATTGAATATTTAAAGGGTATTCAAAAAGGTGCAGAGCTAAGCGTGAATGCGGCTCAAACCGAGCTCAATAAATATTTGGATAACAAAAAACGTATTTTCACATCTGGCCAGAAATATTATACGTTGCTTCATCAAATGATCGCGTATTATAGTACTTCGATTGAAAAGACGTCCGAGCAAAAAGCTAATGATCAAGTGGAAAAGGAAAAACTAGTCGTTTCGCTGCAACAATTAAAGCATAACATTAGTGAACTAGAGCAACAAAGATCACAATTGTCACAGGATGTTGGGGCATTGTCACAGCAATTAACCCAAATAGCCGATCAGCTACAACTACAGCAAAATGAAGATACACAACAACAAAAATCGCAGGAGCAGTTAGAACAGCAGCTTGAAGCTATCGATGAAAAGAGAAAGCATTTACGCTTTGATGCCGAAACGACACAACGTAAGCTAGAAGAAACAAAAATTCAATTAGCGATGACTACAAATCAATTAAGTGAGCTCAGTAATCAGCAAACGCAACTGCGCAAGCAAGAACACGAGCTCAAGGAAGAAAAAATCCATTTACAAATGACTTCATCGCAGCTAAAAGATCAAATCACAAAGGCAGAAAAGCATAAGGCAATCTATGTAAGCAGTGCGCAAATCGAGCAAAAAATGAATACCCTATCACTGCAAAATGAACGGAATTTTGAACAGATACAACGTCTTAAAATGGACCTAAAAATGATGGAACAAAACGTTCAACAGTATGAGCAAAAAAAAGTAGTATCAAAACGCCAGCAGCAAGGACTGCTGCATTTAAAGCAGCAGCAACTAGAAGCGTACCCGTTACGTGAGTTAATAGAGCTCATGCCATCTGCTCCATTGCAGTTAGAAAAGCAACTTGAGGGGATTAAATATACCATTTTTTATGTTGGGAAAAACTATAAGCCAGTCAATGATTTATATTACGTATCACTTCCGCAACTTGTGCCGACAGAAAGTATCTCGAAGCTACCGGAGTACGGCTTACAAATTCGTAGTGATTTAACTGAACAGCAGGGGAATTATGCCAATAAAGCGCTTTGGTGGGTGAAGCAATTTTTCTTAGAGAGTCCGAAAATCGAGCAAGGCTTGTTATATGATACTCGCGGTATTCGCGGTGCACAGGAAGCGGCACAATATATTTTAAGTGATGTGGCGATTGAAAGGCTATTGCAGGAAGTACAGCAGACATATTCAAAAACAAAGAACGAGCAGCAACAATTAGAACAACAATACGCAGAAAACCTTAGACAGTTGCAACAGCTACAAGGCCATCTACATACGATGCAATTAGCCGAAAGTACATTATTAAAGCAAACAGATTATGCATCTTATATTCAGCAGCTTGAACTAGTCGAACAAAAATTGTCAGCCCTTTATGATGAGCAAACGGCCATTGAAATTCAACAAGATAAGCTAAAAAGCGAGGAAAGTGAAGGAAAGTATCATCTGGATGTTTATGCGCAACAATGGAAAATTCATGAGGAGCTCGGCGCATTTGCAGAGCAGCAAATGCAACTACAACAGATTGAGCAGGCAAGAAAATACTTGCAACAAAACATTCGAGCGCTTACAACGGAGCAAGAAATAAAAGAACATGAAATTACTCAACAAAAACGACAGCAATTACGACTAGGTGAACAGCAACAACAATTCGAAAGCGATTTGAAAATAGTCGAAAGTCAAATAACAGGTTATGAGTTAACGATTAAAAAGGCAAAGGACAAGCTGGAATTGGATGAAACGATGAAAAGTCGCTGTAAGCTTGATATGATTGAACTTGAACAGGTGCTGCCGCAAGAAGCACAGCAACTGGACGAACAACTCGCAACGAACTTGTCACTGACGATGCTTCAGGCTGAAAGCGAACAAGCAAAAGCTGAGCTACGCAATGCCCGCTTAGAAAAAATTAACGAAAATGCCCAGCAAAATTACGATCAACAAAAGGCTGATTTCGATAAGAAAAATGCTGATTTAGCGAAATCAGAGCAACTCCTTGAAAGCAATACGGTTCGTGCAAATGAGTTGGAAGACCGCTTAGAAACCACGATTTCGATGCACTTAATCAAAATCAATACGCTTTTCCAAAAATATATGGATTTGTTCCAGTTTGAAGGGCAAGTGGAAAAGGAACGCATTGAAGAAAAATCAGGTCGTGTCAATTTCCGACTGTATATTAAGGCGCGTAAAATTGGGCATCAAGGTGCACTTGAAGATGTGAGTATAAAGGCTCGTAGTGGAAAGGTGGGGCTAGGTGTATCGGGTGGGGAGGAATCACTAAGTTCACTTCTTTTCGCGCTCGCGCTACTGCAAAACTTAGCTACTTCACCAGGCTATATCGTGCTCGATGAGTTTGATAGCGCATTAGATGATGAGCGGAAAAATAAGGTGTTTAATCTTTATGCCGAGGAACTGCAACGTAAACTGATTATTGTGTCGCCAAAGGGACATGATGAAACGTATTACAACTGCTTCTCGAAAGTATTCATTGTTGAGCATGATGCAACGATTCCGAAAAGTACGATTCGGGGGATACAGAATAAGAAGTGAATGTAATTGTTGTTAATTTATACTTAATAAGCATTGTCAGAAGTTTGTTCCAAACAAATCATTCAACAAACAAAGCAAGGGATAAAAGAAAAAGCTATCCTAACCATTGCTGCCTAGTTGCGGCTTGAGCCCTGAATTCTAAACGTCTCAAGCCGTTTAATCGTTTCTGAGAACGATTGTGATTATAAAAATCATATCGTCATCAATCGCTTGTTTTAACGCCTTTATATGAATCGTACTTATGTAAATCATACTTTTTACACTTCGATGTGCCCCAAAAAGTCAATCGGTCCATTATCAATACACCGACCAACACGTGCCATATTTCGCTTAAAATCTTTTGATGTATATCGAAAACCTCGATCACTATGTATGAATGGTTGCACGCCTAGTTGTAAAGATTCAATTGCTGATTGGATTGTTTTGAAAACAAGAGAATGCGATGATCACGTAATCCTTCTTCACCAGTCGCTTCAAGCCATAAAAAACTCCCCTTAGATAAACAGATTTTATTTTTTTATCGGTCTACCTAATGGGGAGCATAGTGGCTTTTATTTATCAAAAAGTTAAAAGTGGGACATATGTTCTTTCTTGTTGAAATATATGGATTTAGAGGCAACAATGGCTTGTGGCGTGAAGATTTCACTTTCTATAGACATTTCACTCAACATGGAAGAAACAGCCTGCCTGCAAACGAAGGAATGGATTTTGTTTTGACTGAACAACTGCATACTTTAATATGTAACCGTCATATCTGTAATAAAAGCTGGTTTTTTATATTCATATACTTTTGTTATTTCTTTATTATCCAAGTCATACTTATAGATACACTGTGTTTTAGAAGTTATACCGTCAACATTAATTTCTTCTGCATTTTTAGGTATACCTGAAAAATAAATAAATCGCTCATTTTTTGACAATACCGCTAGCCTTCTTTGCCCAATCTCTGATAATAGGGGGTTCTTACTTTTTTTAATCATTTGATCTGTTAATACGGTTGTTAATTTTTTGTCTGTAAGAGATAACTGATAAATGCCGCTTCCTTCATCTTCATTTATATTTTCCCCTCCAAGAATAATAGAATTCCCATTAGCTCCATAGGCAATCGAATCAATATTGACGGCTTTTATATCTGTTACCAATTTCATGTTAGAGCCATCTAATTTCATTTCATATATTGAATAGTTAATTTGACCTATAGGTACTCCAGCATCATTTGCAGCCGTCCTTCTTGCCGTATCCTCTTTGTCAGAGATAAATGCACCTATAATTTTGTCTTTAGAAATATCATACATTTCTACAGCACGGTCAGGTTTTTTAGTATCAAATACAATAGAATTCTTCTTTTCCACATCTATTTTCGCAATTTTAGAAACAGGGTATGTTGCCCCTATTATTTCACTGTAGATCGTTTTGCCTTCCTCATCACCAAATCTAGGTATAAGTTGTCCTAAAGTATCGTTTGTAACTTGATACGTTTTTTTATCATTTCTGTCTAATAAATAAATCTCCCAAGGTCCATCATTTTTTGCACTTGTATAGGCAAGATATTGTTTATTGTCTGAAAGTGTTGCATGTAACCAAACCGCTTCATTATTAACTAATTCGTTTTCTACATTTTTTTTAGCATTTATCTCAACTACGCTACTTTTGCCTTCCTTATCAAATACAGAAACAATGAGTTCTTCATTATCATCGACATGTGGTTCATCAACAGGTGGGCTAGTATCTTCTTTATTTTGACACCCAAACAAAACTACTACTAACGATAAAAAATGATAATAGTAGCACCTATTGTTTTCATGTTTTTACAAACAGATCTATACATTATGATTTCATCCTTTGCGAAATTATTTTAGAAATTGCATTATCACATACCAATAATCATCAAAATACTACCTATTATTTTGATAAGAAACGCAGTTGTTTTTAAATGTATACAACCTATTCCCCTTCAATCGGAATCATTGAAAAAGTCAGTTTACGCCAAAATATTGTGTAAACTGACTTTTCATATTCATAAAAATAGATAAATCAGAAAGAAATATGAACCAATCAGTAAGTAATCGTACCGTTAAATAACCCAGTACTTGTAGTATGTAGCTTACTAAATGATTGTTTAGACATATCTAAAATTCTCCCGTTTATATACGGTCCTCTATCTAAAATTCTAACTGTTGTAGTTTTTTTATTAACGTTACTTTTTACAGAAACAGATGTTTTAAAAGGTATTGTTTTATGAGCGGCACCATCATTCGCTTTTTGACCAGATGCTGTAGGGCCTGCATAAATATCAAACCAAGAAATTTTACCCGATTGAGTTTTTGCGGCTAAAGGAAGTATTTCTTGATACGAACTAATTTCTTCCATTTCAACATTAATAGATTCTCTAGTTTCTGGCACAACTACTATTGGTGCACCTAGAGCATCATAGACCACTGTCATACCTGGTTTTATAACTGGCAACTCTGTTTCGTCTGCTTGCAGTCTATATTGTTGAGTAAAACTTGCTTTTTCTTCTCCTTCTCTCAGAATAACAGATTCTTCCTGTTCATTAAATTTAATGACTGTCCCTGGAGCCATGTATGCAGGAATAGTCGTTTCATTGTCTGTACTCGTTTCAATACCTTCATTTGCATTAGCAGCAAAAGCTAAATTGGGAATAGCCAAAGAGGATGCTACTACACAGCCTAATAATAATTTTTTCATGTTACATCTTTCCCTTCGCGTTTTTTATGAAATAGATTGCTAGTTGCATCCTATTTCGTAAAAAGCATACACGAAAGATATTTTGTATAGAGTGTTTTTTCCTATAAAGTAATATATACATCCTAAACACTAACTCACACTATTATATAAACGTATAGGAAGAAAAATCAATATTTAAGGAAATTTAATACTATTTTTGTAGAATTTGTGTAAAATAGGAAATAAAGGTGGGCGTTTATGAAATATATAGAGAATCAACTAGTCAATCTATTTACACTTGAATCTCATACACAAACTGAGAAGTTAAAAATTGAATATGGGATTAAGCTAATTGTTTCAGAGGCAGTTAAACTATTGATTGTCTATACGATTGCTATTCTATTAGGTTGCTTATTAGAAGTCGCTATTACTCATATGTCATTTTATTTATTAAGACAAGTTTGCTTTGGCTATCATTTTCCCACAAATAGACAATGTTTAATAGGAAGTATTTTATTATTTCCTGTTCTATGTAAACTTGCTACATATCTAAAGATAGAGACATTATTCCTATCTATCTTGACGTTCCAAAGTCTATTTTTAGTAATAGTTTTAGCACCTCAAGGTACAAAAAAGCATTCCGTTCTCAATGCAGCACATAGACACTATTTGAAAAAGAAAATATATAAACGTGCCACCATTTTATGTGGTATCTATTTATTATTTCCTAGTGACTTACTAAAATTCATTACGTTGGGCATTTTCTTGGAACTTTTTATGCTTTTATTAGAAATATATGATCAAAAAAGGGGGACTTCTTCACATGAATTATCTTGAAGCAATTATTAAAAAAATCTCAACT
The DNA here is from genome assembly GCA_032053185.1 of Lysinibacillus sp. Taxonomy (GTDB): domain Bacteria; phylum Bacillota; class Bacilli; order Bacillales_A; family Planococcaceae; genus Lysinibacillus. The sequence continues at coordinate 11,260 of DAMBVB010000052.1, forward strand.
ATTATTATGTCTATCACACAAAATGATATGGTCTATGTTTGTAGAGTTTTAACTTATGAGGAAGAATTACCAGAAGAACTTAAAAAAGAACACCCTTTTTATAAAAAATAGTCCATTATGCTTTTTTACATAGTAAGAGATTTCACCTTCATTTTTGGAGCATTATTTTATCTTTTAACGATTCGCCCAACTAAAATAATGCTTATACAATCTATTGGCTTAGTCATACCTTTTTGTTTACTACTTAAATATGCCTCGCAATTTATTGCTATTGGCTTTTTATTTATTGCAGCTAGTTGGCTATTTTACTTATACAAAAAGAGTATTATCGCTTTTTTTGATATGATTGTCGTTCTACTATTTAGCATTTTTTCAGACAATCTATCTCAACTTATCAATAGTTGGATGACTACTAATTCAATACTACTAGAAACACTTTGGTTTATACTATTTTTTATATCCCTTAACATACTCTATAAAAATATCGTGAAAAAGAAGTTGTCTTCGCGGTATTTATCGTTGAAAATGCAGTTATTGCTACTTTTTATCGGGATACTAACACTTGGAATGTTCTACTTAAATGTGTTCTTTTTAGGGGTGCAGGATAATGATCTATTGACGACTGCAAATTTCTTTATTCAAATCACCTATATGTTATTGATCGTGTTTGCTGTTAGTTTACTTGTTTCAAGTCTCAACAAAATGCAAACGATTCGGCAAAAGGAAGTGGCACAGCAGCAGTTTTTTGAATATATGCATGTATTGGAGCAAGTGAATACAGATATGCAAAAGTTCCGCCATGATTATATAAATATTTTAATGTCGTTGCAAAACTATATAGAAGATGAGGATATACAGGGATTAAAGCAATATTTTTATGCGCATATTATGCAGGTGGAGCAACAGACTTTATTCCAAAGTAAAATGATTGGTACATTGGAAAATTTGCAAATTGTCGAGCTAAAGGGCTTATTATCCTCTAAGCTGTTACTTGCGAATCGTTTACAGCAAAGAGTCACGATTGAAATTCCACATACGATTGCCTTTGTTAATATGAGCCTTATTGATTTAACGAGGGTGCTAGGCATTTTGATTGATAATGCTTTTGAGGCAAGTGTTGCGAAAGCCGATTCAGTTGTGCATATTGCTATTCTCCCCTCATATGACCATGTTGTTATCGTCATCGGCAATCCATTACAGGATGCAACCTTCAATATTTCGACGATCTTTGATTATCAATCCTCTTCTAAAGGAGAAGACCGAGGGATTGGTTTAGCCAATGTGAAGGAAATTTTACAGACTTATCCTAATGTTACATTAAACACGCGTATTGAAAAACAACGCTTTATTCAGGAGTTACAAATTTTTTAAGGGGTGTCTACAATGAAAATTGTTATTTGTGAGGATGATGCACAACAACGGAAATTTTTGCAATCGACTATTGTTCATTCTTCTTTATTTCAATATAAGGATATGGAGATTGCATTGATTGCCTCTAATCCATCTGAGGTACTTGCGTACATAGAGGAACACCGGGCAGATTGTTTTTTATTGGATATTGAGCTTCAGCATGAGATAAATGGCTTAGAGCTGGCACATACTATACGCAGTAAAGATTCTTTCGCAACGATTGTCTTTATTACCACCTATGCGGATAAGTTAAGGCTAACCTTTACGTACAAAGTGGCGGCTCTGGATTTTATTGTTAAAAACGAGCCGAATGTAGCAGAAAATTTAATCGATACCTTGCATGTTGCTTATCAGAAACATCAATATATACATGCTCAGCAACTTGAAAGGGTTTTTCAAGTGAAAATAGGAGAACATATTAAAATCATCCCATTTGATGATATTTATTGCTTCTCTACATCACCAAATGCACATAAAATTGTGTTGAAGGAGAAAAGTGGTGTTTATGAATTTTTCAGCAATTTAACAGATATTGAACAGCAATTAGATAATCGCTTTTTCCGCTGTCATCGCGGGTATATTGTTAATTTGCAGCATATTCATAAGATTGATCGAACCTATCGAACTATTACAATGAAAAATGGCTCTATTTGTCATTATTCATCTCGCTACAAAAAAGCATTAATGAATGCACTGCCTCTACATCAGACATTATCTTTAAATAGTGCTAGTCTTGGAAAATGATATCTTTTACCATATCATTCTACTAATTTTGAAGTGGCCCCCGCATATTGAATCGGTATAAACTACAGAAAATTCAGTTTCAAAATATGCTGCGAAACCTGCTGCAAATAATCATTAGTGAGCTTAACCTTCTTATTAAATTAACACGAGGATAATTGTCCAAAGAGCCAAAAATATTGTAAAAAAATACCGAGGTAATTCACCATCGCTATTAGCTAATCGCTTTAGTAGTACCATACCATTAGCTATAAAAGAATGAACAAAACGTCATAAAAATTAGAAATTTAACCGCTGCTTTGTGACAATTGGTAAGCAATAGATTTTGAAGTATTGCAGAATGGATAGGTTGTTAGTAAAGTGATATAGAAAGTAGAAATATTGAAAGAGATAGAGCAATTGATGATTGCACTTTTGGGGGAATGCAAGTTAAGCGGATAGCTTCATCAGCATGCTTTAACAAATAGAAGAAGGAGGGTCTACAATGATACCGTTACATATTGAAAGTAAGAAAAAACCAGAGATTTATCGAAAGTTATTGTTACCGAAGAACAGTAGTTTTTCCTTGCTAGATGAAATTATAATATTAAGTTTTGATTTGGATGGTTCGGATTATTTTAATTTTGAAATTGTTAAAAAAGATGGACGAGAATCTAACGAAAAAATTTGTTTTTTGCCTAAAAATGATACGGATTTAGATACAGATGAAGAGTTGGTCGATGAATGGCTTCGAAAACCTGGTGATGAAGCCATTGCACATGTAATTGATATGAGTGAATCATTTACTATTCGATTAGATAGCTATGAGGATTTACCGATGAACTCTGAACCCCCTTTATGTATTGCTGGAGCAGGCAATATTCATACAGGTAAAATGGACAAGATTAATTTGGAGGAAATTAATGAACGTATACGGGAGGATGAAGAGGCAGATCGTTTACTAGAAAACCTGGAGCCAGATTATCTTACTTTATTGGAGCTTTCTAATGACCTAAAAAAATTAAAACCATGGCAATATTTAAGGGATGAAGAAGTCGTTGTCATTCACTTTGAAGATGTAGATTACAAAGTACTTGTTTCTGTTATGGGAGCTGGTGGTGAAGAGTTTGGATTAATGATTTTTGACATGGAGCATGGCTATAATAGCTTAGTGAAAATTCTTTATGAGAAAAATTCATCGAGCGATTTCCCCTATGCTTTAAATGCTTTAACGGTGAATTTTGTTGATAGAGAAGAGTTAGACCCTGCAGATTATCAGTTAATTAAAGATTGTGGGCTGTCGTATAGAGGGAAGAAGAACTGGATTCAATTCCGTAGCTATCTGGAGGGAACGCATCCTGAAAGACCAATTTATCTAGAGGTAGAGCTATTAATTGATGTTGTAAGGACGATGATTAATATTACAGAAGCTCGGAAGGCTGGCTGGGAATATCCACAGCTAGCTGCACATCAATATCCAACGTTTAAAATGCAAATGGATGGTAAGTTACAAGAAATCTATATTTTGCAAATAAACATACCAAAGCCAACATATGAGTGCTACGAGGAAATTTCAATATTTGAAAAAGCAAAATATAAGAAAAAGCCTAAAAGCGCGTTACAATTAGAATATGATTTATTTTACATGCCTTTTGGCGTAGAAACGGAAGAAACGAACCGCATTGTTTATCCGATTGCCGGTATGCTTGTTGAACGAGGAAGCAATTTTGTGATTGAACACGAAATGCTCCCTTTGCCTAAAATGCCACCAATTGCACAAGGCGTGTTATGGGGATTTTTGCAGGGCTTAGAGGTAAGACCAAGTAAAATATTTGTCTCTAGAGAGTTAAAACCGATGCTTCAACCACTAGCAAAAATTGTAGGGGTAGAACTGGTAGAAAGTGAACTTCCTTGTATTCAAGAAGTGAGAGAATTTATGAAAACCATGCCAGTGGATTTATTTGAAGAATAGTTAATTAGACCATACAAAATCCCACTAAAAAGTTGATTTTTCAGTGGGATTTTTTTGTGAAGGTCGTTACCAAAATGACGAAATGCTTATCTATCCTTGATAAACACTTTCACATGTATCAGGTGCTGGTTCATAGAAGCAATGATTTTTAAATTGACCAGTAAAAGGTTGACCGTACCATGTTGGAGGACATGGTGCATATGGATTGAAATACCAAAGTGCGTATTTCGCTGGATGCTCTCGCCAATAATTCAGCGTCAGTTTTGCTAATCTTTTTTCAGAAGATCGCGCTCTTTGGTAAAATAAATTCCCTTTTTGAACAGCTTCAAAAGAAAAATTTCCTCCCTGTACCTGATAAATGACATCATTAATTGTCCTTAAATCTTTAAAGTCTGGACATTCTGCTATAACACGATTCACAATGACATTGCCAACATATAGCATTCCTTGGTTTCCTTCACCTTCCGCTTCTGCCCTCATCATCCTTGCCACTAAGTCAACGTCAGAATTTATATATTTTACTCTTGGCATTTTTTCACCTCCACCATATAGTATGAAAAAAAGCCTTCATTATTGTCATTTGAAATTCAAAACGTAGCGACAAGCCTAAACATCATGGTCCACTATCGAAAAAACACGCCCTCTTGCTGTCAGCAAAACAGCAAGAGGGCGTGTTTATTTTGTAGTAAATTATGCCTCGCCATAATTGCGAAAGTGAAGCGACAGCAACAACACGAGGCAGGTCAGTTAGCCGTTATTGCATGGTGCGATAATTTTAGGCTAACATTCTCACAACTTCCTTTTCGATTCCGTGACATCCACCGGAGGCTTTGGGCCAACGTGATGTTGGTCACTCAGTCGTTGCCACAGGACGTGGCGTTCTTAGACTGAGTTCCTATCTTTCAGAGGATGTCTGGACATCCTCTGAAAGAAGTTAGAAGTTCTTTTTGAAGTACGGTGTTTTTTTCATCATGATGCATACTGGAATTGCGATAATTAAACCGACAACGTTTTGAATTACGTCACCTGGAATAGATGCCATAGGGGCAACCCAGCTTTTGAACATAATTGCTTGCCCGATATAGTAGACCGCGATCATCACAGGCATTGAAACAACCGCTGCGAAAATGTTTAACGCAATGTTGTCGCCTTTATGTCCTTTAGACCAAGCGATTTTTCCAACGATGGCGCCTTGTAATGCGCGGGAGATAATTGTGGTTGGCGCCCAAATTAAATAGCCACCTACGATATCGAATAAGCCCATTCCGATTGCGCCAGCAAGTGCTCCCTTTTTAGGACCGAATAAAATCGACGTGATCAAAAGCATGGATGTTCCTAAATGAATAAGTCCACCTTGCCCGAATGGTAGCTTAATATTGATGAACATAGTCGCGATGAAAACAAGTGCTGCAAGTATGGAAGTAATGACTAAATCAAATGTTTTCGTGCGTGATTTTGTATAGGGTTGACCTTGTATATTTTGCATTTGCATATCCTCACTATGATGAATTTTTCGATAATTTTAACTTTAGCAAAGGACTGACTATCGTAAAAGTGCCAATTTAACAAAAATATTAAAGGTCAGTTTGTTTTTTTGTAAGTGGGCATATTTTCGCATCTTACTATATGATACGATGAAGAGAGTATAAGCAGGATTAGTTAGGTGGAGAGTATGATGAAAAAAGTTGCTGTCATTCAGGATATGTCATCCTTTGGGAAGTGCTCGTTAACAGCTGCGATGCCTGTGCTGTCAGTGATGGGTGTTCAGGCGGTGCCATTACCAACTGCGATTTTAACGGCGCAAACAGGGTATTCGAGTTTTTATTGTGAGGATTTAACGTCAAAGATGGATTACTTTGTGGATGAGTGGAGTAAGCTTGGTGCGACCTTTGATGGCATACACACAGGCTTTGTGACAGGGAAAGAGCAAATTGATAACATTTTTCGATTTTTAAACGTGTTTCACTCTAGTACAACGAAGCTGCTTGTCGATCCGGTAATGGGCGATTTGGGCGAGGTGTATAAAATGTACACAGGCGAGTTGCTTGATCGGATGAAAGCGCTAGTGAAGTGTGCAGACATTATTACGCCAAATATGACAGAATGCTGCTTGCTTACCGGTTTGTCATACGAGAAGCTACAAAGCTATCAAGATGATACCGATTATCTTCAAGCGTTAGAGGAAGCGGGCCAGCAGCTACAGCAGGAAACTAGAGCGAACGTCATTATTACCGGTTTGAATCCGCCACCAGCAGATGCGAATAAGCGCTATGTAGGCAATATGTATGTCGATGCAGAGCGTTCATTTTCAAGTATTCGAGAATACAACGGCGAGAGCTATTCAGGCACAGGTGATTTGTTTGCATCGGTCATTATGGGCGGCATGATGCGCGGGCAAGATTTAGTTGAATCGATGAAGCTTGCGGAGACGTTTTTAGCCGCTTCGATTGAAGCTACGTCAAAAGAGCAAATTCCGCGCGAAGCAGGCGTGAACTTTGAAAAGTTTTTACGAATGCTACTTTAAACATTTTAAAGTTTTTTTACCATTTTGAGCGTGGTGCGATTCGTTTATTGTGAAAGGGAAATAATTAATATCATAATTGGGGAGGTGTATAATGGATTCAATTAGATATTACGTCGTGCAAGTAGATAAGCGCTATTACCAGGGGAAAATGGACCTTCAACCATTTACGGATGAGGAAGAACAAGCCTTTGCGTTTACGGATATTGTGGCTGCAAACCACTTGGCTCATGAGGTCAATGGAATCGTTCTGACAAGAGAAGTCAGTTATCAGGAGCTCGAAGATCTTTCAGCACAATATCTGGTTGAGTACGAAGCATTGCCAAAAGAAGAGCGTGACACGATTGAATCATTTTGTAGGGAGCTCAGTATAGGAATATATGAATAAAAAGTCGAATCGAATCTTTTCGGTTCTTTTTTTATGTAGTACTTTAAACTGAATGTAAGCATTCTGTGTCTCTAACTCATGCTCATAATTTCTTTCTTTTAATTGCCAGTGTATTACGACGTTAGTGCAGGAAGGTAAGCTTAAGTTAAAGCATAAAGCGAGCATCTTTGCTGTTTATGTTTCTCCGAAAAAGCGAGGGTTTGGCATTGGTAAGCGTTTAATGGTCGAAGCGATTAATAAGGCGAGGGAGCTAAAGGGAGTTGAACAACTTACTCTAACGGTTGTGTCAACGAATGCTTCAGCAAAAAGTCTGTATTCTTCTTTAGGGTTTGAAGTTTGGAACGGAGAAGAGGGCATTAAAAATAGGTCAACAATATTGGTTTTGTATCTTTCAAGCGAAAAACTCCAATAGCTTTTTAGCCTTTGGCGTGTGTTGTTTTTATGGCGCTCCCCAATGAAATAATAAAATTAAAGCAATGATTAAAATAATTACAGCAATCAAAAAAGTGACGTAGCTACTAGCGTTGCCCGTTTTATTTTTGAGTAGCTTTATGCTCAGTACTATATTGATTATTGATAATGGGAATGCTAGCCAAACCCCTAAATTACCTAAGCGTTCCATTTGAATTGGTGATTGATTGTAAAAATAATTATAGGTGATACCTAAAACAAGTAAAATTGCCAGTACAATATTGGTCGTTGCAATTTTATTGTTGCTAATCATCATTGCCTCCAATCGATCCTTTTAATGGTGTATAGTATGCTTGAAATAAAAAATCTGCTAAAGATTTTAAGCTTCCCGGATTTGATTACATTTGTTTGTTTGAATACTCAGTAAACTACGCTGGTAAATCAACAGTTTCTAGGACCTATTCTTTCACCTTTTGTTAACCAACTCCAACATATCTCAAAAAACTTCACCTTTTCTTGTAATAAATAAGGTAAACCAATAAACAACCAATACAAAAAAGCAAGAACCAACACACCAGCTAATATACTGTTCATCTGTGCAGCAATAAAAATGCTTAGGAACATAATAAGAAAATATAGTACAGCAATTCGCTTGTAGGCTATCATAAATTCCCCTCCTATTAATTACAATCATACAAAAAAGATAAACATTTTTGCAATAAATTACATCGGGTCACAATGAAATTTAACTCCTTTCAGTGGGTGTAAAATGATTGAATTTCTCTCGCTTTACAGTAACAACATGTGGATCACAAACCTTTTTTGTATTTCTGATATTTTATAACTTCAGATAACTCCATGATGCTAGCCTCTAATTTATCTAACTTCCTTTCGAATCGAATGAACAAATAGACGGTTATGGCAATAGGGAACCCAAAATTTCCTATTAAGCTTATCCACATTGAAACATTTTCTTGTGTCATAATGTAAATCACTCTCCCTCTTGTTCAAAATTCGTGACATCTGCTGGACAGATCCTTACCGCTTGGCTATATCACCAAAATTTTAATTGTGATATGTAAAGAGAATCTTTCTTTATTAAAGACAATCTTCCAGTTGAAAAATATTATTTTGTGCATGGTTTCGTTTTTAATGTTTTAGTTCTCTTTATAGAAAAAAAGAGGTCTCGAAGATGAAATATGATATAACGGTATATTCAAGCGAGGAATGTCAATATTGTGTTCGGTTAAAGGAATGGTGAGAAGAAAATAATATTACGTATATCAAAAAGGATATTAATGAAGAGCACGTATTAAAGGAGTTTAAAAATATAATATGAGCGCTATCCCATTTACTTTAGTAGTCACTAAGTAGAGAAAATTATTGGTTATCAGCCAGAAAAAATAAAAGCTATTTTAGATAATTGGAGTAGTTGGATTAAATCACCTTTTTTGTATAAAAGGTGATTTTTTTTATCTATTTGGAACATTTGTTCTTATTTTGGTTTATAATATAGATACTACATTCACTTTATATAGAAAGAAGGCGGATATATAGGAGGGATCATTAAATGGAGAATCAAAAAATAGAGGAATTCTTCTATAGGAATAATGAACAGGTTAACAATCCAATCATAAAAAGCTTTTTGTCGGATTCCAACAATCTTTATTTGGTGCAAAAGGCGATCTTATATCCAACAGATCATAATAAGAAACTTGTCGATGAATCTTTCCAATCTCACTATATAAATGTTAGGAAGATCAAATATGTCAGCAATTTAATTTATTTCTTTAGCTTAGATTTTGATAAAAAAAGAAGAAGGCTGCAAAATCGTACGTTATTAATATTAGATAAGGGCTTATCAGAAGAAGGTGGCACGACTGCAAAAGAGCAAGTAGAAGATGCAAGCATTGAAAAGGAACTTGATAATATTGTTGGGGAAGGGCTATTAGACAATATTGAAGATGAACAACTTTTAAAATCCTTACAAAAACTAACGGTTAGACAGCTCCAAATTTTAGGGATGATTTATGTAAAAGAACTTTCTATAAAAGAAATAGCTCAAACATTACGAACAACTCCACAGAATATATCAAACCTTCACAGGAAGGCTTTAAATAAACTCAATCATACACTCAGAATAAAGGGGGAATAACCTATGGCGTTTTTAGAAAACCAACATAACGAAGAGACTCTAACGATTATAGAGAATTTCATACCTAAAATTAAACATTGTTTGCACAATACAGATGATCAAGAAAGGGAAGACTTGGAGCAAGAAATTAAATTGAAAATTATAGAAAAGCTTGCAACAGTAAAGTTTCAAGATGCGCCTAGTTTTTGGGACTTTTTCTCGTGAACGTACTGAGCGCGGGATGACTCAACATTTCTAGTGACAACTTAATCAAGTTTTTGGCCAAATGGATCAGGTTGGGCGGATAGCAGGCCACATTCGTAGCAATCTGATCAGATTAAGTAACTACCTGATCACATTCGAGGCCACCCTGATCAGATTAAGTAACTACCTGATCACATTCGAGGCCACCCTGATCAGATTAA
>DAMBVB010000053.1:0-19392 GCA_032053185.1 Lysinibacillus sp.
GCAGGTCCAGCAGGTCCAGGAGATCCAGCAGGTCCAGCAGGTCCAGGAGATCCAGCAGGTCCGGCAGGTCCAGCAGGTCCAGTAGGTCCAGTAGGTCCAACATTACTTATTCCTTGGTCTCTAGTAGGTCCTCCGTGACAATTTTTTTTCTCATAATCCATTATTTCACCTCCTTTCTTTACTATCCTATTCAAATTAAAATATCTTGTAAGAGTCTATCACCTAATCTAACTTTAATAATTTATTGTGTATGTTTATTAACCGATTTTCACCATAAATATCTAATGAAAAAGAGAGATTCCATGTAAAATGTAAGTTACCATACAAACTTTTACGAGGAGGAATCTCTCATGGCTAAGAATGAATACCACGATTTTCACACTACTTCAAAACTTTATTTCACAGGATGAAATCAATGGGATTCTGGGAGATAGGGCGCGTAAATGGGATGTACCAACGCTTTTAAATTACTTAGTTGGCGCTGCTACATTTAAATAGAAAAGCTTTAGTAATTGTCTGTAGTAATCCCAAAGCATAAATTCTTCTATCCTGAGCACATTACATGGAGGAGGTGAATATCCGTGGGCAATAGAAATACCAATAGGAATAACAAAAATAACAATAAAACAATGAATGTTAGAACGCATAATCCTTTTGATACCTACAAAAAAATAGATCCCGATAAATCAAATAGTAATAACAATAATCCGAATGACAATTTAAATGAAGAATTCGCTGCAGAATTTGATGCGAAAGCTAAAAATAAAGATAATAAAACGAACCACAAGAAAAATCAGCAGTCCAACAAAAACAAATAAACAAAATATTGGAGGCTTAAATTATGGCAAAGAAGAATAAAACAAGTTTCAAAAAGAAAAAGAAAGAAGATACACATAAAAGAAATGATCGTGAAGAATACTCAGCAGAATTTAATCAAGTGATTCATAATAATCCCCAACAACCAAAACAATCCAGTAAAAGATAACGAAAAATTGCTCCTTAAGAAATTGTAGAAATACTTAAGGAGCACTTATTTTTTGCTGTTTTGGCGATTTTATGCCAAAGGAATAGGAGGGGTTGATTCACTTGCGAAAATTTTAAGTAACACTAGGGATTTTTCCTGTAATGTTTGCTGCACATATTCTAACAATTACTTATGCTCTACAAGAAATACCAGCCCAAGCACAATGGGGAAAAGTAGCGATAAAAGAGACACAGGCAAAATACACTCAAGCTAAAATCATCGATTATTTGCATGTGGGAAGCGAAGTTAATGAGGACTCCACTATTGAAAAATATAAGCTTTGGCTAAAAATAAAGTGACATGGAGTTCGGTGTACATGTTCGAATCAAATATGGAACAAATCTAAATAAAATAGGAAATATTAGAATCTAAGAAACCACTTCATAAAATAAGAGGATGGATTCTCGCATTAAACTTTTTTGTAATCTAGCAGCTTAATTTGACGTTTTAAAAAATTCCCTTCTAATATATTATTTGAAAAGCTGAAAGAAGTTGAAATCGCTAGTAAAAGAGAAGGAATCACTGATAACTTCAAAAGAACCGCTGATAAAAGTGATCCAACACCAATCTACGAAGGGCCATTACCTCTAAATGTACTTCGTTTCAAAACTTTAAACTACTTGCTTTACAACATAAAAAATGAAGCGTATAGTATTTATTTAGCTAGGTAAATAAAAGGGGAGGTCGATACCATGAATCCTATATTTCATGCTTTATTTCAAAAAAGTCGTTATTTAACGAATTGTTTAAATGAAGTCCTGAAACAGCACAATTTGTATAGCTCACAATGGGCTATTTTATATTGCTTACATAATCACGGACCAATGACATTAACACAAATCTGGAAATATTTAAATGTTGAGGCACCGAGTATAACTAGAGCAATTACTCGACTCGAAACTTTAGGTTGGGTGCTGAAAATAGATGGTGAAGATAAACGTGAAAAAATCGTTACCTTATCACCATATGCGGAGGAAAAATTGCCTGCTATTACTAACACCATTTTAGCTTTTGAGGAAGAAATGGTGGGGGCATTAACTGCCGAAGAACAGCAGCAATTTATGATTTTATTGGAAAAAATGAAAGGTTGATTGACATGCAGCAAGAGGGGAATACGAAAATATGGACGAAGCGATTTATTAGTCTCTTTTTAACAAATATTTCGGTATTTTTTGTTTTCTATGGGTTGGTAACGACTTTGCCGCTTTATGCGATTGGTGAACTGCACCAAACAGACAAGGAAGCGGGATTGTTACTGTCAGGATTTTTATTATCAGCCATTATTGTTCGTCCCTTTTCGGGTAAACTATTAGATGTTTTTGGAAAGAAAAGGCTATTAGTTATTTCAATAATCGGCTATTTTTTATGTACAGTTTTATATTTATTCATACATCCTTTTGGACTTTTATTAGGACTCCGTTTTATTCAAGGGATTTTCTTTAGTATTATTACTACGGCAGCTGGCTCTTTAGCAGCGGATATTGTGCCTGCTAATCGTAAAGGTGCAGGTCTAGGTTATTTCACAATGTCTACTAACTTAGCCGTAGTTATAGGGCCATTTATCGGTTTATTGCTTATTCAATATAGTAGCTTCAATGTACTATTTATTATGATGAGTATTTGTATATTAGCAGGGGGCATCCTAGCTGTAACGATAAATATTGATGATTTGCCTAAGCCTGAACATCAAGGTAAATTGAAGTTTAAATTTGATGATTTATTTGAACGTCGTGCACTTCCAGTAGCGGCTATTGCTAGTTTAGTAGCCTTTTCATATGCGAGTGTTTTATCGTTTTTATCAGTGTACGCACAGCAAAAAGGTTTAATGGCTGTAGCGAGTCTGTTTTATGCAGTTTTTGCAGCAGCAATGCTTATAACACGTCCTTATACAGGTAAACTGTATGATACAAAAGGGCCGCAATTTGTTATTATACCTGGCATAATACTTTTTGCTATCGGTCTTGTGATGCTTGCATTTGTCTCAGGACCAGCATTATTTTTATTTGCAGCCATTTTTATTGGATTTGGCTATGGAGCAGTGACTACAAGCTTACAAGCATTAGCTATACAGTCTACATCACATAAACGCAGTGGTTATGCAACTGCAACGTATTTTACAATGTTTGACATTGGTATTGCGCTTGGCTCGTATATTTTAGGAATGGTGGCTGTGCAAGCAGGCTATTCTTCTGTTTATCTAGCGGGAGCAATCTTACTAGTTGTTGTCTTTATCATTTATTTATTGCGTTTAGCAACCATAAAATCGAAAAAAGTAGTACATGTATGAGGATAAAGAAAAGAGGCGGGGGAATATCTAGCAAAGTGCTTTTTCCAATAAATGCTATTGATGTTAGCAATAGCAACACCACTGTCACTTGCGCTAATCATTCGATTATTTCCAAGATGAAATACATATGAGATACCCCTACCTACGGAGGTGAATTTACTTTTTTAGCTGTATTGTAAAAAGCTTACGAGCTTGGGAAATACCAGCATTATTAAAAACCAGCTATCAAAATCTGTACTCGTTTGCTTCCACCCAATGTCTATTTAACGGCTAATTGTTGTTTAGCAACTTGTACTAGGCAGCTTTAGCTGTTGATGTTGATGCTAGTGGGTATTAAAGGTTAACTTTTGACCAACGCGAATGTTGAAGTAGATAAGTTATTTCATTCATCAATGTTTGATCAGCAACACGGCACTATCGGCAATTTTAGCGAAATGACCGACATCGTGTGCCCTCATACAGGCTTAAGCACAAAGCCGATTTTTGACGCAATTATGCCGGGATATAATTGTTTACTTGTTAGAAAACCCGAGAGGATAAAAATAAAATATTGGGGGATATTAAAATCTGAATAAAGCGAAGGCAGATGAAAGGAAGAGACCGACTCTTACCTTTAAGGTAAGGGACAGTCCCCGTAGATTAATTTTTTTCTTTTTGAATCGCTTTACGTGCAAGTGCATCTGCAGCTTTATTTTGCGTATCTGGAACCCATTTGATGAAAAATAAATCGAAGCTATTTGCAAGTGTAAGTGCCTGCTCAAGATAAGGTTTAAATTCCTCATTTTTCACATATTCTTTTTCCATAGAGGCTACAACAATATTTGAATCTGAGCGGACCGAGACTAGGTTTGAACCAAGCTTTCGTGCTTCCTCAAGACCGCGTACTAAGGCAGTAAACTCGGCAATGTGGTTATTGGTTTGCCCAATATACTCACTAATTTGTATATGATGGCCCTCTCCTTTAATAAATATCCCTATACCACTGTGGCCAGGGTTTCCCGCACTAGCAGCATCAATGTATACTTCTAACATAAAATCCCTACTTTTTGATTTAGTTTACATTAATTGTACATCAATAGTACTTTTTCACAATATCTTAGGATAAACAAAATAGTTGCTTGTTCAAAATGTTCACTTCATAATAGTAAGAAGCGAAATTTGGACGTGAAAGGAGCGAGAGTTCAATTTGGATAAAGTAACGGTTATGAAAGATATTGATGAACTACATGATACGTATTGTGCCGATTGCTTAGTGATAAAGCAATTACGAAAAGAACGTGGTAAACCTGGTGCTCACAGTTTCTGTATTGAAGCTTGCACAGTAGGGGAGCGACTACAATTTCTCGGTGAAGAGCTCTTGAAGGTGTATAGTAAATGATGTTTTAATGTCTTATCAACCATGGCAAAACAATCATAGGTACTAAACGGACTATGTTTAAATAAAATAAAGCTTCATTCACTTTTACTGAATAAATCATCATATTTACTAAATTCGATGCATAAATAACAATATGTTCGGAAATAATAGCATTGGTTGGTTACCATAGAAAAAGCTACTTTGTTGTTGGCTCACTGCCGATAACAAATGTAGCTTTTTTCTATGCAAACTAAAATGCGCCACACTCTAAAAATTGCTTAGAGAATGTGGCGCTATTTTAAGCATTATTTAGTTGCAGCATAGCTACTTAAGTCTTGGTAGTATTTTGTGAGAGAGGAGGCTGAAATATCGAAAGTCGCTGCAATTTCTTTCACTGTCATTGATAGCGGCTCAAATAGCTCTTTTTCTTGACCATATCGAATCGCACCAGCAGCAATGGCAGCCTCTTTGCGCGCAGATGGTTGTCCTTCAATTAAATAGTCCTCTAAAAGCTCTAACATAGGAGCTGTTTCACGCTTATTTTGCTCAAGGAAATCTTTCACTTGTGTAATTACATTGCTCTCAAAGTTCGTGAATTCCTCGCCTTTATAACCGTTTGACACAAGTAACTCCCAGAAGGATAAATGCTCTTCTTTTAAGAATGCTCCAGCCTTCTTCTCAGCAGCCTCAAAATTTTTCTTAAACTGTTCAAAAACCTTTATATGATCTTCCGGGAAGAAGATAAGCGTTGAAACAGCTAAATATTGCTCTGATTTTTTTGTACCATCTGGTAAGATGAATGCAAAGACATGCATACCTTCAGGGATTGGTTTGTCATTTTCACGACGAATATAAATTTCTTCATTTGTTAACACATGTGTAGCCTTGAAATATTTTTCTTCTACAACTGACACGGAACCAATGAATAGACGAGGTTGTGACCAGCCTTCTAACACTTTTACAGTAGAAGGTCTTACCGCTTTTTTCTTTGTTTTCTTTAAGTAACTACTCCAAATAGATGGCTCTTGATGGAAGAAGAAGTCGTCTAACGCGATTGCCTCAATCAGCTCTCTTTGTAGTACGCTCTCTAATTTAGGCTGCCATGTACCTACATGCTCTATATAGGCACGAACATCTTTGCGTTCAGGATATTCTAAGTAAAATGTTTGTAGTACACGCTCTAATTCTTCGGTTGCTACAGCTTCTACGGTAACCTGTTGTTTACCTTCACAACATTTTTTATATTTCTTGCCGCTACCGCATGGGCATGGATCATTACGTTTTACCATAATTAGAAACACTTCCTTTGAAAATTGTTAGTCGAATTTTGCTAAAAAAATTGCATACAATTAATAATAACGGTACATTTGTATGAAGAAAAATGATTGTCTATTTAGAAATATCAAAAAATGTAAGAGGGACGCCCTGATTCTAATATATGTACGTATTTTCCTGCTTAGAACCAAAAAAGAAAACCATCTACGCTTTAGAACTAGCATAGATGGTTCTCGCTTTGTTTAGCCTTTGATAGCTTCCATTTCTATCGTTAAACGTTCAAGCTCATCAATAAGGTGACCAATGTAAGCAATCGTATCTCGAAGCGGCTGGTCTGTTGTAACATCGACACCCGCCATTTGAGCTAGCTCTACAGGTGATTTTGTACCTCCAACTTGAAGGACTGCTAACCATTCATCGACAGCCGTCTTACCTTCTTTTAAGATACGCTTGGATACTTGTGTAGAGATAGTTAAGCCAGCGCTATATGTGTATGGATATAGGCCCATATAATAGTGTGGTTGACGCATCCAAGTAAGCTCTGCGCCCTCCGTAATATCGACAGTATCACCCCAGAAAGCTTCTAATACGGAGTGTTTTAATTGATTTAAAACGGTAGCATTCACAGCTTCTCCAGCGTCGATTAATTCATATACTTTTCGTTGATAAGCTGCCTCTAGTAAGTGTGTGACGAAGTTATGATAATACGTTTTGGACACCATATTTGAAATTACCCAACGTTTGAAGCGAAGATCATCGTTATGGGCTAATAAATAATGGGCTAGCAGCATTTCATTCATTGTTGATGGTGCCTCGATAAAGTATAACGATGGACGACTGTTAAAATAGGATTGATGGGCATGTGCATTCACAAAATGACCTGCGTGCCCAAGCTCATGAATTAAAGTGAATACCTCATTCATACGTTCATTCCAAGACATTAAAATATATGGATGACTACCATATGGACTTGAACAGAATGCCCCAGTCGATTTTCCTTTGTTTGGTGCATAATCAATCCAGCGGTCGTTAAACGCCTTTTCGATCATCTCTTTGTAACCCGCACCCATAACGTCTAATGCTTTTTCAATATATTCTTTTGCTTCAGCCATTGTTAATTTCGGATCATAGTCTGGATCAAGGGCGATCTTTAAATCAGCAACTGTCATTTTTTCAATGCCATTTGCATGTTGAATAAGCTTTGCGTATCGGCGCATATGTGGAGCAAGCTCATTTGTAATCAGATCTATTTGACGATTATAAAGCGTACGATCAACATTTTGATCAAATAATAAATAGTCAATGACAGAATCAAAACCTCGTAAATCAGCCATTGTTTTTTCCCGTTGAATGTGTGTGTTATAAATTTTTGCAGTTGTGTGCTGATAATCGCGCAATTTATTCGAAAATGCTTGGAATGCAGCACGGCGAACATTAGTATCAGCGTCAAACTCCCAGTCATTTTCGTATAATATAAAACTAAGTGGATGTTTTTCGCCATTGGCCTCAAACTCTCCAAAATGCATATCTACAAGTTTTGTTGTATTATACGTTTCATATGGTGCATGAAAAGTAGAGTTAAATGCAGCTAGTGCTTTTTCTACCTCTGGATGCAGTTGATGAGGCTTTTGTTTTAATAATTCCTTTAAATAGACTTTATAAGTAGGGCTTACTATAGCAGCTTCCTCTAAAATAGACGCATCTAGTGCTAGTAATTCACTGCGTACAAAAGAAATTATACTACTTATTTTCCCGACTGCCGTACCATATTTTGCAGCACGCATTTGGGCTTCGTTATCTGTATGGTCAGCTCGATTATTTAAACTTGCATAAGTACCAATAGGAACTATGCTTTCATATAGTGCTTCATAAGCTGTTAACACATCAATTACCTTTTCGGCATCCGTAATTGTACCTTGATACGTACGTTCAAAATTTATTGCTTCTTCCACAAGCTGCGCTAAAGCACGTTCAAAATCCGCGTTATTTTCAAGTAAATCTGTTAAATCCCATGTTTGTTCTACTGGTACATCTTTTCGTAATGGCAATACCTCCATTAATGAACACCCCTTTTTAGTAAGTAATTCCATTATAACGAAACGATTTCGCAAAGTGAAATGATTATAGAGAATAGTCTTAATGTTCAAAATAGTGTAGAAACTTACGTTCGTGTTCGCTATAATGGATTTAAGATAAAGGGGGGATGTAGTTATAATGCAGCTAGTTTGGGAGAAACCAGATGTGTATAAGATGAGTTAAGTGAATCAAGATAATTTTTTGGAAGAAGTTAATTTGTCGATTTGTTGGAAGATTTTTTGATGTTCTACAAGTTGAGTTTTACGGCAAGAGCTTTTCAAAGAAGTTATGGAGCATCGTCAAGGGCGCAAGGTAGCTGATCAAATGGCGAAGGTTCATCTAAAAAGTGCTTGCTCCTACGGAAATACAAGCTGTAGAGGTTCATTTTGCGAAGCGTATGGTTGACTATTTCTATCGTATGAGTGATTGGAGTGGATTGCTGAAGTTCAAAGCCTCCAGTGACAAAGAGAAAGGACACTAATGTTGAAAGAACAAATGAATCTACAAAAACTATATTTGGGCAACTTGGAAGAGGTATGAAAGGTACATTTGCTGGAGTTTTAGACTTAGAAAAGCAGGAAGGCTTCGCGCAAGGCAATAAATAATCACTGGTTTGATTGAAAAGGGCATTGAGGATGAATGGATTACACAGGTTTCAAAGCTTTCAGTGGAAAAGATAACGGGAATTCGTAAGGAACTGAAATAGTCTAATTGTGTAGAAAGAATTTATGAAATCCATCTATTTTTAGCACTGGCTTTGTAGCTGAAAATGTTTTGGTTTTGAGTCACTGTGAAAAATGTGCGTATAGCTATCATACTTTGCAACGCATACTAAGGGCTAGAACAGGCACATTGGAGGAGAAATAATGTCACAAAACTTAAACAAACAATTGAATAAACTTGTTGCTACATGGTCTGTGCTTTATACGAAATTACACAATTATCATTGGTATGTGACCGGAAATGCTTTCTTCACACTACATGCAAAATTTGAAGAATTATATAATGAAACAACGTTAAATCTAGATGAGATTGCAGAACGTATTCTTTCGAAAGATGGTAAACCAGTTGCTACGTTAAAAGAACATCTTGAGCTATCTGTCGTAGAGGAAGCGCCAGGAAATGAGACGACAGAGGAAATGGTAGCTACAATCATTGCAGATTTCCAAAAACTTATGAAAGCTTTAAATTCGACAATGGAGCTTGCGGCAGAAGAAGGGGACAATCGGACAGAGGATATACTAAATGCTATGTACCAATCCCTAGAAAAGCATACATGGATGCTGAAGGCTTTCCTTGGACATTAATAACCACAAGTAAATGATAGGCGATAGGAACTCTTTAAGGTGGACATGTATCTCAAAGATAGAACAAATAAGAATGGGCTCATCACCAAAAGCTGTGGATGCTATTGGTTAAGATGTAATCTTTGAATATAAGTTGATTTCCGTTCCGGCTGGGCGACTCCTTGGGGATTAGCATAGAGGAAGGCTAAAAGCATCACGTCCTGTGATAACGCCTTCGTGACCAACATCGTGTTGGCCCGATGCCCCCAGGAAAGCGTCCAGCAGGAACGGAAAAACCACACGTTATCGTGATGAACCAAAGAATGGGTAAAATGGTTTTTTCTTGAATAGGAAGGGTAGATACCTAGTAAGCCATACAAATTAGGAGGAATTGAGCATGATTAATGAACAAAACCCACAAATTGAAGTGGCCCATACAAGGGAAGAAATGCTTCATATTTTAGGAAGTATGCGATTAGATGCCTATCAAATAGAGGATATTTACGTTATTGCGAAGGATACAAGCAAATTTGAGGGTGTAAAATGGGATGCTAATGTTAAAACACATGAGGTAGGGAATTGGGTCGATCGATTTAAGTCTTGGTTTAGCGGTGAATCGGCTGTAACAGAAGGACTGAAGCGATTTAATCTTACGGAGGGGCAAACAGCTTACTATGCTCATCTCGTCGAACAAGGTGTCATCGTATTATTTGCTGAGCATTCAACTGGACGTATGACGGCATAGAAAGATGATTGCATTCGTTTTGATTCACGTATAACAGGGAGAGTTTAAATGCTAGAGCTGAACATAAAATAAACAGGGTGAGTGCTCATGCATCACTCTGTTTATTTGTGTAGTAAGGATTAATTTATAGCTTTTTCATGTTCATGTTTTTTAATAAAGCGTAAAATATGGAGATGCTCTAATTGGGCAACGAGGTTACCAATTAGAATAAAGCTACCACCGATTACTATTTTTAGCGTTATTCCTTCACCAATAAACATCATGGCAAACATCGCTGCGAAAATGGGCTCTAAGGAAAAAATTAGTCCTGTATGTGTAGCAGAAGTGAACTGTTGTGCAACAGTTTGACCTACGAAGCAAAATGCACTACAAATGACACCAAGTCCTATAATAGCAATCCAAGAAGTCGTTGTATTTGGAAGCGTTGGTGTTTCGAAAATTAATGTTAATACAAGTGCATAAAGTCCAGCAAAACCGAGCTGGTAAATGCCATAAGAAATTGATTCAACGCTCCGTGTAAATGAACTGTTTAACAGTAAGTAAAACGAATAACATAGTGCAGCGATGGCTACTAGAATATCACCTTTTTGAAAGGTAAATGAGCCCTGTGCCGTTAAAATTGTCATCCCAATCATCGTGCAAATAATCGCAAAGCTAACTGCTCTTGGCGGCAATTTCTTTTCAATAAAACTACTGAAAATAGGCACTAAGATAACGGTTAGACTTAAAATAAAACCAGCATTTGATACCGATGTTGTTTCTAGTCCAAATAGGCTTAAAACGAACACAATGAATAATAGAAACCCTTGTATAGCTGCATATTTTAATGTTTTAGCATCGACTTTAATCATGCGTTTATAAAAGATAATACTGGCTACGAAAAATGCGATGATACAACGCAATGCCACCACGTTATAAACAGCCAATGTTTCAAGCCCCATTACCATAAAGGTATAAGATAATCCCCAAAACATTGTCACGATAACCATTAATAAATTTGCTTTTCCTTGGATGCTCATTATGCTCACCTACAATCTGTGTACTAAAACAGTTTTCAAATTTACTATAGCTCTTGTATTGTGATTAGTAAAACGAATGTTTATAATGATTAGTATTAAAAAAATTCATGTGTATTGAGGACAGGGCGATGAGTTTAGTTAAATATGAGATTTTGAATAAAGTGGCTGAGGTAGCTAGCTTTACAAAAGCAGCAGAGGCATTAGGATTAACCCAATCTGCTGTAAGTCATGCTGTTTCAAGCTTAGAAAAGGATTTCGGCTTTGCACTCATTCACAGAAGTCGAGCGGGTGTCATATTAACGAGTGAAGGTGATACAATGTTAAGGGCAATGAGGCATGTCCTCGACGCACAGGAGCTGTTACAGCAAGAAGCAGCACACATACTCGGGGTAACTCGTGGGAAAGTGCGAATTGGTGTAATTTCAAGTATTTCTTCAAACTGGATGCCGGAAATTGTTCATATTATGGACAATCAATTTCCTGGTATACAAGTTGAGTTGCGTGAGGGAGATTATTATGAAATAGAACAATGGTTATTGAGTGGAGAGGTGGATGCAGGATTTTTAAATGGTCAAAAGTCGAAGCAATTTCAGTTTACTGAACTACAGCAAGATCCGTTGCTGTGTATTGTTTCTAATAAAAGCCAGCTTTCTGATAAAGCAGAAATTGATATTGTGGAACTAGAAGACATGCCATTTATCATGACTTCATATAAAGGGACAAATGATGTAAAAGTCTTGTTGGAGCAATATCACGTGAAACCAAATATTCGCTTTGAACTATCAGAAGAAGTAGGGATCATTTCGATGATATCTCACCAGCTTGGTATTAGTATTTTACCGAAATCAGTGACGTATAACTTACCTCCTTCGTTAAAAGCGATACCTTTAAAACAAGGTGGCTATCGAACAATTGGAATTGCTATGAAACACCAGGCATCACCAGCGACAAAGAAATTTGCGGAGATATTAAGCTCCTGGTTAAAAGAACAAAATATGAAATAAACTCTTACGCCAAGGCGAAATTGATTAGAAAAAAGGTGAGTGTATGGGGACATTACGAGGTAAAACCGTACTCATTACAAGTGGGGGAACACTTGAAAAATGGGATCGTGTGCGTGGACATACGAATTTATCGAAAGGGTCGATGGGCTGTTATTTAGCTGAAGCGGCACTAGAAGCTGGGGCAAACGTATTGTATATGCATGGTTATTTTGCACAGCTTCCTGCGAACAAAGATAAAATGCGTACCATTCGATTTGAAGGTATTGAAGATTTAGGCGAGAAAGTTCGATACGCTGTTCAGGAAGAACAAGTGGATATCGTTATTATGGCAGCTGCAGGTTCTGATTGGCTTATTGACAAAGTATATGACCAATCCGGGAACTTAATGGAGGAAACAGGTAAAATGCCATCTGACGAGCCACCTATCATTCACTTTAAAAAGGCGCCTAAAGTATTAGGTCAAATTAAAGGGTGGCAGCCGAAAGTTACTTTAGTGGGCTTTAAACTGGAGGCAACAGCTGATGAGGAATTTTTACTGTCGCGCGCACGTCTACGGATGGAAACAGCCAACGCTCAGTTTATGGTAGCTAATAGCTCACAGTCTTTATATGGTGGGGATGAACCACATTGGATTGTACCGGCTCAAGGCGAACCGATAAAGACGATGGGCAAGCAAAAGACAGCGAAAGCATTAATGGATCTTTTATAAAATGATTAAAAAAACTGAGTAGAGGCCAATTGATCTGCGCAGTTTTTATTTTTGCCTCGTAAAGTCTATAGTGATATTTACTGGCATAACTATAAACATACTGCATATGCTTTTATTTCTTAGTAAACAAATAAGTTTTGTAATATTTATATTGACAATTGGTTTACTGAATTATAGAATTATTTCCAAGAAACGTATTTCTCTTATCGGGAGTGGTAAAGGACTTGGCCCAAAATGAACTTCTTCGATAACAATTAGAATAGGTCAAATCTAGCAGAGCTTCCCAAGGGATGAGGAGGCTATGATTGACGCATTGGCTTCTTTTGTACAAAAAACATGTAAAAGAAGGGGTGTATCGGATGACTCAACAGGCAAAGGTAGATGACAAAAAACTAGAGGCGATTACAAGGGCAATTGAAAATTTGGAATTTGGAGAAGTACACATTACGATTCAAGATGGTGTCATTGTGCAAATTAACAGACTTGAAAAGCAGAGATTTCCACAGAAAAAGTAAACGGTATAATGATGGGTTGTTGAACGAGTGTTTGGGGTCACACAATTTATTTCCGCTTTTATGAAGTCATTTTTGTTTAGGTATTGCTGAGTGTACTATTCCTTTAAACTGAAATCTTCAGGGGCGGATCATTTGAATTGCTCTAGAAACACTCCTAATGGACATGCAAAAATCCGTCGTCAAAAAACCGGGATGATTATGATGAATCATCCTGGTTTTGCGTATATTCTTCTTGCCATAGCCTATTCATAAAAACTATTTGGGATTTCACCAATATGTCTGCGATGATATAGTAAGGGTTCCTTCTGTGCATGATCAATTTCTAGGACCTGCCCGATAAATATCGTATGGTCTCCAGCATCGATTTGCTGAGATGTTTTGCATTGTAAAATGGCTGCAGTATCATGTAAAAGCGGTAGACCTAAAGCGGAGGTTGACCATTTGGCTTGGGCGAAACGATCTGGGATTTTACTTGAAAATAGCGTACATAAGTGTTCTTGATTGCTCGCTAAAATATTGACAGCAAACTTTTGTGCAACTGTAAAATATGGATGTAGCTGTGATTTTTTATCGAGCGACCATAAAATAAGCAGTGGATCTATGGAAACTGATGCAAAGGAATTGACAGTTAAGCCAATAGGTTCACCTGTATCATGACAAGCAGTGACAACTGTAACACCTGTTGGATAATTACCTAACGCTAGTTTAAAAGCAGCTACTTTGTCTGTCATTCTAATCACCTCTTCATTGATTTACGGACATAAATAATCTTTTTGATGAACTACTAGCATCAAAATTGTTGTCGAGCATGTAAAAAAGATATCAAAAATATAGTAACTTCTAATTCTCGTATCGTCCCTCGTGCAGGCATAAATACAAAGCCGATTTCGCAAACAATTTTGCCGAGGTATAATTTGTATAGTTGTAATATTCTTAATTTTATTTTAAACCAACAAAACTAACAGGTAAAGTATATAATAGAAAAAAGGGGGTTCAGTCATGACTTTATACTTTGACCATCTAGTTCATCAAGTTCAATCACCAGAAAATACAAAGGTTTTCTTAAATAAACGTAATATCCATACAGTTAACGGTGGTCAACATACAAAGTGGGGGACATACAATAAGTTAAGCTACTTTGGATTAAACTATATTGAGCAAATAGCAATTTATGATCGTAATTTATTTGAAAATGCAGTGAAATTACCTTATTCCCTACATTATACGTTTAAATGTGCTAACGAGCGCTATGGTTTTTCAAGAATTGCCTTACGTACAAAAAATATTGAAGAAGAGGCACAACGTATACGTGCACTTGGATTTGAAGTATATGGACCTAATGCTTGTAGTCGTACTAGACCAGATGGCTCTGTAGTAGAATGGAAGCTATTGCATTTTGGGAAGCCAGGGCTGGCAATTGATTTTCCATTTTTGATTGAGTGGACTAATACAGATGAGGAACGTGTTGCTCAATTAAAAGCAAATGGAGCCATTGATACGAATCGAGCAATATCAATGGAATCGATCCAATTTTATGTGAAAGATGTGCAAGCTACGGTGAATCTATGGCGGGAAGTATTACAGCTACCAGAGCCTGAACAACAAGAACAGTTTATTTCCTTACGTTTCCCAAATATTCGCCTAGATTTTTATGACGAAGTCGCTGCAGCTACTATGACACTAGGTCATTTAAATGAAGGGGCGTTTGGGGTTACACTTAAGGATATTGACAGAACGAAGGAAACGCTTGTTTTTCCCGGAGCTTTTTATTGGATCAATCGCTGAAGTTATAGTGTTTAGAAGATAAAGTAGCGCTAATTTATTAAGAGTATTTAAAAAAAGGAGCCGTTCATCTATTGAACAGCTCCTTTGAATTTATACTTTCACAACATTTGAAGCCTGTGGTCCTCGATTGCCTTCCACCACATCAAATGATACCTTTTGACCTTCTTCAAGTGTACGGAAGCCTTCCTCTTGGATTCCCGTAAAATGTACAAATACATCTTCTCCATCATCACATTCAATAAAGCCATAACCTTTTTCGGTATTGAACCACTTTACGATTCCTTGTTGCATAAGCATTCGCCTCCCATGCGCTTGAATGTAGAATTAAATCAATTAAGTCGTGACATAAACTGTGAAAATGTGAAAAAATGCATTTTCATTTAGAACATACATGAATTGAGCAAAGTTGTCAATTGAATGTCGAAATGCTTGTATAACTTACTATGTTTTTCTTACAATAAAGTCTATAATGGAAATTAACTTCTTTCAGCAAATTCCTGCTGAAAGAAGTTAAGGCCTCCGGCGAAAGGAGTTCTTTGAGAATGTTAGCCTAAAATCATCGCATCCATGCGATAACGGCTAACTGACCTGCATCGGTAAAAACGCCACGTCCTGTGGCATTACCGAAATGACCGACATCGTGTCGGCCCTCGTGCAGGCCTAAGCACAAAGCCGATTCCGGACGCAATTATGCCGAGGCATAATTGACCGACATAGAAAGTAGGATGCCAAATGACAACGAAAAAACAACCTTTAACAGATCTAGAAATCGCTAATCAAGCGGTTATGCAACCTATTACTGAAATAGCGAAAGCTGCAGGTATCCCAGAGGATGCACTTGAACAGTATGGTCGCTACAAAGCAAAAATTGATCCATTAAAAATAACAGCTCATGGTGAGGATGCAAAGGTTGTATTGGTAACCGCTATTAGTCCAACTCCAGCGGGTGAAGGGAAATCCACTGTAACGGTTGGGCTGGCTGATGCACTTCATCAATTAAATAAAAACGTTGTTGTTGCTTTACGTGAGCCATCACTCGGCCCTGTAATGGGTGTAAAAGGTGGTGCAACAGGTGGTGGATATGCACAGGTTATGCCGATGGAAGATATTAACTTGCATTTCACTGGTGACCTTCACGCGATAACGACTGCGAATAATGCTTTATCAGCCTTTATTGATAATCATATCCATCAAGGAAATGCTCTAAACATGGACCCTCGCCGTATAATTTGGAAGCGTGTAATGGATTTAAATGATCGCGCCCTACGCAAAGTTGTTGTAGGTCTCGGTGGTCCTGTTCAAGGGATGCCACGTGAGGACGGCTTTGACATTACGGTTGCATCAGAAATTATGGCAGTTTTCTGTTTAGCTACAAGTATTGAAGATTTACGTGAACGTTTAGCAAGTATCGTCATCGGTTATACATTTGATCGTGAGCCTGTATTCGTGCGTGATCTTCAAGTAGAAGGGGCCTTAACATTATTATTAAAAGATGCCTTCAAACCAAACTTAGTGCAAACTCTTGAGGGGACACCTGCCATTATTCACGGTGGACCATTTGCCAACATCGCACACGGCTGTAACTCGATTATGGCCACACAAACAGCTCGTAAGCTAGCAGATATCGTTGTGACAGAAGCGGGCTTTGGTTCTGATTTAGGCGCTGAAAAATTCATGAATATTAAAGCGCGTAAAGCGGGCTTTAAACCAAGTGCAGTTGTCATTGTAGCTACAATTCGTGCATTAAAAATGCATGGCGGTGTAGCGAAAACGTCACTTGTCGGCGAAAATGTTGAAGCACTTCTACAAGGAATTGAAAACTTAGCTAAACACGTCGAGACAGTTCGTACATTTGGCGTTGAACCGATTATTGCTTTGAATCGTTTTATTACGGATACAGAGGCTGAATTACAAGCAGTCCTGAATTGGTGTAAAGAAAATCATGTTCGTATCGCACGTACAAACGTCTGGGAGGAAGGCGGAAAAGGTGGTCTAAGCTTAGCTGAACAAGTGCTAGCTGTTCTTGATAAAGAAAATAATTTCTCACCTTTATATGATGTAACAGAATCTATTGAGGAAAAAGTACGGACAATAGTGCAAAAAGTTTATGGTGGGAAAGATGTGCAATTTACCGACCAAGCGAAAAAACAAATTGCCCAAATTGAAAAATTCGGTTGGGATGCACTACCGATTTGTATGGCGAAAACGCAGTATTCTTTATCAGACCAACCAAGTCTTTTAGGACGTCCAGAAGGCTTTACAATCACAATCCGTGAAGTGATTCCAAAACTGGGTGCAGGATTCTTAGTTTGTCTTACAGGCGATATTATGACAATGCCTGGTTTACCAAAAGCACCTGCTGCCTTACGCATGGATGTAGATAATGAAGGACATGCGGTAGGGTTGTTCTAGGTGATACAAAAAAATTAACGTTAAAGCTGCTCCTTTTTCTTATAGGGGGCAGCTTTTAATTTTTCCAAAATTAAATTAATCCTGAATTGGCAAATTTAGGAATAACCGATAAACAGTTACTTATTGATTAGGGAGATATTGTGGTATAGCGGAGGGGTACTCAAACCCACACGGGATTAAATGGATGGTTGCAATCCGTTTATTGAACATACCAGTTGTAGATGCACCTTGTAACGGTCGAGCACATCCAACTGGTATCATGGGTTTATTGAATTTACATGAACAGAAAGAATCGAGGAGGTTATTGGAACTGTTCTTTAAAAAGTAGCTACTATACGCGAAAAAATTAATAAAAGCTACCTTTAATATTGGACAGTAGCAATGTGTATGAACAGGTTTGAAGTTGGACCTAATAATGAAGCATGTTAAAATAATAGTAAATATCAGGCGTGTTGATTAGGGAAATATAGGTTTATTATTGGCTGATAAAAGGATTTTTTGTTGATATGTTGCTAATGTATGTCCATTTTAACTAATTGTAGCTACGGGCTACTCGACTCCCGCAGGAAAGCGAGTAGCCCGTAGCGGAAATCGGAGCCTTCTAATTTATTAGAGCGGATAAAAATGGTTGATCAAAAGGTTTGATTAAATGTAAAGAATTATGTCAGAACTTTTATTAGGAGGTGATAGTTGTGAGTGAAAAGGCATTACGGAGGATTCCGCTAACCAAATTGATGGATTTGAAAGTAGACTATGCATTTAAGCAAATGTTTGGTAGTGAAAAAAATAAACATATAACTATTGTTTTTCTTAATGCGATTTTACATCGGACAGGTCGAAATAGCATTCAAGAAGTGGCTTTTATGAGACAAGAAGTTGGAGGCGAATATAAGGATGATAAGCAGTCAAGATTAGATATTGTTGTGAAAACGCAGGATCAGCAAATGATTAATATTGAAATTCAATTGTCTAATCAGCACGATATGTTTAAGCGTACATTATTTTACTGGGCGCAACTTTATACATCACAATTACAAAAGGGTTTGGGGTATCATAAACTGCTATCGACGATTACCATTAATATATGTAATTTCACGTTGTTTCCCCAAACGGAGTATTATCATAGTACTTTCCATTTGTATGAGGATAAAACATTAAAGCGATTAATTATACAGGATGATGCTTTGGAAGTGCATTTTATTGAAATGAATAAATTCCTTGAGCAATGGCATAGGGGGGGTCTTAAGCCTCTGGATGATATTTTAGCGCGTTGGTTATTATTATTAGGAATGGTCGATGCACGAAAGAAAAAGGTTTATGATAAAATTTATTGCGAATTGGAGGAACTAGCGATGAAGGACGAACATTTATTACAGGCATTCAATGTATGGGAAGAACTAAGTCTATCGCAGGGAGATATTATTGCCTATCAATCACGCTTAAAATATATTCTTGATGAAGAGGCTAAGTTAGAGGATGTTAAGCATATGGCAGAGCAAAAAGGAAGAATAGAAGGAAAAATAGAAGGAAGAATAGAAGGGAAAATAGAAGGAAAAATAGAAGGGAAAATAGAAGAAAAAGAAGAAACTGCTACCAAACTTTTAGCGAATGATATGGATATTGATTTTATTTGTAAAATAACAGGCTTATCTGTGGAACGTATTGAAGAAATCAAGGAAAGGCAAATCCAAACTAATGAAGATCAACAACGATAAGGTTAATAAGGCTATCGATATATGGCTAAGTTTATCTCAGGAAGAAGTTATTGCCTATCAATCTCGCTTAAAGTATATTCTCGATGAAGCGGCGAAGTTAGAGGATGTGAAGTATATGGCAGAGCAAAAAGGAAAAATAGAAGGGAAAATAGAAGAAAAAGAAGAAACTGCTACCAAACTTTT
>DAMBVB010000053.1:19492-20062 GCA_032053185.1 Lysinibacillus sp.
AGCGAATGGTATGGATATTGATTTTATTTGTAAAATAACAGGCTTATCTACGGAGCGTATTAAAGAAATAAAAGAAAGGCTAATACAAAATCAAGATTATAAACAACGATAAAATTAACAAGGCACGTCATGTCTCTAAAATCTCTAATGTTCAGAAAAATTAATGTCTAAGATCGGAAATAGGGAATAACAAGAAGCGACGAAAAAGGAGATAGGAGATATATGTCTTTAAAATGGAAATTAAAGAAACAATAAAAGCTGCCAACATCTACAAAAAGTAAGATGGGCAGCTTTTATTGTTTCTTCAGCGGGTTGGTATTACATAACATAACTATCGTTCCTACTTCCTTCATAACTTAATACTTCATTTACGGCTTAAATAAAATACGGAAAAATTGTTGCCTAAAAAAGAATCTCTAGTTTTGTTAGCACGACTCTGATGATTAGACTTGTCGCAAAATGTTAGCAAGAAATAGGTATGCTATTTCCCATTAATCGGAGGGGTTACGTTCACACATGTAAATGTCAAAATAACAATGTACATTTTTGCTAGTCTAAGAATGTGCACTT
>DAMBVB010000054.1:0-16883 GCA_032053185.1 Lysinibacillus sp.
CAGAAAATTCAGTTTTTCAAAATACGTTGAATTATTTTAATGCGACGCTAGTGATAATGAATCAATCATGAAAAATAGTCATATGTATTTTTCAAAAGTAATAGAATTGTTACAACGATAAATAAATTACGTACATACCCGCTACCACGTTTAATGGCAAATTTAGAACCAACAATTGCTCCAGCAATTTGCGCAAGTCCCATTGGTAAACCATAGGCATAATTTATCTGCCCTAAGTATATAAACATAAGAAGAGCAGCGATATTACTTCCGAAATTCAAAAACTTGGCATTTCCTGCTGATTTTAAAAAGTCAAAGCCAACTATTAAAAAGGCAAACAGTAGAAACGAGCCTGTCCCTGGTCCTAAAAAGCCATCATAGAAGCCGATTAAAGTAATGATCACCACGAAAAGTGCGTAACGCTTAGGCGTCAATTTTTTATAGGTAGACATGCTACCCCAATCTTTTTTGAAAATAGTATAAATAGCCACTGCTGCTAGCATGACAAGCATAAGCGGCTTTAGAACGCTAGGGTCCATAAGATGGACAATCCAAGCACCAATCATGGAGCCTATAAACACAAAAGGGAACAATTTATATACGGCTTTAATATCCAATTTTCCAGAGCGATAAAATGTTATGGTGCTCGTTAATGATCCCATAGTGCCCGCTAACTTATTGGTAGCCACGGCTACAGATGGTGGAAGACCCACAAACATAAGAGCGGGTAATGAAATAAGTCCGCCGCCTCCTACAACAGAATCAATAAATGCAGCTAGAAAACCAAAAAAAATAAGAATGAGTAAAATGTTTACATCTAAATCAAAAGGCACGGTAGGTCATCTCTTTTCTATACTAATAATCTGATAGTAGCGAAATGAAAAGTGACTGTAAATAGCTTAAATAATAATTCTCTATTCATTTTGATAATTAAAGCTTTTTAAATGTTGTAAAATTCTATAAAAATCGAAAATATTCTACTTTGTGTATGTATTTCGATGTATTGTGTGGGTGATGATGTTTTTTGCGTAAAGGGGACGTGATGACATTTGAGTTTGGGAAATCATGTAAGAGTATTTATTTGCGTTGTGTTTATGGGGGTACTTGTCGGTAATGTGTATAATGCCCAAAAAGATATAACTGATAATGAGTATATCGATACAGTAAAAGAAGGATATTTGGGGAATTTTTCAGATGTTTCGGTTCGTAATGCATTTAATTACGCATTTTTTGAACCATATTGGCGATATTACCAGGCTAAAACAGGAGAGCATGTTGTTGAATTATCGGGTGATATTACATTTGAAGGTGAAAAAGGGCATGCCATTTTACAGTTCGTAGTGGATGATCAAACAAAGCAATTTACTGTATATGCAATGAAATTTAATGATGTCGTATTGAGTCCCGTACAAAACCGGTTGCTTATTGGCATGGTTTATGAAACATGGCATTCAAAGCGGCTCGCTTATGATTAGATCAAATGCCTATAGCAAAAGGACATACTGCTGAGGATTTTTTAGCGCACAGAGCAAATAGCGCTTGGTGCTTGTTATAAGCTAATTGCCAAGGAATATGCACTACACAGCTTTAGCGGCGGAATATTTACACAAAACCGTAAAAAGATGCACAGCAAGTAATAGGGTAAGTACAACTCAAGTGCAAACAAGTTGTATGCATGCGGTGGTAGAAATAAAATGTGGAAAATAATAAAAAGAAGCGGTGTTCAGTACGGAAACATCGCTTTTTTGAAAACTGTCATTGTTTTTTTAAAGATGAAAATATTATAAATCCTATAAAAGATGTCCAAAGCAAATGTATGCATAGGACATTTCCCCTTTATACGCTAGCAGAGCCACTAACAAACTTTGTATCTTTATAATACATATTTTTAACAAGAACGTTTGGACCTAAGCATTTTACTGCTGGACAGTGACAGTTTAGTGATTTTGCTAAATCTGTTGCCATCCATTTACTAAAAATTGCTGGTAATTCATCGTTTACAATATTGCCAAGTGCAGGTGTGTCGCCAAAGTCTGTCACGATGACATCACCTGTAAAGATATTGACATTTAAGCGAGAGCGACCATCTGGATCATTACGCATCGTAACGTTTTTTTCTTCTCTTAGCCGCTTTAGGAGCTTTTGATCTTCTTCATTCATGCTACATGGATAGAAGGGGAGCGTACCAAATAACATCCATGTGTTTTCATCTCGAATACGAAGTAGATGGTGAATCGCATCACGAGTTTCCTCAAGTGATAGAGATGTAAGGGAACTTGCAAAATCTGCAGGGTACATCGGATGCACCTCGTGGCGTGCACATTTCATTTCATGGATGATTTGGTTATGGATATGCTCTAAGTACGGTAAAGTTTTTTTGTTTAACATTGTTTCTGCCGATACCATTACACCGTGTTCTGCAAGCATTTTCGAGTTATCAATCATGCGTTGGAACAAAACTGCACGTTGTTCATAAGTTGGTTTTCGCTTCATCATAGCAAAGCCTGTTTCAACAAACTCATCAACCGTGCCCCAGTTGTGTGAAATATGGAGTACATCTAAATAGGGGGCAATCCGTAAATAGCGCTCTGGCTCTATCGTTAAGTTTGAGTTGATTTGTGTGCGTACCCCTCGAGCATGTGCATACTTTAATAGTGGTAGTACGTAGTTTTGTACAGAATTTTTACTCATCATTGGCTCTCCGCCTGTAATGCTGAGTGTTTTTAAGTGTGGAATTTCATCGAGACGCTTTATGATTAAGTCAATTGGTAGAGCATCCGGCTCTTTCGTTTGTAATGTATAGCCAACTGCGCAGTGTGCACAGCGCATATTACAAAGAGTTGTTGTTGTAAATTCAATATTAGATAGGGTCATATGCCCATGTTGTTCAACATCTAAATACGCTTCCCATGGATCAAAGGCAGGCGTAATTTTTTGTAGGGTCGTCATAATTCGTATCTTCCTTTCTAGCATTCTATTGTCTCATATTCGCTGTTATTTTCAAATATGAAATGATCGAAAGGGCTATTTTTAGGCAAGATGATCATTTTTATTACGCATTGAAGGAAATGTTTTTCTCACCTTTCCTGCTGAGAAATTCCGCAAAATTTTGTAAGGTGGATGAATGGGTAAATTTACTGTTATTTTTTCTAAAACAACGTTATGATAGAAGGAGGAAAATGGTAATACAGCACCAAAGAAAGTAGGGAATGACATGACTAAGTATGAAACATTATTGTTTGACGTGGATGACACATTATTAGATTTTGACTTAGCTGAAAATGCAGCACTTGACCGTTTATTTCAACAGGAAAATATTGCAGCAACCGGAGCGATGATTGCGCGTTATAAGGAGATTAATGAATCCATGTGGCGTGCTTTTGAACGTGGTGAGGTGTCTAAAGATGCATTACATAACACTCGATTTTCAATTGCTTTAAAGGAATTCGACTTAGATGTAGATGGAGAGTACTTTGAAGCGATTTTTCAAAAATATTTGCAAGAGGCCCATCATTATGTTGACGGTGCTTACGAAGTAATCGAACAGCTTGCAGATAACTATGATTTATTTGTTGTTTCAAATGGTAAAACAATTACCCAACATAAACGACTGGAGGATGCTAATTTAGCACCATTTTTCAAAGGCATTTTTATCTCGGAGCAAACAGGCTATCAAAAACCAATGCCAGCTTTTTTCGATTATGTTTTTCAACGTATTGATAATATAAATAAGGATAAAACTTTGATTATTGGTGATTCCTTAACATCTGATGTTAAAGGAGGGCTACAAGCCGGAATTGATACATGCTGGTTTAATATACGTGATATAGAAAATACAAGCGATATTCAGCCTCGATATGAAATTAAAAAGCTTCGTGATTTACATGTATTGTTAGAAAACAAAGTGGCGATTTTGTAGGTATATATTCTTTACAACTATATTTTTGGTTAGTTCAGTAAGATTGTGTGAGATGGTAAGAAGGGAGAAATAAGATGAAAGGAAAAATTTCAATGGGTGTATTGGGAGGATTGTTAGGTATATATTTGGCCATTCCCATGCAGGCACATGCCTATCAAGAGCCAACCGATTATGTACATATGAAAACACCAAATATGACGGTGTATTCTGCTTATGGTGCCACAATTAATGCATCAGAAAAAGGAGATATTTTTAGCATTAAAGCAAATATTGTTAACAACCGTCAGCCTTTAGAAGTGGAAATTTTTAAAAATGGTCAGGGTGGGGTCTTAAAACAAGTTGTTGAAAAAGGCGTAATGGAGCCGGTTGCTTATCGAGATTTAAAGGATCGAGTAATTGCAACTATTCACAATCATGCAGAATTAAAATTTGATAATTCACCGCCAAATTATTTTCGTGATATAGGAAAATCGGCATATAGTACGCATATTATTGCTTTATCGAAGAGGGGCATTATTCAAGGCAAAACTGCCGATAATTTTGGTGTCAATGATTTCTTAACACGTGCTCAAGTTAGTGCATTATTAACGCGTGCATTTAGCTTTCAACAAGTACAAACAAAACAATTCAAAGACATTGATGCCAAAAAATCTTCGTATGGTGGTTATGTTGGTGCCTTGCATTCGTTAGGAATTATACACGGAAAATCGCCAACTACATTTGATCCAAATGGGAAAATAACACGCCAGCAGGCCATTTTAATGCTTGGTCGAACATTAGAAGCTGTTGATTTTGTGCAAGAAGAAGAGTATGTGATTTTACCTTATCAGGATAGCTACTATCTTCAGGGTGAACCATTACGTCATACCGACACGTTGTATGCAATTGGTGCTCTAGACTACAATACAAATCTATTACCTAATCAATTTATTACCCGTGGAGAGTTTGCTAAAATGTTAGCAGTGACTTTGAACGCAACTGGAAGATTATAATATTTAGCCGCGCATAAAAACGTCTCGGCTTTTTTGAAATGAGTGACGGGAGAAGAACTAGAGCGATGAAGCGAACATTAGTGAAAGCTATACATGGTGCTTATGTATAAAAATCGATAGAACGGGCAAAACCTTTTATGAGACGAGTTTCCATGAAAGGGGTAAATACGATGAATACTGTTTTAACTGTAAAAAAACGCGATAAAGGGCGTCAATCATCATTAACTCAACTTAGGCAGAACGGTGCTATTCCGGGCGTTGTATATGGTTATCAAATGGAATCAACAGCGGTATCACTGGATGCCAGACAATTTGCAAAAATGTTAGCGCAATTCGGCAATAAAAATGTCTTTCAATTAGATGTAGACGGTAAACAGATCAACGCAGTATTAACAGAAGTACAACGCTGTGCGCTAAAGGGTAATGTTAAGCATGTAGATTTCAAGTCCATTAATATGGCTGAGGAACTGGAGGTCGATATTCCAGTAACGGTTACCGGTAAAGCCATTGGAGTTGCAGATGGTGGATTCCTATTACAGCCTAATCGTGAAGTTCGAATTAAAGTAAAACCAACAGAAATCCCTGAAACAATAGAGATTGATGTGACTGATGTAGCCATCGGGACATCACTTTATGTAGGTGATATTCGTCAAAAGTTTTCCTTTGAAATATTACAGGAAGATGATTATACATTAGTGACAATTACGCCACCTACCGCTGAAAATGTACAGGAGGACACAGTAGATGGGACCCCTGAAGTAATCGAGGCTACTGGGAAAAATACAGAGGAAGCTTAAAAAAAGCTGCATCATTCCATTCCGTCTAATGGATGATGTAGTTTTTATTTTTTGATGTGTTTTAATAACTAGGTTTATTGCATTGGGAGTACGCTAGTTTTGTATATTGAATGGAGAAAGGGTGTGATACTATTTTTGACTTTGTATTTTGCCAAGATGGGGAGCACCTTGAAGTACCTCCAAAATATCTTTCGGATTCAAGAACGTATCGCAATGAATCGTGGGTTGGAGAAGTAATTGATGCTTTTTCACAAGTTCACCTCTACAGTTATTTTGCAACGAAATAAAAAGACAATGCACTTTTTTGCATTGTCTTGTAAGCTCATACCACAGCGCTTTTCACGCCAGTCCATCTCATAAATAATTTTTCATTATACGTTAAAGCAAATTGTACAATTGGCCCAAGACCAAATGCCATGAGAGCCGTTCCAACCCCAATAGGTCCACCGAGTAAAAAGCCAAGTAGTGCAACTGTGACTTCCATAGCTGTTCGAGAGCGTGTGACACTCCAGCCAAGTTTATGGACCATTAGAAGCATTAATGTATCACGAGGACCGATGCCTAAATTCGCCACCATGTACATACCACAGCCCCAGCCAAGTAATATTAAGCCAGAAACATAAGCAAATAGCTGCATCCAAAACCCATCTATATCAGGAAGCCAATAATTAAAAATATCAATGAAAATACCTGCTAAAAACATATCTATAAATGTGCCAGGCAGTGGAAACTTCTTCGTTACGACCATAGCAAATGCTAAAATGGCTAGTCCGATGAGAATTGACCAAGTACCAATCGTTAATCCAACTGTTTTTGCTAGCCCAATATGTAACACATCCCATGAACCAACACCAAAAACCTGGCCTTTAATTGTTAACGTTACACCTAAGGATAAAACTAAAATGCCTGTTAAGAAGAACAGACACCGTGCGAAAAAAGCTTGCTTCATCATTAAAACCCTCATTCTAATAAATTCATGTTGTCTAACAAATTATTATAGCAATAAATTTAAAAATAAGCTGAAGATTGTCATTTCATATTTTTCGAAAAATATGATTAGGTTTGCTAAATAAGGACAAAATATAAGGTAATAAGAAAGGATGAGATGACATGGCCTCTGTACGAGATGAAATATTAGAAGTTTTAAACCGAGAAAAAATAGGAACAATGGCAACAGTTGAGGAGGGCAAACCGTTCTCCCGCTATATGACATTCCAACATGAAGATTTTGTATTATACACAGTAACGAATAAACATTCTGCAAAAATGGAAGAGCTTCGCAAAAACCCATACACTCATATATTATATGGATACGAAAACAGAGGCTTTGGTGATACGTATGTTGAGATTGAAGGAAAGCTAACAGAAATTCTAGAGGAAGGAATAAAAAATAAGTTAGCTGAATTTTTTACAAGCATTTTCGTTGGTAATCATGATGAAATGATTACACTAAAAATCGAACCAATTCGTATGCGCTTGATGAATAAAAAAGGGGAACCACCTAAAGAACTTGAATTTACAAACGACCATTAACATGTGGTCGTTTTTTTAGATGACTGAACAATATAAGGTAATATTTTTGACTACATGATCATCTTTACTTGAAATTAGACGCGTGTTCATGCATGATAATTCAAAAAGAAAAAAAGGAGTGCAAAGAATGACAGACAATTTACAACAGCTTGCACAAAATATTTTAACATCGCAAGGGAAAATGGAGGCGGACTTTATTTTACGTAACGCACAAATTGCCGATGTTTTTACATTGACGTGGAAAAAAGCAGATTTAGTCGTTAACAATGGGCAAATTGTGGCGCTTGATACAATGAATAGATTTAAAGCTAAAAAAGAAGAGGATGCTGCTGGAAAATATGTTGTACCTGGTCTCATTGATGGACATATACATATTGAATCGTCGATGCTAACACCTGCAGAATTTAGCCGTATACTCATTCCACATGGCATCACAACAGTCATGACAGATCCTCATGAAATGGCAAATGTTGCGGGTGCAGAGGGGATTCAGTTTATGCTAGACGATGCCAAAAAAGCAGATATGGATATTTTCGTTATGCTACCTTCAAGTGTTCCGGGCACTCATTTTGAAAATGCAGGAGCAACACTGACAGCGACTGATTTAGAGCCGTTCTTAAAGCACGAAGATGTTCGAGGTTTAGCGGAGGTCATGGATTTCCCGGCTGTTTTAAATGGAGAAGCGGGCATGCTGGAAAAGATTATGCTTTCACAACAGGCTAATTTAGTTGTAGATGGGCATTGTGCGGGCTTAAATAGTCATCAAATTACGGGCTATCGTGCTGCTGGTATCCATACAGATCATGAATGTGTCACGGCACAGGAGGCTACTGATCGTGTAGAGCAAGGGATGTATGTTCTTATTCGTGAAGGCTCAGCAGCAAAAAATTTACGTGATTTATTGCCTGCTGTCAATGCAATAAATGCTCGTCGTTTTGGCTTTTGTACTGATGATAAATACGTTGACGAGCTAATGGATGAAGGAAGCATTAACTTCGATGTGGCAGTGGCCATTGGGGAAGGGATGGAGCCGTTACAGGCGATTCAACTTGCAACTGTTAATACGGCTGAGTGTTATCGTTTATATGATCGTGGCGTTTTAGCACCCGGCTATAAGGCTGATTTTGTCCTAATCGAAAACATTGACAATATGCGTGCAAAAGCAGTTTGGAAAAATGGTGAAAAGGTTGCTGAAAACGGTACAATGTTAACGAATCGCGCTAAATCTAATATACCTGCACATATCCATCGCTCTGTCCATTTACCGCAAGTAACGAAGGATATGCTTAGCATTCCGTTCAAAAAAGGTACGAAGGCGAATGTCATGGAAATTATACCAAATCAGCTTATTACGAACCATCTAGTAATAGATGTGCCTGTCAAGGATAGTGTATTTGTACCGTCAGTTGAACAGGATTTACTAAAGCTAGCCGTTATTGAGCGTCATCACAATTTGCATACGACAGGTCTTGGTATTGTGAAGGGCTTTGGTTTACGAAAAGGGGCAGTGGCCACTACTGTAGCGCATGATTCGCATAATGCATTAGTAGTAGGAACGAATGATGAAGATATGTTACTTGCTCTGTCACGCATTCAAGAAATTCAAGGCGGCTTTGTCATCGTAGCTGATGGTGAGATTTTAGCGGAAATGCCATTAACAATTGGGGGCTTAATGACGGATGCACCGGCTGATGAGGCTAAGAAGCAATTAGCAAGTCTACATAACGCCTTACACGAGCTTAATCCAACATTAGATTTCCATTTTTTATTGACGTTTTCATTTGTCGCATTGCCTGTGATCCCCGCCTTAAAGTTGACAGATACAGGGCTATTTGATGTTGTAACATTCCAACATATTCCAGTGGAAGCAGAAGTTTAACATTGAAAATATCATTAAGATGTCCCATTCGACAAATCAACCCAATGATGGACCGAAACTTAGTAGAAATTATTTGTAGGAAATAGGTGGGAAAGTCAGTGTATGTACCGTCTACCGAGTATTTTACAACAATTTTAGAAATGTCATCCAATAAGTAGCCTCTATAATTAGGAAAGATAGGTTGTTTGACTAATAGGGGAGCGAATATTATATTATTTTAATGAGGAACCACATTTTGGAAATATCTAATTTGTGGTTTCTTTTACATTCTACTTTTCATGTAGAGTATTTAACTGTTTGTTCATGCAAAAGTGGGGGATAAAAGTGCGAATGAATATTTTTATCCTTTTCGCACTTTTTAGTTCTTTTCACCATGGAAGGGTACTATTGTGACTTATAAAAGTACCGTTGATTTTTAGTCGGACATGGCAAACTTATTGTTTTTTTAAAGTCCCAGAAAAATTGGTTCCTTCATCATACTCTGTACGACAATCTACCTCGGTAATTTTAAGCGCATTATGAAGGTGTTCAAATTCTAATACACAACGATTGCCGTTTGAGGATTTGTTCATCACTGCCTTAGTGCTAGAAGTAATTGTTGCTGTCCCATCGACACTGCCCGTAGCTGTTCCATCATTGGCTGTAATGACTATTTTAAAGCTTTTGCTTGTTACGTTTGAAATATAGGCATCACGGCGATTAAAATCAGTTGAGCCTGTACCCCATTTATAGTAATACGAATAGGTACCATCCCAAGCACTTTTAGAAGGTGTTATCAGTTGCATTGTTTTATCTAGCTGATTTTGGCCATTTTTCGCTCGTGTATTTAAAGAAGCATTGCTCGTATTTTTATGAATTGCTTGTGCGTCCTCTGAAATTTCATAAAAATTTCTTTCATCCATACGGTGGAGCATTGTCACGACTTGTGCTCTTGTCATATTGTTCGTGATGCCAAAAAACTTCTGTAAATTGCGGTTTTCATACTGAAAGTTTTGACCAGTGGAAATGTAAGAATCGAGTAAAAACTGAATGGATTGATCTAATCCACTTTTACCAGTAGCTAAATGTGTAATCGCCTGTGCCGCAACACCGCGCTTTACACTAGCTGCTCGAATAGTGATATCAAAGTATCCGTTTAATGGAACCCCGTAGCTCGCAAGACGATTGTAATATTCATCAGACCAGTTTGCAGCAGAAGTCTGTTTTTTCAACTCGTCTAATGGTGATTCAAGCTCATAAAAGTTAGCAAGTAGTTTGGCGAATTGTTGCTCTGTGATGATTGCATTAGGCTTAAATGTACCATCTGCATAACCATTAACGATATCATATGCCTCTGCCCACATAATGGCTTCATACGCATAGTGATCCTCTGGCACATCTTTAAAGCCAGCAGCTTGTACAGTGTATCCACTTGCTACAACGAGTATAGAAAGCAAAAATGCACTCACTAATTTTTTCATTAGTCTGTAGTCATCCTTTCTAGCTTGTGATGTTAATAGTTTGCAGGAAAAGGATAAAAACTGCAAATTTTTCTAGTGTATTTTACGATAAAGAGGCTGGGGAAATTGTTCTTTTAAGAAAGAAGGAATAAGCAGAGATGTTGAATAGTTTAAATAAATACCTCCAAAAATGGATGCCCATTTTAACACCGTTTAGCTTAGTGTTGGGTGTATTGTTCGAGAATGTAGGGCATCAGCTATTATTTTTAGTGCCGTGGCTGTTTGCCTTTATGACATTTGCAGGTAGTTTAAGCATGAATTTTGAAGGAATAAAAAGTCTTAAAAAATACCCAAAAGTTATGTTAATTGTTATCGCATTTTTACACATATTCATGCCAATTTGGGCTTATTTTGTATCAACCGTCATCTTTCACGATGATCTATTAACGATTGGTTTTGTTTTAGCAGTCGCTGTGCCAACAGGAATAACGAGCTTTATTTGGGTTAGTATTTGCAGGGGGCATCTTGCATTATGTCTTGCAATTATTTTAATCGATACACTTATTTCGCCTGTTGTTATTCCTGCATTATTTCATATTGTTGTAGGGGAAATAAAGGAAATCGATACGATTGGTCTCATTCTAGATTTACTTTGGATGATTGTGGTGCCTTCCCTTATAGGTGTAGCGTTAAATGAGTTTACGAAGGGTAAAATGGAGCTGACACTAGGTGAGAAATTAGCCCCTTTTTCAAAACTTAGCTTATTTAGTATTGTCCTGATTAATAGTAGTGCAATTGCCCAGTATATAAAAGATATTAACTTGGAGCTTATTACTGTTATTTTGATCGTCTTTCTACTAGCTGTATCAGGGTATGCTTTTTGTTTAGTACTAGGGCATATACTTTGGAAGGATATAAGCATTGTTACGATGTTCGTTTTTACAGGAGGGATGCGTAATATTGCTGTAGGGGTTGTCATAGCGACTACATACTTTCCTGCAAAAACGGTTATGCCTGTAGTGTTTGGCATGCTATTTCAGCAAGTTCTAGCCTCGTTCTTTAGCCGTGTAATGGAAAAGTATCAGTTGAAATATGCGGAAGGTTAAATAATGGTAAATGAAAAAAATTCGCGATGGTTCGAGAGGAATTAATATTACTTGTAAGGCTTACAGTGCTGCTACCATTGCCCGGTAATTAGACGCCACATCGTTTTGTGACAACTAATGATAGTGAGGTTTCCATTATGCCACATTTAGAATAGGATGAAGATAAGCAATATCCTATTATTGATATGTAGGATCGTTTTGATGCTAGAAATTGTCGTGTTTGTCAGGAGTATTTTGAGTCTAATTAAGTCTCTTAAGAAAGAAGAGTGCGTGAATGAAAGATTTAGAAGATTTGAAGTTGACGATTCTTCCATTAATTATGTTGCTGATTCTTATACTTTTGTGGAAACTAACCGAGTCGGTTGGAGCAGGGATGATCGTTATTATTTTCTGGATAGGCTGGCGCCGCCTTGTAAGAAAATCAATATAAATGAAAGCAAGGTCCTTCTAACTTGGCGTAAAACTAAGTTTCGAGCTCCTCGTATATGACGGATCTCTCTATAAGATTCTCATCCAGCTTTATGCAAAAAAATAACGTTTGTCTACGGTCAGACTGTAGCTTTGTAATAAATTTAATTAAATTAACGAAAAAGAGCATGTTTTGACAAAAGATTGATCAAAACATGCTCTTATTTAATGTGGTAGTTTGGGGGTTTTTACATGCTGAATGAACTACAAGAACGTAGCTTTGATGTTGTACGTGCAAGTGGCAAAACGAAAGAGAACAATATCGAAAAGTTTTATGAAAATTGAGGTTCCCTACGTATTTTCGAACGGCGTTCATGCTTGGCTGTTAAACTTTGAAAAATGTTATCACGATCGTTATGGATAAACATACAGGAGAAAAAACTTATTCCTCATAAAATATGCTACTAAGATAAAGGAGTCTGACTTGTATATGAGCCTAAATAACAAAAGAAAATACAAACTTCATGCAATTCCTTGTTCTATG
This sequence comes from Lysinibacillus sp., assembly GCA_032053185.1. Lineage (GTDB taxonomy): Bacteria > Bacillota > Bacilli > Bacillales_A > Planococcaceae > Lysinibacillus. The sequence continues at coordinate 12,618 of DAMBVB010000054.1, forward strand.
TGTTGTCCACCTCCTGAATCATTAGCTACTAACATCCATGCTTTTATAGTAAACTTCACTACAACTGGACTCATTCCTCAGGGTACAGGGATACCATTAGATACTAATCTAATATTGACACCAGGAATAACACATACACCGGGTTCTAGTGTTATAAATATAGAAGCTGGTACTTATTGGGTCGAATATACTACCAAATCATCAGCCCCAACATCTAATTTTGTATCTACTAGAGCTCTCCTTAATGGTTCTTCTATTGTTGGAGCCACTGTTGTCAGTCCTCAAGTAGCACCTGGAACGTTTCAAACTTTAAGTTCGGGGTTTCTTGTTGTAGCACCTAATCTTGTTAATACTTTGGAAATTGCAGCGGATTCTCTAGGAGGAAATATTTATAACTCTCAGTTTGCAAGCATTCCAAATGTATCTGAAAGAATTGTTAAAGTAAGTTAATAATAAAAAGAACATGAACCACTATGTTCAAGAGGTTGTGAAGTAGAAAGAAAACACGCCACAAAAAGGCGTGTTTTCTTACTTTTTTGGGGATTTCAAGTTTTGCGTAGCCAGGGTTTGAAAGCCTAAAAGCAATGGTATATGGTTTTAACCGTTTGATAAAATATAAAAAAGGATCTCAAAATATGATGATAAAGGAGTTGATCTATATTTGCCATCTAAGAAAAGGATATTTAAAATAGGAATAGTATGAGAGGATTGTGGTTGTTGCCCCACGTTTAAAGGTTTCTAGTGGCAACGCCAGTGTATGGTTCACTGTATAATACGGAGGAACTTGTAGACCCTATTACAGGTACAAATGTTGATTTAAAATGCAGTTGGACCTTCTAGTGGAGTAACACTAGATATCATTAATAATTCTATTACTGTTAATAGCCTAACTAAGCAATAACTTGGAATAGTTTCGGAGTTAACTCTTGTGAAGATCAAGATACGATGTTCTGAGGATAATGACAAATGGATGTTAACCAATACGGGTAACGTCCTATTTGCTACCAGAAATAATAGAAAGGCTTAGGAGTTGCTCCTAAGCTTATTTTGAGGTTTTAAATGAAAGAAAAGTTATGAATATAGCATTGGTTTTTTATGGATCTAAAAATATTCCTTTGTTGACGTTTGGTAGGGTACATCGTCGTCATAAATATCGCAGAGATCCATTGTGCATCAGATAGTGGATAAAAAAGCTAATGATTTCCATTAGGTTTTAGCGAAGCGTACACCTAGCTTGTAAATTATAAATATAAATTCAAAACACTGTTTATAAATGTAGTGGGAAATTATTTTTTCTTCACTACGGGGTGGTGGAAACCGTTGATACATCAATGTTTATAGAGGGAGTTTAGTTGAAGGAAAGAGTATTTTTAGGTACATATTGAAGTTGTTTTCAAAATAGTGGATTTAATGGTTTCATTCCAACAAGAGGTAAGCAAACTAATTAGTTAAGATATCTTCATATTTTAAGTAAGTAATTTAAGAAAAACTTAAGATTCATCCTACTTTTTTCTTAATTAGTTTTACTTATAATCTTTTAAGTAAAGAAGAAAAAGGGAGAAGTTAAGAATGAAAAAGTGGGGCTTTTTATTAATTTTTTCAATATGTTTGGGTGCGACAGCCTTTAAGATAGTACCATTCTTTCAAGATGAAAAAGGTGTAATAGGAAATGCCTATAATGAGAATGATGTAGTGGAGGGAAAGTCGTCTTCTGGAAATATAAAAAAAGTAGAAATTCCAGTAGAACAAATTTATCAAGGAAATTTACTTTTGGTCAACAGTAAGTACCCAGTTCACAATGAAAGTATAAAATCAGATGTCATCAATTTAAATGTTCACAAAGAATTGGTAAAAGGATACAGATTGTTTAATAGCGAAACATATTTATCAGAAGATATAGCAAGGGAATTTTCGGATATGGTTCTTGATGCGGAAGAAGATGAAGTTTCTAGTTTTTTAATTACAAGTGGTTTTCGAGGATTTGATGAGCAATCTAAACTTTATAAAGAAATGGGTTCCATTCGTGCCTTGCCAGCAGGTTACAGCGAACACAATTTAGGTTTATCGCTTGATGTGGGAAGTACCCAAGGGAAGATGGAGGTAGCACCTGAGGGAGAGTGGATTGCAGAGAACGCTTGGAAATACGGGTTTACTCTACGTTATCCAGAGGATAAAACGGACATAACGGGCATTATGAATGAACCATGGCATATTCGCTATGTCGGTTTACCACATAGTGCGATTATGAAAGAAAAGAATTTTGTGTTAGAGGAATATTTAGACTATCTAAAAGAAGAAAAACATATTTCTGCTACTGTAAATGGTCAAAAATATGAGGTCTTTTATTATCCTGTTACTGAAAATACCACTATTAATGTGCCAGCAAATCTTCGTTTTGAGGTATCGGGCAATAATACGGATGGTGTGATAGTGACAGTATTTCCTGATAACGTGTAGACTTAGGTGAGGATGCGGAATAAACTGAACGAAATTGATGAACGGTATTACCACACGGCGAAAATAGGCATTAAATTAAGTAAAATATTAATGTTTACAGGGGATTATAATAATATAGGCAGATATCTTATAAGAAAATAAAATAGAATTTGGAGAATACTCTATGAAGATTAATGAAAGTAAAAAAACTGAACACAACTATATTTTGTTAATTATAGGATTAGGATTTTATATTTTTATTTTATTTGCATTTTTATTTTTTAAAACAAATTCATTTCAATCTGTAAATCTTATACCGTTTTATACTATAATAGATTACTTATCTAAGGGTGGTATTTTTTCTTTAATTAATGTACTGGGTAATATTGTTTTATTTATACCATTAGGTATCTATTTGATTTTGTTTAATCACAATAAAAGGATATTCATTAACACTTTATGGAGCGTCATTATTAGTGTGGTAGTTGAAGTCTTGCAATATTTATTTAAAGTAGGTGCAACTGATATTGATGATATAATTTTGAATGGATTTGGTGGATTTCTTGGAATTGTTATTTATAAAATCATATGCAAAATTTTTAAAGATAAAGTCAAATATGCTATTGGATTAATTTCAATTATAGTAGGAATCACTTTCTTTATTTTGAGTATTTGTTTTTCATCAGGTGTTTTCGGTATTAAAGTTCGCATTATTTAATATTCTTATACTCTTGCTTGATAGACCTTGCTCTACAATCTTATTTGCACATTTTGAATGAATACACTTAAATGAACGGGGTGCTTTACCAGGAGTTTTCAATTGAAAAGGCTGGGACTTTGCTGATTGGTGTTTTATATATTGGATTTGGGTTCAGTTCATTAGCAGAAGCAAGAATAGATAAAGGAGTTATTTGGACGTTATCTATATTACTAACAATTTGATCAACTGACTCAGGAGCTTACTTTATTGGAAGAAAATTTGGTAAAAGGAAACTTGCTGAAAAAATTAGTCCTAATAAGACAGTAGAAGGAGCAATAGGTGGTATTATAACAGCGATTATTATAGGAACGTTTCTTCAAATGACATTAAATACATATGTAAACTACATCGAAGCTTTAATAATAACCCTTGTTGTATATTTAGCTGGTCAAGTTGACTTGGTTGAATCCGCACTAAAACGCAACTTTGGTGTTAAATATTCGGGGAAAATACTTCCTGGTCACGGGGGAGTTTTAGATAGCTGGATCATTGTATTTATTGGACTGAAACTTATTGGCTTGTTATAGAAATATAAACTTATTATTCATTTTTGGGGATAAATCATTATTGGATGTAAACGAAACACCTTAAAGAGCCTTGCTACTTATAATTTGTAGTAAGGCTCTTACCTATTTGATTAAAATAACGAGGGTATGAGTTTAAAACAGTAGCGAAAGAATTAGAAATTGATCACGTTGGGTTTCAGGCAAGAGATTACTAAAGTGCCACAGCAGAAGAAATTTTATTACTCTTTGATATATAGTTACTAGCCAACAACATTGGCGCTGTTTTAGGTCCGAATTTAGTAGAAAGTATGGGTAGATTTGCACTTTTAATTGGGGTTCCTCCTCTTGCGGGACCGTTTATATTATCATCTATAGCTTTTATAGTAGCAGGGTTAGTGCTTTTTATGTTGTTGCGTCCTGATCCATTAAAAATGGCAACAATAATAGAAGCGCACAAACAAGAAAATGCACATGGAGATAAGACAGAATCCTTAAATAAAAAAGCTCTAAATAAATAAACTGTACCCTATAAGATAGACACTTTGAAAAAAGTCTATCCTATAG
>DAMBVB010000055.1:0-16162 GCA_032053185.1 Lysinibacillus sp.
GTACGTACGGTGGTTGGAGAGGTCGGGAGTTAATCACTCCCTCCTACTCGATTTTGTTCAAGTCAATTGAAAGTTTAGGTTCTAAAATAGACTTGTTAGAGAAAAGAGCTGCCTATAATATTAGCTTTGATGATTGGTGAGTCATCTCGTAACGAATATGAAATATTTGGATCAGATATAATTATGCCAAACTCGAAATACTATAAGTTTTATTTATATTCAGTAAATTCTCCATAAAAATAAAAGAATCCTACTTCCGCTAAACTGCAACGTTAGCTTAATAAGAATGTCGATATTTTCAATTCCTTAAGATTTCCCTCTAAGTGGTATTTCTTAAAAAATAATACTCATTTAACCATAAATTTGATTCTTGGCTAATCCTCTCGAACACCCTTTATTTCATCTTTATAGCTGTGCAAGAGAGTTTGACCATCTATTAATGGATTACTATACGGATACTGTTTCAAACGAATCATAGCCTTATAAAAAGATTTTAATGCCGATAAAAGACGACTTATCGTATTAGGGCTTTTACTAGTTAAATTTACAAAGCGAAACGTGTCTTTATCACGAATCTTACACTTCAATTCATGCATCAAATAATCCTCAACCACAACACGTATTTTTTCTTCTGAATCATTCCATTGCACTTTCTTTCCTTGATAGTTGCTTTCTTTCTCTAACCATTTAAAAAATGAAAGTAGACAATTCAAATAGGATATTGCAGAACTTTTGTCTATTCTTCCTAAACAGTCATGGTAGTAATCTGTTAAAGGTAGAAAGGGTTAATTTTCTTTAAATACAAGTAGCTCATACTTACTTTCGATATGCTTTGGACAATACTCAAACCAATACAATAATTAACCTCCCTCAAAAGAAAGAACGTTCTTATATTAATGTCCTTCTTAGCCATTGTACAGTGTTGAAACACTATTGAATAAGATTTCATGTACAATTACTTGTACTTAATCTTACAGAGTAGTTTCTTTTTTTTATTTGAAACTAATTTATTGGAAAATTAACTGATACATATTTTTTGAAGATAAAGAAAAGGTTATTTTAATATCCTTTTTTTAGTAGTATTATGTAATGGTATAAATAAATATTTTTTAAGAGAATAAAAATTTATTCAAAAAAAGGATTTATTCCAAAAGGAGTGTTTTTTAAAATGGTAGGTTTATTTATAGGCATAGTACTTATCATAATAGGATTTTTTATAATTCCTATTGGCTTTGTTCAATTAAAAGATGAATTAGGGGATTATAGTGATAAGCCAATATATAAAAGAATATTTGTTTATACTATTGAAATTTTTAGTTTCTTAAGTCTTAGTAACATCATTGGTTGGTTATTAGGTATAGGATTAATACTAGTTATTTCGGGTTTCTATTTTGTAATTCTATTTTTTTCTAAGTTATAATACTATTAATGGTAATTTTACATGTAAATTGTATATTAGTAAAAAATAGTTGAATAATTTTTTTATAGTGTTATAGTGATATAGTCTAGGGGGTGAAATAAAATGGGAGTTATTTCATATGCAAAATCAACATTAAATAGTTGGAGTAATACAAATACAATTAAAAACAATATTGCATCGTCATCTGCTCAAGGAGCTGGAATGGGTGCTGTTGCTGGTACAACGGTAACAGCAACTTTTTCTTCTCGTGGCTTTACATCTAAAGGTAGTGTTACAGCAGGCGGAGTTGCTGGAGCAACTCTAGGGGCCAATGTGGGTGCTATTAAGGGTGCTGTTACGGGAACAGTGAAATATGCAGTTGGTTCTACAGCAAAATATTTAGGATTGACAAAGTAAGTAGTAATAATTAAAACTGGATGCAAAATTACATATATGAGCATCCAGTTTACCATTTTTGGGGGTGCTAACTTGATTAACTCGATTACTATTTGTGAAAATATAACTAAAGAATTTAAATCCGTTAACGAAAAAAAAATATTTACACCAAAGGATGCATATGTTTGTGCTTTAATTGAGTTAAGTAAAATAGAAGAGGATACATACATTAATATAGAATGGACAATTGATGATAGTAAACAAGAAATAATTGGCGTTTATCAACTACCTTTAATCGGGAAAGAAGATACTTCTAGATTTGCTGTTGCAGGTTTAGATATTCAATTGATGTTATCAGAGAATATTATATATAAAACTTCTCAAATTAAAGTTACAGTTTACTTAGATAGTAATATTGAGTATAAAATAAGTAATGATTTTATATTAAAACCCTATATTGCTTACAAAGGGAATAAAATAAAAAGTATAAATTCACATACATCATCCAAAGAATGGAAGATTTAAAAAGTAATATTATCTCTTAATGTCAAAAAATGCTCATTTAGATTTTGAAATTAAATAGAAACCATTACGGAAAATATCGGAGATAACTTTTGATTGTAGCAGACGCTACATTTTTTTTGTCCTCTTTTTATTTTAGCCAAAGAAGTGGAGCATAGTGGATATTCATGGTAAGGCTACTCAAAAAGCCATTGAAAAGGTCTTACAACAATATCTAAAATATCAACTAACGACACCTGAGGAGTTGTTGCCAACGATTACAGCGAATTATACGTTAGATATGCCTTCTTATGGAGACGGATTCCATTAAAAAATTGAACCCCAGCGATACGCAATGTAGAGAATTATAAGCAATCTAAAGCGTTTTTATTTGACAGCTTTTAAAAAAGCTTTCCCTTTGTTGTATACAAAGCTTTCCACTTAGCTAATAGCCCATTTAATTCTAAAGCGTGATTTTTATGGAAATCTTTTACCCGTTTTTGCGAATATCTAAGAATTTGTGAAGAATCACACTTAAACTAACGGGGGCTTTAATTGAATATTCGCATCCCGAAATAACCAAACTTTATTATAAAAATCAAACTAGATAAATAAAGAACCAACTGTAAATCTTCTATTAGATCTATGAGGTTGTAATTCTTATCTATTCTATTAAGTACACTTTCTATATCCACATCAAAATAATTAGCCAACCCTTTAGCTGCGTACATTGAATTTTTCATTTCAAAAAAATTTAAAACAAACATAAAAATCCCCCTCTATATTAGTTACTTTAAATGTATTATATACATTTTTAAACTACTAATATAGAGGGGTTAAAATGTGTAACATTCTATTGTCTTTAATTAATTACAATAAGAAACTAAAAGAACTTGACTTTTAATAAAACCCTTCGGTTCCTTTTTTTATTTGGAGATAAAATTTAATCCGAATGAACAAAATTTTGTATAGTATTTTCAAGAAAGACTATTTCTGCTTCTAACATGGTAATTTTATGTTTAACCGCTAGATTAACACCGGTTCTTACCCCATGTGCAGGAGTTTGCTTAAATAAATCTATGCGTTTTTTGTTATTCTTTAATCTTTCTTTCAAGGCCGGTATTGCTTGATCCATAGGAAGGAAATCAATAAACATTAACCCAATATCTCCATGGTAATTAACACTTTCTGCAGAGGATAGATTATCCAATAGTAATTGATAAAAATAGGCTCGGCCACTTTCATTTATAGAGTACACTTTTCGGGTAGGCCTATTTCCTTCTTGTACTAATTGAATATCGATATAGCCCTTTTGATTTAGTCTATCCAGAGTAGCATAAGCAGTAGGCTTTTTCATATCTGTAACTGTACTTAAGTTTCTTTCGATGAATTCATTAATTTGATATCCGTGTTGACTTTGTCCCATTAATAACCCAAGCAGAATTAGTGAGCGATGTTCCACAGAAATCCTCCTTTCTTTCAGCGTTCTTTATATATTCTCCCTTAAATTTTAGCTGTAGTCAAATGAGTGTTAACTTAGTATTTTATCAGTTAATGGGGCTATAAATAAAGGGAAACTTTTATTATCTAGAAAAATAACATCTATATTTTCGGCTCAACGCCAAAATCTGTTCTTGCTTAAAAATAAATACAAAAAAACACCTGTATGCGCTAAAGTTGAGGGTACCACCAAACAACATAGCGAGGTAACCAATAGATTTTCATCGATGTGATGCCAATCGAATCGAAACAATCATGTCTCGTTTGTAAATCCAATCAAACGATTCGCCGAGGGATTAGTTATATACTTATAGTCCGTCACCTTGATGCTTTTGGATATCAAGTTTATGTAAAGTTGCCTGCTATTCGTCTTTCTTGTAAAGAATGTGCAGCTTCTTTCGTCTGGCATTATGCTTTGTAGCACCTAAAAAACGCTATACAAAGGCATTTGAAGCGACTTTGCCAAAACAAAGTAATTGGTGCAACCATCACACATACATGCGTGTAACAGGAACCCCTGCGACAACAGTAGCTCGTATCGTGAATGCTTGGAAAAAGAAAGCAGCTTCACGTGTTCAACAAGCCTGTCAGCACAAGGCATCTTATTGTCAAAATCTCGTGCTTGGACTTGATGATTTCGCCATTCGCAAGGGGCATACCTACAATACTGGTTTCCCATGACTTACGAAATGGCACATTTTTAGCTATTATTCCAGGACGCACCATCCTTGAATTAGAGGCATATTTCAGCGAACAGGTGACACTTTGCTCATTAAAACCGATGGCCATCGTCTTTTGAGTAATCTTTTTTCAAAATGGATGGGTTTCTTCTATTGTAAAATCAGCATTTGTAGCACGGTTTTAATTAAACTTTATTTTAAACCAACAACAACCTATAAAGTTGGTAAATCAGCCTTCTCGGATTATTTCTTATCAACTTTTTTATAAAGCTACAATTACGAGGTACTTTTAAACAAATTTCATTAAAAATCAAGCTTTAGACACACTTTGCCAATCTGACCAAGCAGCTTGTGCTGGTACTGCTGTAAGAAGTAAAGCCCCCGATAAAGCCATTGTTCCAAATAGTTTTGCAATCTTAGACTTAAACATAACCTCTCTCCTTTTTAACTCTACTATTAAACTAGTAAATAATGTGTTCAATCTAAATATATAAAATATTGGGTAATATGTCAAATATGTAAAAATGTGTATACGTGGATTTAAAATAAAGTTCTACTGTTTGTAAAAAAGTTGCACCATTTTGTCCCTTTTTGATGTAAGAATTCTAAGTGAGTTTTAATCAAACTTTTTTATAAAAAATAAAAACAATTATAAAAAAATGATGAACAAAATGTCTTGGTGAATAATTTGGAAATTTCGAAAAATAAGTATCAACATTTAAAAAATAAAATTACTTTAAACAACGGTATGATGTCCATTCAACCATATCAGTATCAATTTAGCACTTTATATTCTACTTATTTTATATGCAATTCATTAGACTTATTAAACCACAAGTTTTCTAATAAAGAAAAAACGGATATAAAATTGATTGTGAAGAAGAATGTTGAAAATTTGTTAAATGCGCAAGAATATACATCGGTTATGAATGATTTATATTGTGCTTTGAAAATTATAGAAATATTAAATGTAGAAATTGAATATAACAAAATTATTGAAGAAATATTATTTAATTTAAAAACAGAAGAAAATGCATATGCAGATAATTATATCGAAAAAAATTCGGATACAGTTGCTACGGCAAGAGCTATTGAAGTTATGTACCTTTCTGGAATAGAACCTTCTCGTGAAACAATAGATTGGTTAACGGCAAAGGTTAACAATACTACTTTGGAATATAAGAATTTTAATGCAATAGTTCAAGCTATTAGCTCTCTTTCACTTTACGGAATTAATTTAGAGTTGCCTTCAAAAGTCATAAATGATATTTTGCAAAATTTGAGATCTAATTCAAATTTAAGTTTATTCGATATTGAATTATATAATAGGATATCAAAAAAATTTATAAAAAGAGATAATTTGATTGATAAGGATATTCAAAAGTTGCTATATAAAAAACAAAATATAGATAAAGGATGGAATGTTTTTTTTGAAGATGATACAGAGGAACAGGGGATTGCAATAGCTCTAAATTTTTTGGAAAATAGTGGATTAGACTATCAAAAAGATGAGGAGCTTTATAAATTATTATTAAAACAAAAGAGTATTGACGGAGGCTATTCACCATTCTATAAGAAAGTTCCTTCTATCAACAGTACATTTCTTGTAAGGTACATAGACAAAGAATTTAGTTTAAAGTCTTCTCCAATCGATATAGAGAAAAAGGATATAATTCAGTATTTCAATAATGATCAGGCAATTGATTTATATTATTATACAAGTCTATTAACAGAAGAGGGGTGGGATGACCCTAGTTTAGAAAATAGTATTTTGGAATATATTGAAATAATAAAACAAAAAGATAATGTTACTCCGTCAGATTTAAATAATTTATATCTCTATTTAAAAGCGTTAGAACAGATAAATCCAACGATTCTCTCTAAAATAGAGTTGGGGGATATTTCAAATAAATGGAGAGAGAAATCTGATTTTTATAGCACGTTATTATTTCTAAATATTTCTAACTTAATACAAGAGACGATTGAATTCGATAATTTTACTGGAATTTATGAAAAAGAAATTGAAGATTCAAAAGAAGAGCCATATATTATTTACCTTCTCTCTAATTTAATGTTAAATTATCCGGACTTGAATAAAATTATTACTAAAGCGTTAACAGAGAAGTTAATTAATGATAATAGTTTGGAAAAACCTATTTCTCTTGAAGATTTATACTATTTATTAAATGCATATTCGAATTTGAAAAAACAGTGAGGATGTAATTTTATAATATTTTTAATAATCAGATGGGGGTAACTCAACTGATTTCATACATTAATCTATATGTTGAAGTAAAATTAACATTAATAGTTAAGGATGTTAAATAGAACTATAGAACGGAGTAGTGATGAAATAATGAAATATATGTTAATGTGGATTAGTATACAAATTGTCGGGATTGGATTTATACTTACTTCTTACGGGGAAGCGGGGACTTTTGGATTACTATTAATTATTCTAGGTGCAATTATGAATATTAGTATTATTACCAGAGGTAAGAACGATAAATGAAAATAGTTTTAATTGATTTTATAGAATCCTTATATTTAGTATCTTTAAGATAATAAATAGTGTTTTTTCATTTATTTAATTTTGAAAACTATCGTATTATTGATCAAATCTTACCCAAAAAATATGAAACTTTCTCAATGGAACTTTCCGTTGAGGTTTATTTTTATCTTTCATAATTAAATAAATATAGTCTGCTAAAGGACTTTTTATTTCTTCATAGTTTGGATATAGCCACTCTGATTTCGTGATTCCAAGCAGCTTTCGTCATGGCATTATCTAAACAATTCCCTTTTTGTTACAAACTCGGATTGATTTGATAAGGTTCCAATAATTATATCGTTATTATTGGGTCAGTCCTATTGGAGACCCTATTAGTTGGATTAATCAGTATGATGAAAATACTGCATTTTGCGGCGGAGCATGGCAAAAAAATAATGAGGTAGCAGAGCTGTTATTCAAAGCTTATTTTACCGAATGCAAACATGTCGGCAGTTATGAAACGTTGATTGCAATTGCCGTCGAAGCAGGCTCAGTTTGCGAAAAAGGCGTTTGGAAGAACTAATAGTATGCAGAGGAGTTGTTATCCCGCGTAGAGTGTGCGGGGCAACGGCTCTTTTTTCAATGTATCACGCTAATAAAACTTTAGGTACATGGGACCTTCTAGAAATCATTTTTTTGGAAAAACTAAACTAAAGCAAGAGGTGAATGACCCTTCGATTGTTCACATAATGACAATAACGGATTTCTATTACCTTTTATTAAGTATCGCAGAGAAATGTTCTCCCCTGGGTGGTCAAATAGTCCCTTTTATTAGCTCTATGATTACCAGATAGGTCTTATTTTCGTTGGTGATTTATCTTCATTAAATAATGTTGTTAAATCTTCTTTGAGTATTTGCATTCGTTCAATGCCAATGTTTTCAACCCACCGTGCCTCAATATCAGTTAGTATCTGCTCTTTTGCTTGTACTACTAACCATCCTCGTTCAGTCAAAATAATAATTTTTCCTCTCTTATCAGTGGGATGAGCTTTGCGCATTACATAACCACTTTTCTCAAGATAATCCACCATTATACTCACAGCTTGTTTTGTAATTCCTAAATATTCGGCTAATTCTATACCTGTTGCTCCATTGGGAGTGATGTATTTTAACATAAATCCATGTACAGGTCTTATATCCTCAAATCCCAATTCACTCAATCTGTCATGTAGTTCATTGATTGCTGTACTAAAGGATAATAATAAAAGAGATGTAAGATCCAACTCATTAAATACTTCATGACTCACACATAAAACCTCCTCAAATAAAGTCAATTAGGTTGACTACTCCTGAAATGTATTGTACTATACGCAATATAGTCAATCAAATTGACTATATTGCGATTATTAATAGGATTCAATGAAAAAAATTAATAAATTTCGGAGGGTTCTCATGGCTAACATCGTTAAAGTTAGAGTAAGTGTATTTATTCCAATGTCTTGGACTGAGCCTAAAAAGGATGCTCAAACAGGAAACCTGATTCAATTCGAAGGTGACTCACGTGAATTTACACCACATGCTGTTAACGCTATGCGTTCTAGAATTGAACAAGAAGTAGTTGTTGATTTTTATAAGAACGAAATCTTTACGTATGCTAATACGGGTATAACTACCAAAAGAATTACATTTCCAGATGGTTCCGTCCATAAAAGAACAGGAAAAGCTAGTACAGAACGTATTGTTTGCACCGATGTTATATGGGGAGAGGATGACGTCAAATTCCATATGAATGCTAGTGCTAGCAACCCATTAAATATATATGCACCTTCTGCTGACTATTTATTAATTGTACGTGTCAATAAAGATGGTACAGTGGATATTCAAGGTGAACATGACGGATTTCCGTGTTATGAATTTTACAAGCAAGTTGATTTTGGTCCGTTTGAGAGCATTCATACACATGACTTCAGAAAAACCGGTGATACAATTGCAGCTCTAGGTGGAGACATGGATTATAGTTTTAAAAAGATTTTGTAAGATAATAAAGAGGCGAATAGTAGAAACAAGTGGAACACTTTAGAAAAATAAAAACATCGTACGCGAAATCGTGTATTATTGAGGCTCCTAAACCAATCAATAAGAAGGGATTTCGAATACGATGCTAGAACAGGATAATATAAAAACACCGAATAAGAAACCAGCCTTACACAATTTCAACGAGGAGAACTTCAAGGCTACTTGAATGCCGGAATTACAAATAAGAGCGAACTTGCGCGAAAACTCAAGGTTTCGCGCGGGACAATCTACAATGAACTCGCTCGTGGCACGACCACTCAAGTAAAGAAAATTAACGGGACAACATATTTACACGACGCACTATATTGCGAAAACAGGTCAAACTGTAACAGATCGAAACGTGGCTCGTTCTCGTAAACAGTTGAAGTTTTGAGCGTGTGAAGGCATTCTTGGCGTTCGTTTTCGAACTGTTACTTGATCGCACAAAGACCATGTCTCCAGATGCGATTGTTGGTCTTGCGAAGCTCAAAGGATTGTTTTCTCAGGAGGAAATGGTCTCCACAAAGACGCTTTATCACTATATCGAGCTTAGTCTTCTGAAAACTCGAAACAGTGAACTTCTCTTAAAAGTATGTCGAAATACCAAGAGGACTAAGAAAACACACCGCCCAAATAAGACGGTTCTCGGTAAAAGTATTGAAGAACGTCCTGATAACGATGATGTGCCATTAACCTTAATTGAGCGTAAAACTCGTCGTGAATTCATCGTAAAGATGGACGGGAAAGACGCCGATTCAGTTAATTACGCACTATCGTAAGTCCTCAAAGAATTTGGAGAATACGCATCCATATTCTTTATGGGCGCGTGGAACAAATGAGAATCATAGACGTACTTCTTAATTTTTTCTTTTCCATTCAACTATCAATGAATTTTATTTTCCTACGACTTAACAATGATAATTAACAAAATTGCATCTACTAGATTATTCCCTAAAATAGTAATTTGCGGGGCGGACCTGAGCACTTTTGAGTCATTCTCGATCACTTGCGGGGCGGACCTGAGCTATTTTGTGTCATACCCGATTACTTGGTATAAAAAGATTAATAATTTAGAAATAATTAAAAATAGGAGGGATGTTATGTTAATTAGACTCAATAAACTAGCATTTTTTTTAAGTATTATTTGTTTATTTCTCGCCATTTTTAATATGTCTATAAAAATCTATGAAACCAATAATATATGGTTTCATCCTTATTTTATAATTCTAATACTCTCACTTATTTTATTGGGATTAAATTTAGTTGGATTTGGTGGTGTTCGAAATAAAGGAGATTTCATTCGTAGTGTTGTAGCCTTTATAATTTTATCGATTTTAATAGTATTTGTCAGCTATGTACTTTTTATCGGAGGATTATTTAGTTAAAATCACTAACATTAACCTATATATTTTTCAGTTCAATATATTTTCATTTGATAATTAAATAAAAAATGTTGCAATAATATTTGACCAGCTCGGCTAAATTAGCTTTGCTGGTCCTCATTTATATTTAGACAATCCTCGAATTGTAGCAATACTTCCCGAGCGTTATAACCTAATAGTATCAAGTAAATTAGGTTAAACACACCAACCCATATCCACATAACGCCCTTTTTAATACCACCTGGATGTAAACTAAATTCAACAGATTGAAGTAATAAAAAAGATTTTACCAAGTATATCAATATACAGATAAAGAAGAAAAAATTGTATTCGAATCATTGATTTAAAATAGAATTATAATTTGGAAAAAACATACTGGGTTACTTGAAGAAAAAAGCTTGTTTTATGTGTTTAAAGTAAGTATAACTTTATAGATTTCTTAATATTTGTTAAATTTTACACAAACTAAATTAGTTGTGGAAATCAACTTAAACCGCAGGAAGCACCTAGGTATAAGTCGTCTTTTTGACGCATTTTTACCTAGGTTTTTTTTCGTTTAAAGGAGGTGATTAAAATGTTTATAATAAAATTTTATATAATTGCTACAACATTGCTATTTTCAATTTACTGTATTTTTCCTTTAGCTTGGGAAATAAGAATTTGCGAAGAGACTAATTTTTACAAAAAAAGGCATAACATAAGTTTGGTCATATGTGGTATTCATCTAATAATAACATGTATCATACTTGTGTATGTAAGTTAGTTAAAAAGCAAAGTATATTTAACCGAAGATTTTCTTTTTGGATCGAAGAAACTTCCGCAGCAATTCTTCTGTATCTTCGATTGGAGAATGTACTTTAATCCATTTATAAATAGTTACTTCAGAAAACCCTATTCGCTAGACAGTTGACTGACCGATGTACTTGAGTGATAAAGCTCTAGGCAATCCATGTCAAGGAGAGGAAACTGTTGGATAATGCGCCCCAAGAGCCGTTTAACAATTATCGCTATCAGTGAGATGACCCCTATATCTTTGAATTAGAGACGTAAGACTATAAAAAAATTATTTGCACAAAACAAAACAGCATAAAAATGTAAAATGTTTTTTTAATATAATAAATTCTCCGTCATTTTATCGTCAACAAATACCTGCTACTTACCTAAGTGTATTCTTTCGACTACGGATTTTCTCATTATTATCAAACACAATATAGCCATTCTGATAATGCTATCTAATGAAATTTTAGAATCTGTCCTATAAACGTTGAAATGAATATGTACAAAAATGCTTGTTAACCAAGTACATTTTTAATTGCCTTTGTATATTACAACTTTTCAGGTGGTGGCGAGCATGATGCCTTAATCGGTTAGCCAGCCATTGATATAGCTGGGTTCTAGACTATCGAATCATGCGAGTAGATGCTCCGTGTCAAGTTGTCATTATTCATGTGCTTGTATAGAAAAGTAGTTAATCAGCGAAAGTGTACATGCTTAGACTAGCAAAAATGTACACGGTTATTTTGACAATTTACACTGTACAGACTTATGCACATTGTACTGTTATTTTCGTTGGGTATATGGTTAGCTTCGCGGTTTCGCGATGGATAAGAAAATTATATCATTATATTAATAAATTACCGCTAAATTATTTGCATTCATGCATCAAGTAACTTTAGTACTATTTAACATTAAATATTATTAAAAATTAGTCGATATTAATCTGGTGAATCAAATATTTACGTAAAATGGAAGTGGAGTGGAAATCGCAAATGAAAATACGTACAAAGTTAATTATTATTTCATTGAGCCTATTATTAATTCCGAGCTTAATAATAGGTGTAAGCAGTTATTATTCTTCTAATAAGTACTTGAATGAATTGGGAGAAAAAATGCTAAAAAATAATGTAGATATGGCAATCCAATTAATTGATTCAATGAATTATGCCGTTCAAAACGGAGAAATATCATTAGAAGAAGCCCAAGAAAAAGTAAAACAAAATTTAATTGGGGATTTACAAAGTGATGGTTCCCGTGAAATAAATACTAAGGTTGATTTAGGTGAGGACGGCTATTTTTCAATTTTCGGATTAAATGGCGATAGAATAGCCCATCCTTCTTTTGAAGGAGAAAATGGTTGGGATAGCGTTGATAGTAATGGGGTTTATATAGTACAAGATATGATAAAAGCAGCAGAAAAAGGCGGGGGTATTACTTTCTATTCTAGAGGAGTGCCCAATCAACCTGACAAAGAAGAGGCCAAAATAGCCTACACTGCTTTAGATCCGAACTGGGGATGGGCGGTAAGTGCAAGTAGCTATATGAAATCATTTAATCATGGAATTAACTCAATCCAACAGACAATCATGATTACACTTGGCATGAGTATTGTGATTGGATTAATGATTACACTATTATTTTCCAAACATTTAGCAACGCCAATTCAACTCATCACTGAAAGTGTGCAAAAGATTGCTAAACAAGATTTATCCTTTAACTCTATTAAAGTTAAAAATAAAGATGAGTTGGGTGTTTTAGCGACAGGAATAAATAGGATGACTGCAAGTTTAAGAGATATTATTCAATCAGTTTCAAGCTCAGCGGAACAAGTTGCTGCTACATCCGAACAACTTACTGCAAGTAGCGAACAAACGAGTACAGCCTCAGAGGAAATAACGGATTCTATTCAGCAAATTTCTACCGGACAAGATAAGCAACTGTTTGGCATGCAAGAAGCAAATAACTCAGTTTCACAAATATCATCTAGCATCACAGAAATAACGACAAATATTAAGGGATTAAATGATCTATCAATTGAAACTTCTAAAGTTTCTCTTTATGGAAATGAAGTTATTACACAGGCTGTGGAACAAATGAATCAAATCAATGAACAGAGCATGGTGACAACAGAAGCAATGCGATTACTTGAAAGTAAATCTCAAGAAATCGGTGAAATTATTAATGTCATTACAAGCATAGCAGCGCAAACGAATTTACTTGCTTTAAATGCAGCCATTGAAGCAGCACGTGCAGGTGAGCATGGGAAGGGCTTTGCTGTTGTAGCTGACGAAGTAAGAAAATTAGCAGAGGAATCAGGAAATGCTGCTAACAATATTGCGGCTTTAATCAGTGAAATTCAAATTAATACACAAAATACAGTACAAACTGTAAATGAAGGAAAAATAGTAGTAGAAACAGGTATGAGTTATGTTGAAAATGCTGGGAAAACATTTGAAACAATTGCGGCCGATGTAAACTTGATTAATGATAAATTATCATCAGTCTCAGCCGAAATTCAAGAAATTAGTGTCAATACAGAAGTTCTAGTAAACGAAATACACAAAACAAAAGACGTTACCAATGAGTCCACAAGTTATACGCAACATGTCGTAGCTGCTGCTGAAGAACAGTATGCTTCGATGGTTGAGATGACAGCCGCTTCCCGTTCTTTAGCAGAGATGTCGCAAAAACTTCAAGATCTAGTTTCTGATTTTAAATCAGTCTAAATAGTAGGATCTAAACTGGACCCTATAAAGTAGACTTTAAATAGAATCGCACTTTACGCCGACAAGACTTCTGGTTGCGGCTTTAGATCAAATAGCTAAAAACAAAATATCCAATTGTCACAGAAGGACTAGCATATAGACAAGAAAAGATCTATTTAATGTAGGTTGAACTGACCCCCGAATAGAGGGCACTTTAAAAAGTGACCCTATCGGGGTTTTTGTTCGTTTTATAAAAAATCCTGTTACATCAAAACATAATAATAGTTAAATTGGCAACTACTCCTATAGGTGCTGTATTTGCTCTGCATTCGCTGCCGAAGTTTCTGCCCAAACTATGGGAAGTAGTGAGTTTGTAATGGCCGCAACGAAGCAGAAAGCAGCTACACTAATAAAAGAGGAAGCAAAAAAACAACTTGAAGAAGCTCTGAAATCGACTAAGAAGTAACAACCTTAAATAAAATTCGGTAAGATTTGATATGCTCACCTTCCTCTAAGTCAACGGAATTTCAAGGGTTTCGATTCCTTTTATCGTACATGAAGCGTGACGGAGGTTTTGGATACCAAATGTTTCCTCTTGTTTTGTCTACAGTCGTGGATGGGGCCCGTGGCTATAATATGTACATTTTTGCTCGTTTAAGGATGTACAAAATTACTCGTTTTGCGAGGAGGATGCTTTAAATGGAATTTTTGCACTTGTTTAAAGCTACAATATGCGTATCGTTTTTGATTAACATCATCATATCCCTTCTACAAAATAACTGGTCTTGCCAATCCTCAAGAACTAAATACTACAATCATAAACCCCGTCATCCTATAAATCCCCCCATAAATTATCACTATTTAAATGAAAAGGTATTATAAATTAAGTATTGAGAACATTATATTCTGTAAGGAAATGCATGCTCTTGTCATTTTCATAAAATAATTCACAACATTACATTTCAACAAAAATTGCTGAATTAAAGGTTGTATGAATAGGAGTTATGAAAAAGTACTACAGGAATAGTTTGAAAGTAAACAATGAATGGAAAAGTACAGGATGCACTATACAAAACGCATGGCGATTTAAACACATTAAGAGCGTCGTTCAACAATGTTAATAAAGAATCCGCAAGATTATTTCCTGGATCCTCGACAAGCATAAATCATTTAAAGAAAACAAGATGGTATGAAATATACAATAACAAAGATAAATAAATGGGAGGAAATATTATTATGGCAGATATTTGTGGATATGCAATTAACATTTTAAGTACAACCGTAGAGCATACGTATGTTAAAAGTAGCGATGGATATACTTGGCATTGTTTTGGACATTCAGATGGAGGGAAAGAAATATGTGTAGGCTCAGGGGACTCTAAAGTTTGTAATGAGTTGGCAGGACCCAATTCACAAGCTGAAATTAAATATGGTATAACTGGAGTATGTCATCAGGCAGCCAACAGAATACTATTACCAACAGGTGAAACTGTTAAGAAAGCAGGTGGATATTCTGTATCCGTATGGGCCTATGGAGTTTACCGAAAGCATGTACAGGATTTTTGTAAGAACCATAAAATAGAATCGTGCCCAAACAACACTTTAAACCTCTATCAAGAATTTGAATTATTGCTTCGAAACAAGCTCGATAATAACGTAAATAATAATCTTTCTGGTAAATTAAACGAAATTCATAAAAACTTTCATATAAGAAAGGCAGAATTAATAAACGATTTATCCAAGCAAAAATTTAGCCCGAGAGATTATGCGAACCAATTTAATAAAGAGCTTTCAAATACACTTAATAATTTTGCAAGGGAACTAACAACAACAGAGTTCAAAAGAATTTTTGACCTAGTGCCAGACGAACATATTATTCTTGTGGATCCCGAGATTATGGTTTTAGAGCATAAATTTGATTGAATTTTTTATTTTCTATAGTTTTCCGTTTTTGAAGAAAATGAAAGACAGTCAAACAGAAATAGTAAAATTACTATAACCTTATACGTTGGTCAACTGACAGTTCAAAATCCATATGCACCGTTTTTCCGAATGTAAGTACGTCCGTGAACTGTTTGTATGAAGCTGTGCTAGCGCGTTTAAGCAATAAGCGATCATCGCAATGTACACCTGATTATGCACCGTAGTACTTTTTATTGTTCAGATGCTGTTTCATCCACGTGAAAAACAGTTCAATTGCCCAGCGTGACTATGTATATAACAATCACTATCGAGGGCAATGGCATTTGAAAAAGCTGCCGCCTGCAAAGTACAG
>DAMBVB010000056.1:0-15972 GCA_032053185.1 Lysinibacillus sp.
CGAAAGCGCAGCGACAGCAACAACGTGTTTTGTCTGTGCGAAAGCGCAGCGACAGCAACAGCACCGATGTTGGTCACGAAGGCGTTATCACAGGACGTGATGTTTTAGCCTTCGTTCCTCTATTGCTAATCCCCAAGGAGTCGCGACCTCTACTCCAATCAACTTTTATACAAAGATTACGCCTTAACAAATATCATTCACAACTTTTGGTGATGAGCCACTATTTATCATAGTTATAATATATATTTCCATAAATAGAAATTATATTTTCAGATTATTCCTTCTTAGAGCTATTTTTATTGCTCCTAACGATTCTTATTTCTTCACTACATCAAAATTGGACCCGATTAATAACCAATTTTGTGGGAATGGCAGACCCAACTTCCAATAGCCTACTCCTCGGAGTTTATACCGTTTGATTAAATTGAACTTCGCTTGAATGGATCTTGCATCCTCGAACCACACCACATGTGCTTTACCTTGCTCATCATAGTATTCAAAGAACGGTGCTTGAGATCTCAAATCAAACTGAATAGCAGCATTATATTCTTTAGCAATCTCGATGGCTCTTTGTGGACTAAGCGCTTCTGCATTAGCTCCCCCCTGTACAAAAGGCAATGTCCAATTATACCCATATAAATTCTGCCCAAGTATAATTTTGTTCCGAGGTATCTCACTTACTGCATATTTAACAACCGCTTCTACCTCTGGAAGTGGCGATACTGCCATAGGGGGCCCTGCAGAATACCCCCATTCATACGTCATTAACATAACAAAATCCACTATTTCTCCATGTGCTTTATAATCATGCCCCTCCGTCCACGGACCTCGCTCACTAGCACTTGTTTTTGAAGCTAGCGCTGTCGATACAGTATATCCCTGTGGGTGGAATCGACTCACCGCTCTCCTTAAAAAGTTGTTATACGCCTGTCGTTGATCGCCTGGCAAATTTTCAAAATCAAAATGAATATCTTTAACGGTTCCTAAGCGCTTTGCCTCTTCCAGAATATTATTCAAGAGCAAATCCTGTACTGCTGTACTTTGAAAAATATCTCTCGCTAAATCACCGCTAAAATTAAAATCCTCCAGGTTTGAGATAACCATTGCTAGAGACGCACCTGTATCACTTGCAATTTGCGTCACACCTTGACTCGGAGGTCTTTTAAGCGTCCCATCGCGCCTTGCCTCATAGCTAAATAAAGCAAGATAAGTTAAAAGCGGACCCGCTTCTCTTGCTTGACTCAGTAATGCCTCACTAACGAATGTCCCTTTCGGCTCTAAATATGCCAATGTTTCAGCTCTTGTTTTTGGTTGAGGTGGAATATAAAGTCGCATACCAATCGATATAGGTTGACTCGGATTAATATTGTTCACCTGGGCAAGCGTTAAATAATTAATGCCAAAGCGTTGGCCGATTGAATATAGACTATCTCCTGACTGCACATAATAGAAATTCCCAAAAATTGGTATTATAAGAGCTTGCCCTATAACTAATCGATTTGGTTCAGGAACTTGATTGGCATCTACAATATTTTGAACTGTTGTCCCATATGCCTGCGCGATACCCCATAAAGACTCCCCTGCCCTCACAACATGTATTTGAATGTCAGTGCCTCCTTCTAGCTTAATAAAATCACACATGTAAAGCTTATGAATTAGGAAGTGAAAAGATGTCATTGCTCAGTAAAAACCTGAAACGAAAAAAGACCCTTCGCCTATTCTAGCGAATGGACCTTTTTTCTGCGGGCAAGCGGCGAGCCGCTTCCTCCATAGTTGTTGCTGTCGCTGCGCTTTCGCACAGACAAAACACGTTGTTGCTGTCGCTTCGCTTTCGCACAGACAAAACAGGTTGTTGCAACCCCCTCGTTTTGCTGAAAACTAATAATTAGTGGAGGCTGAAGATTATCACATGCTATAATTTGGTGTTGCTTTGCAATAAATATGTATTGTTTATAAGAAAGTCGTACTGTTTTGAAAAAAGTTTAACCGTTTACAATAAAACGAGTAGGAAATATCATATTCCTGTTTTTTTTGAACTGATATTTTAGTATGATAAGATTTATTGTAAATGATATACCGAAATTAAGGAGAGATGATGGAAGTAAAATTACGGAAATTCATTATTGCAGGTACCATTTTATATACAATTTTAATTTTATATTTTTTGTTCTTTGCTTTTAATAGAGTAGATCATTCAACCAGCGATTATGGATATACATTTATGCTTGTTCCGGAAAAAGTCCCCCTTCGATTTCCAGAACCAACTTTTTCATGGTTATTCCAATTTGGAAACATTGCTGCTTTTATCCCTTTTGGAGTAGTAATTCCTTTGTTGTATCGTTTCAGTTTTAGAAAGTTCATATCCTTGTTTGTCTTGATGATTCTCGTTCTGGAATCGCTACAGGCTTTAACTTATCTTGGCAGCTTTGATGTAGATGATGTTATATCCAATACATTAGGTGCAGCGATAGGTTTTATCACCTATAGAGTTGGATTATCTTCAAAAATTTCTTATAAAAAGCTTATTGCTTCAGCTCTATCTATTGGTGTTCTTCTAGTTGGGATCATCGTGGTCTCGGAAACTATCAATTATGTTGTAGCGACAAGAGAAAGCCCGATTCAAGCATTACACGATGTGAAAGAAATGAATGGAACCATGCCTATAGCAGAGAATCTTCCAAGTTTCACCGTAGCAGGCGAGAAAATAGAACCTAAAATGAACGTGTATAACAGTGAAGGGGATAAAAGTAAATCATACACTTACGTCTTGGGGAACAAGAAAGATATAACACTCTATTCTTATTTTGGCATTCCAGACAATGGTGATTTCAAGGGAGAAGTCACTATACTGGCAGATGGAAAAGTAAGAGCTCAGTACAATGAACAATATAATAATGGGGCAGAACATTTAATCTTACCATTTTTTGATAAGGTAAACGAAATTACGATTGTCGTTTCCGGGAAAGCTAAACTATGGGACGTTGGATTCAGTGAAATGAAGCATTGGTGGGAGTGAAGAATTAACATTCTAAGGGGCTTGCTTTGCAATGTTTTCAACAAATATGACACGATTGTAGAGCAGACAGATAGAAAATAGTTACACTTTTTTATAAAATCAAAGCTTAAATCTGCTGGATAAGAATCCATTTTGATTAAACTTTATTTCAAAGCAACAGTATTGTGCACAATGACAATGAATTGGAACAAATAGCTTAATAGAGCCTGAAAGAATTGGAGAGATAATCTTTAATTATTGGGATTAGAACTACATTGATCGAAATTTTCTTCTTAAACTAACGTGGTACTTTAGTTTAAGATGGGTAGGACTTGCATGTATGACTTATCTTCATCTATGTAAGTCCTTTTGTTACGCTAACTTACAGCTCTATAACAACACTAAAGACATCCTCTGTGAATGTTTCCCCTGCTTCACTATCAACGCTCACAGGCTCGTTAAACACTCCTAAGAGGTGCTACGGTTGCTATCGTTGCTCATTGGGTTTGTATGTCATGTCCAACTGCAAATTTACTTCATCTGCGGAAAATATTCCTTAAGCTCCAATTCCTCACCGTTTACCTTTTTCAATTCAACCGTAATAATACATCAGCCTTTTGGAGCTTCACCTTCTTAGCAATATTCTCTGTCACAATCTTTTCTTCTACTAGATAGTTATAGAAGGCTCTTATACGCATAATTTTTGTATTAATGGTATTAGGCTTGTTACCATTCTCCTGACATGCTAGCAGGTATTCTCGTAAGTGCGTGTGTCGTACATCCTCAATGTTAATAGCTCCTTTTGATTCACAGAACTCGACAAAAGGAAGAAGCAACTGCTTGTAGTTTTGAATAGTCACCTCTGTTGTATTCTTAAATCTTCTGTCTGCTATGAAGTCCTCGTAAGCAATTTTAATAGCATAGAAAAAACCACTCCTCCTAATTATTAAAAATCATGAGAAGTGGTAGTTGCTTTGTACTTTAATTGTGAGTAACACTACTTCATAAAAAGAAGTGTTGCAACGTGGATTTCAAGGCTCTTTAAAGGCGAAATCATCAACCTTGCTGTGTAAACCCTTGTTACACAAGGATTACATCATTCCTGGCATGCCCATGCCGCCCATGTCAGGCATTGCTGCGCCAGCTGCTTCTGGGATATCTGCTACAACTGCTTCTGTTGTTAAGAATAGAGCTGCGACAGATGCTGCGTTTTGTAGAGCAGAGCGAGTTACTTTCGCTGGGTCTACTACGCCCGCTTCAATCATGTTTACCCATTCGCCTGTTGCAGCGTTAAAGCCTACACCGATTTCTTCGCGTTTTAGGCGATCCACGATAATTGAGCCCTCAAGACCAGCATTATTTGCGATTTGACGAACTGGCTCTTCTAAAGCACGTAGAACAATTTTCACACCAGTTGCTACGTCACCTGCTTCTGCATCTGCAACTTTTTCAACTGCTGCATATACGTTAAGAAGTGCCGTACCACCACCTGATACGATACCTTCCTCAACGGCTGCACGAGTTGAGTTAAGAGCATCTTCAATGCGTAGTTTGCGTTCTTTTAATTCTGTTTCTGTTGCAGCACCAACTTTGATGACCGCCACACCGCCTGCTAGTTTTGCAAGGCGTTCTTGTAATTTTTCTTTGTCGAATTCTGAAGTTGTTTCAGCAAGCTGAGCTCGGATTTGACCAATACGGCCTTCGATTGCATCTGCACCGCCAACACCTTCTACGATTGTTGTATTGTCTTTTGTAACAACAACTTTCGCAGCGCGACCAAGTGATGTAATATCAGCTGATTTAAGGTCTAAGCCTAATTCTTCTGTAATTACTTGACCACCTGTTAAAATTGCGATATCTTCAAGCATTGCTTTACGACGGTCACCAAACCCTGGAGCTTTAACCGCTACAGCATTGAATGTACCCCGGAGTTTGTTCACTACAAGTGTTGCAAGAGCTTCCCCTTCAACATCTTCAGCAATGATTAATAGTGGACGACCTTGTTGTACCACTTGTTCTAATAATGGTAATACTTCTTGGATGTTTGTAATTTTTTTATCAGTAATTAAAATGTATGGGTTTTCTAATACCGCTTCCATTTTATCTGTATCTGTTACCATGTAGTGTGACGCATATCCACGGTCGAATTGCATACCTTCAACTACATCAAGCTCAGTTGTGAAGCCTTTAGATTCTTCAATTGTAATAACACCATCGTTACCAACACGTTCCATTGCTTCTGCAATTAATTGCCCTACTTCATCATCAGCAGCAGAGATTGCCGCAACCTGAGCGATTTCCTCTTTGTTACTTACTGGACGAGAAATAGCGTGTAATTCTGTAAGGGCTGCTGCAACTGCTTTGTCGATCCCTTTACGAATGCCTACAGGGTTTGCACCAGCTGTTACGTTTTTCAAGCCTTCACGAATAATTGCTTGAGCTAATACTGTTGCAGTTGTTGTACCATCACCAGCAATTTCGTTTGTTTTAGAAGCAACTTCTGCTACTAATTTTGCACCCATGTTTTCGAATGGGTTTTCTAGCTCTATTTCTTTCGCAATTGTTACACCATCATTTGTAATAAGTGGTGAACCGAATTTTTTTTCTAAAACTACGTTACGACCTTTAGGCCCTAAAGTAATTTTTACTGCGTTTGCTAATTTATCTACACCTTGTAGCATTAATGAACGAGCGTCTTCTGAAAATTTAATATCTTTTGCCATTTGAATTTACCCTCCTGAAATGGAATATTCGTTAAGCTTCATCAATATATTTATAGAAATTTCGCCATACTGTCATTGTCACCTTTTTATCTGTGACAATCACTAAAAACATTTACTTTAATAAACTTATTAACTTATTCAATAATTGCAAGAATATCGCTTTCGCGTAAAATTAGGTATTCATTACCTTCATATTTAACTTCTGTACCAGAGTATTTAGAGAAAATAATGCGGTCGTCAACTTTTACGTCAAGCTCTACATGTTGCCCGTTCTCTAAAATGCGACCTGTCCCAACTGCTACAACTTTACCTTCTTGCGGTTTTTCTTTTGCAGAGTCTGGCAGTACAATACCGAATGCAGATTTTTCTTCTACCTCGATTAGCTCGATTACAATACGATCTCCTAGTGGTCTTAACAAGTGAAACAACCTCCTATTAATTAAATATATACTTGATAGTTTATTAGCACTCTAGCTAGTTGAGTGCTAATACAATTATTATAATAATCAATCAAACTTTTTTTTGCAAGTCAGAACTTCGAAAAATTTTGTTTTCTTTCCATATTCCTCTACAATAGAAAGGTAGCATAATGAATGGAAAGGATTTTGACTGTGAACAATTCTCAAAAATTAACTAAACATAAAAAAACAGCCCTTTATGTTTTACTGATCTATATCCTCTTGCAAATATCAGGTATATTGCTGGCAAAACCATTTCACAAGCTTGTTATGAGTACAACCGGTTTACCTAGTGAGCAAGCTGCTCCACTTACACAAGGCTGGTATATCGCATTTAGCTTCGCCATTGCGTTAATTCTAAGCTTAATCCTAACATCTCGCGATAAAGCGTTTTGGGATATTTATCAAGGAAAGAAAGAAACTATTGCACTGTCAATTACGTGGGGAATTATCGGCTTCTTCTTAGTTTTCATCGGCCAAATGATTGGCGCAGCGATCGAAATGGCTATATTCGGTATCCAAGGTGGGTCGCAAAACACAGCTGATATTGTAGCTATTGCAAAAGGCGCCCCTATCGCGATATTTGCGATTGTCGTATTTGGGCCAATACTAGAAGAATTCGTCTTCCGCCGTGTTATTTTTGGATCGCTTGTCCAAACAACTAATTTCTGGGTAGCCGCTATAGTAAGCGCCATTTTCTTTGCACTTATTCATTTCGACTTCACACATATCTTGCTTTATACAATTTGCGGATTGATTTTTGCCTTCTTATATCACAAAACAAAACGCATTTGGACGTCCATTATCGCCCATGTCATGCTAAACGGTTTTGTGACACTTGTACAATTGTATGCAGAACCATTGCAAAAGTTTCTTGAACAACTAGAAAAAATGCAATAAAAATCAGTGGGAGTTTTTCTTACCACCGAGTGAACCCTCTTCATAACGCCGAAAAAGCTCGATGCTACTAATCCGCATCGAGCTTCTATGATTTTATTGATTTAATTCTTCCATTTGACGTCGCTGCTGTTCAAGTGCCTCTTCGACCTGGCGCTTTTGCTCAGCTTCCTGTTCTTCCTTCATTCGCATTTCCTCTGATTTTAAGTATTTCTTATAGCCAATACGGGAAATCATAATGCTAATTTCATAAAGCATAAATAACGGTACTGAAACCATTAAGTGGGAAGCTAATTCAGGTGGTGCGATTAGAGCAGCACATACAAATAAACCAAAGTATGAGTACTTACGAATACGAATTAGTAACTCAGGGGATAAAATCCCAATACGTGAAAAGAACAAGACGACAATCGGCAATTGGAAAAGGAAACCAAAAGGTATTGTAAGCTTAAATAAAAACGAAAAATATTCATGTATGCCAATCGTTTGCTGAATTTCTAATTCATTTGATAAATTCATCATAAACTTTATGACGTAAGGGAATAGTAAAAAGTATGAAAAAGATAGCCCTGCTAAAAACAATATAAACGAATAAGGTATGTAGCTTAAGGTTGCTTTTCGTTCCACGTCCCTTAGTCCTGGGCTAATAAATGCCCACAATTGGTACATCAATACCGGCGAAGATAGGATAAATGCTATTAAAAAAACGACTTGGATATAAATTGCAAGTGGCGTTACTACATCAAACGCATGAAGTTCTATATTGTAAGACTCTCCAGTAATTTGAAGATATTTAACAAGCGGCTTCGCAACAAAAAAGCCGCCAGCCATAGCGAGAACAAAGAAAACGGCAACAATGAAAAGCCGTTTTCTTAATTCTTCTATATGCTCAATAACAGTTAGATCTTTTGGATTCATTCCTCAAACATCCTAACTTTACTTATCTAGTTCTTTCTTTTTCTTGTCATCATCATCTTCGTCGGCTAATCCTTTAGTAGCATTTTTGAATTCACGTAATGTTGAACCAAATGCTTTACCAAGCTCCGGTAACTTCTTAGGACCGAAAATTAGTAATGCGACAATTCCGATAATAATGAGGCTCATAGGACCAATACCACCCATTAAAGCCACCTCCTCTTTATATCCATCATTTTAACGCATATTTCGCCATTTTGCTAACTAATTATATGTGAACGTTTTTCGCCACTCTGTCATTTTATTACTAGCAATTATGCCTCGGTATAATGGCGTCTGGAATCAGCTCTGTGCTTAGGTCTGCACGAGGGCTGACACGATGTCGGTCATTTCGGTAATGCCACAGGACGTGGCGTTTTTACCGATGCAGGTCAGTTAGCCATTATCGCATGGATGCGAGATTACCGTGACATCCGCCGGAGGCTTTAACTTCTTTTGGCGGATCTTTGTCCACCCGCTGAAAGAAGTTAAATTATGTACAATTATCACTCTTCCTGATTACGAATTAAATAAATGAGTGCCTGCAATTCTACCGACAAATCAATTGTTAAAAGTTGCATTTTATCTGGTACAGTAATACGCTCCGGCGTAAAGTTCAAAATTCCTTTTGCATTCATTGCGGCTAATCTATCAGCCATTTTCTGTGCAGAGCGTGGTGAAACTGTTAAAATTGCAAGCTCCGCTCCATATTCTGCATACTTTTCTTCCAATAAATCAGGATGAAAAACAGGAATATTGCTAATCATCTTCCCTTCCTTTGGGGCCTTTGAGTCAAATGCCACAACGATATGGGTATTATGATTTTTTTGAAAATTGTATTTTAATAAAGCACTACCTAAATTCCCTACCCCAATTAACGCTACTTTTGTCGCTTCATGTTGATCGAGCGTTTGACTAAAAAATTTTAAGAGATGCTGCACATCATAGCCATATCCCTTTTTCCCTAAAGCACCAAAATAAGAAAAATCACGGCGAATAGTGGCAGAATCAATTTTCATCGCTGCACTCAGTTCCTTCGACGAAATGCGTTCCATGCCTTCTTGTGCAAAATTTTGGATAAATCGATAGTAAAGAGGAAGCCTTTTCGTAGTGGCTTGTGGAATTTTTAATTCTTGTTTCAAACTTTTTCCTCCTTATAGAGTATCAAATCAATTTATGATACACGCTAACTATTTCTAATATTCACTGGAGGATTTCCCTTTAGTTAATGGCGCTTTTACGCCACTAACTAAAGGGAAATCGTTTCAATCTTACATGACAGCTTGGAATAAGTAAAGCATCGACATTGCAAGGCAATCGCTCATCCATTACACTAAGGAAGAATTGAGGTGTCAAAAAATGATTGTTTTACAGGTCAATCAACTATATAAATCCTTCCTTGCAGATGACATTTTAAGTGGCGTAAAATTAGAGGTTCAACATCGTGACCGCATTGCATTAGTAGGTCGTAACGGTGCGGGTAAGTCCACTTTACTTAAAATAATTGCTGGTCAAATGTCATATGACTCTGGCGATATTATTATCCCTAAAGGTGTACAAATTGGATATTTAGAGCAGCATGCTGGATTAAACTCAACATTGTCGATTTGGGATGAAATGATGACAATTTTTGAGCCACTTATTGCCCAA
Source organism: Lysinibacillus sp. (assembly GCA_032053185.1). Classification (GTDB taxonomy): domain Bacteria; phylum Bacillota; class Bacilli; order Bacillales_A; family Planococcaceae; genus Lysinibacillus. The sequence goes on from DAMBVB010000056.1 coordinate 9,678, forward strand.
GAACAAGCAATCCGATCATTAGAACAACAAATGGCTGACCCAGCTGTTTATGAAAACCCTACTTTATATGCACAGATAATGTCCGAATACGATCATTTGCAGCATAATTTTAAGGATGCAGGTGGCTATCAATATGAATCTGATACACGTTCTGTGCTTCATGGCATGCAGTTCTATCCTAATGATTACGAAAAGCCAATTAGTTCACTATCAGGGGGGCAACGAACTCGGTTAGCGCTTGCTAAGCTTCTGTTAAGTAAACCTGACCTATTAATACTAGATGAACCAACTAACCATTTAGATATCGAAACCCTCTCTTGGTTGGAATCATATTTAAAGGGCTATGAAGGGGCTATTCTTATTGTTTCCCATGACCGCTACTTCTTAGACCAGGTTGTTTCCATTGTCTACGAAGTCTCTCGTCATCGCGTCACAAAATATACAGGCAATTATAGTGCCTATTTAGATGAAAAAGCGAAAAATTATGAGCGTAATTTGAAGCTTTATGAACGTCAGCAAGATGAAAAGGCAAAGCTTGAGGAATTTATTCAAAAAAACATTGCTCGTGCTTCTACTACTAAAATGGCACAAAGTCGTCGTAAAATGCTTGAGCGAACAGAATGGATGGAATCCCCTGATGGTGATGAAAAGTCAGCAAGCTTCGGTTTTACAATTGAGCGTCAAAGTGGTAACGATGTATTGTCTGTTGATGATTTAGCTATAGGTTATGGCGATAAGAAAATATCAAGCGGCGTCACATTACGCACTTTCCGAGAAGACCGCATTGTACTTGTTGGACCAAATGGTGTGGGTAAATCAACTTTATTAAAAACCATCGTCAAAGATTTGCTACCACTCTCCGGAGAGATTCGCTATGGTACAAATGTTCAAATTGGTTATTATGATCAAGAGCAGGCCAAGCTATCGAGCAATAAAAGTGTGCTAAAAGAGCTATGGGATGAATGGCCTTTAATGAATGAAAAAGATATTCGCACGGTGCTAGGCAGTTTCTTATTCAGTGGAGATGATGTAGATAAAATCGTGTCATCTTTATCTGGTGGAGAAAAGGCTAGACTTGCATTAGCTAAGTTGATGATGCAAAAGGCAAATTTCTTAATTCTTGATGAGCCTACCAATCACTTAGACTTAGATAGTAAAGAGATATTGGAAAACGCACTGATCGATTATCCTGGAACTCTTCTTTTTGTATCGCATGACCGATATTTTATCAATCGAATCGCTACTAAAGTAATTGAACTATCTGGCGAAGGTTCCTTTGAGTATTTAGGTGACTATGATTATTATCTTGAAAAGAAACAAGAGCTATTAGAAATGGCACAAATGAAGGCTGCCGCGCTACCGCAAGTACAAGCTGATGTACCTGAGAAGATCTCTACCTCTAAAATTGATAAAGAGGCTAAAAAGCGGGAGCGCCAAATTAGACGCACGCTTGAGGAACTAGAGAGGAAAATGCAGCAAGTAAATCTTGACATAGCTCGCTTAGAAGAAGCTCTTTGCGATCCCGAAGTTTTCACAGACCACGAAAAAATTACACAGCTTCAAGAGGAATTATCAACTGCTAAGGACCAATATGAGTTATGCGAAATGGAATGGCTTGAGCTAAGTGAAGAACTTGAAAATATTATTTAATTACATCCCTCTTGAGGTGGGATAAAACTTGTAAAGCCATGTGCCTTGTCGCATGGCTTTTTACTTTACCCGCGTTGATTTTTCATATATATTGGTCAAGTGCTATTTTTCGACAAAAAATGCCCACAACTTTATACACACTTTAAGTCTAGTAATACCAACATATCAACAGACTTTTCCACATTGTCCACAATTCAAAAATATTTTATTCACATCATTTTGTGCAAAATAGGCTACTATATATTGAATAATCACAAGTTATACACAAGTTATCAACAATTTGTGCATAAGTACGGATGTTCGCTCTTTTATTTCCGTCTTGCCTGTGGATAATTTTCTGAAAAATTTGTCAACTGACTAACTTTAAATTTTCTTATATCCACTGTTTTCTCAACAATTTTTTCATAAAAGCAAAAAAGAGGTATTTTAGAATCCAATCTAAAATACCTCTCTTTCTATCTTACACCCAGGATTTCAATTCCATTCCAGGGCGACCGTTCATTGATAAATTGCCTCGAATACCTGCTTCAAACATAGGCGTTGCAGCTGCCCCTATCATCGCGGCATTATCTGTACACAGCTTTAATGGCGGCACGAAAAATGGTATGTTTTCTTCAGCAAATACTGACTCAAGTGATGTACGCAAGCCCTTATTAGCCGCTACACCCCCAGCTGCAATAACCTGTTTTACTTTATATGCGCGAGCTGCCCGTAAGGTTTTCGCTGTTAACACCTCAACTACGCTATTCTGAAACCCTTTGGCAACGGCAGTCGGACAAATTTCTTCACCACGTTGATCCATATTATGTTTATAATTAATTACCGCTGATTTCAAGCCACTAAAGCTAAAATCATAAGAATCTTCCTCTAACCACACTCTTGGGAAGGATACAGCCTCTTCTCCTTCATGTGCTAACTTATCAATTCGCGGACCACCTGGATACGGTAAGTCTAAAACACGGGCAACCTTATCATAAGCTTCTCCAGCTGCATCATCTCTCGTCTCACCAATGACGTCAAAAGAGCCATGTTCTTTCATATAAATAAGCTCTGTATGGCCACCCGATACAACAAGTGCTAACAATGGGAATTCCATTGGCTGCACGAGTGCATTAGCATATATATGTCCAGCTATATGGTGTACACCTAAAATTGGTAAATTATTGGAAAATGCAAAGGCCTTCGCGGCATTAATTCCAATTAATAATGCACCTACAAGACCAGGACCCTCCGTAACTGCCACAGCATCTAAATCAGCTGGTTTCATATTTGCCTGAGCTAAAGCTTCTTCAATGACCACTGTAATTTGCTCAACATGATGACGGGATGCAATTTCAGGTACAACCCCACCAAATCGTTTATGACTTTCTATTTGAGATGCAACTACATTTGAAACAATCTCAGAGCCATTTCGAATAATCGCTGCTGCTGTTTCATCACAGCTCGATTCTATTGCTAATATCATTCGATCTTCCATCATAAATTCACCCACATGACAAGGGCATCCTCCCCGTTATCTGTATAATAGCCTTTACGTATGCCACCATCTTGGAAATCAAGCTTTCGATAAAGGTTTTGAGCAACTGTATTTGTTACTCGTACCTCTAAACTCATAACTTCCATAGTATGCTCTTTAGCAATACGCATTGCCTCCCGCATTAAACCTTCACCAATGCCGCGACCTCGAGCAGTCTCTATAACGGCAATGTTCGTAATTTGCGCTGCGTCTATAACCATCCACATTCCACAAAAACCGATAATGTTATTATATTCATCTATAGCTAGCACATAATATGCATACTGATTTTCATGCACTTCATAATAAAAAGAATCTAACGTCCATGGTGCAGGAAATGTAGCAAGCTCAATTTCATACACTACTGGGACATCTTCAGATACCATTTTACGATACGTTACATTACTACTCATGTGCCTTCTCCTTTTGTTCCTTCAGCCAATTTGCCTCCGCCTCGGCAATACGTTTGTATTGCGGAACAAAATGATGAACTGCATCCACACTTGGTAGCTCCACTTTCGTCGCTAATCGAACTGTTTCACTTGCCCGTGGTAAGTCATTACTAAAGGGTGTGCGCTGCGCATAATCACCTAGCACCTCTACGATTCTATGCCAAAAAACATCTACATCGGCTCCAACAAATAAAACCGGTGCCTCTAAAGCCTGTAAACGCTCTAACAAGCCATCTATATGATCGTGATAATCATCTATAATTGTTTCAAGCTCACAACCTTTATAAACGGCCGTATAGACATTGCCCCTTCGCGCATCAAAAACAGGACAAATAAACCCATCATATAGTACTGCATTTGCGGCCAATGACTTTAAGCTAGATATTCCTACTAAAGGCTTTTTCAATGTCCATGCTAATGTTTTAGCAAGCGTCACACCTATTCGTACACCAGTATAAGAACCCGGTCCTTCTGATACAGCAATCGCATCCAACTCGCTTGGTTTTATGCCAGCATTTGCTAGCACTTCTTCAATGGCTGGCATAGCACCTGCTGAATGCGTTAATTTTATATTTTGTACAATCTCCGCAATCACTTTTCCATCCCTTATGACAGCAATAGAAAGTGGTGCATTCGCTGTTTCAATCCCTAACCAAATCATTTCATTAGCTCCTCACATAATGCCTCATATCGCTTTCCAAGAGGTGTCAATACAAATCGTCGTTGATTTTCTCCGATCCGGTAAATTTCTATTCCAAGACGCTCCTGTGGTAAATCCTGTTCAATCAAATGAGCCCACTCGACAACTGACACCGCATCACCATAAAATAGTTCGTCCCACCCAAGATCTTCATCGCTTTGTGCTAAACGATACACATCTAAATGATTAAATGGTAAACGTCCCTCATATTGCTTTACAATCGTAAATGTAGGGCTATTGACCGTTCTCGTGACGCCAAGTCCCTTAGCTAATGCTTTCGTAAATGTCGTCTTACCAGCGCCTAAATCACCCTCTAATGTAATTGTATCCTGGGCTTCTAGTAAGGTTGCTAGCTTCAACGCAAAATTCTCAGTATCATCAAGTGAATTCATTATTTTTTCATACATCATCTCTTTTTCCTCTCTTAGCTCCATTACTTCTAGTTTACCGAAACAAGCGTCAATGTTCAAAACATCCAATGTATTTCAAAAAACAATTACACCTTGGCGTAATTGTTGCTGCTTGTCGACAAAAATATTGTGTATCTAATAAACGAGGTATCTTCGGTACTCGTCATGAGATGAGTAGTAAGCTAAAACAGATAATGGGATAGGTTTGATTATTTTTAATACAAGGCAGACTCCTATGTTTAACGTCAATACCATACAGCCTATGCAAAATAGCTTTCATCAATAGCGTAAAATAAGTATGCCTTGGTAACTAAACTATGTGCTGAATAAAGATAAAACACGCTTATAAAAGACGTGCTTATTTCTTATGTCCCTTTACCTCATTAACCTTTTTATCAACCAATTTATCATCTTTAAATCGTACTGTATAGGTTTTTGTCATAAGTATTTCATCATTCCAGTAGTATTGATCTTTTTTCACCATTTCCCCTGCTCCCCCTGCAATTTTTACTACTTCCATATATGACATACCTTCTTTTAATTTTTCAAATTCCGCTTCATTCATATTTTTCTGCCAGTGGTACGCATTGGACTCCTCTATGTCTAAAATAGGATCTCCACAGCCTGTTAGTATTACAATAGCACCTATAAGGAAGCTAATATTAAAACGTTTTATGTAAAAATAATTCCGCATGCTAACACCTCCAAATTAATTCTTCATACGAGGGGAATCGATAAAAAAACCAATTATTAGTCGTTATGTTTCCTGCCCAACTTGTTTCTTCAAGCAGTCTGCTAAATGACTACAAGCCTTCATAGTTTGTTTACATAAACAGCCTAGAATCTTTGTTAACAAGATTTTTGGTATGCGTGTTGGGGCTAACTTTAACTGCTTTCAACAATTATTTTCTAAGCGGGAGCGTCAGCAACAACACACGGCTTTAGGACCAACATCATGTTGGCCTAAAGCCCGGATGTCACAGAATCGGAAAGGCGTTCTTTGTGGAAGCACAAAGCCGATTCTAAAAATATATGAATACCCCATTATAGAACCAATTTTATCGATATCCATTAATTCCCTTAATTTAACAATAAAAAAAGTTCTTATGATTTAAAAGCATCATAAGAACTATATTATCGTTTAAAATGGCGGTCCCGACCGGGATCGAACCGGCGATCTCCTGCGTGACAGGCAGGCATGTTAACCGCTACACCACGGGACCTCTCTAAGACATTTATAAATATATCACAGAAAAATGATACATGCAATATTTTTTATGGTTTTTTTATATTTTTATATTCTGGCGTCCTTCCCGTCCATCTTTATGATGAATTCACGATATCTAAGCTCTTTTTTCTACAATGATGTGACAAACAAATCACTCCTATAAAATTATGTTCAACTAAAACTATGAAACTTGATTCTATAGCCAAAACTAAATATATGTTATATTATCCTAAATAATAAGGGTTAACTTGCAAATAAAAAAATCGAGGAATAAATCCTCGACTTTTTTAGGTGCCTAGCGACGTCCTACTCTCACAGGGGGAAGCCCCCAACTACCAT
>DAMBVB010000057.1:0-15484 GCA_032053185.1 Lysinibacillus sp.
ACACCGCCCTTTCACGGCGGTAACACGGGTTCGAATCCCGTAGGGGTCACCATTTTTAAAGCGTTGTAGTAATTCATAGGCTTAAAAATAAAATAAAAACTGTGAAGAAATGAACACCTGTTTCTATGGAGGATTAGCTCAGCTGGGAGAGCATCTGCCTTACAAGCAGAGGGTCGGCGGTTCGAGCCCGTCATCCTCCACCATATTGTGTTATTTCGGAGGGGTAGCGAAGTGGCTAAACGCGGCGGACTGTAAATCCGCTCCTTAGGGTTCGGCGGTTCGAATCCGTCCCCCTCCACCAGTTTTTTATAAATGATTGGGGTATAGCCAAGCGGTAAGGCAACGGATTTTGATTCCGTCATGCCTAGGTTCGAATCCTAGTACCCCAGCCATTTTTATTTTTTGAGCCATTAGCTCAGTTGGTAGAGCATCTGACTTTTAATCAGAGGGTCGAAGGTTCGAGTCCTTCATGGCTCACTTTTATAAAATCAAAAGTGTAACATTAATTACAGATACTAATCTCTTGCTGAAAACAGCAGGAGATTTTTTTATGCCCTTTTTAACTTCTTTCAGCAAATGTTTTGGTAGCGACAGCCTACCTCTATAGGTGGTGAGATGAATGTGGATTTAAGTTACTTTTTTAGCGGGTGTAAAAACATTCGCTGGAATAGAGGAACTCAGTCTAAGAACGGGCAACGACTGAGTGACTAACATCATGTTGTTGCTGTCGCTCGATTTCGCACAGACAAAAACGTTGCTGCCTGCGTTAGCACTACGCTTCGTACAAAAAATATCTGCTACTGACGCTTCGCTTTCGCGCAAAAAACACTTGTTGGCCTAAAACTTGTCACGGAATCGGAAAGGAGTTAATAAAGGATGTTAGCCTGAAATCATCGCATCCGTGCGATAAATGCCTAACTGACCTGCATCGGTAAAACACCACGTCCTGTGGCATTACCGAAATGACCGACATCGTGTCGGCCCTCCTGTTGCCGCCGCTGCGTTTGCACTGCGCTTTCGCACAAAAACATCTGCGGAAGACAAAGCAGATTCCGGACGAATGATGTCGAAGTATCATTAATTTGTATAAATATTCACAAAAATGTAAGGTTGAGCCAAGGAGGATGTAGGATTTACAATAGTCTTACAACTTAAAGGGGGTATGGAAAAATGAATAAACTAAATATTTCTATTATTGGGGTACCAACTGATTATGGGCAAACTCGCAGAGGGGTAGATATGGGGCCGAGTGCTATCCGTTACTCGGGTGTTGTAGAACGCTTGGAGGCAATAGGGCATGTAGTACATGATCAAGGGGATATACGTGTTAATCAAAAGCAGGAAGGCACTAATGTTGATAAACAGCTACTTAATTTAGAGGAAGTTATCGATGTAAGTACATCCTTAGCAAACAGTGTACATGAAGCAATTGAACAAAGGGAGTTTCCACTTGTACTTGGTGGCGACCATAGTATTGCTATTGGCACTCTTGCAGGGCTTGCTGAGCATTATAAAAATTTAGGTGTTATTTGGTTTGATGCGCATGCTGACCTAAACACACCTGAAACGACACCGTCCGGTAATATACATGGTATGCCGTTAGCTGTTAGCGTTGGACTTGGTCATGAACAGTTAGTGAAAATTCGTAATAATGTTCCGAAAATTAAACCTGAAAACGTCATTATTATTGGAGCACGTTCCGTAGATCCAGGAGAACGTGAACTAATTAGTCAGCAAGGAATCAAGGTGTATACAATGCACGAGATAGATCGTCTTGGAATGACGCGTGTCATGGAAGATGCTCTAGCCTATTTAAGAGAGCGCAATATAGATGGTTTGCATTTATCACTGGATTTAGATGGGTTAGATCCACTTTATACTCCAGGAGTTGGGACACCTGTACCTGGTGGTATTACGTATCGAGAAAGCCATTTGGCGATGGAAATGCTTCAGGAATCAGGCATGCTAACATCCGCTGAATTCGTTGAGGTTAATCCAATTTTAGATGAAAAGAATAGAACAGCAGATGTTGCAGTAGCATTAATGGGTTCCTTACTTGGCGAAACCCTAGTTTAAAGGAATTTAACAAAAAATTGCCTATTGCCACATTGTATAAAAATCTTTTGCTATAATTAATAACAAAATGAAACTTTTCTTATCGATGGGTCGTATAGTATAAGACAGTTGTAAAGGTGGAGACATAAACACAATGGATGCGTTAGTAAACAAGAAAATAAAACAAGTGCTTAAAGGCGATCAAAACGCATTTGCAGATATTGTGAGTCTCTATCAGCACAAACTGTACCAAGTATGCTATAGGATGTTAGGGAACAAGCAAGAATCCGAGGACATTGCACAAGAAGCTTTTGTTCGTGCCTATATGAACTTGCATACTTTTGATCAGAAAAGGAAATTTGCGACGTGGCTTTATCGCATAGCGACAAACCTTTGTATAGACCGTATCCGGAAGAAAAAGCCGGATTACTATTTAGATGCAGAAGTAGCTGGTACAGAAGGTCTTAATATGTATTCGCAGATCGCAGCTGATGACCAGCTACCAGAGGAACAGATAGAGCAAATGGAACTGCAAGATCGCATTCAATATGAAATTGGACGTTTGCCGGATAAATACCGTTCAGTTATAGTATTAAAATATATTGAAGAATTATCATTACAGGAAATTAGTGAAATTTTAGATATGCCTCTTGGAACGGTGAAAACGAGGATTCACCGCGGACGTGAAGCATTACGCAAGCAATTAAACAATCTGTAGGAGGGGGAGCGTCATGAATACTTGTCCAGAGCATATAATAGACTATATCCATGATTATCTAGATGGTGACATTAGTCGTGAGCATGAGCAAGCGTTAAAACGACATTTGCATACATGCAGTGATTGTAAACAGTTGATGCAGGAATTAAGTGAAACAATCGCCTTTGTGAAGAGTGCTTCCCACATTACATCACCTCCGCATTTTGAAGAAGCCGTGATGGCACGTTTACCGAAACCCAAAAGTCGTGTAGGTATGCAAAAGTGGATTCACCGCCATCCACTATTTGTGGCAGCAGCAGTTTTTTGTTTATTCATGAGTGCAACTTTATTAGGTAATTTCAAGGATGACCGACAGTTCTCCGTGACTAAACAGCCAAACCTAGTTGTTGAGGGTCAAACGGTTATTGTACCTAAGGGGGAAATTGTAAAAGGTGACATTGTTGTTAAAAATGGTGATTTAATTGTTGAGGGTGAAGTGGATGGCAATGTTACCGTTATTAACGGACAGTATATGGCATCTTCGGCAGTTGTTTCAGGAAAAATAGAAGAAATTGACGAAGTATTCGAATGGCTTTGGTATACGATTAAAAATTCAGTAAAGTCTGCGGTAACATTCGAGGAGAAACAAGCAACTAAATAACACTCTATACGTCCTAATAGATAGTGCACGTGAGAGGCTGAAAGGTCTACTCTTTTGAGTAGACTTTTTATTTGAGAAAAGTTACATTTGATAAGAATGTGCTATACTTAAATGTGTATGGATTCGCAATGAAAAGTGGGGGATGCCACGTGCAAATTATCGAACATTTCGCTAATTTAACACCTGTGAATATTGTTATTAACTTATTAGATGTACTGCTCGTTTGGTACGTTGTTTATAAAATTTTAACCCTCATTAAAGGTACGAAGGCTGTCCAATTATTAAAAGGAATTTTCGTCATTGTTATTGCGCGCCTTGCTACAGACTTTTTGGGGCTAGAGACGTTAGGTTGGATGTTACAACAAGTCATCGAATTCGGTTTCTTGGCGATTATTATCATTTTCCAACCTGAAATAAGACGTGGTCTTGAACAAATTGGTAGAGGGAAGTTATTCCAACGTTCAATTAGTCAAGTTGAGGAAGAACAAACAAGGCTTATTGAGGCAATGAAGAAATCTGTTAGTTATATGGCCAAACGTCGTATAGGAGCGTTAATTTCCATTGAAAAAGAAACTGGTCTAAATGAATATATTGAAACGGGTATAGGTCTAAATGCTGAGATTACATCGGAATTACTGATCAACATTTTTATACCTAATACACCGCTTCATGATGGGGCAGTTATTATGCAGAAAGATAAAATATCGGCAGCAGCTTGTTATTTACCGCTTTCTGAGAGCCCGTTTATCTCAAAAGAGCTTGGGACACGCCACCGTGCTGCACTTGGCTTAAGTGAAGTGACAGATGCCATTACTATTGTCGTATCAGAGGAAACCGGCGCCATTAGCCTTACACTAAATGGTAATCTACATCGGAATCTTTCTTTAGAGGAATTCGAGGGACTGTTACGTAAAATGTGGTTCGAATCAGCACAGGAATCAAATGCAGCCTCTAAGTTAACTTGGAGGGGGAAAAAGAATGGATAAAATGATGGATAGCCCTTGGGTATTACGAATCATCGCGCTATTTTTAGCCTTGTTGCTATTTTTCTCCGTACGTACCGAATTATCTCCTACAAATAAAACAATAACGAGTGAGCAAACAGAGGTAATTCGCGATGTACCGGTAGATGTTTTTTATGACGATAAGAGCCTCATTGTAACAGGGATACCAAAGACAGTAGATGTTACAATAAAAGGTCCAATGCCACTTGTGATACAAACAAAGGCAACGAAAAATTTTTCTGTTTTTGTGGATTTGAGTAAATTACTTATAGGTGAACATAATGTTAAACTTCAATACGAAAATATTTCGGATAAGTTGCAAGTAACATTTGACCCTGCGACTGTAAAGGTAAACATTGAGGAAAAGGTCACACAGGAGTTTCGTGTTGACCCAGATTTAAATACGCGGTTAATTGAAGAAGGATATATTTTAAATGGCATGACTGCTAATCCAGCTACGGTGTATATTACAGGGGCCAAAAGTGCAATTGAAAATATTAGCTATGTTAAAGCTACTGTAACGGGTGAAAAAGGCTTGAAAGAACCGTTCTCACAAGTAGCGGCGGTTAAAGTACTAGATCGTGATTTAAATAAGTTAGACGTGATGATCGAACCGGAAACTGTGAAGGTACAAGTAGAAATTGGAGCTTACAGCAGAGAGTTGCCTGTTGTGCTTAAGGAAATAGGGGAAGCGGCGAATGGTATTACCGTCAACCAAGTAACAATTAGTCCTACAAAGGTGAGGGTATACGGTAGAAAATCTATTATCGATGCTTTAACTGCAATACCATTAGAGGTTGACTTATCAAAAATTACAGAATCAAAAACTTATGAATTTGATGTGAAATTGCCAGAAGGTGTGACCAAAATATCTGATTCAAAAATTAAAGTGAAAGCAGATATTACGAAGGTAGAGCAGGAAACAACAACAACAACACCTAGTCCTCCTGCTCCTACTCCTCCCCCACCTTCAGAGGAGCCTAGCACTCCTTCTGAGGACAATACGCCGCCTACTGATAATACAGAAGATATTGATTCTTAAACAATAACTGACTATAATTTTATTTTGATTCAGTAGAAATTTCGTTTTCTATCGGTAAGGGGACTCATTTTCGGATTTGAAATATTAACGAGAACAGGCTGAAATCAAAATACCTATGCTAAATTTAACTGTGCTGATTTACAAGTTTCAGATAAATTTACATAGCGGCATAATTAATAGTTACCAGTGAATGAACGAAAATAGACTTTTCCAAAAGTAAGCAGACGAGTGGTTTAGTTGTTGTATAGACAAGCGTGACCACCGTCTTGCATTGAAGGAGAGAATAATCAAAATGGGTAAATATTTTGGAACAGATGGCGTCCGTGGCGTCGCGAATAGTGAATTAACACCGGAGTTTGCATTTAAACTTGGCCGCGTAGGTGGCTACGTTTTAACGAGAGATGCAGCAGACCGTCCAAAGGTTTTAATCGGTCGTGACACACGAATATCAGGTGAAATGCTTGAAGGTGCACTTGTAGCTGGTCTTTTATCAATTGGCGTAGAGGTGATGCGTCTTGGTGTTATTTCGACACCAGGTGTGGCTTATCTTACTCGAATTATGAGCGCAAATGCAGGCGTTATGATTTCAGCTTCACATAACCCAGTCGCTGACAATGGTATTAAATTTTTCGGTCCTGATGGCTTTAAGCTAACAGATGCACAAGAAGCTGAAATCGAAGTAATATTAGATGCTCCAGCAGATACTTTGCCACGTCCAATCGGGGCAGATTTAGGTTCTGTAAGCGACTACTTCGAGGGTGGGCAAAAATATATTCAATACTTAAAACAAACAGTGACTGAAGAGTTTGATGGCATTCACGTTGCATTAGATTGTGCGCATGGCGCTACTTCGTCACTAGCGACACACCTATTTGCAGATTTAGAAGCGGATATCTCAACGATGGGTGCCTCACCATCAGGCTTAAATATTAATGACGGCGTCGGTTCAACACATCCAGAAGGATTAGCTAAATTTGTCACAGAAAAGGGTGCTGATGTTGGTTTAGCATTCGATGGCGATGGTGACCGTTTAATCGCAGTAGATGAAAACGGTAATATTGTTGATGGTGATCAAATTATGTTCATCATTGGGAAGCATTTAAATACAGTTGGTCGCTTGAAAAAGCAAACAATCGTTTCGACGGTTATGAGTAACATGGGCTTCTACAAAGCTGTTGAAAATAACGATATGCATAGTGTACAAACAGCTGTAGGTGATCGTTATGTCGTAGAAGAAATGCGCGCTAATGATTATAATTTAGGTGGCGAGCAATCTGGTCATATTGTTTTCCTAGACTATAATACAACTGGTGATGGTTTATTAACGGGTATTCAGCTTGTTAACATTATGAAAGCTACAGGTAAAAAACTGTCAGAGCTTGCCTCTGAAATGAAAATTTTCCCACAGCGTTTAGTCAACGTACGTGTAACAGACAAGCATGCTGTGACGGAAAATGCAAAAGTTGCGGCAGTGATTGCTGAAGTAGAAGCAGATATGGCTGGTAACGGTCGCGTCCTAGTGCGTCCTTCTGGTACAGAGCCACTTGTACGAGTAATGGTGGAAGCGGCGACAGAAGAAGACTGCGAGCATTATGTAGAGCGTATAGCAGATGTTGTCCGTGCTGAAATGGGCTTAGCTGAATAATTAAATAGCTTATTAACTCGATTTTCTTTGATAGGAGGTCGAGTTTTTTATTTTTCAATTCGGTACAAATGAAAATAACGGATAGAAAACATGACCTTAATTATTGAAAGCTCTACTAATGAAAAAATGAATGCTTTCGAACGAAATGGGAACAGTAGTACAGAGTCACAATGATAAGGAGTGTTGTATTACAATGGCTAAAATTGCTACAGTGATAACTGATTACAGCATTAGAAGCGGCAGGTCATGAACTAACAACGATTGATACGACAGCAGGCATTGAGGTAGAGGGGAAGCATGGAGAGAAAGTAAACATTGATAAAGGGATTTTGATGATGTAAATGCTTCTGAGTTCGATGCATTATTGATCCCAGGCGGTTTTCTCCTGATATATTACGCGTAGATGATCGTATTGTAGCCTTTGTAAAAGAATGTATGGATGAGATGAAACCAACCTTTGCTATTTGTCATGGACCTCAATTACTCATTACAGCAAAAACATTAAATGGTCGTGACGCAACCGGCTACAAATCGATTCGAGTAGATTTAGAAAATGCAGGTGCGATATTCCACGACAAGGAAGTATTCGTTTGTCAAAAACAATTAGTAACATAGTCGTACACCAGAGGATCTACCGGCATTTAATTGAGAAATTGTAAAATTATTGGAGAGCAAAGAAGGCTAAACTTAAAAGGCACAAGTGAATTTGCCTGTGCCTTTTATCGTTTAACTACTTTCAGCGGGTGTCCAAACATCCGCTGGGATAGAGGGACTCAGTCTAAGAACGCCACGTCCTGCGGCATTACCGAAATGACCGACATCGTGTCGGCCCTCATGCAGGCCTAAGCACAAAGCCTATTTTCGGACGCAATTATAATAACCCTACTTTTTTTTCAATGCTATAATAGCATTGGTAATTTGCCCAAGTCCGATACCAATGATCATGCCAACACTAGCACCGATTGCAGTATCGATCCAGCCTCTATCAAAAAAAGCTTCATATCCACCGCCAGTTAGAAAACCAGTTAATCCGCCGATACCTAATCCTAAAAACAGGAAGCCACCATAAAACAATCCGATTGCCTCATAATCTGCTGGATCACGATTTTCGTAATATTGCTGGAAGCGGGCATTTAAATCCTCAGATTGCTCAGAGTTACTGGCGAATTGCAATTCCTTGCTGGCCTTATGAAAAGCTTCCTGCTCCGTTAACCCCTGTGACATTAAATCATTCATATAATCGCTCATATAGAGTATCATGTCATCTTGGGCTTCTCTTCCCTGATCGGAACGCCCTTTAAATTTGGATAGTTGCTTGTCAATTTTACGTTTAGTTTGCCCACTTTTCTTGCGCAGCTTTTCCATATAAGTCATTTCAGCGTCCTGCAAATAATTCTGGGATTGTTCTTTCGCAAAACGATTCATTCTCTCCTGAATTTCACGACTAAAGCTCATATTTGTTTCCTCCATCATTTCTTAAAATTTCAATACGACTACTTAAAAAATCCCATTTAGCCCAGAAGGATATCAATTTTTCTCGTCCTTGTTCATTAAGCGTATAAAATTTCCTCGGTGGACCCATTTCCGATGGCTTTTTGACAATATTGACAAGACGATTTCTTTCCAATCGCATAAGTAACGCATACACAGTTCCTTCAGCTATGCCCTCGAACCCCATCTGCGTGAGATATTTGACAATCTCATAACCATATGTTTCACCACGGCTGATAATTTCTAATACAATACCTTCTAAAACGCCTTTGAGCATTTCACTCAGATTATCCACGAACTCACCCCCAGGCTTAGCTTCACCCGTACTAAGTGTTGCTAAGTACTGTATATAGTAATGCTAAGTAGTGGCTTTGTCAAGCCATTTAAATTTGTTCAGTTGAATATTTACTTTTGGAGCAATATATCTTCGACCCTATTCAAAACCAATCCATAACAGAAAATATTTGTTGCTGACATAAGGGAAAAGGCATCTTTCAAGATAATGCTTTATAGCAGATTGTTTGTCTACTTTTTGTCACTAAAAAGTAAGATAAATAGGTGTTTTCTATAACGAAAATTTGACGTATAGCATATGATTGAGTATGATGGAGGAGTTGAATATGAGGTTCGACCTTATTATTTAACGAGAGCGCATAAGGAGGGAAGAAAGCGCAAAA
Organism: Lysinibacillus sp.; assembly: GCA_032053185.1. Lineage (GTDB taxonomy): Bacteria > Bacillota > Bacilli > Bacillales_A > Planococcaceae > Lysinibacillus. The sequence goes on from DAMBVB010000057.1 coordinate 9,273, forward strand.
TCGGAAAACAATTATAGCGCCTGAGCTGAAGAAATTGGACGAAACTATCTTCAGCAGACGAGGTGGAGGTTTATCGAAAATTCGGCGGATGCCTCCCAATCGACATACCCGATTGTCACTTTTCATTTTGAAAGCATTTGAGTGATTGAATGTACAGAAAATGGAGAAGGTATAGTTACAGCAATAGATAAATAGAGATAACTCATTCTATTGAATGATTACTATTCAGATGGCTGAATGAGTGTAAAGCATGTGTATGTATTAATTGCGCTTATAATTAAGCATAGCTTTTATATGCTCAAAAAATTCAATAGGTTGAGATCTAGTTTGTCATTGCGTCAAATTGACAATATCGGAGGACAAGAAATTTATGTGTGGAATTGTAGGATATATTGGAGAATCAGATGCAAAGGAAATTTTATTAAAAGGTTTAGAGAAACTAGAGTACCGTGGCTATGACTCAGCGGGTATTGCAGTACGTAACGAAAATGGTGTAACAGTCTTCAAAGAAAAGGGACGTATTGCAGATTTACGTGACGCAGTGGATGAGGACGTTGCTGCAAAAGTTGGTATTGGTCATACACGTTGGGCAACTCATGGTGTGCCTAACCGTTTGAATGCACACCCTCACCAAAGTGCATCAGGACGCTTTACGCTAGTACACAATGGCGTTATTGAAAACTATCATTTATTACAAAAAACTTATTTAAAAGGCATTCCGATGAAATCTGATACAGACACAGAGGTCATTGTGCAATTAGTAGAGCTATTTGTGAAAGAAGGCTTAAGCACGGCTGAGGCGTTCCGTAAAACTTTATCTTTATTACACGGTTCTTACGCATTAGCTCTGTTAGATGCAGAAGCGGCAGATACAATTTTCGTTGCGAAAAACAAATCTCCACTTTTAGTAGGTGTTGGTGAAGGCTTTAATGTTGTAGCTTCAGACGCGATGGCGATGCTACAGGTAACAGATCAATATGTGGAGCTACACGATAAAGAGGTCGTAATCGTACACAAAGCTAGCGTTGAAATTACGAAATTAGACGGTGCAATAGTAGAGCGTGCACCATATACAGCAGAGCTTGATATGAGCGATATTGAAAAAGGTACGTACCCTCACTATATGCTAAAAGAAATGGATGAGCAGCCAACAGTTATTCGTAAAATCATTCAAGCGTACGAAGGTGAGAATGGCGAATTAACAATTGACGCTAATATTTTAGAAGCATTACGAGCAGCGGACCGTCTATATATTATTGCAGCCGGCACAAGCTATCATGCAGGTCTAATCGGTAAACAATATTTCGAAAAAATGGCTGGTATCCCAGTGGAAGTTCATATTTCAAGTGAATTCGGCTACAATATGCCATTACTTTCAGAAAAACCACTGTTTATCTTTATTACACAATCAGGTGAAACAGCAGATAGCCGTCAAGTACTTGTGAAAATTAAAGAGCTTGGTTATCCAACATTAACTATTACAAACGTACCTGGCTCTACTCTATCACGTGAGGCAGACCATACACTGTTATTACATGCAGGCCCAGAAATTGCAGTAGCTTCTACAAAAGCGTATGTAGCGCAAGTAGCTGTACTTGCTCTAACAGCATATGTAACAGCGAAGGCTAATGGCAAGAGCTTAGAATATGATTTAAAACAAGAACTTGCGATTGCAGCTAATGGGATACAAACAATTATCGATTCAAAAGATGTTTTAGAGGATATCGCTGAGGACTACTTAAAAATCGCACGCAACGCATTCTTCATCGGCCGTAACATAGACTTCTATGTAAGCCTTGAGGGTGCCTTGAAGCTAAAAGAAATCTCTTATATCCAAGCAGAAGGCTTCGCAGGTGGCGAGCTAAAACACGGAACAATTGCCTTAATCGAAGAAGGTACACCAGTGTTTGCCCTTGTCACACAAGAAGCCGTATCATTAAACATCCGTGGTAATGTCAAAGAGGTAGCTGCACGTGGAGCATACCCATGCATTATTGCCATGGCTGGCGTAGACGAAGACGGCGACCGTTTAGTAATCCCTCAAGTTCATGAATACCTAACACCACTTGTATCTGTAGTGCCATTACAGTTAATTAGCTATTACGCAGCGCTACACCGCCGCTGTGATGTGGATAAACCACGTAACTTGGCTAAATCGGTGACTGTTGAGTGATTGTTGAGTTAGAGTTCACTTGTGATGTATCTTTAAAACAAAGTTAAACCGTTTGTAATAAAGTTGTACCGTTTTGAAAAAAAGCTATACCGTTTATAAAAAAGATGAACTGTTTTTTAGATTTTAGAATGTATAAAAGTTTGATCAAAAATCCTGTTATATGCAGGATTTTTCCTTATTCTGCAATCGGGCCATATAATTGAACACCACTTTTAAAAGATCTGGATATTTATGTTAACATATAGGTGAGATTGTGAAGAATTACACTTTAACTTCCATGAAAGAACTTAATCATCTTTCATTTTCTGTGGTGTAGCGCTGGTTTTTGCGCTACATGGATGGCTAACGGAGCAGGTTAGTTCAACAATGATGTTTAACTTGTGTTCAACAATCGGGACAGATTGTTGAATAACAACTTTTTATTAAAGATTTCCAAACGACGCTTTGGGAGCTTTTTGATATAATAGTGTGTCTAAAATAATTATAAGGATGTATTGCTTTGAAAAAATATCTAAAGGGATATCCACTGAAGCTAAATAAAGGATCAAAGAATGGTTTACTGAAAAAGGTGATGGTAAAGCAGTTTATACTATATTTTTAGCTCATTACATTGCTTATGAATGTTCGTGGCTTTTTAATGTGTGCCCTAACAGCTTGTAATTTTTTCTCAGTAGTATATTCCGTCATAAAAAACTGCACCCCCAATAGTTAGATTGTGTCTAACTATTGGGGTGCAGTTCATTTTACTGGATAAATAACTCCATTTGCTTGACACCCAGTTTCTAAATCATTTGGGTTTCCACAGTATAATCTCAATGAATATCCGATAAATCACCAGTCTTTACGGTAGTAACGAATCTGTTTGTATTATAAAATACATAGGCATCGTAATACTCACCATTACGATATATTATACCAACAATTGTACCTCGCCCCTTTTCATTAAATTTTTTGGGTTCTACGTTCATACCTAAATTGTCGCCACGATAAAATTGTAGTCTAGATGTAGACTTCGACTTATCATTTTTCGTAAGATAAACATTTCTTGGAAGTTGTCCAAGTGCAGCATATGGACTAATCGCCAAATATTCAGAATCTTCATCCGCTAAAAGTTCAGGGTTTGTTGGGTAATATTTCTCTATCCCTTCTGGAAGAGATTCGATAGTGTCATCATTAATTGTATCAGTACCGTTATTAGCGCTAGCATTTTGCGTATTCCCTAAGATGATTGCACCAAACATAAAAGATGTAAATAACAGTTTTTTAATTCCAATAAGTTCTGTAATCCCCCGTTTATGTATTTTTATTACATTTTTTTATTATAAATGTTTTTTTGAAATAATCAATGGGTTAAATTTAATTTAATTATAAGGGTAAATTCGATTATTCTTATTTTGATTTGTATCATAATGTGAAAATTAGTAAAATGAATAGTGACTATAAAATGTTAAAAAACGGGAGATGTTAATTATGCATTCAACATATGTTCTTTACAATATTGTTCCCTTAGCATTCTTAATTTTGTTAGTATATATTTTTATTGATGTATTACTTGATTATTTTAGAAAAGTAGAAAAAAGTGCTAAGAAACGAGTTATGTTATATAGCTCTATTTTTTACGTAATAAGCTTAGTTCAAATTAAATTGGGTGGATTCACGCTCCATCAAAATCCAGCAGACAATAAAAGAAGTTTTATTTCAACGAATGACTGGTTTGGAATATTTGATACGATGCACTTTAATATTTCTATTTGGAGTTATTCAGCTTTATTTTATAATGTTATTTTATTTGTACCGTTTGGGATTTTCTTATTACTCCTTTTCAATTTAAAAAGTAACAAAAAAGCAATTTCTATTGTTATTTTAAGTTGTTTAGTGATAGATGTCGCCCGTCTTTTACTTGGGCGGTCTGGTTTTACTATAAGCAACTTTGGTAATACGGATATTATCTATTTGTTATTTAATGTTTTGGGTGGAGTCTTAGGAATATTTTTAGTAAAGTATGCAGTAAATTATATTCACTCATATAAATTAAAAAACCAAACAAAAATTGTCGAATAAAATATACACATATATACCTAAAAACGTTCCCAAATGCAAGTTTGGAAACACACCAAAAAGGCACGAATGTTGTTAAATCAACGTTCGTGCCTTTTTACGAGAACTATTGTTTATACAGCTTTTTATGCAAAGCTATATAAACATAGCTACGATAGGACTTTTCGAGATTTTTCAGAGTGTGTTATCTGAATAAAAACCTGTATATAGAGACAATTTATTAAGCTGTATACCAGCATTTTTTTATCGTTCCTATACTTCAATTACAGGGGCTATAGTTGAAAAACAATTTTCCACAATCGGGCGCGATTGTGGAGCAACACAGGCAGAAAATAATTAAACTTTTTTATAAAAACCTAACTTAAAACTGCTAAAGAGGAATCCCTTTTGATCAATCTTTTTTCAAAAGGGATTCCTCTTATTTATCGTAAAATAACACGTTTAAAAGGTATTAAAACAAATAGACAGCATGAATTTCTATACTATTTTGAATAGGACGTTAAAGCTTATCAATTTGGAGTAATAGTGTAGTTTTATCTTGAATGTTTATATCATTTGTATCAGTTTCCCAACTAACATTAATAAAATAATGCTCATTAACATCGACTAAGTTCCATATGTTTTCATCTTGAACTTCAATTAAAAAATCTTCAAAAGGCTCATTTATATTTTTGCTTTTTAGAAAATACTTTGTTATTTCTCCTTCCTTTTTAAATTTTTCAACTACTTCAATGTTCATAGTAGAAGAGTGATAAATATTTTCATTATTTTTAGGTGAATTAATATTAATATTCTTCCAAAAAACAATAGTAGTAAAAAAAGCTATAATTATAATTACAAAAATTAGTAACAAACTCCTATATAATTTTATGATAATCCCTCTTTTTTCCTTTTTTATATAAAAAATGAAAATATACTACTTTAATCATTATTTTTATGTTAGCATAAAATACGATACTTGGTAAATATAAACTGAATCTATTTTAGGAGGTACGTCTATTTTTTTGGTTTAGTTATTTAGTAGGTATTTAATATAATTTAAGGTGAGGGTATATATGAAATTAATAAGTAAATTTTTTATGATTTTTATGATAAGCATTATTGCGATCTCGTTTAATAATACTCAAGTAAAAGCATCTGAAAATAAAGATGCAGAAAATGAAAAAAATATTGATGAGAAATTATTAGAATATGGATATCCCCAGAGATTGATTAATGAATTATCATATCTTGCTAAAAAGCAAATGATTGATGAAGGTATAACTGAATATGTTAGTGCCGAGACTATTACATATGACCAAAATAATAATATTATAGCTGTTGACGATTATAAAAATCCTAATCCTAAACCTCAAATTGTACCTTTTGGTACAATTAATAGCATGAGTGTTACACTAACTGCTGCTCGACAGGTCGTTCCAAGTTATCAGGACGAATTTGTTTTGCAAGGTCAATACCAATGGACTACTTCTCCTGTTGTTAGGGGGACGGATTTAATTGGTTTTGCATGGGATGGTAATAAATTTAACGCTATGCCGAACACTTCTAAGGTAGTAGTTGGAGGTAATGGACTCAATAGTCCAGTTACTTATTCATCAACAAATTTATTCTCATCAAGTTTTACGGGGGCAGGTTGGTCGTTCCCATTACCAAGTAGTGGTACAAGTCCAGTTGCAGTAGCTAAAATTAGAATACAGGAATTAAAATCTAATTCAGCGGGATCATCCCAACTCCATAGTTTGTATACTCATACTCATTCCGGAACGGGCTCTGTTGGTCTAAATCTTGGTGTATTGAGTGTTTCTTTCTCTGGTACTAAACCAAATGATCAAAGAGCTTCTTTTACAAATTTCAATCATTAAAAAAGTGAAATTCAATTTAAACAGAATCTTGGGTTTACGTTTCCTCACACAATGTTGTGGGGAATTTTTATGTGCGCCCGGCATGCGTATGAACTATAGGGTGCAAGTCCCGAACCCCG
>DAMBVB010000058.1:0-14399 GCA_032053185.1 Lysinibacillus sp.
ATGGTAGTTGGGGGCTTCCCCCTGTGAGAGTAGGACGTCGCTAGGCACCTAAAAAGTCGAGGATTTATTCCTCGGCTTTTTTTTTATCAATTTCGCCTTGGCGTAATTGTAGCTATCGCTACGATTCAACAAAATGGTATGGCAGTTTTTTAATCCCCGTTACGATTTACGTATATTTACGCCATGTGCATTAGGTGGACTAGGAATAATTAGCGCATTTTTAGACATTAAAGGCGATATTTGTATGGTTCTTATTGTGCTCAATGCTTTTTCATTATTCTTTTTCTTAGGTGCATATTTAATGGGGATCTTCGGATTTCAAAATCTTTAATAAAGAACTTCAGATTTTTATACCTCCAGTTTTTTTAATTTGTCTTTAATGAGAACATTAAAGGTATAATTCCTTTTGATCAATAAATGATACATTTAAAGGAAGGAACTCAAGGTATAATGGAACTCATGCGAGGAAAAGTATAGCAAAATTGAAAGGGAGAAAGATTTGGGAAAAAAACAAATTTGGTATGAAGTAGAAGAAAATGAGTCAATTGAAGATTGTTTGGCAAGAATGCGTCAAGATGGCTATATGGCAGTGGGAAGAAAAGAAGAACCAATTTTTCACTTAGTCAATGGAGAGCCAACGTATTTACGTCAAAAAATACAATTTAAAGCGATGTTATGGCAAGATTCCGAGTGAATTTGACCAAAATCCGAACGTTTATAGTTAGCCAAAATGTAATGTTCGCATTTTTGCATTGACTATAACGGAATGACTTGTTAGAATGTGAGAAGGAAAACAAAATAAATCCCACATATATGCTAGAGGATTGGCTCTAGTGTCTCTACCCGGCACCGTAAATGCTGGACTATGCGGGAAAGCACTTTTGGCATGTTACAGGAAGGTTTGTGTGCAGAAATGTACTTTTGCATATTCCTTTCATAATAAGTCCTCAAGTAAGCTGCTTTCACGTGTATGGTAGGGAGTAGTTTATTTGAGGATTTTCTTTGTTATAAAAAGAAAAAGTAAAGAATGGTAGTAGCTATAATATATTTGATCATTTTTCTAACGTTAAAAAGGAGCGACAATCATGAATCCGAAAATCGGTGTCATTATGGGGAGTTCAAGTGATTGGGAAACAATGAAACATGCATGTGATATTTTAGATGAATTACAAGTACCGTACGAGAAAAAGGTTGTGTCTGCACATCGTACGCCTGATTTAATGTTTGAGTATGCAGAATCAGCACGTAAGCGAGGTATTCAAGTAATTATTGCTGGTGCAGGTGGAGCTGCGCATCTACCTGGAATGGTAGCTGCTAAAACAACGTTACCGGTAATCGGTGTACCTGTGCAATCCCGTGCTCTTAACGGTCTGGATTCTTTATTATCAATCGTTCAAATGCCCGGTGGTGTACCTGTAGCAACAGTAGCGATTGGCAAAGCGGGAGCGACGAATGCAGGCTTGCTAGCAGCGCAAATTTTATCGACAACAAAAGTAGAGCTTGCTAATAAACTAGATGCTAGACGTGAAGCCACGAAGCAACAAGTACTGGAAAGCACAGGTGACTTAGTGTGACGAAAATAATTTATCCAGGGCAGACGATCGGCATTATCGGAGGAGGGCAGCTTGGCCGTATGATGGCACTTGCTGCTAAAGAAGCAGGCTTTAAAATTGCCGTTCTTGAACCATCAATGGATTCACCAGGTGGACAGGTTGCGGATGTGCGTATTGTAGCCCCATATGATGATGAAGCAGCTTTAGAAGAACTTGCTGAGGTAAGTGACGTTATAACGTATGAGTTTGAAAATATCGATTATGAAGGCTTAAAACGTTTAACACAAATGGCTTACGTTCCACAAGGAGCAGAGCTAGTACGCATTACACAAGACCGTGTGACTGAGAAAGAAGCGATTGTGAACGCAGGTTGTCCAGTGGCCCCTTATGTAGTTGTAAATACATACGAACAATTACTAGCCAATATCGATAGGATTGGTTATCCTTGTATAGTCAAAACAGCAAGAGGTGGCTACGATGGCAAGGGGCAGCAGCTTTTAAAATCTGCAGAGGATCTACCGTTAGCAAAAGGGCTTCTCTCTCATTCACAATGTATTGCTGAGGGATTTGTACCTTTCGTTAAAGAGGTGTCTGTCATTGTTCAAAGAAACGGTAATGGTCAATCATATTGTCAGCCGGTTGGAGAAAATATCCATGTTAATCATATTTTACATGAAACGATCGTGCCGGCTCGTATAAAAGAGGAAACATTACTGGCAACAGAGCGAGAAGCTTTGAAAATAGCTGACTATCTAAATTTAGTAGGAACATTAGCTGTAGAAATGTTTGTATTAGAAGATGGTGGAATTGTTATTAATGAATTAGCACCAAGACCTCATAATTCAGGTCACTATTCTATAGAAGCATGTAATGTTTCACAGTTCCACCAGCATATACGCGCTGTTTGTGGTTGGCCATTATGTAAACCACAACTTTGGGCACCATCAATTATGGTAAATGTTTTAGGGCAGCATGTCATGCCACTTAGTAACTCAATTGCTAAATATCCTGAATGGTCTATACATCTTTATGGGAAAGCTGAAGCTAAGGTAAACCGTAAAATGGGCCACGTAACGATTATGACAAAAAACTTAGAAGAAACACTACAACAAATCGAGAGTTCTGGCATTTGGTCAGAATAGAAGGAGAAACGCAATGATCGAACGTTATACAAGACCCGAAATGGGCGCAATTTGGACAGAACAAAATAAATATCAAGCTTGGTTAGAAGTTGAAATTTTAGCATGTGAGGCTTGGGCAGAAATTGGAGACATTCCAAAAGAGGATGTAGCTAAAATTCGTGAAAATGCTTCATTTGATGTTAATCGTATTTTAGAGATTGAGAAAGAAACACGTCATGATGTTGTAGCATTTACTCGTGCCGTTTCTGAAACACTTGGTGAAGAGCGAAAATGGGTGCATTATGGTTTAACTTCAACGGACGTAGTTGATACAGCGCTATCGTATTTGATTAAACAAGCGAATGATATTTTACGTAAAGACATCGTGAATTTCATTGATATTATTGCAGCAAAAGCGAAAGAGCATAAGCATACGGTTATGATGGGGCGTACACATGGTGTTCATGCTGAGCCAACAACTTTCGGTTTAAAACTAGGTTTATGGTATGAAGAAATGAAGCGTAACCTTGAACGCTTTGAAGCAGCGGCAAAAATAATTGAAACAGGAAAAATGTCTGGAGCAGTTGGAACATATGCCAATATCGATCCTCGAGTTGAGCAATATGTATGCGATAAATTAGGACTAACAGCATCACCTATTTCAACTCAAACATTACAACGTGATCGCCATGCGCAGTATTTAGGTGCATTGGCATTAATCGCAACATCAATTGAGAAATTTGCAACAGAGATTCGCGGCTTGCAAAAATCTGAAACGCGTGAAGTTGAGGAAGCATTTGCTAAAGGTCAAAAAGGCTCATCAGCGATGCCTCATAAGCGTAATCCGATCGGGTCTGAAAACATGGTTGGTATGTCACGTTTAATGCGTGGCTATATGGTAACGGCTTATGAAAACGTAGCATTATGGCATGAACGTGATATTTCACATTCGTCTGCAGAGCGCGTCATTTTACCAGATGCAACGATTACACTTAACTATATGTTAAATCGCTTCGGTAATATTGTGAAAAACTTAACCGTATTCCCTGACAACATGAAACGTAATATGGGTCGCACTTTTGGTCTAATTTACTCTCAACGTATCTTATTAGCACTTATCGATAAAGGGTTAGTGCGTGAGGAAGCGTATGATACAGTACAACCTTTAGCGATGCAGGCGTGGGACGAGCAAGTTCAGTTCCGTACATTAATCGATGCAAGTGACAAAATTACATCGTATTTAACGAAGGAAGAGCTAGACGAGTGCTTTGACTACAACTTCCATTTACAGCATGTAGATATGATTTTTGAGCGTCTTGGACTTAACTAATTAGAGTCACTAGCGGATGTTACAGAATTGAATCGTATTCGTACGATTCAATTCTGAACAATACGCGTGTATTTCATAATATCAGGGGGAGTAACCAAATGACTACAGGTCAACTTTTGTATGAAGGTAAAGCAAAAAAATTGTATACAACAGAGGAGCCAAATGTGTTACTCGTTGAGTACAAGGATAGTGCAACAGCGTTTAATGGTGAGAAAAAAGTAGAAATTGAAGGGAAAGGCGTATTAAATAATCGCATTACCTCTTTAATTTTCGAAAAATTACAAGCAAACGGAATTGCGTCACATTTCGTGAAACAATTATCCGATACGCAGCAGCTTGTAAAAAAGGTAGAGATTATTCCAATTGAGGTCGTAGTTCGTAATATAGCGGCAGGTAGTTTAGCGAAACGACTTGGCTTGGAGGAAGGTACACCATTAAAACGTCCAATCGTAGAGTTTTATTATAAAGACGATGAGCTAGGCGATCCGCTCATTACTACGGAGCATATTGATGTACTAGATCTTGCAACACCTGAGGAAGTGACAGCCATTTATGATGGTGCACTTGTAGTGAACAAAGTTTTGCAGCCACTATTTGCGGATGTCAACGTTACACTAATTGACTTTAAATTAGAGTTCGGACGTGACGATGACGGCAATGTACTACTGGCAGATGAAATATCACCAGATACATGCAGACTTTGGGATGCAACTACAAAGCAAAAGTTAGACAAAGATGTCTTTCGTAGAGACCTTGGTAATTTAACTGAAGTTTATACTATTATACTTTCTAGACTCGGAGGCAAATAACAATGAAAAAAGTTAAAATTTACGTAACATTACGTGAGAGTATTCTTGATCCACAAGGTTCAGCTGTACAAGGTTCTTTAGTGAAAATGGGTTACGCTGAAGTAGAAGATTTACGTATCGGTAAATATCTTGAATTAGCAATTAAAGATACAGAACGTGATATTGATACTCTAGTAAAAGAAATGTGTGAGAAGGTTTTAACTAACGTTGTAATCGAAGACTACCGCTACGAAGTCGAGGAGGCTAACTAATCATGAAATTCGCAGTACTCGTTTTCCCTGGGTCAAACTGTGATATCGATATGTATCATGCGATTAAAGACGAGCTAGGTGAAGAAGTAGAATATGTATGGCATACAGCAACAGATTTAAGTGGCTTTGATGGCATTTTAGTACCAGGAGGCTTCTCATACGGGGACTATCTTCGCTGTGGTGCGATGGCCAACCAATCTAATATTATGGCAGAGGTCAAGAAGGCAGCGGATGCTGGTAAGCCAGTATTAGGGGTATGTAATGGCTTCCAAATCTTAACTGAAGCCGGTTTATTACCAGGTGCATTACTTCGTAACAAAAATTTGAAATTCATGTGCCGTACAATCCAGCTTAAAGTTGAAAACAATAATACATTATTCACAAACCAATATGAGCAAGGTCAAATTATCAATATTCCAATCGCCCATGGTGAAGGTAACTATTACTGTGACGAAGAAACTTTACAACAATTAAAAGATAACAATCAAATCGTGTTCACATACTCAGGCGAAAATCCAAACGGTTCTTTAGAAGATATCGCAGGGATTATAAACGAGCGCGGCAATGTACTAGGTATGATGCCTCACCCAGAGCGAGCTGTTGATGCACTGGTGGGCGGAGCAGACGGTCTAGCAGTATTTAAATCAATTGTGAAGCAGTGGAGGGAAAATCATGTCAACAACTAAGTTTGAGCCAACAGCACAGCAAATTAAAGAGCAAAAGCTATACGCTGGTATGGGGATGTCAGACGAAGAATTTGCAATGGTAGAAGATATTTTAGGACGTCTACCAAACTGGACAGAGACAGGTCTTTTCTCCGTAATGTGGTCTGAGCACTGCTCATACAAAAATTCAAAACCAGTGTTACGTAAATTCCCTACAAAGGGTCCACAAGTTTTACAAGGTCCAGGTGAAGGTGCTGGTATCGTCGATATTGGTGACGAGCAGGCAGTTGTATTTAAAATGGAATCACATAACCATCCATCAGCAATTGAGCCTTATCAAGGTGCTGCTACAGGTGTTGGTGGTATTATCCGTGACGTTTTCTCGATGGGCGCACGTCCAATTGCGATGTTAAACTCATTACGCTTTGGCGAATTAAAATCAGCACGTGGTAAATATTTATTTGAAGAAGTAGTTGCTGGTATCGCAGGTTACGGTAACTGTATCGGGATTCCTACAGTCGGTGGCGAGATTCAATTCGATCCTTGCTATGAAGGCAATCCACTAGTGAATGCAATGTGTGTAGGTTTAATTGACCACAAAGATATTCAACGTGGAATCGCAGCTGGTGTAGGGAATACAGTCATGTATGTGGGTGCTAAAACAGGTCGTGACGGTATCCATGGTGCAACATTTGCATCAGAAGAGTTAACAGAAGAATCTGAGAACCAACGCCCAGCAGTACAAGTAGGAGATCCATTTATGGAGAAACTTTTACTTGAAGCATGTTTAGAAGTTGTAAAATCGGACGCGCTAGTAGGTATTCAAGATATGGGTGCTGCTGGTCTTACTTCTTCATCAGCAGAAATGGCTTCTAAAGCTGGTTCTGGTGTAGAAATGAATTTAGACTTAGTACCTCAACGTGAGACAGGCATGACAGCATATGAAATGATGCTATCTGAATCTCAGGAGCGTATGCTACTTGTTGTGAAAAAAGGTCGCGAAGATGAAATTAAAGCGATTTTCGATAAATATGATTTAGATGCTGTGGCAATTGGTCGCGTGACGGATGATAAAATGCTACGCCTATTACATAAGGGCGAAGTTGTAGCTGAAGTACCTGCTGATGCACTTGCGGAAGATGCACCAGTTTATCATAAACCATCTGCAGAGCCTGCTTACTATGCTGAGTTCCAAGCGATGGAAAACGTAGAACCAATGGTAACAGATTATAAAGAAACATTAAATGCACTTTTAAAAGCGCCAACAGTCGCTTCAAAAGAGTGGGTTTACGATCAATATGATTATCAAGTTCGTACCTCAACAGTTGTTACACCGGGTTCTGATGCAGCCGTTATTCGCGTCCGCGGTACGAACAAAGGATTAGCGATGACTACAGACTGTAACTCTCGTTATATTTTCCTAGATCCAGAGGTAGGCGGTGCCATTGCTGTAGCAGAGGCGGCTCGTAACATCGTAGCAACTGGTGGTACACCATTAGCGATTACTGACTGCTTAAACTTCGGCAATCCTGAGAAACCAGAAATCTTCTGGCAAATTGAAAAATCAGCGGATGGTATTTCAGCGGCCTGTACAGCACTGAATGCACCAGTAATTGGTGGTAACGTATCTCTTTATAACGAGCGTTCTGGTGAAGCGGTTTACCCAACACCGACAATCGGTATGGTTGGACTAATTGAAGATTTAGCACATGTGACAACTCAAGAAGTAAAAGCCGCTGGTGATATAGTATTTGTAATCGGCGATACAAAAACTGAATTCGGTGGTTCGGAGCTTCAGAAATTAGTAAATAATGGGGTTATTTCAGGAAAAGCACCAGCTATTGATCTACAGATTGAAGCTGCACGTCAACAAGCATTGCTTCAAGCGATTAAAGCGGGAATCGTACAATCTGCACATGATGTAGCAGAAGGTGGTCTTGCAGTTGCGCTTGCTGAAACAACATTTAGCGCAAATGGCTTAGGTCTTGATGTGACATTAACAGGCTCTGCTACAACAGCATTATATAGTGAAACACAATCTCGTTTTGTTGTAACTGTGAAGGAAGAAAATGCAGCTGCATTTTTAGAAATGGTAAAAGACGCAAAGAAAATCGGTGTCGTAACGAACGATGCGCTTGTTAAAATCAACGGTGACAACGGTGTGCTTGTAGAAGGTACAGTGGAGGAATTCCGTTCTAATTGGAAAGGAGCAATTCCATGCTTGCTGAACTCAGAGGCTTAAACGAAGAATGTGGGGTGTTTGGTATTTGGGGCAACTCAAATCCAGCACACCTTAGTTATTACGGGCTTCATGCTCTTCAACACCGTGGCCAAGAAGGCGCTGGGATCGTCGTTTCTGACGGTCAGCATCTTCGCGCGGTGAAAGGCGAAGGACTAGTTAATGATGTTTTCAACGAAGAGAAATTAAAGGCAGTGGACGGCAAAGCAGCAATTGCTCATGTCCGTTATACGACTGCTGGAGGTGGCGGTATTGAAAATGTACAGCCGTTATTATTCCACTCCTCAACTGGTAGCCTTTCAATTGCTCATAACGGTAATTTAGTCAATGCAACACACTTAAAACAGTACTTAGAGCGCCAAGGTAGTATTTTTCATTCAAGCTCCGATACTGAAGTGCTAGCGCACCTTATTAAGAAAAGCTCGCATTCACCATTCCGTGCGAAGGTGAAAAATGCCCTATCTTTATTAAAGGGTGCGTATTCGTTCTTAATTATGACTAAAGATGAAATGCTTGTTGCACGTGATCCACATGGTTTACGTCCATTATCTCTTGGGAAGCTAGGAGATGGCTGGGTTGTAGCCTCTGAAACTTGTGCATTTGATTTAATAGGTGCAGAATTTGTTCGATCTGTTGAACCTGGTGAGCTATTAATTATTAACGATGAGGGTGTAAAATCTGATCGTTTTGTAGAGATGGATAAACGTGCAATGTGTGCGATGGAATACGTTTATTTAGCACGTCCTGATTCTGATATTGATGGTATTAACGTCCACATGGCGCGTAAACGTATGGGTAAACAGCTTGCTCGTGAATGTGCACATATTGAAGCTGATGTTGTAACAGGTGTGCCTGATTCAAGTATTTCAGCAGCAATCGGCTTTGCAGAAGAAAGTGGCATTCCGTATGAGCTAGGTCTTATTAAAAATCGTTATGTAGGTCGTACATTTATCCAACCAACACAGGAATTACGTGAACGCGGTGTGAAAATGAAGCTTTCCCCAGTTGTGCAAGTCGTAAAAGGTAAACGTGTAGTGATGGTGGACGATTCAATCGTTCGCGGTACAACTTCACGACGTATTGTCAACATGTTAAAAGATGCAGGGGCGGCTGAAGTACATGTTGTCATTTCTTCACCACCGATGACGGACCCTTGCTATTACGGCATCGATACTTCCACACATGAAGAATTGATTGCATCCCGCCACAATGTAGATGAAATTCGCGATGCTATAGGAGCCGATTCCCTAACATTCCTTTCCGTTGACGGTATGGTGGAGACAATTGCAAGACCATATGAAGATGAAAACCGTGGATTATGCCTAGCATGCTTTACAGGTAAATATCCAACAGAAATTTTCCCAGATACAATTTTACCCCATGAAAAAGAACTATTACGTTAAGAAAAACATTTAAACACGTCTAGCTGGATGATAAGGAGGAACTCTGCGTGTCAAAAGCATATGAACAAGCAGGTGTAAATATTGAAGCAGGCTACGAAGCCGTGAAACGAATGAAGTCTCACGTTGAACGAACAAACCGTCTAGGTGTGATGGGCACGTTTGGTGGTTTTGGCGGTATGTTTGACTTGTCAGAACTAAATCTTAAGGAACCTGTTCTTATTTCAGGTACGGATGGTGTTGGGACAAAGCTAAAGCTAGCGTTTATGGTGGACAAGCACGACACGATTGGTGTGGACTGTGTAGCGATGTGTGTCAATGATATCGTAGCGCAAGGTGCTGAACCATTATACTTTTTAGATTATGTAGCCCTTGGCAAGGCAGAGCCGGCGAAAATTGAGCAAATTGTAAAGGGCGTTGCAGATGGCTGTGTGCAATCTGGTGCGGCATTAATCGGTGGAGAAACTGCAGAGATGCCAGGTCTTTACGAAGAAGATGAGTACGATTTAGCTGGTTTTGCAGTAGGAGCCTGTGAAAAATCAGCCATCGTAACAGGCGAGAAAATCGTAGAGGGTGACGTGCTTGTTGGTATTGCTTCGAGTGGGGTGCATTCAAACGGTTACTCCTTAGTGCGAAAAATTGTCTTTGCAGATAATCATTACGCAGTTGATTCGATTGTCGAAAGCTACGAGGATCTTGGTCCTATTGGGGAAGCCTTGTTAATGCCAACAAAATTATATGCGAAACCTGTGCTTGCGGCTTTACAAGCAGCGGACGTTCATGGCTGTGCCCATGTAACTGGCGGTGGTTTTTATGAAAACCTACCACGTATGATGCCAGAAGGTTTAGCAACTGAAATTGACTTAGGGTCTTGGCCTGTCTTACGTATTTTTGAGTTTTTAAAAGAAAAAGGCCAGTTAGAGGACAAAGATTTATATAATGTCTTCAACATGGGCATTGGCTTCGTGTTAGCTGTACCTGCAGTTGAAGTAGAGAAAGTGCTTGCAACAGTAGAAGCAAATGGTGAAAAAGCATACACAATCGGTCGCGTTGTAAAAGGCGAGGGTGTTGTATTCAATGGCTCACATGATGGGAGTTTAGTGTAATGACGGCACCAACTAAAATTGCCGTTTTTGCTTCAGGTAGCGGCAGTAACTTTCAAGCTATTCAAGAGGCCATTGAACGTGGTGAACTACATGCAAAGATCGAACTGGTTGTCACAGATAAGCCTAGTGCATTTGTAGTGACACGTGCTGAGAACTATAGTATTCCCGTGCTAGCTTTAAGCCCGAAAGATTTTTCTTCAAAAGCAGATTACGAGACTGCTATTATCGAGGCGCTCCATAAATGTCATGTAGAATGGATTGTGCTTGCAGGTTATATGCGCTTAATCAGTGAAGTATTACTCACTGCATACCCACAGCGCATTGTGAATATTCATCCTTCATTATTACCATCTTTCCCTGGTAAAGATGCCATTGGTCAAGCAATGGCACACGGAGTCAAAATAACAGGTGTAACCGTCCATTTTGTAGATGAAGGTATGGACACAGGGCCCATTATTGCCCAATCGGCAGTCCAAGTTGTTGAAGGTCACCGTGAGGCAACAGAAGCGGCCATTCATCAGGAAGAGCATGTACTCTATACAAAAGCTTTACAGCACTTATTAAAGTAATTCAGTGGTGAGGCGTTAGGTCTTCTGGAACAATACAGCCTAACTCTACTTTATCCATAATTGCAAGACATATTCGTGGCAAACACGATAAAAATTGGTTCATCACCAAAAGTTGTGGATGACTTTTGTTAAAACGTCTACTATGTAAATAAGTTGATTTTCGTTACGACTGGGCGACTCCTTGGGGATTAGCGCATATAGGGGAACGAAGGCTAAAAGCATCACGTCCTGTGATAACGCCTTCGTGACCAACATCCTGTTGCCCCAAGCGGCTCATCGGACGCCCCCAGGAAGCTCTGCTCTGCGCGAAAGCTAAGCGTCAGCAACAACAAAGCGCCCAGCCGGAACGGAAATAAACCACACGTTTTGGTGATGATCCTAAAAATTAGGAGGATTTCGTTGTGACAAAACGTGCATTAATCAGTGTTTCCAATAAAGATGGTATTTTAGAATTTGCAAAGGAACTAATAGCATTAGGTTATGAAATTTTATCAACTGGTGGTACGAAAAAAATGTTACAAGACAATAATGTTGCCGTAACAGCAGTAGATGAAGTAACTAAATTCCCTGAAATTTTAGATGGTCGTGTAAAAACGTTAAATCCAATGATTCACGGTGGGCTATTAGGAAAGTTTGACGATGCTTCTCATCAGGCACAAATGCACGAGCATGGAATTGAGCCAATTGAGATTGTTTGTGTCAATCTTTATCCGTTCGTTGAAACAATTTCAAAGCCTAATGTAACATGGGATGACGCGATCGAAAATATTGATATCGGTGGTCCAACAATGTTACGTTCTGCAGCAAAAAACCATCAATATGTAACAGTAATTGTGGATAGCAATGACTATGCGAACGTATTACAGGAGCTGAAAGCTAATGGTGCAACGACAATTGAAACACGTCGTAAGTTAGCTGCAAAAGTTTTCCGTCACACAGCCGCTTATGATTCATATATATCAAACTACTTAACAGAAGAAGAGTTCCCGGAGAGCTTAACAATGACATATGAATTAAAACAAAACTTACGTTATGGTGAAAATCCTCATCAAAAAGCGGCGTTCTATCAAAAACGTCTCGGCTCTGATTTTTCATTAGCTTATGCTACGCAATTACATGGTAAAGAATTATCATACAACAATATTCAAGACGGGAATGCCGCATTGCAAATTGTCAAAGAGTTTGCCATGCCTGCAGCCGTAGCTGTAAAGCACATGAACCCTTGTGGTGTTGGAACGGGCGCAACATTAGAAGAAGCGTTTGATAAAGCGTATGAAGCAGATCCAACATCTATTTTCGGTGGTATTATTGCTTTGAATATGGAAGTAGACGCAGCAACTGCTGAGAAATTAAGTCATATCTTTTTAGAAATTATCATTGCGCCTGCTTTCTCTCAAGAAGCACTTGATATTTTAACGAAGAAGAAAAATATTCGCTTATTAACAATTCCTTTCGAGCAAGCAAAACAAGACAAATTCAATGTTGTATCAGTTGAAGGTGGTCTTCTTGTTCAAGAACCAGATCGCCACGGCTTTTCGAATGCAGCTATTAAAGTTGTCACAGACCGTGAACCGACAGCACAAGAATGGGAAGCATTACAGCTTGGCTGGGCAGTTGTGAAGCACGTTAAATCTAATGCAATCGTCGTTACAGATTCTCACATGACACTTGGCGTTGGTGCTGGTCAAATGAACCGTGTTGGCGCAGCTAAAATCGCATTTGAGCAAGCAGGTGAAAAAGCAAAAGGTGCAGCACTAGCATCAGATGCATTCTTCCCAATGAGCGATACTGTAGAAGCAGCTGTAGCGGCTGGTATTACAGCCATTATTCAACCAGGTGGCTCTATCAAAGATCAGGATTCAATCGATAAAGCGAATGAATACGGCATTGCGATGGTATTCACTGGCATACGTCATTTCAAGCACTAAAATTCCCAAAAATTAGTCAGAGATGTTGGCCCATCTACGCACAAAGAGGAGGATTCCCTAAAATGAAAGTATTAGTCATTGGAAGCGGCGGTCGAGAACATGCTATCGCCAAACAATTTAGTATGTCACCATCGGTCAATACGGTATTTGTAGCACCTGGTAATGATGGCATGAGGGGCGATGCGGAAATCGTTGCTATTGAGGCTATGGATTTTGCAGGTCTTGCACAATTTGCAAAAGAAAATGCAGTAGATCTAACATTTGTAGGACCTGAGCAACCGCTTGCTGAAGGCCTAGTGGATTTCTTTATTGCTCGTGGGTTACGAGTATTTGGTCCAACAAAGGCCGCAGCACAAATTGAAAGCAGTAAATCATACGCGAAAGAAATTATGAATAAATATAATATCCCAACAGCAGCCCATGAAACATTTACTGAAGCTGCAAAGGCTAGTAAATATATTAAAGAGCAAGGTGCACCAATCGTTATCAAAGCAGACGGCTTGGCAGCTGGTAAAGGTGTAGTTGTAGCAATGACCGAAGATGAAGCCATTAAAGCTGTAGAGGATATGATTGGGAACCAACGTTTTGGTGAATCCTCTTCTCGAGTTGTCATTGAAGAATTCCTGGACGGAGAAGAATTCTCCTTTATGTCCTTCGTCCATAACGGCCAGATTTATCCAATGGTGATTGCTCAAGACCATAAACGTGCTTATGATGGCGATCAAGGGCCAAACACAGGGGGTATGGGAGCTTATTCGCCAGTACCTCAAATCTCTCAAGAAGTAGTGGATGATGTATATAAAACAATTGTGGAACCGACCGTGAAAGGTATGGAGGCAGATGGTGTATCGTTTACCGGAATTTTATATGCAGGTTTGATTTTAACGAAAAATGGTCCAAAGGTGATTGAGTTTAATGCACGCTTTGGAGATCCAGAAACGCAAGTAGTTTTACCACGTATGACATCTGACTTTGGTGCATTTATGACTGCCTTGATGGATGAAAAGCCATTTGATTTGCAATGGTCCGAAGAAGCAATGCTAGGCGTAGTAATCGCCGCTGAAGGCTATCCAGGGGACGTTGAAAAAGGACATGCATTACCTAACTTAGAGGCTCTATCAGCTTCACATACAGTATTCCATGCGGGTACAAAGTTTGTAGATGAAAACTTTGTTGGTAACGGTGGCCGAGTTTTATTAGTCGGAGCAAAGGCATCTACTTTAAAAGAAGCACAAGAAAAAGTATACGCAGGTATCGCAACTGAAAAATGGAACAATTTCTTCTACCGCAAAGATATCGGTTGGCGCACGTTTAAGTAGTGACTGATTAGATGTTAAAAGTTATAGACGACAATTGTTAAAATATATGCTAGGTCACTAACGTCGCATGAATTTTAATTGAATTTTCTGTCTTCTGTTGATTTTGTTT
>DAMBVB010000059.1:0-11574 GCA_032053185.1 Lysinibacillus sp.
TAAAAAGGTTGCCTAGCTTTTTTTCAAAATGTCCTTTACAAAGGGTACACTTTACCTTATAAAAAGTCTCGCAGTTTTTTTTAGGTTCTTCCCTATATCCGACAGCTAACCAGTGAGAATCCCATTCTGTAATTTGATTACCTACTCTACAAGATAAGCCACATGCACGATTATCCGCGATAAAGGAGCCGATTAACCAGTTCTTTGTCTGTAATCCATCCTTTAGATTTACCGTTATAAAGGGCATTTCCACATACTGCTGATAAATAAACAAATTATCATCATAATGGGTATACGCAGAGGCATTTGTTTTCGTACCATCCCCTGCATAAATTTCTACAGTATTCCCTTCCCGAGAATAGACAGGTTTCTTGACAAACGGCAAGTTTTCCTGAACAAATGGTTCTGCCGAAAGATACGTTGGCAACATATATTTCTGAATAGCAGCTCGTTCTTCTGCATTAAAAAGAAGCGGATCATTTTTGCGTTCCCAAATCAACCATAATAAAATTTTCGATTGCAGTACATATGCAGCGGGTGCATTGATAATAGCAAGCTGTCCATCTTTTACAAGTTCCAGTAAATGCAGACCAATACGATCACCATCGGAAGACATATCATCTATTAAAAACTCTACCGGGTGTGCAGGACGATATAAAATATCAATTTTCTCCATGGCAGGCGTATAAAGACCTCGAGCTATATTAGCAGTGTTACTAGAAAAAATGATTAACTCTTGTATAGGAACATACTCCACATCAAAAGGTATACATTTCTTTAAAAACTGTACCTGACAATATTCCTCATAATCTTCCACAGCCGTTTTCCCTGTAATGACGATTTTAGGTTTTTTCACATCATTTAAATAATGCATAGCCGCAAAGAGTGCTCCAGACAAGGTTTTATGTAATGCCGAAACATCATTCGGACTATCAAATCCCAAATGCTGACAAAGCGCTTCATTGATCTCAAAGGTTTCTTGGACAAGAAATGGCGTTTCACCATTTAATTCAAGACATTTTATTTCACCGTCCTCTGTACAAATAAAATCGAAGCGAGCTAGTATTGATTGTTGCTGTAAATAATCTAATTGGATATATGGCAGCATTTCAGAACGAATGCCTAGTGCTAAAAGTTGTTCATCCGATAAATGCTTAAATTGTTTCCCAACCTTTAAAAATATTTTCCAAAGTATAGTAGATGCATAGTTAATTTCATCGATTTTCTCTTTTGGTAAATCTAGTACATCGTATAAGGCGTACGCTAGATCCTCAAAGTCTGGAAAGAAATTAGGAAATTGAGCATAAAATGCTTGGCGTTGTTGAAAATAATTGTCCATATTGATTTCTCCTTTTAAGAAGATGAAGAGCCACCTCGAGAGGCACCACCTGAGCCAAAGCCTGATTTTCCTGTGCTAGATGACGAGTGATTAGAATAAGAATTAGAACTATTTGAGTATGAACGCTTACCACTCGAATAAGACTTGGAACCGCTTGTGTTTGAATTTGTGCTACTAGATGTTGTACCAGTCGGATTTTGAGAGCCATTCGTCGTAATTCCATTTGAATTCGCATTTGTACCATTTCTTAAATTGCGACTTTTATAAATGGCACTTCCTATCATAGCTCCGGTAGTAGCATACATAAGTCCATTGAAGAAATGATGTGCATAATACGGCGAATTTTCATCTAAACATTCGAACGAACCATCATCACTTTCTTCCCATTTCTCACATGAATTTGCCATGTCGCTGTCATAGACACTTTGTAAACCATCCCCTGATGTTGAAGTATTATTTTCTTCCGTTACATTATTTGTATTAGTAGTTTCTTCAACAGTCCGAGTTTCTGTATTCCCACACGCGGCTAATTGCATAGCCATGAATGACGCTGTTGTGACTGCTATATATTTTTTCATTTGTTTTTTCTCCTTTATGTCGATAGCTATTTTACGGATGACTCCTTCTTTAGGTTTCATTTTTTACAAATTCATACATTATCATAAGTACTAAAAACTCCCTAATGGATTTGAATCATTCATCATCAGGGAGTTTCGCACAAAGTTATTTATTTATTCCGCACTGCTTTTCTTCCATATGTCATAAAGCGCCATATCTTTTCAAATGGCCCTATTTTAAAGAATTTAAACCAGATAACACTAAAAATAATTTGAATGGCAAAAGTTAGGATTGCAATAATCACTACATCAGGAGGAGAAACAACTTCAAGCTCCATTAATGACATAATAGTTAGAGCAATAAAGCTTTGCGCCAAATAATTTGTAAATGCCATTTGCCCAACTCGTCCAATCGACTTAAGAAGCTTCGCGATGCCCCTATTCTCCAACATAACAAATAGACAAGCTAAATAAAAATACGTTGTCGGAATTACTCCTAAACCAATAATGATTTGTAGATGTTGATCTTCTCCTTGAGCAGCAAACCAAATCCAAAGAGAGCTGGCTACAAAAAGTGGGAATGTCACAAATTGTATCCACTTTATTTGCTTTGAGTATTCACTAATATGACTAATCCAATCAGC
The DNA here is from genome assembly GCA_032053185.1 of Lysinibacillus sp. Taxonomy (GTDB): domain Bacteria; phylum Bacillota; class Bacilli; order Bacillales_A; family Planococcaceae; genus Lysinibacillus. Next base: position 2,541 of record DAMBVB010000059.1, read on the forward strand.
TTTGGCTGCTAAAAAACCAGTTAAAAACATGATAAAAATAGTAATTGCATCATTTCCTAATATCCCAAAAACAGTTGATAATGCTCCTTGATTTGGCATAAATAGTTGTCCAAGAATGCTAAGGACATGAACGGTAATGATAGAAAATAGCCATTTACTAATTGTGGAAACCTTTGCATTATAGAAAGGTATTAGTAAAAAACCTATTACTGCATAGATAGCGAGGATTGAACCCCAAAAAATAAACATATGGACAATACCAATTAATAATAAAGCTAGTAAACGTCTGGCAAAACGCCATCCTGGCTTATCACCTCGCGCTTCGGCACGTGAAGCAAAAATGTAAAAACCTACACCAAAGAGGAATGAAAAAATGGAAAAGAATTTCTTCTCAATAAAAATATCAATAAGCGTATCAATAATACCATTAATTCCACTATAGTCAGGTATCGGACCACCCTCTACTATTACCTGGTAGGCCGCTACATTTATGAACAAAATGCCAAATAACGCGAGTCCTCGAATAATATCTAAGGACACGATTCTTTCTTTTTGAGTAACAGATGGATTCATTCTTAAAAACTCCTTATCTTTCATACTTTACTGCTCTATGGCTATCATAACTCTCCATCCTTACAGTAGTTTTTTGAAAAGCTTACAGGAACCTTACATTTATAGATTTGTCTCATCAGCTAATTCTTTTTGCACTTACATTAGTTTTTAATCCCCTTCTAAAAGCAAAAATTTCATATTTTATAGTAATCATTATTTTTTTAAAAAAGGAGAATAGATGATGTACGGATACCGCAGATTTGGTTTTTGCTACCCTGGTTATAAATACTGTGGGCCAGGATGTTCAGGACCAGGTAGACCTATCAACGCTGTAGATTCCTGCTGCAGACTACACGACAAATGTTATGCTCGATATGGTAGATCAACATATTGCGATGAAATGTTCCAAAATTGCTTACGACCACAAATGAACGCTCATAATAAAATGGCAAGAGAGGCTAAATTGTTTTACAATATTTTCGAAATGCGTAATAGGTTTTTTTAAATACTAAAGAAAGCTCACAGAAGACATCCAATAGCATCATTGGCTCTTGTGGCTTTAATATGCTCAATTTCGAAAATCACACGCCAGAAATTGGCTATGATCTACTAAAGCTCAGCGGAAAATGACTATAGTTAATCGCTTTAATTACGCATTTAGCGGGATACAATAGAGGCAAAAGTTGGGGCTACAAATATAAATTCCATCAAGGTGTTTAGAAGACCGTTTTCACTTAGAAAAATATCACAAAAATTTACTCTTTATTAAAATTGAAAAGCCAAGAATGGTTAAAAAACCATTCTTAGCTTTTTTCAATGATACATACCGTTGTTAATTTTACCTGTCAACTTTTCTATTTGTACTTCAAATAATTCAATTTTAGGCATAATTGGATACCCTTCTTTTTCAAATGTCCAATCTGGATTGCCATACTTCTCAAGCAGTGCATCAAAGAACCATTCCTTCTTTGACTCCTCTTCAATACGAACGACCTGTCCAAAAAGCACAACACTTTGGTAAACAAGGGCAGATTGACAGGCATATTTTTTTCCAGGGTGTAGATCGCCCATTTCACTAACTTCTATACATATTTTAGGATTTGATTTAATATTCGACCAAAAATGGCTTTCTCGTATTGCCAATGTGCAAATAAAGTTTGTCGTCACCTTCATACACATATACAAAGGGAATAACGTAAGGAAAACCTTCCTCATCAACCGTTGCAACATGTGCCACTTTTCCTAATTTCAAAAATTGCTGTGCTTCCTCTTTTGAAATTTCTACTCGTTTGTTTTGAATTGCCCCTCTCATCCTACATCCCCCTCGTAACAAATAGATAACGATTAAAGAAAACCATCTTTTTAATCTCTTCAAACATATATTTATTTTACATCTTTAAGGTAATAATAAAAAGACTCATCATCAAAATTTATCAGAATGCTTGAGCATAAAGTAACTTAGAAGTGAGTATTTTCTCTAGTTAGACTTTGTATAAACTGCTTTAGACAATTGCCGGCGCCCTTTCTATTGTTTCTTTTATAATCGAATAATTCGTGGCCGCTACTTTGATCATTTTCATTTCTCCTATTCTTTTAATATAACTGTATACATTATAACGTTTCTAACAATTACTAGAACTATGTTTAATATTGAAATATTGTATAATAGCTACATAAAATTTGAAGGGACTGAATTATGCACAGATAGCAATATTTCCCATCCAAACTTAATTAAAAAATTGGAGGTAAAAGTATTGATAAAACAAATTAACACTAAAAGATTATATTTAAGAAAAATGAAGATGAGTGATGCACATAGTTTATTTAAAATTTGGTCAGACCCGGATGTGACAAAATTTATGAATATCACTAATTTTACTCATGAAGAACAAGCAAAGGAAATGATTGAGCTTTTTGATGAATTAGCTGGGGAGCACAAGGCTATTCGCTTAACCATTATTGAGAAGGAATTCAATGAGATTATCGGCTCTTGTGGATTCAATTCATTTGACCTAGAAGGAGCTACTACAGAAATAGGCTTTGATCTTGCTAAAGCATATTGGGGAAATGGCTATGCGCCCGAATGTATTGCCGCTTTGATTGATTACGCATTCTCTACTTTAAGCATCACTAAAATTGTAGCAAAAATAGAGCCTGGTAATCGTAATTCTATAAAAGTAGTAGAGAAATTGAATTTTACGTTTGAAGGAACATTTCAAGAATATGAAAAATCAAAAGAATCTTTTTATGACATAAACGTTTACTCTTTATTAAAAGAAAACTGACGTAAAAAAACGATGCCAAGAATGTTACCTTTGAACATTCTTGGCTTCTTTTCTGTTACTTAATCGGAATCCAAATTTCTGAATACAGATCAGGGCTAAATGGATCTTCGTCCGAGTACACTTCCAGCTCAGCTGTCCCAGCAGGCTCGTATGGATTGGACGGGAACCACTCAGAGTAAATTTGTTTCCAAGTATTTTGCATCGCATCCGGCATAGGGCCATGTACTTCAAACACAACCCATTTTGAAGCGGGTACTTCCATCGCCATCAGATTTTCAGGAACGTCTCCAATGTGATCCGTGGCAATCCAATAATCCATTAAACCTTTTTGTTCGTTGGCGTTTGGTATACAGACGCCAAGCACCCCTTTAATTTCTCCGTTATTTAATGAAAATAATTGATGATCCATTCCCTTGCTGTTAATCTCATCCCAAAATTTAGGAATTCCCCTCGTATTCTCACCATTTTGACAATTATACGTTCTTTTTACCCCGACCACTTGAAACTTTTCTTTTTCTACGATTTTATACTTCATTGGTTCTGCTCCCTTCAGGCTTACCTGGATGACCAGGCGATTGTATGATTGTAGCTGTCCTTGCTTCTTTCTTGCTTCACTAGGCGTTATTTTATGCTGCTTACGAAATGCCTTGGTGAAAGCTTCAGGAGAATCGTAGCCATATTTGTAGGCGAGATCAATTACTTTTTGCTCTGTATTTATTAACTCCTGTGCAGCTAATGTTAATCTTCTACGTCTTATATAATCTGCAATAGACATATCCGTTAAAATCGAAAAAGTCCGTTGAAAATGAAAGACCGAAGAATTTACCTCTCGTGCAATTTGCTCCATTGTGATGTCATCTAATAAATGCGCTTCGATATAATTTATTGCTTTTTGAATCGACTCAATCCAACTCAATGGCTCTCACTCCTTGGTTATAGCTTAAAACATCAAAATTAGTTATTCCTGTCTTTTTATGCTAACTTTGGACAGGTAAAAATGAAAGCTTTATTTTTTATTTGCTTATCACCATAACGTGGGGTTGATTTCCGTATCGAATGGGCGCTTTGTTGTTGCTGTCGCTTCGTTACACTGCGCTTTCGCACAGATAAAACATTTGTTGCTGTCGCTTCGTTACACTGCAAGCCGAAGGAAGAACTCGCCGAAGTGACGGAATGAATCGCCAACGACGGAAGAACCCATTGATGTAACGGAAAGAATAGCCAAGTCCTTAATATTATGTGAAATTCTATAAAAAGTTTTTCAATCCTGACTTTAGTTTTGTCAAATCGTCCAGCTTATGTGTTTGATTTCGCCACTGAAATGTGTCAGTTGCGCCGCTAACCAAGGAAGGAACGCCGCTAAAAATCGCCAGAGCAACGGATGGAAACATCAAAACGACGGAAATTTACCTATATGTAGATAATCCACTGATATAATACCAATTTTCGGAAATAATAGGTTAAGATTTTATTGATTAAAAGTTAGATTGGAGGTTTTACTATTGCTTAAATGGTAAGGTGCTGCAGGAATTTGCTTAAATGAAGACAAAGAATTATTAATGGTTTTGCAAGGAACTAAAGGAGATGGAAAAACATGGGCAGTACCATCAGGCGGCATAGAAGCTACTGAAAATTTTGAGACATATTGTATACGCGAAGTGTATGAAGAAACTGGATTTATAGTAGACATCGTCAAAGAAGTGTTACATAAAATAATGTTGTAGTAGAAGTTCGTTATTTCAAAACAATCATTAAAGGTAAGCAAATGATGATACATGATCCCAATGAATTGATTTATTGCGTGGAAATCAAACGTTGATTTACTAGATTTATCATTAACTTTCCCTGAAAATAGACAATTTATCATTATTTCAATAATGTAATTGTCATGACTTAGTACTTGTTCTCGAGCGTATTTCTCAATCGCATTTATTAGCTTTCTTCTGCGGGTATTTCCCTTTTACTCGCGGTTAAACTCTTATTATATAAATTATTTCATTTTTACTTTTTCAACAGCTGCTTCGTATAGCAACTCATTATCGATTTTAATATATTGATTTTTCGCTGCCTTACAATAGCCTTCTTGTTCTAAAAAATGCTTAAGTTCAGATTTCTTTGCAAATATTTTTTCAATGACATTCTGCTCCACTTCAGATTGATCCGTTCTTTTAGCAATTGATACCCAATATATTTTTGACAAGTTATTTCCCCCTCTGGATCAATTATTGATACATAATTAAAGCTGAATGTATAACTGTATGTTCCCCTATATATAACGTATTGTATTTAATATCCACTATTAAATACTCGCTTAAATCTAATAGCGCATTATTAATATCTTGTTCAAACTGTACAATATCATTATTTTGGATTGTAACTACTTGAGTCGCTTGCGTCATACATTTCCCCCTTTTTTCTAATAATATAATAATAGATTAAAAGGGAGTATTTGTCACAAAAAAAACGTTATCTTAATTGAAAAAGAGTTAGAGTACCGTAGCTCACCTATAGAGGTTGGAGGCTTCTGTAGCTGACGCTTCGCTTTCGCTACGAAAACATTTGCTAAAAAGTTAAGAATTTTTGACTTTTTTACTTGAAATAAGAATTTTTTCCATATTTTATACCACATTAGTCTTGTATAATGTCATATTTATTGGTAAATTTATAGCAAATTAGAATTTCTATATTATTCATCAAATAAGTAAATATGGCATATATATAATAGTCGGAAATTATTATATCAATTTTGCCTTGGCGTAATTTCGTCTGGGGCTTTATCTTCGGTTAAAGATACATAAGGCGGTGAATGTAAGAAGCATGTCAGTATTAATTATTGGCAGCGTAAGTAATGATGTGTTGCGTCTGCAAAAATATTTTCATCGTATCGACATCAAAAATATTCATTGCTTTACAACAACTGACGCAGCAATGAATTATTTATCAGATTCTCTGAAAGAAGAGCTGGAATTAATTATTCTCGATACAAAAATGACACTTAAAAATTGCGAGAACATTTGTCAACAAATTAGCGAACTAAAGGGTAGGATTGATGCCCCTATCCTTCTTTCTACTACTTACGAAAAAAGCATTACAATTGATAGGGTTTTTGAAGCTGGGATTTTCGATTTCATTTTAAAACCATTTGATTTCACCCAGTTTAAAACTCGGATCCAGGTTGCCCTCAAATATCAAAAGGAATCCAAGTTACGAAAGCAGCAAGAAAGTATTATTCAAAAAGATTTAATTGTCGCGAAGAAGTTCCAAAAAAATGCATTATCTCCTCCATTGAATCTGGAGCATATTCAGATCGACGGACTTTATGTTACATCCAACACATTAGGGGGTGACATGTACTGCTGGTTTAAGATCAATGAACATTTAACTGCCATTCTTCTTTACGACGCAATGGGACATGGCATTGCCGCATCGCTCGTCACAATGTCCATTAGATCTTTGTTAAAAGGAATCATTACGAAATTAATTGATCCAGTTTTAGTAATCCGAGAACTTAACCGCCAAATTTACGAGTTATTTTCTGATGAAGATATAGACCGTTTTTTAATGACAGCCATCTACATACTCATTGATTCGAAAAACGGAACTGCACACTATGTTAATGCGGCTCATCCATCGGGTTTCTTATTTGGAAAATATGGAGAGACGGTGTTCCTCCCAGCGAATACAACTATCTTGGGGCTATTCCCAACTATTCATATCAATAAAAAAACGGTACCTTTATCCGGATGGCATCGCATAATACTTTATACGGACGGCTTATTGACAATCAATGAGCAACATGTTGTGGATATGGACTTTTTCCATTCCTATGCTTCACAAGATAATGGCTATGCCTTGCAAAAATTTTCTCAAAAATACCATTTATTCGACAACGATTACAGCGATGATATAACAGTAGTTTCAATAACAATTACATTACAGGGTCGGTGATTGATAATGGAATTCATACTCAATGTAAATCCTGATACACAAGCTATAGCTTATGTAGATCAAGTTATGGAGAATTATACAAATGTATATGATCTACCTTTTAAAAGAGAATTACGATTTGTCGTACATGAATTAGTTATAAATGCTGTGGCAGCTGTTGAAAAGATGGAGCCATACTCCAAAAAAGCAATTCAAGTACACGTATCCCACTCTAATGAGGCAATAAAAATAACCGTTACTGATGAAGCGAAAGGAATCGCAGAAAATGATTGGGATAAGGTTCTACAATTTGATTTAAACGAACTCGATTATTCAGATCGTGGACGAGGTTTATTTTTTGTTAAAAATATGGTCGACCATATTTGGTTTGAAAATATTTCTGAAACGAAATTTTTAGTTGGTATTTCAAAAAAGATTCATGTATAAAGTAAACATATAATTGGAGGAGTTTTCATGAAGCTATCAATCCGAAAAAAAATGAGCCTGTTAATATTCGGGTGTATATTGCTACTTACTACACTTTTAGCAGGAATAAATTTTTATGTTGCCAAAAAAAATCTTTTAGAAAGTGCAAATACAAAGCTTTTATCAGATATTCAATTGGGCTATGAATATTTAGATGCTAAATTTCCCGGAGAGTGGTCCATTCAAAACAATCAATTGTATAAAGGCGAAGTCAAGATTGTAGACAATTTTGAGGTGGCTGATAAAGTTGGAGAGCTAACAAACGGAAATGCCATCTCAATCTTCCAAAACGATACTCGTATTAGTACAAATATAGTCGAAAATGGCGAACGCGCATTAAATACAAAGGTTTCTAATGAAGTTGCAAAAGTTGTGTTAGGAGAAAAAAAACGTTTTATCGGATCAGCAAATGTCTTGGGTAGTCTGCACCAAGGAGCTTATGACCCAATTTTAAATAGCCAAGGTGATGTTATTGGCGTATGGGCGACAGCCGTTCCAACGGCTCCTTATATAAGTATTGCTACAAAGTCTGCACTGGAAAATGTAGCGATTTCCTTAGGAATTGCCATATTAATAATTGTTGGGATTAGTTGGTTTTTACAGCGACAAATCATTACGCCTATTAATATTTTAAGTACACATGCCAAGGAGTTAGCAGATTTAAATTTAAATGTAAAGTTATTAAACCCTAAAGGTAATGATGAGATCGCTGTTTTGGCAAATGCCTTTATTGATATGAAAAAGCGTTTAACAGCGACGATGACAATCGTAGCTAGTAGCGCCAATCAAATAGCAAACTCATCACATTCATTAGCAGAATCATCACATCAAACAAGTGAGGCTTCTAACCAAATTGCACTTACAATGAATGAAATTGCAGTTGGCACTACGACTCAATCTGATCAGGCTGAAGAAATAGTGTCAATGATGCATAAAACAATTGAAGAAGTATCGAGCAGTTTACAAAAAGCCGAGAACACGTTAAATAGCGCTATCGAATCGACCCATATTGCACGTCAAGGTGAAGAGGCCATCAATGAAGCTATTAAGCATTTAAGCGACGTCACACAAACAGTATCTTACGCAACAGATTCTATCCAAAAACTCGGTAAACGTTCCGAAGAAATTGGTGGCATTATTACCGTTATTACCGGTATTGCCGAGCAAACAAATCTACTTGCCCTTAATGCAGCCATCGAAGCAGCACGTGCAGGCGAGCAAGGAAAAGGGTTTGCCGTTGTTGCATCAGAGGTACGCCAGTTAGCCGAACAATCAAGTTTAGCATCAGGACAAATTACAAATCTCATTAAAGATATTCAGGCTGAAACCTCTGTGACAGTTCGCACGATGGAAAGTAATCTGTTAGCAGTAGAGGAGCAAGTAACAATTATCAATAAAGGAGGAACTGCATTAAAGGAAATTGTTGAAAAGGTCGAAGAAACAGAAAAAGGCGTTGAGCAAATGAAGATTGCATTTACGCATGTAAACAACAACTCCTTAGGTGTTCAAAAAGCCATTCAAGATATTTCCCGCATCATTGAAGACTCCGCTGCAGCAACAGAGGAAATTGCCGCAACATCAGAGGAACAATATGCAACCGTTGCAGAAATCACACAAAGTTCAGATGAATTAGCAACAGTTGCTGATAAATTACAAAATGAAGTCAATAAATTCAAGTTTTAACTTTTTTCAGCATATGTTTTTTGTAGCGAAAGCGAAGCGGCAGCTACATATGTTTTTTGTAGCGAAAGCGAAGCGGCAGCTACATATGTTTTTTGTAGCGA
>DAMBVB010000059.1:11674-14030 GCA_032053185.1 Lysinibacillus sp.
AAGCGAAGCGGCAGCGGCAATTATGCCGAGTTATAATTAATTTTCTCTAAAAGATTAGAATTCTCTAACATAAAAAAAGAAAATGGAGGCGCTAGAGTATGAATCAGAAGAAAAATGCGATGGATATTGACACAAAGGCTGATTATATTTTGATTGCGTTTACTGGCAATTTAGAATATGGAATGATTGAAGAGATAAAAATTGAGCTTCAATCGTTAAGCTTGGAAACAAAGCATGGTTATATTATCGATATGCAGAAGGTTACAAACATCGATAGTACCGGCTTTGGCATGATTGTCAATTTCGCAAAGAAAGTAGCTGTAAAAGAAAAGAAAATCGCCATTATTGTCGTTGATGATTTCATTCGCAACTTGTTTGCTATTTCGCAAGTCGATAAAGTATTCCCTGTTACTAAAAGCGAAGCACAAGCGAAACAGATCATTAAAGATGGCTGGCTAGGCGAACTATCACTTAGCGAATACTAACCCTACTTGTTGCCCCCATCATTAAAGTAGGTTGCATTCCTATTAAACGGAACACAACCTACTCTCTTTAATATTGTAATAGCATAGTTACAAACACAATGATAATCACAAAGGGTACTACGATTAACATCAGTAGTCGATACGTTGAATAGAATCCCTGCCCCATTTGACTTCCTATTAATAATTCCTTTTTCACAAATTCTTTATCAACGACATACGCAATAAAGATAGCAATCAATAAATTCCCCAACGGAAGCATTAAATTAGAAACTAAAAAGTCAGTAGCATCAAAAATTGTTTTTCCAAAGATTGATACGTCCGCTAATGTACTTGATGAAAGCGCTGCTGGAATCGCTGCAATAAAGACTACTACACCTAGTAGCATTGTCAATGCAAAACGAGACATACGCCCCTTCTCCATAAATGCCGCTACGATAATCTCATATAAACTGAAGGAAGAAGTTAGCGTTGCGAATAAAAATAATAATAAAAACATCGCTAAGAATATTTCACCAAATGGCATTTGACTAAATGCTGTTGGCAGAACCATAAATAATAAGCCAGGTCCAGATGCTGGTTCTAAATCAAAAGCAAATACAACAGGGAAAATGGCTAATCCCGCCAAAAACGATACAAGCACCGTAAGCAGAACAACAGAGCCTGCGGAATTCGGTAAACTTACATCCTTCTTTAAATACGAGCTGTACGTCACAAGACAAGAAAACCCTACCGCTAAACCAAAGAAGGACTGCCCTAACGCTTCTAATATAGCCTTACCAGTTATATTGGAAAAGTCAGGCCACAAGAAGAATTTAACCCCTTCCATTGCTCCGTCTAATGTTAAAGCCCGTACAACAAGCACAATAAACATCATGAATAATAAAGGCATCATCCACTTATTGGCCTTCTCTATACCGTTTTGTACACCAAGTGAAATGACTAGTACATTTACTAGCGTAAACAACCCTAAACCAAGTAAAGTAATCCAAGGTGTCCCTACAATTTTCCCAAATAATTCACTAGGGTCATTGGCAGGATCAATAACAACGCCAGCGACACCAAGGCCACTATATATAAAAATCCAACCTCCTACAACACTGTAAAAAGTTAATAATAAAAAACAGCCAAGCACTCCTGAACGACCAACCCAGGCCCATCCTGTTTTCGTCGGTGCAATTTTTTTATAGGCAGTCACAGCCTCAGACTGTGTACCACGACCCAAGATATATTCTGATAATAACATCGGTAAACCAATCAACAATGTAAATAGAACAAAAATAAGGAAAAACGCTCCCCCACCACTTTGTCCAGTAACATAAGGAAGCTTCCAAATTGCCCCTAGTCCGATTGCAGCTCCTGCCGATGCTAAAATAAAGCCTAGTTTACTAGACCACTGACTCTTTTTTTCACTCATCTCTTCAAACTCCTCTAACAGCCTAACTCTTCCTTATTCTACATGAAAATATTATATTTTACTAGATGTTACTTTTGCACAATAATACCTAACCCTTCGATCATTCTATTCATCCTATGAGCAATTATGCCTCGACAAAATTGCTGCTGTCGCGCAAATAGACAATGCGTCCAAAAAACGGCTTTGTGCTAGGCCTGCGTGAGGGCCGACACGATGTCGGTAATCAAAGGACGTGGCGTTTTACCGGTGCAGGTCAGTTAACCGCTATCGCATGAATGCGATGAAATATAGGCTAACATCCTATATGAATTCCTTTCCGATTCCGTGGCAGCAACATGATGTTGGTCTCTTAGTCGTGTGTTGTTGCTGACGCTTCGTTTTTTCTACAAAAGACATTTGCTGATAGAAATCGAGTAGGAGGGAGTGATTAACTCCCGACCTCTCCAACCACCGTACG
>DAMBVB010000060.1:0-12782 GCA_032053185.1 Lysinibacillus sp.
TTAAAAAGGTTGCCTAGCTTTTTTTCAAAATGTCCTTTACAAAGGGTACACTTTATTTGACATGGGGATTTATTTTTTCTTTTAAATCACTGTTTTCAGCCACTATTTTTAGTAACGAAGTTCATATTTCACACGTACTCTACGACTTTTATCATCTGATTTTCCGTGTCCATTGTGATCGTTCGACCTAATGGCAATGACATCGTTGGTAAACAATGACCGCAAGTAATGTCCTTCATAATAGGTATATTGTGTGGGACTAAAATTTCTTGAAAAATTGTTTGTAGGGATAGGCTATGTTCTGGATGTTTTGATTCTTCAGGACCGCAATTTGTCCAAGCTCCTAACAAGATACCTGCCACCTCATCAAGTTTGCCTGCCAATTTTAATTGCGTAAGCATCCGATCTACACGTTGCTCATTCTCGTCTACATCTTCTAAAAATAAGATTTTGCCCTTTGTATCAATTTCATATGGTGTTCCAAGAGATGCCGTCACTAGTGTTAAGTTTCCACCAATAAGCTGCCCTGTTGCTTTTCCATTAGCAAGCGTTGTCATTATACGTCCAGGTGGATTTTCAAGGCAGTAGTCCGTACGTTCTGTTGCTGTCACACTTTCGATAAAGGATTTCCAAGTATACGTATCCATCTCCGGCCGAATAAATTCTGTAGAGGGCATTGGTGTATGATACGTGACGAAGCCACATTGTTGGTTAAAAGCGATATGTAATGCCGTCACATCGCTATAGCCAGCAAATACTTTTGGGTTTGCCTTTATCCTACCGAAATCCAAAAGCGGCAATATTTTCGTTGCTCCGTAACCTCCACGTATACAGAAAATGCCGTCAATAGTAGGGTTGCTAAACATTTGATTAACTTCAGCGGCTCTTAGCTCATCAGAGCCCGCTAAGTAGCCATGCCTCGCTCTACATGTTTCACCAGCAATAACTTTAAAACCTAGCTTTTCAATGCTTTTAACAGCCGGAAGAAATTTTTCAGGCGGAGTTGCCCCCGAAGCACTTAGCAGACCAATTGTGTCACCTTTTTTCAATGCCTTTGGACGAATCATCTGCTTACCTCCTTTTTTAGCGAAGCTTGGTATCTTTCTAATTCCTCTTCATGAGCCAAGACAAATGGCCTTCCTCTATTTCGAAAAATGATGGTGGCTGTATGTCATAGTTATGCTGTGACGGATCGTAGATTTCTACGACTTTATCACGCTCCTTAGGGATTTGGCTCAGGCACGGCCGATAATAATGCCCTTGTATATGGATGAAGGCAAACAGCTTTTTTTGCTAAAATAAATTGCCTTCATGCGGTAAAATAGCCGTTACCCCTGTACATGCATAAGCAACGTCTTGATTCATTTTCTCATCCAGCGTTATATGGCCTACACGCACGCCAGCAACATCGGTAGTACAATTTTTTCACCAGTTGTTAACGTTTCCATTAGATCCTAATGTCTCGTACTTTTCTTGGCCTATTACTTCTCCTTTTGTATCGCCCTATTAACAGCAGCCTGTGCATGTAGAACGGTTGTATCAAAAACAGGTACGTTTACATCTTCTTGTTTAATGAGTAACCCAATCTCTGTACAGCCTAATATAATTCCTTGTGCTCCCGACTGCACAAGGTTCTCTATCACCTGTAAATAGTATTCCTTCGATGATGGTTCAATTCGACCCAGGCACAATTCCTCATAGATGATACGATTGACCTCAGTACGTTCCTCAGCAAACGGAACAAGCACCTCAATGCCAAACCTCTCTACTGTAGCTCGATAGAATTCTTGCTCCATCGTGTACTTTGTCCCAAGAAGAGCAACTTTCTGTAAACTAACTTTTTCTATTTGATTTGCTGTTGCATTGGCAATATGTAAAATCGGAATTGTGATCTTTTCCTCAATGATATCAATAACCCTGTGCATTGTATTTGTACAAATAACAATAAAATCTGCCCCTGCATTTTCTAAAGATTGCGCTGCTTCTCCAAGCACTTGCCCAGCCTTCGCCCACTCTCCTCCAGCTTGATAATGCTCAATTTCTTGAAAATCTACACTATACAAAATACATTTTGCTGAATGTAAGCCTCCTAATTGTTGCTTTACCTCTTCATTCATAAGACGATAATACTCTGCAGAAGACTCCCAGCTCATACCACCAATCATGCCAATAGTTTTCACATAAAATCCCCCTTTAATTTTGCTCACTCATCATAACGACGTACGGTTGAATGCCGTTCCGACTGGTGACCGCTTGACTCTAGGGTTTCTTCTTTGACGCTAATCCCTCAGGAGTCGCCCAGTCTCCGCTTCAATCAACTTTTTTATAGTTGACATATGTTATAAAAGACATTGTCAACGTTTTGATGCGCTTTTCATTTTATTATACTAATAATCCCCGCCTTAAAATAAGGTAATTTTCAAAAAAAAGTATCCTTTTCTAATTTTTTGATAAATAGGAGAAGATGAAAACTAGAAATAAAAAAATAAAAGCTTGAGGTTTATGTTGGACAAGTTTGTTGTAATTGATCTGGCTAAAAATACTTAAAAACGGCAACATAAGTAGGGGATTTATAAATGTCAATCTTAATTACCGTTGAGCTTAACAATTTGAAAACTAAATAGATGACGCCTGTACAATACAGACATCATCTTCTTCCAGGTTTAGCTGTCAACCAGAGATTTCAATGTATATTGATACTAGTCATAAACCAACCTAAAAGGAATAGAGGCTCACCGGCGGAAAGCGCCCAGTCGGAACGGAAATCAACCACACGTTATGGTGATGAACCATTTCTTTAACTTAGCTATACTTTCTTGATTTACGTTTTCTTGATTGCCACAAAAATCTATATGATCATCCCTAGAAAACCCTAATACCAAATAAAGTAAAATATTATACGAAACCTCCTTTTTATTACAACAATCATTTTGTTCGCTTCATTACCAGGCCATGTATTTCTAGTGTGAGCTGGCCTCTTATACCTTCTTACCTGCATCGCTAGATAACCAAATAATTACTATATTGTAAAAATAATTCATAAAAAAATTATTGCCAAAATTCATTATTTTCAAAAAGTGGGTATATTACAAAAAAACAGTGTAGACTAAAACGTATTAAGATTGGAGGTTAACAAAATGGAATGGATATCGAATATTGTAAATGAAGTAAATAATGTTTTATGGACATATATCCTCATAATATTGTTAATATTCGCAGGATTGTATTTTTCTTTTGGCACAAAGTTTGTGCAAATGCGACTTTTCCCTGAAATGTTTCGTTTAATAGTTGAAAAAAAAGAGGGAGAATCAGGTGTTTCTCCGTTCCAAGCGTTCACGATTAGCGCAGCCTCACGTGTAGGCACTGGGAATATTACAGGCGTTGCATTAGCGATCGGAGTAGGTGGACCTGGAGCAGTATTTTGGATGTGGGTTATCGCCATATTGGGAATGGCGACTGCCTTTATTGAAAGTACGCTTGCACAGGTGTACAAAGTAAAGGATGGCGATACGTTCCGTGGCGGACCAGCTTATTATATGGAAAAAGCGTTAGGTCAACGAAAATTAGGGATTATTTTTAGTATTCTTTTAACGTTAAGCTTTGGCTTTATTTTTAATGCAGTACAATCGAATACGATTGCCACTTCTGTCGGTGAAGCATTTAATATTAATCCTATGGTCATTGGCGGTATGCTCGTTGTGTTAACGGCTTTAATTATTTTTGGGGGCGTACATAGAATTGTAAAAGTTACGCAAGTACTTGTACCAGTAATGGCTGTTTTCTATTTAGCTGTCGCGTTTTTCGTTATCGTGACCAATCTATCAGAAATACCTGCTGTTTTCGAGCTGATTTTCACTCATGCGTTCGGTCTTCAGGAAGCTGCAGGTGGTGCGATTGGTATTGCTATTATGCAAGGTGTACGCCGTGGCTTATTTTCCAATGAAGCAGGTATGGGTAGTGTCCCTAATGCCGCAGCTACAGCTTATACCTCACATCCTGCAAAGCAAGGATTAGTGCAAAGCTTAGGTGTATTTTTTGATACAATTATGATTTGTTCTGCCACAGCGTTTATCATTATTTTAGCGGGTCTATATAATACTGGTGAAAGTAATGGAATTATTCTTACACAAAATTCCTTAGCTGTACATGTAGGTAGCTGGGCTCCTTACTTTGTTGCAATTTCTATTATTTTCTTTGCCTTTAGTTCGATCGTTGGAAATTACTATTACGGTGAATCTAATATTGAGTTTATGAATGCTCATAAAGGCTGGATGTTTGTCTACCGTATTTTAGTTCTTGCTATGGTCATGTTTGGTTCTATTGCACAGGTACAACTTGTTTGGAACTTAGCAGATTTGTTCATGGGACTAATGGCTTTAATAAATATTTCGATCATTATGTTACTTGGCAAAATTGCCTTCCTCGTATTAGAAGACTTTACATTGCAACGAAAAGCAGGCAAAAATCCTGTATTTTATGCAAAATCTATCCCAACATTGAAAAATACTGATTGCTGGGAAGAAAATCGATAATAATACAAAAACGCCATTCTTCAAAAGAGGAATGGCGTTTTATATTGTTGAAAAACAAAATGAATAAGTAAATCGATGTGAAAGTTTTTAGCGAGTGAATTTCCTTTTCAGGCTATTCGTTTTTCTGTGGGCGAGCGTCGAGCCCGTTCCTAGTTGCTATCGCTGCGCTTTCGCACAAGAAAACATTCGCTCCGTGCAAGGTATCGTCTGAATCGCTTTGCTCTGCGACGAAAGCGAAGTGACAGGAGCACATAGGCTTTAAAATATTGTGATTCTTTATTTCTTTTCATTAAAGAAAAAACTATGCGTCAATCTAGCATTCATTACATTTGTTCCAAATTTATGTGTAATAGAATGGAAATATTGAGAACCTTTAAACAATACCAGCCTATTATATTTCATAGGAATTAACTCTACTAACTCCCAAGCATCAGGTGTTTTCGTATCTGGAGCAACTATTTTCCTATCAAAGTCTCCAAACCCATTAAATCCCATACTTAAAAATGCTCCTTCACTTTGTGGGACTTCTATTATTCCGGTTTCCTTATGTTGATATATTGCTAAACCTCCCACACAATCTTTATCTAAAGTTAAGTATATCATTGCAGACCAATCAGGTGAATCTATGTGCACATCGCTCCTTGACAAAGCACCTTTAATGCTATATCTGAACTTTCCATATACATATTTATCAGGATTTATATGTATATCCTTTCCAATATGCTTTTTAAATTCTTCTGCATGATTTTCTGCAAAAAAAGATACTTCGCTTTCAAATCCTGGATAATTTGAATTTTCATTAAATTTCAAATATGTCGTTCGTAAAGCTAGATTTCTTATTACCTCAGGATTCTCATAAAAATTGTCTATAATATATATATTATCAAGCATATTGATCCTCCATAGTTTTCTCTAGATAATGAGGAATTGTATGAATTATTTCCTTTAAATCATGATAGGTACTATAGCTGACTACACTTGCTTTAGCATGTGCTGAAATCCGATGCAAAGTTAATAAACTTTCTTTAAATTCTGTTCCGGCATACTGATAATGTTCAACCAAATATCTATACGACTCTTCATTTGAAATCTCAATTATCGATGGTTTTTGTGCGTTTTCTTCTGGCTTTAAGTAAAAAATATGGCTAACTATTGCACCTGAGCTTGCAACTTTGAAAAATGCTTCGGTTGCAGGCAACATTCTTTTTACAATATCGCTATTAATTTCCTCCCTAGGTAGTACTAGTCTAGGAAACGGCTCTACATATATACTCCTTTTTCTACAATATACTGTCTCATCAGTCAGCAATTCAAATTGGTAATTTGAGTTTACTAACTCTAAAGTACTAGTTGTTTTCCCACTTGCCCTGCTACCAACAAATAAAAAAGCTTGATTATTACTGTTTTTCACAGCTCCTGCGTGCAAAGCTACAAATGAATTTAAAAATGGTTCTTTAACAAACGGTGGTAACACTGGCTGATATGAATCCCATGGAATGATCTTACTACTCCCAAATTCCTGATAATATACTCCCTCAAGAATTAATTCTTGATTTAAATGAGGCCTAGTCCTAAATAAATACCTATCCGATTTTTCCCAATCACAATAAATGATAATATCTGGGACAATATCTCTTTGGACAATTGAAGCTGAAAAAAATCTTTTTATTCCATTTAAACACTCTTCGAATGTACATCTAACTTCAATTATTCCCCCTAAGATGTCTATACTTTCGACATTCTTTACATTAATTATCAGCTCAGTTTCATCTTTTTGATCTTTAGGTATAGCAGATTCCAATAACTGATTGAATTTTTCAAAGGTAATTTCTTCAGCAGTAAATTTCCTACAAGTTTTTCTCTTAAACAAATTGGTAGGTTTTTTAACTACTACATCATTTCTAAACCTATTTTTATCCTGCAAATTTAAAGCATTATGCGTTGCACAATGAACCATAAAATTAAGATACCAATTGTGTCGAATCCATGGGGACAACCCATGATAAAATGATTTAGCCATTTTTTCAGGTAACAGTGCATTCATACTAATTAATTTATCAAACTGTGACTTTTTCACTAAAAACTCTCGATAAATCCCTTTTTCAGAATTATCCCTATCTCCTCTTCTAGATGGGAGACAATGTGTCAACACTTCAAATTCCTTAAATGAAATTTTAGCTTTGCTATAATCTGGCCAAAGAGTATTACAAATAAGACTCCCCTCTTCAAACGTAAAATATATAGTTGGATTAGTCATATATCTTTCTGAACTAGAGTTCCACGATTCCTTACTATTATCTTCAATTTCGGAAAACGGTATTTTCTCAGATTTAGCATTATTACTAATATGAACTAGACAAAGATGAGGTTCCTGTAACCATTCAAAATTAGTTTTATCTTTAGATAATAATGTTGAATCTACTTTTGTATATAAACCTTTATATTCACAAACTTGTCTAATAGTCTCTACTATATGGCCTGCATCAAGTAAAATTGCCCTGTAAGATCTGATTTCTCGGTATCTCCACATAGGTCTTTCTACTCTAGATCGTATCAATATTGATACAGAATCTTGATAACCATCTCTATGTGTATTATTTCCCAAAAAATCATCTTTAATTAGAGCATGTTCTTTGACATCGTATATATAAGCACCTTTTTCAAGGTTATCAAAATCTTGATTAAAAAAAACCACGGCTTCAGTAGGATGCTTTGCTCCACCTGAAGGACTTGTCTTTCTAAAACTATCAACAGGATAACTTTTAATAGTATCTAAAGGGCCGAATACTGTTTTAAGTAATAAAGAAATAAAATGTAAGTCTAAACTAGACTCTTTAGAGTTTAGATTTTCTTTATTAATTGATTTCAGAAAAATTCTTTTTCCTAACCTTTTCGTAAACATGGGCGGGTGTTCCCATAATTTCGAATAATGCGACATTGTATTATGATCTTTTTCAAGCCATTTTGGATCATGATAATCTCTAAAAGGAAAATTAAAGACAGAATTGCTGTATAATTCTATAAAACCTGGTGAGTTATTTATTGAAAATGAATCATCATTGTTTAGTAGTAATTTTTCTGATACTAAACGCTTGGTAACTGATTCATTAATTTGCATAGTCGTTCTTTCAATTCCCGAAAACTCTGTTAAAAAAGGCACGATGTCTGGCAATTTATCTTTACCAACAGCAAGTAGTGCTTTGTTTGTGTCTGTATTATAAATAACCCATTTACCTGCTCCTGAGTATGAGGGAGCATACAATTTGCTTTGAATCATCATTATATTACTATTTGTTTTTATTTTTTTTTGTTTCACAATACTTAGCATATATAACCTCCATATTTCAAAAGATAAAAAGGCTACAATATCATCTTATTTAGATGTAATGTAGCCTTTCTGTTTACGCTTGTTTTTGAATTGGCGCTGGGAACTCTGTAATTGGAGTGCTATTTTGCAACATAGAAGGAGATAAATTTGGTACATCCTCTATTAATTCATCACCAGTAGGAATTATAAATGATAAACAATTATCAACAATTTGAGACATTTCTTCGAACGTTTTAATTTCAAATCTTTTTAGCTCTTCGTTAGTAATTAAATATTGAATGTTACGTCTGGGATCATTAATTAATACTGATGAGATTTCATTAGTAATAGGAAAATCATTTACTTCATCAATTAAATCACCATTAGGTATTGAAAAGGTAATAATGTTTTCTCTCTGTTCAATTGACTTTATTTCAAAAGAACATAATTTCGCTGATGGAATAAAATAAGAAATTGCATTTTTTGAATCTTGAATTAAAACATCCGGTAACTCAACAAATGCTTCTGTTTGTTCTTTAAAAAATTCCTTCAATTTAACTCATCTCCCATTTTCAAAAGTATCTAAAATACTTTTAGATGTATTTAATTTACATTAATGTAAATTAAATGTCAATTCCGTAATCTGTTTTTTTGAAAAGTGTGAAAATTGATGCATTTTTTGGGTAATAATGTTAATGTTAGTAAATATTAAATTAAAAAGGAGAGGATTTAAATGACAAATAATTTTATGACATATGAAAAAAAGTGGCAAAATTATTGGCAAAAAAACAATATATTCTCTACTGATGTTAGTAATGATACTAAACCTAAATTTTACATTCTTGACATGTTTCCTTATCCTTCCGGCTCTGGGTTACATGTTGGTCACCCTAAAGGATATACAGCTACAGATGTACTTGCTAGAATGAAACGCATGCAAGGTTTCAATGTTTTACACACTATGGGATGGGATGCTTTTGGATTACCTGCCGAACAATATGCTATGCAAAATAAACAACATCCCAAAGTCATTACACAAAAAAATATTGCGAACTACAAACGTCAAATTATGAACTTAGGATTTTCTTATGATTGGGATAGGGAAATTAATACAACTGATCCAAATTACTATAAGTGGACACAATGGATATTTATTAAACTATACGAAAAAGGTTTAGCCTTTACGGATAAAGTAAACGTAAACTGGTGTGAAGAGCTAGGTACTGTTTTAGCTAATGAAGAAGTAATTGATGGTAAAAGTGAACGCGGTGGTTATCCAGTAATACGAAAACCAATGCAACAGTGGATGTTAAAAATAACTGATTATGCAGAACGTCTACTTACTGACTTAGATGATTTAGATTGGCCGGAAAGTTTAAAAGAAATTCAGAGAAACTGGATTGGTCGCTCCGAGGGTGCAGAAATAAAATTCAGAATTGATGGAATGGATCAAGAACTGAAAGTATTTACAACCCGACCTGACACTTTATTTGGTGCAACATACTTAGTTCTTGCACCTGAACATAAATTAGCATCTAAAATCACTACAGATTCTCAACGTACGTATGTAGAGGACTATATAGATAAAGTGACAATAAAATCAGATTTAGAGAGAACTGATTTAGCAAAAGTAAATACTGGGGTGTTTACAGGAGCATATGCTATTAATCCTGTGAATAATAAGAAAATACCAATTTGGCTTGCTGACTATGTATTGGTTTCCTATGGTACAGGTGCCATTATGGGTGTCCCTGCACATGATGAACGCGATTATACATTTGCAAAGACATATAATCTCCCAATTATTCCGGTAATTAAAGGTGGCGATATATCAACTGAGGCATTTACCGGTGATGGACCATACGTTAACTCTGCCTTCTTAAATAATTTAGGTAAAGAAGAAGGTTTTTCAAAAGCAATTGAATGGTTGGAGAATAACGGTGTTGGTGAGAGAAAAATTTCTTATCGATTACGCGATTGGTTATTCTCTCGACAACGTTATTGGGGAGAGCCAATTCCTTTAATACACTGGGAAGATGGCACCACTACAACTGTCCCTGTAGAAGAACTGCCATTATTACTTCCTGAGACAGATGACATATATCCCTCGGGTACAGGCGAATCACCACTAGCAAATAGTAAAGACTGGGTACATGTTATCGATTCTAAGACAGGAAAAAAGGGCAGGCGTGAAACAAATACAATGCCACAGTGGGCTGGCTCCTGTTGGTATTATTTAAGATACATTGACCCTAACAATGATAATGTTATTGCTGAATCAGAGCTTTTGAAAAAGTGGTTACCTGTTGATTTGTATATTGGTGGAGTTGAGCATGCCGTATTGCATTTACTTTACGCTCGATTTTGGCACAAAGTACTATATGATATTGGTGTTGTATCGACAAAAGAACCATTTCAAAAATTATATAATCAAGGTATGATTTTAGGTTCAAATAACATAAAAATGAGTAAATCAAAAGGGAATGTAGTAAATCCTGATGATATAGTAGCTAGTCACGGTGCTGATAGTTTAAGGTTATACCAAATGTTTATGGGACCACTTCATGCATCTGCGCCATGGACGACAAATGGGTTAGATGGGGCTAGAAGATTTTTAAATCGTATTTGGGATTTAATAATAGATGAAGAAGGAAAGGTTCGTTCGAAAATTCAAAACGTGAAAATAGAGGAAGCACTACAAATTCCATACCACAACACAATTAAAAAAGTTACAGCGGATTTCTCCAATTTGCGATTTAATACAGGCATATCACAATTAATGACTTTTTTTAACATACTTAGTAAAGAAAAAATTATTGCAAAAGAAGTTATTGAGGGGTATATAAAAATGCTAGCACCAATTGCTCCACATATGGCCGAAGAATTGTGGGAATTGTTAGGAAACAAAAATACAATAACATTTGAAGAATGGCCGATTCATAAAGAAGAATTATTAGAAAAGAGAGAAAATGAAATTATAATTCAAATAAACGGTCGTTTAAAATCAAAACTCAATGTGTATATTGAAGCTCAACAAGAGACAGTTGAAAAATTGGCTTTAACAGACAATAAAATAAAACAGTTACTAGATGAAAAATTAATAAAAAAGGTGATATTTGTACCAGGTAAATTAATTAATTTTATATGCGAGTGAATTTAGTAACACTAGCTATTAGTGGAAAAAATGTTTGTTTATATACTTAAGAGCGAGCATGGCGGTTACATTATTTTATCCGCTCACATCATTTTGCTAAAAGGGATGACTTAAATGAAGAATATACCTCCTATAATATATTTATGGCTAGGTCAGGGAATTTCTAGCATTGGTGGTATAGTTTATAATATCGCATTAGTGTGGTATGTTTTAGAACAAACTAAATCCCCACTTATATTAGGAACTATACTCTTTGTAGGAATGCTTCCTAAGATTATATTTTCTATAACCGCTGGAGTACTTGGTGATAAAGTATCGAAAAGAAAATTATTGATTTGGATGGATTTCATTCGCTTTTTCATTACATTGGTTTGGGGACTTTCATTAGTAAATCGTGAATTCAACTTAACCGCAATATATATACTAACTCTATTAATCTCGATTTTGGATGCCATTTTTAGACCAATATATGGTGGAATGATCCCCTCTTTAATGCAAGGGAAAGATCTGACCAAAGCTGCCTCTATTAATGAAACTATATTTAGATTTGTTTCTATATTGGCCCCTTCATTGGCTGGTTTTTCTATTATATATTTTAATTTTAGTGAATTTATTATATTTAACAGTTTTACATTTTTAATAGCTACTATTTCAACGTTTTTTATTCCTGAAACAGAAAAATCCCATTCGACTGTACAAAATGAAACTTTTATTAACCAATTAAGAAATGGAATAATTTATTTTTATAAAAATAAGATTATTTTTTGGTCTACTTCCCTGATTACTTTGGCCAATCTAGCAGTGGTTAGTTACAATGTAAATCTCGCTAATTTAATACAGAATGAGTTAAATCTTCCACCAGGTATATATGGAACAGTTCTAACTTTATTTTCTATTGGTTCACTTACAGCTACCTTTCTACTAAGCCTGTTCAAAATGACTAGCAGTCGCGGAATGTTATATGTAAATAGTTTACTTTTTGGAGGAATTCTTTTTACACTACTTTTCCTTAATCAAAATCAATGGACCCTATATATTATTTTCTTCTGTATTGGATTTTTCTTTGCTATAACTAGTACCATTTCAACTGCCGCTTTATTTGAAGTTCCAGAAGATTACCGTAGTCGTATATTAGGAATTGCTAGCATTTCATCTCTATTATCTCCTATTGGAATACTATTTTGGGGAATGCTTGGCAGTTATATAAATTCCACTACAGCACTTACTTTAGCAGGTTTTGTTATTATACTGGTAGCTCTAGTTGGATACCGTACGCCGATTATTAACTATAAATAAAGTAGACACATTTAAAACTTTGAATTAAAGTTTGTTCAGAAACACCCTCGCAAGCTAGAATTCCCGATAAATACAAAGAATCCACTTTGAAAATAGATTGTTCTTTAGCAGATTTAAGTTTGATTTTTCTTAAAGGGTTTGATTATTTTTATATTCCTTATTCCGTTAAAGCACCTTTTTGTTTAATAACAATTAAGAAGACCGTGCATCGCTCGAAAGTTCATGAGGCCAACAAATGAGTATCAAACACAAAGTGTGGCGCATCCTCTATCATCACCAAATCGCAGTTCGGAATAGTTTAGCAACTTCCTGCAGTTTGTTTTGATGAGTATGACTGCCCCCCCTATTATAAGAGTCGACATACTACTGTCAGTAAGACACTCCCACCATTCGTATTTTTCAAGAACATGAAACGCCACTTCTAAAACGGAGTGGCGCTTTTGTTATGTCTGATACTGTTAATATTTAAATTGACTAATTACCTGTTTTAGCT
>DAMBVB010000061.1:0-12743 GCA_032053185.1 Lysinibacillus sp.
GCTGCAAATATTAATTTCTTTCTACCTGTTGCTTTAACTGCTTCAACAAATTTTGAATCTTCCCAAGAGTTCATTGAAGTACGTTCTATAATGCTATGTTCTGGGAATACATCAAGAATTTGCGGCCAAAAATAACCAGAAAAGCTCCGTGTTTCGACGGCAGTAAGAATAGTAGGTACGTTAAAAACTTTTGCTGATTTAGCAAGCAATATAACGTTATTAATCAAAGATTGTCTGTCAATGCTTGCAACTCCAAAAGTCATTTGAGGCTGAAAATCGATCAAAATTAATGCACTGTTCTCTGGTGTTAACAATTCTAAATTACTCATAATAAAAATCCCCTTTTTTTTAATTTTATAGTCAGCAATATCAATTACTGTATAATTTGCGTCACCGCGTTGATCTTCAATTTCTTTTAGCCATTGTGCTACTTGAGGGCTTACTCGACCCTCACGAGTTGATCCAATAATAATTCATATATTTTGGATTTATTTACCTCGAATTCAAGATAATGGTATCATTTATTCTAAACTTCGTCAATATATTTCTCAGGTATTCATCCATATCCAAATGTAAAAAACTACTAATGTACACTCTGAAAAATAAAAATTAACGATGAGTTTGTGAATAAAAATGCTGAAGTCTTTCCAATTAAGATATCTTAATTATGAAAATGTGTTAGGAGGGAACTCATTTTTGAAAGGGAGTATAAAGAATTAGATGCATAGTTGTTGGTATATGTAAATTCTGTCCAGACACTAAGCTATTAGTTCCTTATTCGTTTGGTTTGTTAAATAGGATTTGGAGAAGACTTTCTATGGACGAGCTTAATGAAAATTAAAAATTAAAGTTCTATTCTTCAACTAACGGGGTGCTTATCTTCAATAAGGTACTCAACAATCGGGCGCTTTTATGGGGTAACGCTGTAAAAAATGATCAAACTTTTTTATAAAAACCAAAATTAAAAATGCTAAAGAAGCATCCATTTTGATTATTTTTTTCAAAATGAATGCTTCTTATTAATCTTAAAGTAAGGTTTTACGAGGTGTTTTTGTTCAAACTTTATATTCAAATAAAAAGTTTGATTATAAAGTTTGATTATATATAATCAAACTCAAAACCTCTAAATATAAAGTCTCTTTTTATTTTATAATACTATTTACCTATATTAAAGATTTTGAGACGGTTTCCTTCTATCCATTATAAATTTTCATCAATATATGTTTCTATATCTGATGCAATTGTGTCAATAGGGACATCCTCGGCATTCACTGCATATCCAGAATACATTTTTACGATTTTGCCATCTTTATCAACTAAGAAAAATTGATTTCCATGTACCACTTGGTCGCTATTAGGATCATCTTTTACCATTATTCTTGTTGATTTAACAGCGAACTGTTCGATATATTTTTGTGAATATCCAGTAAGAAGATTCCATTTTGATTCATCTGGAACATTATATTTGCCTAAATAATTAGCTAATATTTCTGGCTTATCTACATCAGGATCAATTGAAAACGCAACAATATTATAATCTCCCACACCTTTTTTCTTCAGCTTTTCCTGTACTTGCGTCATATTAAAGGTCATTGGTGGGCAAATTGATGTACAGTTCGTGAAAATATACATACCAATCCATGGTTTTCCTTTTAAACTCTCTAAAGAAACTTTTTCTCCGCGTTGATTGACATGTTCAAAATCTGGTAATTCCAAATTGTAATCTGCTTTAAATTTTGTATTGCCACATGCACTGAGCACTGCTGCTAATGCCAAAAGTAGAACAAGCTCAATTATTTTATTTCTCATCTTTAACACGCTCCCTACTTACACTATCCCCATCCTATCGTACGATGTAAAAATTGACAAGGACACTCAAGTGACAGCTTTCGTACATCTTTGTGAAATCGATTTCACTTTAAGGAAACAAGTGCATCATGAATTGCATCTAATTTAACTTCTACTCGGTGCAGTAAATAAAATGACACTAAGATAGGAAAACCGATATCCGATATCAAGTTGAACCACTGTTCCATGTTGGCCCCTCCTTCACTAGGCTATTACAAATACAATGGCTAAAAATGGTCCTTGCAAAAAATTCTGCAAAGACCATCTCGTGCCTATTTGATCTCTAATTCAAACTCTGTAACTTGTCGATCTACGATGCGAGCCCCTCTCATCGCAACTAGAGCGCTAGCTTGTCCATTAAAAACATTTTTGGCGATAATCGTTTGCATGACCTGTTGAATTTCCTCCGCTGTTACATTTGACTTTGGTGTATCAATTGCAATCGTTGTCGTTTTCCCTGCTGTTGTCTCAAATTGCAGCTCTAAAACTTGTGTCATAATTTCGCCCCCCCTTAAGATAAATCTGTAGTTTCTTGTTTTACAATGCTGTCTAGTGCGTGTGAAGATAGACTTGCTATGGCATATGCTACCTCTACTAAATCCTCTACCGTATGCGAGCTGTTCAAATTGCGGTACGTTTTTGTGGTGAACAAGGGCTCGTTTTGTTCATTATATCCAGCGACATACTTCAAGCGCAGTGTAGCACCTATGAAATGGACTTTTGCCATGAGGGTCACCTCCTTTCTTTCACAATATATACAGACTTGTTACTTAAAAAGGGACATTTAGGATGAATTTTTTTATGTAAGCTTTTATAATAGAGTGAGAGAAGGCAAAGAGGTGAACGATTTGTTGTTAGAAGGTTGGTTTTTATGGTTTATCCTATTTTGGGTAGTTGTGCTCATTTCGTTGATGGCAATCGGCGGATTTTTCATGTTCCGCAAATTTTTAAAGGCATTACCGAAGCAGGACGGTAAATCTGATTTAGATTGGCAAGAGTACTATTTAGATAAAACCATTCATTTATGGGGACAACCTGAGAAAGAGCTTTTATATGAACTTGTAAGCCCTGTACCCGAGCTATTTAGACAAGTAGCCAAGGAAAAAATAGCAGGAAAAATTGGCGAGCTTGCTTTAGCAGATAAAGCACCTGCCATTAACCATGATTTGATTATTCGTGGCTATATCCAAGCAACACCTAAGCGCGACCACAAATTTTTACGCAAAAAATTAGAGCAAATGCAAATTGACATCGCTCCATATGAACATCTATTTGATTAAAGTGTTCAAGGAAAATTTCCAACTGTTCATTAAAAGCCGGCTCAGCGCTTTACTTGACTGCTCTATCGTTCGCTTTGGCGAGGTAAATGTGAATGAAAAAGGTCATGCACAAAGAATCCCGTACTTTAAAAGTACAGGATTCTTTTATTATTCGTCTTCTAAGTGAACTTCGCCTTTTTCAATTTGCTTAAGAACTTTTTGCCACCCCTCTTTTGTAAACTTGGATTCATCAGACATTTTGACTGAAATTAATTCAGAAAATCCTTCCTTTGCTTCCTCTTTTACCTCATTTGAAGAAACTAATGTTGCAACTTTGTTTGCTTCTTGAATAATTTCTTCTGAAATGGATGGTGTGTTTTTTTGGACTACTATAGCTCCTCCTACGCCAATACTTGCAAGTGCTAAAAAAGCAACTGAGGCAAGGGCTATAACAGGCTTACTCATTTTTTTAACTTTTAACATTTTCATTAATCTCCTTTGTAAATTCATTTGTCCAGTTGAAAAAGCAGTGCCAAAGATATATGAATTAGATTGCTCATTTGACCGTTCAATCATATTCAAAATCGTTGCTCCATATTTTTTCCTCTCTATATGAGACATGTTCATAACAACATCTTCATCACAAGAAAGCTCACTCCACATATGTACTTCTTTTTTTAACAAATAAATGAAAGGATTATACCAATGGATAATCGTTGCAATTAGCATAAACCTTCTTATCCATAGATCTTTTTTCTTAAAATGAGTCAATTCGTGTTTAATAACCATCTCTAATTCATCATTTGGAATCTTATACATCGGCAAGACAATAGTCGGTTTTAAAATCCCCATTAAAATGGGACTTATATTACACTTGTTATACATAATCTCTATATCAGACGAGCAATTCATACGCTCCATCGTTTTAGTAAGGAGTTGTTGTACTTCACTTTCTTCTGGAACTAAAAAACTTGATACTTTTATCTGCTTGCTGAATCTTTGATGTGAATAGAAAGCCCAAACACTTTTACCGACTACTCCTGCAATCCAAATAGCAAATAAAATTTGGACAGCTGTTAATGATACAGTTAATGTATTGTTAAGTGCTACAGTCTGATTCCCAAAAGCGATATCATTATTTGTTTGCCTAAAAACGATAAGTAATCCAGGAACAACAAATATTGGAACTAGATAAAAGAACAGAGACAGTTTTCTACTCCTATAGTTCCATTTGGCAGTGAGTAACTCTTTTGTTACATACGTCATCAAAAGGGAAAGGCATAGAGTAAGACTTCCAGCGACTGACAACGCCCCCAACATTCTTAACCAGTCATTCATCATTACACCTACTTATCTGAAAACCATTTTTTTAGTTCTTTCAACTCATCAGAAGGAATCTTTTCGTCATAGAGCGTTGCTAAAAAGTTCTTTACTGAGCCTTGATACAACTTATCTAATAGGCCTTGTGCTTCTCTCTTTTTATACTCTTTTAGCGAAAGAAGAGGGATATATACATTTGATCTACCTTCCCTTGTTACATCCAGCAACCCCTTATCTACCAATCTTGTCAAAAAGGTAGAAATGGTTTGAGACTTCCACTGCTTCCCTTTCTCACGGTTAAAGAAATCTAATAATTGTGTAGATGTAAACTTACAATTTTGTTTCCATATAAAGTCCATTAATTCCTCTTCTGTTTCGGACAATTTATAATAACCTACCTCTGTCACTCCCTTCACTTTAATTACTACACCATTGTAGTAATTAAAACATACTACAAAAATGTAGTATGTGTCAATCATCAAAATTCATATACTATTTTTCCAAATGTCTTTGATATTCATTTTCTCGCACATTCATCAGTTGCTCTGATTTCTATCCACCACTTTGACTCTTCTTTCCGTCGCTCTGAATTCTATCCTTCACTTTACCAAGCCTCTCTATCGCTCGAACTGCTCTATCCATCAGCCCAACTACGCGCAAAAAAAAAAACTACACTAGATGAAATCTCTAGTGTAGCCTTCCCATTAAATATTCTTCAGCGGAATTGTTTTTTTGATTTTTATAAATTGAATAAGCATTGCGATTCGCCAAGGAAGCAACATGGCGAATGCTAAAATCCAAAACATTGCTGCTAATTCACCAACGTCAATGGAGCTACTTAATATCATTTTTGCAATTATACGGAACACTAACAGTCCGATTAATATAAAAACAAATGCTTTTGAACGTTTTAAAAAAATATCTTGACCTCTTACTTCAAATTTCGAAGTGGCAATTAAGATTGATGAGAACACCATGCCGACTGCTGCCGCTTCCAGGATTTGCATAGGTGGTACTCTAAATTGTTCAAATAAAAACATTAACGCACCTGAAGACATTGCAATAGGTGGAATGATAATTTTCTTCTCATTTGTCGGTTTCTTAGATGCTCGCATACGTAAAACCATGACAAAGGTACCCATAAAAATGGCCATTATGGTCGAACCTATTACATAATATTGAGAAGGGATACTGCTAAACATAAAAACTCCTCCTCTAATGTCATTAACAATGATGTTCAAATAATTGATCAACGACAGCTTTTAATCTTTCTGGCTCGAATGGCTTTGTCATAAAATCCTTCGCACCACTTTCAATTGCTTCCTCGATTAACTTCTGTTGTCCTAAAGCTGTAATCATAATTATTTTTGCATCTGGAAATTCAGGGATGATTTGTTTTACTGCTGCGATACCTGTCATAACGGGCATTGTTACATCCATCGTTACAAGATCTGGTTGTAACGCACGATACATCGCCACAGCTTCTTTACCATTTGCTGCCTTGCCGACCACCTCATAACCCCATTCAGTAAACATATTACTTATTACAACACGCATAAAAAGCGTATCATCCACTACTAAAACTGTAGGCACATGTTCATCTCCCTCCACGTTAAAGTACGGTATGGCCTCTTTAGTTTAGCAGATTAGAAGCCTGTAAATCCACCAAAAATAGGCTGTAAAATGCGTGTTAAATACGTTAATCCGTCAAAGAATAACAATATACCGACGACAATCATAATATAACCGCCGATTTTCACGATTTTTTGGCTGTGTGTACGAATCCAAGACATACGTGCTATAAAGAAAGATAACACGAAAAACGGAATCGCAAAGCCTAAATAATAAGCTAACATATAGCTAAATCCTGCGCTTGGATTTGCACCAGCTAATGAAATAATGGATGCTAAAATTGGACCTGTACAAGGCGTCCAACCAGCCGCAAAAGCTATTCCGATTAATACCGATCCAAAATAACCAGATGGTCGGTTTTTAAATTGAAATTTTCGGTCCTTCATTAAAAAGTCAATTTGTAGTAATCCCACAATCATTAAACCAAATACAACGATTAAGATGGCTCCAACCTGACGTAATAATGTTTTATAATTAAGGAAGAACTCTGCTGCTAATGATGCACTTAGACCAATTAAAATAAAGATGATTGAAAATCCTAGTAAAAAGAACAGGGTGTGCAAAATTGCACGCTTTTGCATCATACCTCGTTCCGATTTTAGCTCATCTAGTGACATACCTGTTATGTATGATAAAAATGCTGGATACAGCGGCAGCGTACATGGTGAAATAAAGCTTAAAAACCCTGCACCTAAAGCTAAAAATACGTTAATATCAGTTTCCATATTTTCTTACTCGCTCCTTACAGTTACTGTCTCCATCGTACCAAAAATCACTGTAAATTGCGCCCTTCCTGTTTGTGAACGTTTCATGGCAAAAAGTTGTTGAAAAAGTGAAGTTCCATCATAGTATCATACAAATTAATTTTCAGACTTTATTACACCAACATGTATTTGTTCATGTACTTTTGCATTATGCGCTCCCCTTATATTATCTGTCAACAAAATACGCCATAATTCTACATATCAAGTTATAGTGAAGATACATTTATTATCATAACCTGTTGTAAAGCCTTATCTACAGTGTTGAAGTACCCTTTTTATTGACATAAAGTATTTACCGTTAAATAGTGAGTAAATACCTTTCCTTCATGTATAATAAAAAAACAATAGAGCAATTGATAATGAGGTGTAGTCCTTGGAATTAAGAAAAATTAAACCGAAAAAAATATATGAGGAAGTAGCTGAAATCCTCTATGAAAAAATTAGAGCTGGCGAACTGCAGCCGGGTGATCGACTTGATTCAGTAGAACAACTAGCTGAACAATTACAAGTAAGCAGATCTGCCATCCGAGAAGCTCTTTCCGCTTTAAAAGCAATGGGACTTATTGAAATGAAACAAGGCTCAGGTACATTTGTTAAAAGTAATGAATCCAATCAGCTCGATTTCCCCCTATCAACTGCCATTTTAACTAATAAGCAAGATATCTCACATTTGATAGAAGTACGTAAAATTATCGAAGTAGGTGCAGCAGCCAGTGCAGCTCTACATCGAACAGAAGAAGACATACAGTCAATGATGCAAATTTTAGATGAGATGAAACGAGTACAAGGAGATGGAGAGCTAGGAGAAAAAGTGGATTTTCAATTTCACGCGGCCATTTCTGCAGCATCTCAAAACCCCCTACTTGCAACTATATTGGACCAAGTTTCAGGTTTAATGCTCGAAACGATGAAAGAAACACGCCGAATTTGGTTGTACTCTAAAACAAGCGAAAAGCTGTATGATGAACATATGCAAATTTTCCTCGCGATTAAACAGCAAAATGAAGGGCTCGCAAAACATGCCATGGCTTCACATTTAAGTAATGTGGAAAAGGTCTTAATGCAATATTTTGAAACAACGAATTTATGAAATAACAGTAGCTGCCTAATTAAAAAATAGGCAGCTTTTAAGTTTTTTGAAAATTAACAATAAACACCTTTTATTCATCTATACAGTTGTAGTATTATAAAAACATTATATTTATTCAATAAATCATCAGATGACCTGTTGATTGGTTATTTGGTGATTAATAGAGACAAAAAGGAGCAATTATCATGAAAGTAACACTTTTTGCGACTTGTTTAGTTGATATGTTTCAAGGTGATGTAGGAAAAGCTGTTGTGGAAGTTCTTGAAAGGCTCGGCTGTGACCTAGACTTTCCTGAAAATCAAATTTGCTGTGGACAGCCTGCCTATAATAGTGGCTATGTAAAAGACTCAAAAAACGCCATGAAAAAAATGATCCTAGCCTTTGAGCAAGCCGAATACGTCGTCTCCCCTTCTGGTTCCTGCGCATATATGTTTAAGGAATACCCTGAAGTGTTTAAAGGAGATCCTATTTGGGAGCCGAAAGCGCAAGCATTGGCAGATAAAACATATGAGTTTACAGCATTTATTGTAGATGTATTAAAGGTTGAGGATGTAGGCGCACATTTAGAGGGCAACGCCACTTATCATACTTCCTGTCATATGACACGTTTACTCGGTGTTACAGATGCACCGTTTAAACTATTAAATCAGGTGAAAGGTTTACGGTATGTCGAACTCCCAGGAAAAGATCGATGCTGTGGATTTGGCGGAACATTTTCGGTAAAAATGGGCCATATTTCGGGAGCAATGGTCAATGAGAAAGTACAAAATGTTGAAGAAACAGAGGCAGACATTTTAATCGGAGCCGATGCTGGTTGTTTAATCAATATTGGTGGCCGAATTAATCGACAAGGTACGCCTATTAAAGTTATGCATATTGCGGAAGTATTAAATTGCCGCTAAGAGGGGGTTAAAAAATGGCTATGAAAACAAGTGATGACCGCTTTAATCATCGAGTATCGAAAGAATTAGAAAATACTTTTATGCGCGGAGCTGTGTCAAGTGCACAGGAACGCTTTCAAACACGTCGGCTAAAACAAGCCGATGAGCTCGGACATTGGGAGGAATGGCGTTCTCACGGAGAAGAAATTCGTAAGCATGTGCTGGCGAACTTAGACTATTACTTATATCAGCTAAGTGAAAACGTCTCTAAAAGAGGTGGACATGTTTACTTTGCGCAAACCGCGAAAGAAGCGACAGACTATATTCAAAGTGTAGCGAAAAAGAAAAAAGCTGCTAAAATTGTGAAATCAAAATCTATGGTGACGGAGGAAATTGATTTGAACGCCGCTTTAGAAGAGCTCGGGTGTGAAGTCATTGAAACAGATTTAGGAGAATACATTTTGCAAGTAGCTGATCACGAGCCCCCCTCTCATATCGTTGCCCCAGCTTTACATAAAAATAAGGAACAGATTCGTGATATTTTCAAAGAAAAACAAGGCTATGCGAAAAGTGAAAAGCCTGAGGAAATAGCTTTATATGTACGTGAAAAATTAAGGAATGACTATTTAACAGCAGATATAGGCATTACAGGCTGTAACTTTGCTATTGCAGAGAGCGGCTCAATTACACTCGTGACGAATGAAGGGAATGCAGATCTAGTATCAGCTTTGCCGAAAACGCAAATTACGGTAATGGGGATGGAGAGAATTGTTCCTACATTTGAAGAGATGGAAGTGCTAGTCAGCTTATTAACAAGAAGTGCAGTTGGGCAAAAGCTAACAAGCTATATTACAACATTAACAGGGATTAAAGATGAAGGTGATACAGATGGACCAGAGGAATTCCATTTAGTCATCGTCGATAATGGGCGTTCTAATATTTTAGGTAGTGAGTTCCAGCCTATTTTACAATGTATTCGCTGTGCGGCCTGTGTGAATGCTTGTCCTGTTTATCGTCATGTTGGTGGGCATTCTTATGGTTCTATCTATTCTGGGCCAGTAGGTGTCGTTCTTTCGCCATTATTAGGTGGTTATGAGGATTTTAAAGAGTTACCATATGCCTCCACATTATGTGGCGCCTGCACGGATGCTTGTCCTGTTAAAATACCGTTACATCAGCTTATTCATAGACATCGTCAAGTAATTGTTGAAAACGAAGGGAAAGCTCCTGTATCAGAAAAGCTTTTAATGAAGGCCTTTGGTTTAGGTGCTTCCTCCCCTACCCTATATAAAATGGCGACAAAAATGGCTTCACCAGCAATGGCTCCTTTTACTAAAGATCAAAAAATCTCAAATGGTCCAGGCCCACTAAAAGCATGGACGGAAGCAAGAGATTTTCCAGCCCCAAATAAAGATAATTTCCGTGATTGGTTTAAACACCGCCAAAAAGGAGGCGATGAGTGATGGCAGGTGCAATTGAAAATAGAGATGTATTTTTAGCAAAAATTGCAAAACAGCTTGGGCGTACACCAAAAACAGAAATGGAGCGACCGACATGGCAATATCAACCTCAAGATTGTGTCCTAAAAGAAGCGACAAAAGATGAGTTAGTAGAGGTTTTAGTTGAACAATGCAAAAATATTCATACGGATATTGTCCTTACAAATACAGCTAATCTTCCTGCAGACTTACAAAAAGTAGTTGAAAATTATGGAGGTCACTCTGTTATAACATGGAAAGACAAACGTTTTATGGGCTTTGGTCTAGCATCCTTAATGACCGAGCAATGGCCACAAGCAAATATTCAACTGTACGAATGGGATTCGGAGCAGCCAGAGGAAAATATTCGACAGGCTGAAAAAGCTAATATTGGCATTACGATTAGTGAAATAACATTAGCAGAATCAGGGACTGCTGTACTTTTTAGTAGTAAGAATAAAGGAAGATCCGTCAGCTTTTTACCTGAGAACTCTATTATTTTAATTCCCAAAAGTACGATCGTTCCACGGATGACCCAAGCAGCCCGCCTAATTAGCGAAAAAGTTAGAACTGGCGAGCAAATTGCCTCCTGTATCAACTTTATAACAGGACCAAGTAATTCGGCAGATATCGAAATGATTCTTATTGTTGGTGTACATGGACCCATGAAAGCTACTTATATTGTGATTGAGGATCAGTAAAACTATTTCGCCTTGGCGTAATAGGAACTGACGCTTTGCTTTCGCTACAGATAAACAATTCGTCCGGAGATTTTATCTTCATTCAGCCGGTATTTGGGCACAGAACCTTCAGAGGTAGAAGTCTTGGCTGAATGAAGATTATCCAGGCATACTTCCCGCCGAAGAAATACCTGGTTTTCTATGTTGCATCTGATAATCTTGCTGATAGATGATTGCAAATCGCTGATAAATGCTCACTAATCGCCGATAAAACTTCTATTATCTGTTACATTAATTTGCTACACTCTCTGTTACTACTTTTTGTTCAAAACGCATAGCCACATTCATAAAATCACTATGCATTTCAGAGAAACGCTATCTAATTGATTGCAGTTATATTACTATTATAGCTTGTGCCATAATTCTATGTTTTCATACTTTTTATATGGATGATTCATGTTAATCCCTACTTTTTATTTTTGACCGAATTTATTTTCGTTTTATTTGAAACTCCTAAGTTTAAATACCAAAAATATATTACCATACAGCAATACTCCAAAAGGTTAATCCATGCAAAAAGGACCTGTAGAAAATCTCTACAAGTCCTTTTTAGGCTGATTTATGATGAGCCCTTCTTACTTCAATGATTTTCGAGCCTGAAAACAGGAGTAAGGCTGCCCAAATAATGCTAAATGCAAATAGCTCTATTTGACTAAACGGTTCCTTATAAAGCACGATACCTAAAACTAACACAATCGTTGGTGATACGTATTGAATAAAGCCTAATAAATAGAGTGGAATATTTTGAGCACCTTTCGCAAATAAAATTAACGGTACTGCTGTCACGATACCACTCACAATCATGAGGATGTCTGTTTTCACATCAACATGTAAAAATAAGGCTTGATTCGTTGTAAAAAGGTAAATATAGTAGCCTAATGCAAACGGTAAAATAAATAATGTTTCAATGACTAGACCTCTTGTCGCATCAAGCTTAATTTTCTTTTTCAGAACACCGTATATGGCGAAGGATAGAGCAATAAGAAGTGCTACCCATGGCATTGATCCATAATTAATCGTTAAAATAATGACAGCGATAAAGGCAATTCCGGTAGCTGCCCATTGCGCACGACTAAGTGCTTCTTTAAAGAAAAGAACCCCGAAAATAACCGACAATAAAGGATTAATATAGTAGCCTAAGCTCGTTTCAATGAAGTGGTTATGGGTAACTGCCCAAATATATAAAAACCAGTTCATCGAAATAACAAAGGAAGCTCCAACAAGCTGCCAAAAATATTTTTGGTGTGACCACAAATATTTTAAGTCTGCAAGTAGTTCCTTGCGCATTCCAAATACTAAAACTGCTAGTCCTGTAAAGACAAAGGACCAAATGACCCGCGATAATAAAATTTCCATACTCGGCACATGCTCAAGCAATTTCCAATAAAGCGGAAATGCTCCCCAAAAAGCATAGGCTAAAAATGCCGCCAAAACCCCTTTTTTCTCATTTGACATTGCCTCTAACTCCCCTACTCGTTTTGAATCTATACGCTTTTGCGTAATATTACCATTTAAAGATTAGACTTATTATAGGACTTTGATTGAAAACTGTAAATGACAAATTTTAATAAATTGACATTTCAGAAAACGCAGCATACTATAGCGGATATGAGGATTCCGCTTCATTTACATTTGAAAAATAGCTTTCATTGGTGTTATTATCGTATTAATTTTGTCAATCGAGTAGGAGGGAGTGATTAACTCCCGACCTCTCCAACCACCGTACGTACG
>DAMBVB010000062.1:0-3578 GCA_032053185.1 Lysinibacillus sp.
TGCATACGAGGCATTTCAAGATGAACTGTTGCACTTAATTTGACAAACGGTCATATATAAAAACCTAAAACTAAAAACGATACTGTGAACAGTACCGCCTGAGATTGTAAAATTATTATCTCCAACTGCTAGTGAGAGGAGTTTTTTATTTGTCTGTTTAAAAACAGAAGTACCGTTTTTAAACGAACGAATACCGCTAATGTTTAATTCATCAGAAGAAGATAAAGCACCATTCAATTGATACACGTCTCCCGTGGTGTTATTTGTAATAGTAACGCTATTATTGAAAATTCCTTTTAAAGTAATAGCAAGTTCATTTTGGCGTGGATCCACAGCAACATTTCCGTAATTTTTAATTGTGAAATGGTTGCTATTAAACGAGTAGGCTAAGTCTTCATCCCAATCAAGACCCATGCCCCATGTCCATTTATCAATGTCCCATTCCTTTAAATCTAACGTTGTAGGAACGGATTCTGCATAAATATTTTCACAAATAAATTGTATGTCGAGCTCTCCTACTTTTCGTAGTAGCTCATTTGGTTGATAGCTGTTTGCCAGACGTACCTTCCAGCGCTTTCCTGGCTCAGCATCAAAAATAATATAAAAATATTCCTTACGAGCAAACAACATATTGATGTCTGCAATAAACAATTTAAAATCATGATAGTCAAATGCTTTATACATAAATTTTGCTGTAATCGTTCGTCCACTAAAACGTGTGCTCGTGAAAATTGCTCCATCATTGCCATCGACCTCAGACGATTGATGCTCTATTGATACAGAAGGAATGTAATATTTTAATAATTTTAAACTGTAGTCGCTCATCAGCATTTTACGGCCATCCTTTAAAATCATCTTCATATACCACTTACCCCCCTCGTCAATGCATGAATGCTTGCATTGCTATATTGTTTACCACTTACGACATCTACAACAGATTCGCCTAAAACTTGTCCATCTAATATGGATTGTACAACAATAGTTGAAGGCCCTGAATTTTGTGATGTTTTGCCATTCTTAGATTTTTGCATTGGTAATGAAGAAGAAGACTCCTGCATAACACTATTCGCTAAATGTTTACTAACATTAGTAGCTTTATTCATAATGGAGTCAAACCCATCGACTAAACCATCTCCTACCTTTTGCAATAGAGAAGATGTTGGACTTAGATTTAGCACATCTTTTAATGTCTCCGAAACATTTCTGACAAGGTTATTTGCTGTTTGCTGTAATGCCGATTGCATTCCCATCATGCCATCCATTAAACCTTGAATCGCATTTTTCCCAATTTCATTCATAGAGCCTAGGGTTTCTTCTGTTCCCAAAACAACATCCTTGATTTTCTTTTGCCATTCGCTATTTAGTGTGTTCAATTCCGAGTTTGCTGTTTTACGTAAACCTTCAATTTTCGCCTTTGTTTCAGCTTCTAATGGCTCTAGTTCCTTTATCGCTGATTCACGTGCTATTAGTAGCTTCTTCTCATACAAGTCTTGATATTGAAACATTTCTGAATCTGTCATTCGATTTAAAGCTTCTAGCTGTGCAAGGACACTTGGGCCCATTGCCTCGAGTTCATCGATAATCGCACTTGATAATCCACGAATTTCAAGTTTTGATAACTCAATTCGCCATTGAGATAAGGCATTCACTTGCTCACTTAAATTTTGCGTTAAGCTGGAAGAATCAACAGGATCGGCTACTTTAACTTCATCAAATAAACCAAAGTAACCTTTGATACTTTTAATACGACTTTCTAGAGCATTATTGTAAGCAGCATTAAGTTTTTGCTCTTCATCCAGTAATTTTTTGTTAACATCCTGCGTCTGCTTTAAATAATCATTATTGATGGTTTTAATTTTTTCGCTTATTTCTTTTTTCGTATGATAAAACTTTTCTTCATAATACGTGCGTTCGTCTGTACCAGCTTCATATTGCGCTAGATAGCCCTCATAAATTTTCAATTCCTCTGCTAGAGAGAGTGAATTGTATTTTTTACGTTTTTCAATGGAGTCCTTCTCTTTTTCGAATTGCTCTTTAACCATTTCAGAATACGCTTTTTTGAACTCTTTTAATGCATTTGTTTTTTCTTTTGTACCTTCTTTAAACGCCGTCGCACTATAGCGCCAAAATTCAGCCTCTTGTTTTGCCGACATTTCTCCAGCAGATTTCTGAACTTCAACATATTCTTTTAAGGCTTTAAATTTTACATCTGCAGAACTAGATTCAACTTTTGCCATTTTTTCTGCATATTGCTTTGTAATTGCTTCGCGGTCTTTTAAGGACTGCTCTTCTATCTGCTTGATTTGGGCTACCTGCTCTGCTGTTAGAGCTACCTGTTTTTTTGCTGCATTGTTTTTGATTGCTGTAATTTTGTCTGAAGCCTGTTGGGAAATCTCAATTCGTTTATTCTCAGCATCTTTTTGTAATGCTTCAATTTCAGCTGCATTAGTTTTTATTACATTGCTGACGATTTGCTGGGCTTTTTCGATGGCCTCTTTAGAAATTGCTAAATGCTGGGTGAAATTTGGAATTGCAGCTTCTGCCAATTTCTCAGCGGCGCTGTTAACTTCCTCACTACCCTGCTCAATCCTATTGCTAACCCTTCGCCAACGCCTTTACCAATAGCAATCATAACCCGTGAAGGAGAATTGATTTTCAAAGTTCTCTTTATGGTATCCCCTATCGATGCTGCAATTGACGCAGCTTTACCCCATACAAGTTCTGCCATATCGCCAATACCATTAATTAGACCTTGAATGATATCTTTACCAATTTTACGTAAATCGAGGGCACTGAAAATACTAAGTATTTTATCCCAAATA
This sequence comes from Lysinibacillus sp., assembly GCA_032053185.1. Taxonomy (GTDB): domain Bacteria; phylum Bacillota; class Bacilli; order Bacillales_A; family Planococcaceae; genus Lysinibacillus. Next base: position 2,823 of record DAMBVB010000062.1, read on the forward strand.
TCAGCAACAACTTTTTTAGCCTCATGCATCTTTGTTTCAATTGCCACTTTAATATCGAGAAATTTTTGGATAGTGCTTGTTACTAACTGGGATGCTGTATTTACTACCGTAGTTTTGATAGATTCCCATACATTACCCAAAAAGTTTTTTATCGTATTAAATGTATTTGTTGTTATCTGACTGAACTTTGTCCATCCTGATACAACTAAATCAATAATACTTCCTACCGTTCCAACAATCGCATTTTTCACATTGGTCCATACATCACTCAAAAATGACTTAACAGCGTTAAATACAAGTTCGGTAGCCCCTTTTAATTTATTCCATCCAATTTCTATTCCATTAATAATAGTTGTAACAATTTCCATAATCGTAGAAGAAATGGTACCCCATATAGTAGTAGCAATATCAACGATTGATGTCCAGATATCTGATAGGCTTTCTACAAAACCAGTCCATTTTTCTACAGCTCCGTCTATAGTCGATGTCCATAAATCTGAGAGTAGCTGGGTAAACCCTTCCCATGCTATAGAGGCCGCTTCTGTAATGCTTGTCCATATGCCTGTTAGCAGATCTACCAAGCCTGTCCATATTGCTTCTGCTCTTCCTACTAACCCCGACCATAAATCTGGGAGTAGCTGAGTAAACTCTTCCCATGCTATAGAGGCCGCTTCTGTAATGCTTGTCCATATGCCTGTTAACAGATCTACCAAGTCTGTCCATATTGCTTCTGCTCTTCCTACTAACCCTGACCAT
>DAMBVB010000062.1:3678-12085 GCA_032053185.1 Lysinibacillus sp.
CTGTCCATATTGCTTCTGCTCTTCCTACTAACCCTGACCATAAATCTGAGAGTAGCTGAGTAAACCCTTCCCATGCTATAGAGGCCGCTTCTGTAATGCTTGTCCATATGCCTGTTAGCAGATCTACCAAGTCTGTCCATATTGCTTCTGCTCTTCCTACTAACCCTGACCATAAATCTGAGAGTAGTTGAGTAAACTCTTCCCATGCTGCAGAGGCCGCTTCTGTAATGCTTGTCCATAATCTAGAGAAGAAGTTTGCTATGCCTTCCCATATTTCAACCGCTTTTGCACTTACTACATCCCAATTTTTATATAGTGCTATCCCACCAGCTATCAGTGCAACAATGCCAGCTACAATCAAACCTATTGGTCCGGTTAATACTGCAAAAACAGCTCCTAAGCTACTAATCGCTCCCATAATTGTACTGACCGTTGAGATTAATGTTCCAAATACTACAAGAACTGGCCCAATAACCGCCGCAATCCCTCCAATAATAGTAATTAGCATTTTGGTACCATCGCTAAGGTTAGAAAACTTTTCAATCCATGGCTGAAGCTTTTCTAAAAGACGCTTAACGATCGGTATTAAAATATTCCCAATACTAATTCCAATATCTACTAGCTCATTTTTCATTATGGCCATTTGAGATTCTGTCGTTTTATAGCGTTCGCCTGCTTTATCTGATAAAGCTATGTTTTCCTCCCAAGCAGCTGAGGATGAACTAACAGCCGATGACAGTAAATCAGAGGCATCCGCCATGCTTAAAAGTACATCTGTTTCATCACCGTTAACACCTAAATCTGCAAGTACACTTTTTAGGTTTGCTCCACCTTCTGATGATTCAGCTAAGCCTTTCACTAATGCATCTAATGCAGAGGCAGCATCTGTTTCAAAGGCCTTTTTAAAATCTGCACTGGACATGTTAGCCGCTTTAGCAAATCCTGATAGGCTATCGCCACCATCCCCTACTGCTTTTTGGATTTTTTGGAGAACCGAAGTCATCGCCGCTCCTCCGGTTTCAGCGTTAATCCCCAGACTAGACATAGTAGCAGCTAGTCCCATGATTTGCGCCTCTGTTAGACCAGCTTTGGAAGCTTGCTCGGCAAATCCCATTCCCATCGTCATCATATCAGAGGCAGCAACATCCATTTTGCTGCTAAGTTCAACAATGGAAGAGCCTAAACGGTCAAAATCACCTTGCCCCATTCCAACAATGTTTGCAAAATCAGCAAATTCCTTCGCAGCCTGCTCACGGGTCATGCTCGTGGAATTTCCCATATCAATAACTGTTCGAGAGAAAGATAAAAGGTGTTCTTCAGCAATCCCTAGCTGTCCAGCCGATTCAACAACTCCCGCAATTTCGGTTGCACTAACTGGAAGCTCCTTAGCCATACCTCGTATACCATCTTCAAGCTTTTTAAAATCTTCCTCGCTCGTATTTATAGTTTGACGAACTCCAGCAAAAGCACTTTCAAAATCTACTGCAGCATTAAAAGCAAAAGAACCAAAATCTTTAATAGGGGCTGTAATAGAGGTTATGCTATCACCAACAGATTTTACTTTACCGCCAGCTTCCTGAAATTTATCCCAAGTTGACGTCTGTACATTTAATTGATTATCTACATCTTGTAACTGTGTAGTTAAACGATTGTATTCAGCAAGAGCTTTATTAACAGCAATTGCCTGTCTTTCAATAGCTTCTGAATTTGCTGACTCGGAGGCTATTAATTCTTCATATTTTCTACGTTGCTCCGTTAGTTTATGGTTCGATGCTTCAACTGACCGTGAGAGTATATCTTGTTTTTTGGATAAACCCTCCATAGAGTTTTCGTAATTAGTACCAAGCGCCTGTAAAGCCTGTAATTCTGCCCCCATTGCGATCAATCGCCTTATAGATTGCTCAATGGATCCATCGAAATTAGAAGTGTTTAGACTAAGTTCAACAGCACCAATCTCCGCCATTTTCCATCACCGCCTTTTTTGGAAAATAAATCACAGCCAAGAAATTTCATCTGCTGTGATCTCCTCCATTTCATCAAAATCACTTGTAAGCTCGAACCAAAAATGAATATCCATTTCGTCGACTTCATGTAATTTATAACCTTCTTTTATCAAATTCCGATAAAATTTTTTAATATATTCATAAGGGGTTATTCCACTAGCTTTCCCTCAGCATCATTAAGGGCAGGTTTTGTTTCAAGTCCGCCAATATTTAGCACGTTATTGAAAACTCGCATAATTTCATCTTGTAATTTACCGGCCTCTAAACCGTCCCATACATCATCAATCGTGAATTGATTATCAAACACGTTTACAACAAAGGAAATCATCTCATCAAATGTTTCTACAGAAATTTCATTACCTTCTTTACGCATTTTTTCGTTCATTTTTAGTGCATTTCGGAACACTCGTGCTTTCACAAAGTCATTTGCGAAAATTTTTTCTTGTCCGTTCATTTTTAAAGTAATTTGCATCATTCATCCATCCTTTTCTAGTTATCTTCGTTACTAATGCTGTCATTATAGCTACTGGACTGAAATAAAAAAGAAAGGGGTTGGGACATAACTAGTCAAAACCTTTAAAAGCGCGAGAAATCAATTAAACGTTGATTTTTCGCGCTTTCTGATGTGAAATTCTTTAGTTTTGCTTTAAAAATATACTTATGTCCCAGCCACCTTTAATTATGGTGTTTCATTTGTTTCATTTGTTTCATTTGTTTCATTTGGTTTTGCTACCGATTTAAAGAATGTTTCTGCAGTCACTGTTACTTCTGCATCTCGTGTATCGACAGTATGTTTGATAACACCATCGATTAGTGGTAACGCTTCACCGCCGAATGGATATACTTTATAACTTGTTTCACCTTTTTTACGAGTTGTATTTGTTTCTTCACCTGGTTTTAATTTTGCTTTTAATAGCCAAACCAGCTTAGAGCCTGATTCAAAACCAATTGCAATCGAGTTTGGTGTATCATTTGCGTTTGTAATAATACCGCCTTCAGCAGATTTTTTGTGTCCATACCAATCTACTAGCACCTCTGTTGGCAAATCTGCTGTTTCACCAGCAATTGTAATAGAATCCAATTGTGCTTCCTGATCCACTACACGATCCCCAGCATCTAAATGTGCTTCTGAGAAGTTTGGTGTAAGTGTCATAGAAATAGGCATTGTTAAAGTTTTTACTTCACCCCATGTCTCTGTTTGTTCATTTGTCATTAGTGCATAGTGAATACGTTTTAAGCTAATTTTTTGTGGTTTTTCATTTACTGTTGTCATTTACATGACCTCCTAATTGTTTATAATTATTCATCAAAAAAGACGAATCGTAGCACCCTATTATAGTGAGACTCGCTTGTGGTAGTTGGTTCATCATATTCTAATGTTCGCTCATAGCCCGCATTTTCCATCAATCGTTTGATGCTCTCTGCAAGCTGATGATAATTCGAATTGGACCATACATTGATTTGTATAATTCTCTCGATCTCCAGCTCATCTCCACCTACTTCAAAAATAGGCTTTGCACTTATTTCTAAAAAGGTAATGAACTGATTTGGCTTTTCTGAGCCCGTAGGATATCCATTAAAGATGATGGGCAGACCTAATGGCTCTAATATAGCAGGTATGTGATTCATTAGATCTCTCATATTTTTCTCCTAATCTACTTTTATATAGGTTAGACTTCAAACTAATATCTCCTTTCAGTGAATGAAATATTGAACTTCTTAAATAACGTAAGAGTTCTAATGATGTTGGCTTCTCGGTATAAAAAAGCTGTTTACCATTACTGATTTTCGGCATATCAAAAAAGCCTACTGAAAAGAAACCAGTAGACGTTTTCATTCTTAAGTTCCTACTCACTTTATTCACCTCCTTTCAAGAGCATGGATTCACTTAGTCTTCAATCCATTTTCTAACACTAGTCATACCGTTCGAAATTAATTGTTTGAAGTCACACTCTTTTTTCTTCAGCCCATCTAGCTCGTCTCTTTCAATCCATTTCATTTCTCGATGCAGCTCTCTTAATGCAGCTTGAAGTTTACGTGTATTTTCATCCGTGTAAAAACATACATACTCTCGACCACAGTTTGGACAAGTAAAATAGGTTTTCTCAATCGCAGCCTGCAGTTTGTCTTTTTTAAAATGTTGAACATAAAATTTGTGACCACATGATTTATTGCACTTTGCGTAAATAGGCTCCATCTACTCACACCCTTCTATTTATATATTTTAATGAGCAAAAAAACCACTCTGCTTGGAGTGGTTTCTAGCTGATCGTTAGTTATCTTTGCTGTATATGTTGCTCGTTAATCGAACTTTTACACTACCATCATATAATGGATTTTCAATCGCTTCTATGCTCATGACTGAGTGTCAGTTAAGGGAAAGTCACTTATCGGAAATTTTCCTAAGTGATCTATAACTAAAGAGTACGTTGTTCATTAAGCGATCTTTTACACTACCATCATATAATGGATTTTCAATCGTTTCTATTCTCATGACTGAGTGTCAGTTAAGGGAAAGTCACTTATCGGAAATTTTCCTAAGTGATCTATAACTAAAGAGTACGTTGTTCATTAAGCGATCTTTTACACTACCATCATATAATGGATTTTCAATCGTTTCTATTCTCATGACTGAGTGTCAGTTAAAGGAAAGTTCACTTATCGGAACTCTTCATAAAAAAATGTTTATTAAACAAACTTTTACACTACCATCATATAATGGATTTTCAATCGTTTCTATTCTTACTACTAGGTGTCAATTAAGGGAAACGAGCATCTACCGTTGTCTATAAAAAAACCACTTATTACAAGTGGTCTCTGGCTACAATTAATTAACAATGTGTAAGTTTTATTTCGTGAGCAAATTTAATCATCTTGGCAATTTCCGCATGTTTTTTATAAATATAACTTGCACTGTAATTTAACTCTTCAGCTATTTCTTCTAATGTCATCCCATCCACATATTTCAATTTTAAAATTTTGTGATTCAACCCACTGAAATTACTAATAAGCTTCATAAAATTCTTCTGTTCAGTAAGCTTAATTTGTAACTCTTTTTCAATTCGCTCTATCCGTCCCTCTAGTTTCGCACCATCAGATTCTGCAGTCAGCTTTACTCCCGCTAAATCGCCACTGACCCAACGTTTCAACTCTTTTTGGGATCTCTCTAAATTGTATTCCAAATATGTAATTTCATCTTCAATTTGCTGATAATCTCTTAACCATTCGTACATACTTAACACCCACTTTATTTTTATTTCACCAACGATAAAATACCTTTAAACGGTACTTTAATCTAAAAATTTTTATCCTAATAATAATTTACGCTCTATTGCTTCTTCCACTACGTGCTTCTTATGTTATTTCATTCTAAATCCCGCCCCTTATTCCTAAATAAATTCTGTTATGACTCAATCAATATCTTTTACAATGTAAATTTATTGTAATACCTTTAAACGGTATAGTCAAGCGGCAAATTCTTTTAAAAGGTACTTTAAAGTTTACACAACTACTGATTATCGGTATCATTATGTTTAAGGAGGTGCTTTACTATGGATAAATCGGATAAAATAAAAATCGTCTTCTCCATAAACTTAAAACAGCAATTGGATAAAAGAGGTTTAAATCAAACAGATATGGCTAGAGATTTAAATTTACCAGAGACAACCGTTTCTAATTGGATGAAAGCTAGTACATACCCTAGGCCTGATAAAATTCAGTTAATGGCTGACTACTTTAATATTAGACGTTCTGATTTAACGGAAGAACAGCCGACCAATTTAATAGAAATACAACCGAACTTTGCAAAAATTCCAATCTTAGGTACCATTGCTTGTGGAGAGCCCATCCTAGCGGAGCAAAATGTAGAAGGATATATGTACGAATTTTCCGAGTTATTACCCGCAGGAAATATTTTTGCTTTAGTGGCAAAAGGTGATTCGATGGAGCCGACGATACCAAATGGCTCTAAAGTTTTAATAAGGGAGCAAAGTGAGGTTGAATACGGCGAGATAGCAGCTGTTCTTGTAAATGGAGATACCGAAGCAACTCTTAAGCGTGTTAAAAAACAAGGTGATACCATTTTACTAATGCCAGATAATCCAAAACATGAACCTTATATAGTAGACCAAAATAATCCTGCAAAGATTATTGGAAAAGCTATCAGTTTTAAAGTAACATTATAAGAAAGGGGCTTTATACTTGTTTAAAATACTTTCTGGCATATTTTTATTAAGTGGTATAACGGGAGTGATTTCCCTTCTTCTTGCCATTTTCAATTTCATAAAATTGGACAGAATAAAAGCAATTAAAATGCTAAAGTTTACCGGAATCTCTATTATTATTTTATGTCTTTGTGCTTTAGGTGCTAGTGAATTTCTACCTGAGTCTACTATAGTAAGCCAAGAAGAATCTCCTAAGAAAGAGAAACATGAAGAAAAACCAGTAGCTAAAGTAGAACCAACAGAAGATACAACTTGGCAGGACAAAGTAAAAGAGGTTGCTTCTCTTAATAGTACGCCTCCCAAAAAGTTCAATACAATTGAAGCCTACGCTAAAAATTATCCAGCTACAAAGGCTGAAATCAAAGAATTCGAGGATGACATCGTCGCCGAATATAAAAATAAAAAATATTTAGCAGACGTACAAAATGATGAATATATGCTAGGAAATATATTTAAGGCATATGTAGTGAATAGATACTATGGAGCAGAAGAGACGCCTATCAATGATTTTGTCTTTGGGTTTTATCAAAACTCTAATTATACTTTTAGGGGACTCGAATCCACTAATAGTAATGCAATAAAATATAATGAGCGCCAAATGGATAAAGCATTGACAGCCATTGAAAACTAAATGTCACTCTCTCGGGTGACATTTTTTATACGTTCATACCTTGCTTTTAGGAAATTCAACTCAATGTAGGACCCTTTATATCCTTATATTAACCGAGGCTTTCATTTGATTTTTCAATATCGAAAGAAGTAGTATGGAGTTACAATACGGGATACATTACGGGTCCACAAAATTATATAAATGGGACAATCTCGAAGGAGGAATTTAGGGTGAATTATCAAAATATTACAGTTGCAGGTAGCGGTGTTCTAGGTAGTCAAATTGCTTACCAATCAGCTTTTAAAGGATTTAATGTAACGATATACGATATTAATGATGAAGCATTAAAAAATGCACAAGATCGTATTTCAAACTTAAAACCATTATACCAACAAGATTTAGGTGCAACTCAAGAAGAAGTGGATGCTGCATATGCACGCTTATCATTTATAAGTGATTTATCGGAAGCGGTTGCAAATGCTGATCTTGTGATTGAGGCGATTCCTGAAGTTGTTCAAATTAAAACAGAATTTTACACAAACCTTGGCAAGGTTACCCCTGCTAAAACAATCTTTGCTACAAACTCATCAACGTTATTACCAAGCCAATTTGCAGAAGCAACTGGTCGTCCAGAGAAGTTTTTAGCGCTTCACTTTGCAAATACGATTTGGAAAAACAACACTGCCGAAATTATGAAGCACCCAGGCACTGATATGAAAGTGTTCGATGAAGTCGTAGAATTTGCACGTGCAATCGGCATGGTTCCACTTCCATTATATAAAGAACAACCAGGCTATATTTTGAATTCATTACTAGTTCCCTTTTTAGATGCTGCTGAATCACTATTAATAAAAGAAGTAGCAGATCCAGAAACAATCGATAAAACATGGATGATCGGAACAGGCGCACCACTAGGTCCATTCGCCATCCTTGACATTGTCGGTATAAATACTGCTTTCAACATTGTAGAAGCGAAAGCCGCCGCTACTGGTGAAGAAAACTTTAAAAAATTAGCCAACCTCTTAAAAACAGAGTATATCGATAAAGGCAAACTAGGTCGCGCAACAGGCGAAGGCTTCTATAAATATCCAAACCCAAGCTTCGCACATCCTGATTTCTTAAAAGGCTAATCAATCAATAAAACGATGTACATTAGTGTTTTCGCTATGTACATCGTTTTTATGTTTAATGTTGCAACTCGAAGTGATTGGGTAGCATCTTGATTCGCTCGGGTTTGCCTCGAATGTGATCAGGTAATAACTTAATCTGATCAGGTTGGCCTCGAATGTGATCAGGTAATAACTTAATCTGATCAGGTTAACCGCGAATGTGATCAGGTAGTTACTTAATCTGATCAGGGTGGCCTTGAATGTGATCAGGTAGTTACTTAATCTGATCAGGTTAGCCGAGAATGTGATCAGGTAGTATCTCCATCTGATCAGGTTGGCCACGGACGTGATCAGGTAATAACTTAATCTGATCAGGTTAGCCGCGAATGTGATCAGGTAGTATCTCCATCTGATCAGGTTGGCCTCGAATGTGATCAGGTAATAACTTAATCTGATCAGGTT
>DAMBVB010000063.1:0-11696 GCA_032053185.1 Lysinibacillus sp.
ACAAAATCAACAGAAGACAGAAAATTCAATTAAAATTCATGCGACGTTAGTGATAGTATTACTTAAATTATTGTATGCATATTTTAATGGAAGTAAGGTGGAGCAATGGAACTTGTTAAATAGTAAGCCTGGCTGGTTTGAAGGGGTATATGAACTATTCAGCAGTGTAGAAGTTGGTAGTAAAATAGCCAAAGCGACTATACGTGAAACATTAAATTTAGAAGGGGTGGCGGGGAAGAAGCAGCTACAACGTATAATGCAATCTGAAGAATTTAATGGTCTATTAACACAGTATAATATAGTCCTATATAATACGAGAGCATTCGTGAAGTTAAAAGCAGCAGAACAAACCAGCTCTTAAATTTGGAAAAGCATGTGCATTAGGTTAACTAATAAAAGCACATGCTTTTTTATTATTTGGATTATAGTAGACCCTCTACCATATAGATAGTAGATTTATCAAATAATATTAGTAATCAATATGGATAATTCAATAAAAATGTAACGGATATAACTAGGCTTCTTTCTCTAAGGGCCTTAGAAATCCTGATGCACGGTGCGTTTCTCTAAAATGCATGAGCACCAAACTGCAACAATTTGAGCCATTAGCCGCTCGTTACGCATCGAGTATTAATTGTCTTTCCATTGTAGCAAGGATTCGATAATTGCCAATACTTTTTGTTGATCCTTTTTCGAACGACCTTCAAGTAAAGCGTTAATCTGTTCGATTTCGATACTTAGCATCTGTTGGGAAATATTGGGACTTTGAAAAAATTCAGCTAGTGTAATATCCATAGCGGCGCATACTTTAGCCAAGCTTTCAACAGTTACATTTTTCTCTCCACGTTCCAATTGTCCGATATAAGTATTGTGAAGAGCCGCTTTAAACGCTAATTCTTCCTGACTAAGCTTGAGTTCTTTTCTATAGTAACGGATTTTTTCCCCGATATGGTTTGTTAAATCAGACATATCATCACCTCTATTATATAGAATTGGTGAAAGTATATTTTTTAACCATACACTAAAGATATTGTTAATTAAAAATAAATACTATTGATATTATTTTGGTGTCGAGTTATTATGAAGACAGCCAGATTAAGTTATTAGGAGGGGTTTTTGTGACAGATGAACAAAAGTTGTTAATGCAACTTACAGGCTATGATGACGATATGCATTTAATGAACTGTATATGGGAAATGGATTTAAAAATGGAGGAGTTGAGAAGAGGATACTATCAAAAACTATCAAAAATACTTCAGAAAAGATTTAAAACGTGCTTGGGGATTTAATTGCTATCATTGTGGTGAAAGAGTTCAAAGTGATAAGGACGAATCATATTATATTGTTACGATCGTTTGGAAAGACCCCAATGCAATCGGTAAACGTTTTTGCTCTAAGGAATGCGCGGATGTATTTTATAATGAATCGATGGAAGGTCTATTGAAGAAACAGGAAGAAATAATAGATGCAAGAAGAAGGCTATAAAACATATTGAAACGGATTAAGAGAATTAAATTAATAGTAAAAACACGTAATGTCATTTGATGTTGCGTGTTTTTTCATAATATCAGTATAGATTTTATAGGTATAAAAATCAAATAAATACTTATTATGGTTAATATGTTCCAATTTATCTCTTTGTGTTTTAAACTATATATGATACCTAGCGTGGGAGAAGTTTGTGCTGGATAAAAAATGCAAAAATATAAAGTAGTGTTAATGCTTTGGTAATAAATTAACCCTTTCTAGGAATAATTAAATAAAATTGGATTCGAGGGGAAATTTATGAATTTGAAGTATAATACTTATGCTGATTATAGTGAGGAATATAGAATTTATAATTTTCATGAGTGTAATATTTGTAATAGTCCAAGAGAATTAAGTGTTGAAGATTTAGATGTAGTTATAGAAAATAGAATAATGCACTTTAAGGATTTTTTGGTACTAACTTGTACAAAATGTAATGAAAGTTGCTTGCCTCAACACTCTAAGAAAATGATTGATGGGTGTTATAAAATAATGGTTAAAGAAGGTCATTTTGAAGGTATCCAAAAATATAATGGATACAAGAAAAAATTTATGTATTGCCAAGAACATGATTTTAAATATGATTACAGGGATTATTATAATATTCCGGGTCTATGCTTTGATGAAGAGCATTCTGAGGAAGGTTTTCTTACACCAGTTTATTTTAAGAAAAAAGTTTTAATTTATTTTATGCATGATCCTGATTATGGAATGAATTTATTTTCTGAAACATATGGGACTATTAGTTTTAAAGATGAATGGAACGTACCATTTGGGATAAATAGTAATGGGAAAGTAGTCTTTTGGCTGGGTGACTTAAGTTTTATGGATATCACTAGTTTGGAAATAATGAAACCGCATAATATTGATTCAGATCATAAGCTAGTAGATTCCGAATTTTATGTAGCACAACTCAGTTGTGTTTGGAGTGAACCTAATAAAGAGTTAAGGGCATGTTATAAAAAGAAAGAGCTTTTCAATTTGATTTTAAAAAGATACGATGTTGATTTATTCCATTTGGATGCTGAAGTTGCAAAACAAATGACTGATTTTGTTAAACCAATCATAATTACGAAAAAAACAATTGAGCCTGCAATTAATATGTTACATAAGGTTCTTATAGAAGGTGTAAATTTAACATCTTTTAGAGAATTATATCTTAAACTATATACACAACCTAAAAAAGGCTATCAAGATTGGAAATCTATAAAATTATATCAGACGTTATTAGAGAGGATAATATCTGATAAAGATGATGTAAAGGAGGTTATTGCTCCACTTTACTTAATAAATGATTTAAGGCAATATTATGATCACTTATTACCAGCTGAAAAAAAGGAAGCCATCGAAGTTAATGTAAAAACATCGTTAGGAATTGATTCTTTTGATAACATTGATATGGTCTATGATGAATTAATAGATAGGCTAAACACTCTTTTTCAATATTTAATTATTGGTTATTCCGATGATTGATTTTTTATTCTAAAATGTTATTAATCTAGAAAACTTATATCAAATGAGAAGAAAGAATAGTATGTTGATCTATGGCAAACTCTTCTGAGGTATATGGGCAAGAAGTTTTAGAAGTAAACTTTTAAATAGTTGAGAATTAGTTAAAAAAGGGAGTAGTAGCATGTACAGCTAGTTATAGTATTGTACATGCTTTTTTCTATGGTAAATACAATAGAAATCTACAGTAAATACCGTAGAGATATACGGTAAATACAATAGATTTCTACTATAATATAGGGGAGTTTTATGAAATGAATTGTGTAATCTACCAATTTTCCGAAAGAATAGAAATGTAATAGCTTATAAAAAATATTTCCAAAAAACGTAGAAAGAGCATGGAGCTTTAAATGCCATCATTGCGGTGAAAAAGTAGCGAGCAATGAAGCAGATGAATACTTTATAGTATCAATTACATGGAGAGACCCAAACGCTATTGGTCGCCGCTTCTGTTCAAAAGAATGTGCAGATATTTATTTCAATGAGCAGCGTAATGAATTGTTAGTTAAACGTGAACGGATTCTTGAGAAAAGAGGAAAGTTGAGGGAGGTTTATGAAGAAGCTGAGCAGAAGTTTATAGCTATAAAGGAGAAAAGTTAAATAAACTTATGGGAGGCACGTTGTATCTATAAATGGATGCTGCGTGTTTTTTTATAGGAAATTTTATAACTATAAGGGATGCAGGAGATCATTGTACACCACATGAAGTAATTCTCTTTATGGTCAGCCTTTTATTAATACTGGTTGATGATATACTAAAGTAGCATGGTTTAACACAAACATTATACGTCTATGCCAAGGCCTCAGGAGGAATGGGATCTGCTGTTCAAGAGTATTTGAAAGAATTGGATTATATAGATAACTAAGGGTTCTTCGCCCGAAAAATCAGTGATAAATAGTGTGTAATTCGTAAGGCGGTATTATAATCAAAGGCGAAGATGCAAAAAAATATTCGATTGGGCAAATGTACTTTTAAATAATCAATTTATAGGTGAAAATTTGATTACATAATCTTGAATCCTCTTTATGGTGTGGCCTGGAAATCGTATCAAAAGCCAATTTTATCTGAACATGAGGATTTTAAAAGAGTTGGAAATAAAGTTACCTTAGCAATTAGAACAATAATAGAAAAAGTGAGGAAACAAAACATGGCTGAATTAAACTCAAAATTATTTAGTGCCGCAGACAACTTGCGAAGCAAAATGGACGCATCAGAATATAAAAACTACTTATTAGGATTGATCTTTTATAAGTACTTATCTGATAAGTTATTGGAAAAAGTAGTTGAAATAGCAGATGAATCGTTAGAAGAATACAAAATACAAGAAAAACAAACGCAATTATATAGGGATTTATTAGCAGATGAAGAGATAAAAAATGACTTGATAGAAACGTTAGTGGATACATTGGGGTATGATATTGCACCAGCATATTTATTCAATGTTTTAACTGATCAAGCGAAACAAAACACGTTTCAGTTGACTGACTTAAATAAAGCCTTTATTGATTTGTCAACTAAATATGATCAATTCAATGGATTGTTTGATGATGTGGACTTGCAATCAAAAAAACTGGGATCAGATGATCAACAACGAAACATTACCATTACAGAAGTACTGAAGAAATTAAATGATGTCGATGTACTAGGACATAATGGAGATGTCATCGGGGATGCTTATGAGTTCCTGATTGGTCAATTTGCCTCAGAAGCAGGTAAGAAAGCAGGAGAATTCTATACACCTCATGAAGTATCTGACATGATGGCTCGTATTGCCGCAATGGGTCAAGAAGACAAAAAGTTGTTTAGCGTCTTTGACCCAACGATGGGATCAGGTTCTTTAATGTTGAATATTCGAAACTATATTAACCATCCAGAAAGTGTAAAGTATCATGGGCAAGAATTAAATACAACGACCTATAATCTAGCGAAGATGAACTTAATCTTGCATGGTGTGGATAAAGAAGATATGCGTTTACGCAATGGGGATACATTGAATAAAGATTGGCCAACAGATGAGCCTTATGCCTTTGATTCTGTCTTAATGAATCCACCTTACTCTGCAAAGTGGTCTTCAGATGATACATTCTTAGATGATTCTCGTTTCAATCGTTACGGGAAGTTAGCGCCAAAATCAAGAGCAGACTTTGCTTTTCTTTTACATGGGTTCTATCATTTGAAAGATTCGGGAACAATGGCAATCGTCTTACCACATGGGGTACTGTTCCGTGGAGCTGCAGAAGGTGTGATTCGTAAGAAATTATTAGAAGATGGCAGTATTTATGCTGTAATAGGCATGCCAGCAAATTTATTCTTTGGGACACCGATTGCAACAACAGTCATAATCTTGAAGAAAAATCGTACCACTCGTGATGTTTTGTTTATTGATGCAAGTAATGAGTTTATGAAAGGAAAGAACCAAAATAAACTTTCCAAAGAACATATTGATAAGATTGTCGTAACGTATAAGAATCGAAAAAATGTGGAGAAATATGCCCATGTCTCTAGTTTTGATGAGATCAAAGAGAATGGTTTTAATTTGAACATCCCTCGATACGTAGATACTTTTGAAGAAGAAGTGCCAGTTGATATGGCTACAATTGGCCCAACAATCAAAGACATTCGAAAAGAAAAAGCCAAACTAGAATCTAGCTTATATGACATGATTTCTTCGCTCCAACTTGAAGAAGAAAACGCAGAATGGATAAAGGGTGCATTAGAGGTGTTTAACCGTGAAAAATAACCATATACCAGAAATTCGATTTCCAGGATTTACTGGAGATTGGGAACAGCGTAAGTTAGGGGATCTTGTAATTGATGTTAGTAGACCCATAAAGATGGTTGATGATGATAACTATCAACTTGTCACTGTAAAAAGACGAAATGGTGGCATAGTATCTCGGGGGATTTATAAAGGCTCTGAGGTTTTAGTTAAATCTCAATTCACTATAAAAACTGGTGATTATCTTATCTCTAAAAGACAGGTAGTTCATGGAGCTAATGGAATAGTACCTGAATACCTTGATGGATCAATAGTTTCTAATGAATACCTTGTTTTACAGGGGAATAAGGATTTAAATATTAAATTCTTTTCACTAATTTCAGAATTGCCAAGTATGTATAAAAATTATTTCTTAAGTTCATATGGTATTGATATAGAGAAATTGGTATTTAATGTACCTGATTGGAAGAAGAGAAAAATTTCTATTCCCTCAATTCCAGAGCAAAATCAAATTACTTCATTTATTAAAGTCATGAATAATGTTATCACTCTTCACCAACAAGAACTAAGCACTCTCAAGCAAACAAAACAGGGATTCTTGCAAAAAATGTTTCCAAAAGAAGGGGAGTCAGTGCCAGAATTTCGATTCGATGGTTTTAGTGGGGAATGGAGTAAAGTAACATTAGACAAAGTAATTCAAAAGCAAATTAAAGGCAAAGCACAATTAGATAAATTGTCAGATGGTGAAGTAGAGTATCTAGATGCTAGTAGATTAAATGGTGGCGAACCCTTCTATTCAAATGGAATTCAAGACGTTTCTGCAAATAATATTTTAATACTATGGGATGGTTCTAAAGCGGGCACGGTCTACAAAGGTTTTCGTGGAGTATTAGGATCAACGTTAAAAGCTTATTCAATTAATGAAAAAAATAATTCTGATTTTATTTATCAGCAATTAGTCCGTAATCAAGAAAAAATTTATAAGGATTATAGAACACCTAATATACCTCATGTAATAAAAGATTTTACAGATGTATTCATGATGTATATCACTTCTCTCGAAGAACAGCAAAAAATTGGGGATTTCTTCAAACAACTAGACGACATTATAGCTCTTCATCAACGTGAATTAGATATTTTGAAAGAAATGAAAAAAGCATTCCTACAAAAGATGTTTGTCTAAGCGAAGAGGGGAAGAAACATGACAAAAATATCACATAATGATGAAGCTGAAGTGGAACGTCGCTTGATTGAAGTATTAGGCGAAGGTCATAATCAGTGGAACTATCGTCCAGATTTAAAATCAGAAGCTGACCTATGGAAGAACTTGCGTCAAAAGATTACGCAAAATAACTTATCAGAAATTGGGGAACATCCCATTTCTGATAAAGAATTTGAAGTTATTAAAACAGAGTTACTATCGAAAACACAAACACCCTTTGATGCTGCTAGATGGCTAAAAGGGGAGAATGGAATTTCTCGGATTTCGATTGAACGTGAAGACGTGTCCCTTGGTTCAATGTCGTTAGTATTGTATTCCAACCAAGACATTGGAGGTGGAATCTCTACATACGAAGTTGTTCATCAGATTGCGAAACAAAAAGAAAACGTTGATGGTCGTGATCGCCGATTTGACGTGACACTTTTAATAAATGGGTTGCCAATTGTTCAAATTGAATTGAAACAGGTAAATGCCAAAGACGGCGTATTCCAAGCCTATAATCAAATCAAGAAATACGCAGAAGAAGGGATGTTTAGAAATAATATTTTTTCGACTCTTCAGTTATTTGTCATATCTAACGAACAAACGACTCGCTATTTTGCCAATGCAATGCCAAAAGACATGCATAAGAAATTTGTCTTTAGCTGGCGGACGACGGAAAATCGAAAAGTAGATAATCTTTATGAATTTGTGAAACAAGTTTTAAATATTCCAGATGCGCATCGCTTGATTGCGAATTATACAATCGTCAGTGAAGAGCAGGATAACAAAGCCCTAATGGTATTGCATCCGTATCAAATTCATGCGATTGAAGCTTTGTTTACGTCTACTATGAAACATGAATCCGGATATGTTTGGCATGCGACTGGTTCAGGAAAAACGTTGACAAGTTTTGTTTCTACGAAGTTATTAGCTCGCAAAGCAGGCGTAGATCGTACTATTATGCTCATTGATAGAAAAGACTTGGATAATCAAACTACGTCAGAATTTACAAAATTTGCTTCCGAGTTTAATACCGGTATTTCGTCTGGTAATGCCAAGTCTAATAGCTTGATTGTTGGAACCGGTAGTGCAAAAGAACTGAGTAATACGCTACTATCTGATGCCAATTCTAATACAGTGATTATCACCACTCGTCAAAAATTAGAAGCTGCCTTGCGCTATGCCCAGAAACAAGAGGAACAAAAAGGTACCCAGCGCTTTAAGAAACTACTGGGGCAACATATTGTCTTTGTAGTGGATGAATGCCATCGAGCGTTAAGTGCAGAAGGAATGGAAGAGATTAAGAAGTTTTTCCCTAATTCTACATGGTTTGGCTTTACGGGTACGCCGATCTTTGATGTAAACAAGAAGCAAGCTAAAGGTCGTTTAGCTCGTACTACTCGTGATCAGTACGGAGAAGTCTTGCACACCTATACCATTAAGAATGCGTTAGATGATGGGGCTGTTTTAGGATTTCAAGTAGAGCACGAAGATACGATTGAACCAACGTCATTAATTAATCATATTTTTGCACAACTGCGTCAACATGAAAAATACGCTCATTGTAGTGATGATGAAATTAACAAGATCATCGATCAAATGGTTGGTATGGAAATGGAAACATATCTTGAACCATCTTCTTTCGAAAGTGATGAACATATTCAAAAAGTCATTCATAAGATTTTCCGTCCTGATAATGCTTATACTAAATTTGATTTTCAAAATGGTCGCCCGCAAAAGTCTGCAATTTTAACAACGAGTTCCATTGATATGGCGAAACGTTATTATCGTGCAATCAAGAATATGGTCAAGGATCCAGAATGGTTGACGAAAGAATTTACTGGGCATCCGATTCGAACAGGGCGTACGATAGAAGATCCGGATTTTCCACGGATTGCTATCACCTATTCGATGCAAGAAAACGAGGATAATTCTAAACAAATTCAAGATGAAATGAAAGACATTATCAAGGAGTATAATGATTATTATCACACTACTTGGTCGATAGAAGATATTGAACGATATAATGGCGATATTAACAATCGCTTAGCTCGAAAGAAAGCAGAGTTCAAAGTATTTGGGAGACAAATTGATTTAGTCATTGTTGTAGACCGTCTATTGACTGGATTCGATGCACCAACGATTCAAACGTTATTTGTGGATCGTAATTTGAGTTATGCTAATTTGATCCAAGCATTTTCTCGAACAAATCGTACATATCCTGGAAAAACAAAAGGATTGATTGTAACATTCCGGAAGCCTTCGACGATGGAACAAAATGTTAAAGATGCCACGAAGTTATACTCTGAAGCACAAGAGGAAACGAATCTTGTTTATCCGACTTATGATGAATCGAAGAAACGCTTTAAAAAGGCTCATAAAGTGTTAACAACGATAGTTCCAAATCCAAATGACATTGACGAGCACTCATCTCTTGAAACACGAATAGAATTCGTTAAAGCTTTCCAAGAGCTAAATAATGCCTATGAAGCTTTAGTTACATATGATGATTACAACAATGAGATGGAGCAATCAACTGCACTTCAAGAACAAGTGAAAACCTTAGAAGAATACATTGGCGTATACAACACGGTTAAAGGTTCACTAGTGGAAGAGGGGGGCACAGATGGACCGGAGCCAGATTTCTCAGGAATTGAATTTTATGGAGAGAATGCGATTAAGATCTATGATATTGACTCAACCTATATTGATCAACTATTAGGAACGTACTCAGCCAATAATCAGAATATCCGTGACGAGATCGAAAAAGCACTACAAAAACTGAAGAAATCAGAAGTAGTTAAAGAAGTGTACCATGCAATTTTAAACGCTATTGATGCGAAAGAAATAGAAGCAGAGGAAGATATTCTCGTAGTAAAAAGACGCTTCTTTACTGATTCACGTAACAAGGTGATTAAAGAATTTGCAAATACTTGGTTTGTGGAAGAAGATGAGTTGCATTTATCTACAATTCAATATGTGATAGGTGCAGACCCTATTCCGAATATTGGGGGAATCATCAACAGTAAGCAATTTGATCAGTATAAAGCTGTACATCCCGATGCAAAGCCGTTGAAATATGGACCAGAGATGAAGCGCCAGTGGAGAAAGATATTAGATGAAGTCATTGTACCTTTGGATGATGAGTTGAGATAAAATTGTTTTAAAATTAATGCTCTTCTTTAAAAGGGTTAGAGAATTTCAGTTTTACAAATGATAATAAGTTATTGATTCCACATATAAGTTCTTCATTATTACAAGAATGCTCACGGATTTACTTTAAATCCATTAGTGTTATAATGGTTTTGTAGGGTATGTTTTAGAGTTCGTGTAGAGAGTTTATCTATGATATATACTGGCCAAACGTAATCTTTCGGAATTCATTTTTGGGAGTGAAAAAATGATGGCTAAAATTGATCTAGAATTCCGTGACACGAATATGGACTGTACGGAGATTGAATTGTAAAATATTTGTCGGAGTTTTATTGAAACAATTTTCTCCACCTGGTGTTTAAGATTCCTCGTCAGCTTCTTTACATCAGAGTAAAAAAAGGGAGAGTGCCTTCGTGGGGCACCTCCCTTTTTTTTGCTGCTTTATTCATCATATGGAATTCATCGAGACCTATGCAAAGCCCATCCCTCGTTAGACATAGGAATGAAACTGGTTGTCATCCAAATTTCAAATCATAAAAGCCAAGAGTTCATCACATACTAGAATTAGGGTCACGTTATTTAGTTACGTATTCTGTTACAACGCCTATTAAGTCGTCTGCGCTGATATTACCCATCAGCAAAAAGACGACAATAGCGAATATTATGAGGGACCCGAAAATCCAACACAACCCTTTCCCAAGATTAGGGAAACAGTTGGAAATTGCCACAAAATTACGTACCCAAAGGGATGTTTCGTAATTCTGCTGCTGCGTTTGTTTCTTTTTCTGTGAATCTTGTTGTGTTGTAGGGTTTGTGCTAATTTTAGAGCTAGGGTTCTTGGGTTTATTTTTTGACATATATAATACCTCGTTCTTTCGTTAGTTTGATTAACGAAGGACGATTAGCTTTTCCCTACTTAAATTATTTTAGCATTAAAGATGAGCACAGGGAATATTTTTCGTGTATTGTAAATTTTTAACGTTATAATAATTAGGGTACTATAAATTCAAGAACAATTTACTTTGAATTGAAGATTTAAAATAAAGATAACTACATTAAGTTAACCCAATATTTTTTTGTGAATTTCTTGCCCCCGCAACGTAAATTTTATCAAACGTAGTCAAAAACGTAGTCAAATATAATTTATGCCACCGCAAGCCTTGATATAATAATAATCTGAGACGATTGGTTCGACTCCCGCCGTCTCCATACTACGAGTTCATTGTGTTTCAATGAACGTCAAAGAGACTGGGACAAAACCACCTCAATAAATAGTAAACTATAGTAAGAAGCCCGGAAAATTTTACGAACAGTAAAGTTTTCCGGGCTTTGTATTTGAACATATAAATCTTCTCCTATTGACCAATCATAGAAGACTTCACAGTACCTTATCGATTCCACTTTCTTATACACGATCTCTTAGGACCCAACATACTAAACTGATTCATAAAGGGCGTGAAGTTAGCCGGTTTTATATACGGACTCACAAATGGTCCCAGAGGCTAGTCGGCTTTTCTTCACTTCTACTAAATCAGAACCACCAGTCTAACTGGTGGTTTGCTCTACGCGTGAAACGCTGGGGT
>DAMBVB010000064.1:0-11566 GCA_032053185.1 Lysinibacillus sp.
ACTTCATCACGAAATTACCCTTAAAAGAATTGTTCAAATTAGTGTTGACATTCCAGGTGATGTTATGCTTACAATCGGTGAGTTTTCAAAGATCTCACATCTCACATTGAAGACTCTTCGCTACTATGATGAGATTGGACTTTTAAAACCTGCTTTCATAGACGCTAAAAACAACTATCGCCTCAATTAGAAACAGCTTTATTGATCGTACGCTTAAAAAGCCATTTATTTTCGTTAGATGAAATCAAGGTTATTTTAGCTAATTGGGAGGATACCGAACTTCTTACACTATATAAACAGAAAACTAAAAAGCTAATTCCTTTTATTTGGTAAATAGTAACCACTCTGAAAACCGAGTATTCAAGATCACCTATTGTAGGGTGATCTTTTTTAACTTCTTTGAGAAAATGTCTTTTGCACTGAAAGCGTAGCGACAGGTACAAAAGACATCTTTAACTGACGCTTTATTACCATCTTTAAAGAATATGCTTTCATGCTTACTTATCCGTCGATTTTCCCATCTAAGAAAAGCGTATAGATAACAGAAATTACACAGTAACAGAATATTATACAAGCAACGACTATTCCTTTTTTATTTTTATTCTTTATCTTCTCACAACTTTCTATCATATATATCAAGGTAATTATACAATAATTAGGTAATGAGCAATTTATTTATAATATTGGCACTGCTTACTGCTTTAACTATCTTTTCATACGACTCGTTAATACAGCCCCGTTATTTAAAGAACCTACCTATTGCACTTGAGATTAATGATTTCTCTGTTTTACAAGCTGTTCATCATTTATATTCCTATATATTAGATATCGTATCCCCTTGTATTGGTTCCCTACCATCTTTGAAAAGAATACGAATGGACTTTCCATATACAATATCAGGGGAATCCATTACCTGAAAATGAATATGTGGTTCTGATGAATTACCAGAGTTTCCGTATTTCCCAATAAGTTGCCCTTCTGTTACGATGTCACCTGATTTCACTAAAATCGAGTTTTCCTGCTGGATTATGTTCATCCATTTCACCAGGCACATTATCTTTTATTCCATCTACAACTTTTACGACTTTACCGTCTCATGGTGCTATAAGATCTTCATCAAAAGCATAAAAATCTTCATTTCGAATTTGGCTATTTTGATAAGTTTGTCCATCTTGAACTTTTACTAAATCGTAAGCATATCGCTGACCTTCATATAAATAATGATAATTTACAAATTCATTCGTACCACCCCAAAAAACAAACCACGCACCTCTAATTGGCATTATGTATTTATTTTTTGTATATTGTTGGTCCGTTTTTGGATAAGTAGTAAAAGGCTTTATATAAAAACGCTGTATTTGATTGCATTCATCAAAGGAAGCCACAACCACCTTCTCTCGTTTATCATCTGACCATACACGTGTTAAATTTTATAATATCGTCTTTGCTTCTAATTGATAATTTTTCACGCCACTATTAAAAGATGCGCTTAGTTCAATGAATTGTTCTAAAGTGACGATCTTTTGAAACTCCTTTGATGTAGCATTATAAACTTTTTCGTAACCTTCTCTTAACCATATATCTATAACTTTTTCTGGACTACTGAACTTTTTCATAACACCCCCCTTTAATGTATAAATAAAACATAAATTGTATTTATGAGGTTTTATTACGAAAGGTTTCAGTAATTACTTTTTTACAAATCCCCCTCATTTGGATGTATAAAAACACCTGCTTATCCCTATTTTTATTATATAAAATAGAAAAACGCCAACTTGATAGCTGGCGTTACTAAATAATACAATTTGATTATTTCGGGGCTGAATCCTGTGTTCATTGATTCAATGTCATAAATCAGTTTATTTCCCAAGCTTTCTATCCTTAACTGGCAAGTCGTTTTGTAATATATCTTGAAGGACGATTTTCAGCTGCATATACTGCTGCTCTGAAATGTTCGTTTGCTTCATTACTTGACGTGACACTTCAGGTAGCTTTTGGCGTACTTCAACTCCTGCTTTTGTTAAATAGATATTCATTTGTCGCTCGTCTTCCTTGGAACGCTCACGACGGACGTAGCCTGTTACCTCTAACTTTTTTAGTACCGGTGTTAATGTACCAGAGTCTAAAAATAAACGTTGCCCCAATTCCTTCACCGTAATTTGCTCATCGTTCTCTAGGGCTAGTATTGCTATATAACCTGTATATGTTAAATCGTATGGCTTTAATAACATCGTATATTGACGAATGATTTCCTTTGAAGTCGCATACAAAAGAAAGCATAGTTGATTATCTAAATGATTCGGCATAGGAATCCCCTCTTTAAGTACTTTTAATACTATTCATATTAAAAATAAAGTTTCTACTTGTCAAACACAATTAAATTGTATACAATTAATATCGCACAATTAAATTGCACGCAATCTAATTTGATAGTGCCACAGAAAGGAGTTTTATCTTATGAAAGAATTATATACAACAACAATGATTAATAACGGAGGGCGTAATGGTAAATCGTATGCAGAGGATCAATCGTTATCATTAAATATTGCACCACCTGGCTCGAAATTAGCGGATGTTACAAATCCAGAACAACTATTTGCAGCAGGTTATAGCGCTTGCTTTAATAGCGCCTTAGATTTAATTAAACGCCAAAAGAAAATTCAAGGGGCATCAACAATTAAAGCGACGGTTAAACTAATGGAGCAAGCTGCATTTGACTACGTGCTTGCTGTTGACATCGAAGGACATATTGAAGGCTTATCGATTAAAGAAGCACAACAATTATTAGAGATTACACATACCGTTTGTCCATATTCAAAAGCGACAATGGGTAATATCAATGTAACAATTAAAGCGGTTTAATTTATATTTAGTAAAAGAGGGAAATAAAATGACAACTACACCAGTAAAACAAATTATGCACGAACGTAAATCGGTTCGTAAATACAATGCTAACAAAACGATTTCTCGTGAAACGATTATGCAACTGTTAGAAGATGCAACTTCATCCCCATCTTCAAGTAATATGCAGCCATGGCGCTTTATCGTCATCGATGATAAAGAAATCCAAAAGAACATTAATATTTTTTCATTTAATCAAGAACAAATCGAAACAGCATCTGCCATTATCGCTGTCATTGGAGATACAGAAATGTATCTAAATGCAGAGGAAATTTATGCAAAAAATGTTGAGCTAGGCTATATGCCTGAAGAAATTGCAAGTAAGCTTGCCCAAGATTCTCTAGCAATGTATGGTGCGATCCCAAAAGAGGCGCTACTAAATATCGTTCACTTTGACGCAGGCTTAATTTCAATGCAAATTATGCTATTAGCGAAGGAAATGGGCTATGATACAGTCCCAATGGGAGGCTTCGACAAATCAAAATTTGCTGAATATATGGAATTACCATCGAACGAAGTGCCTATTTTATTACTAGCGATTGGCGAGGCAACTGAACCAGCATATGGTTCTTCACGTCTTCCAATTGAGCGCCTTGTACGTTTCAATAAATAACGATCGATTTTAGCAATATCCTTGAATGCATTTGGAGGACATTGCTTTTTTTTGAACTTTTAGATCGGACTGTACTGCCAAAACAACGATACATGGTTTAAGGCGTACATACTGTAGCATCTTATTAAATCGTGAACTCAATGTGAAAGTTACACCAAAGATGATTTGAGGCTGAATCTGTATCACTCCTTAGTCAAATCTCACAAGATAGTGGAGCTAAAATTGGGGCTATTCATTAATAAAAAAGTCAGAAACCATCGCTATAACAAGATTCCCCAACCACATTATGCTATACTATTCCTATTATCGAAATATTCGAAAAGAGGGATGCTTAATGGCAAATTCACAGCAATTAGATGCATATTTCGCAGAACATCGCGAAGCACACTTACATGAATTAAATGAGTTTTTACGTATTCCAAGTATTAGTTCTTTATCAGAGCATAAAGGAGATATACAAAATGCCGCTGAGTGGCTAGCAAACGCTTTTAAGAGGCTAAATCTTGAGAATGTCTCCATTACGCAAACTGCTGGTCACCCTGTTGTTTATGCTGAGTGGTTACATGCAGAGGGTAAACCAACTATTCTATTTTACGGTCATTACGATGTCCAGCCGGTTGACCCATTAAATTTATGGGAAACTGAGCCATTCAACCCTTCAATCCGAGATAACAAACTATACGCTCGTGGTGCTAGTGACGATAAAGGGCAAGTGTTTATGCACTTAAAAATGATTGAAGCATTATTTGCGACAACTGGCACTTTACCAGTGAATGTGAAGTTCATCTATGAAGGTGAAGAAGAGATTGGTAGCCCTAACCTTCCTGCCTATGTTGAAGAGCATAAAGAGAAGCTAGCTGCTGACTTAATTTTGATTTCTGATACAGGTTTATATGGTCCTGGTAAGCCTGCTGTTTGCTATGGATTACGTGGCTTGACGGGGGTTCAAATTGATGTTCGTGGTGCAAAAGGTGACCTTCACTCGGGTCTTTACGGTGGCGGTGTACAAAACGCTATTCATGCATTAGCTGACATTTTAGCCTCCTTCCGCGATGAGCATGGCACAATTCAAGTTGAGGGCTTCTACGATAAGGTTTTACCATTATCTGAGGAGGAACGTGAAGCTTACCGTGCGCTTGGTTTTGATGAAGAATCCGTGAAGGAAGAAGTTGGCGTGAAGGAATTATTCGGTGAAGTTGGTTATTCCTATTTAGAACGTACCTGGGCACGCCCAACATTAGAGGTCAATGGTGTATTTGGTGGCTTTTCTGGCGAAGGCATTAAAACAGTGCTTCCTGCTGAGGCTGGCGCAAAAATCACATGCCGTCTTGTGCCAAATCAAGAACCTGATGAAATTGCAGCATTATTAAAAGCACATATTGAAAAACATAAGCCAACTGGCGTTGAAGTGACGATCTCTGAATTCGATAAAGGTCGTCCATTCTTAACACCATTCGATCATCCATTTATCCAAGCTGCTGGTCGCTCATACGAAAAAGTATATAATGTACCAACTGCTTACACACGTGGTGGAGGGTCAATCCCTATAGTAGCTGCTTTTGATGAAATTTTAGAATTGCCAGTAGTGCTAATGGGCTTCGGCTTATCAAGCGAAAACTTCCATGCACCAAATGAACACTTCCATTTGGAAAACTTCGATAAAGGGTTACGTGTTTTAAGTGATTATTTATTCGAGGTAGCTGAATTACAAAAGTAAACTAACAGATCCCCTCGTCAATTTTAATGAGGGGATCTTGTTTTTGCTATTCTCCAAAAATCGAAACGATATCTGCTGATTTTTTCCGTTCTTTCCCTTTTGGTACTTCATCAAAATAGCCAACTTGCAGCATCGCAATCACACGCTCACCCTGTTGAACCTTTAGAGCATCACGGAATTTCGGGTTATCTAGGAATCCAGGTGTTTTCCAGCATGAGCCGATTCCTCTATCCCAAGCTAGCAATTGCATATTTTGAATAAAAATACTTGCCGCTGCGTAATCTTCTAAGCGCTCTTTTTGTCGAGCATCCTCTGGAACGATGACAAAAGCAAAGCCACCCGGTAATGTGAATTTCGCCATTTGCTTCGCTAAATCTTCACTTGAAATCTCCTGCCATTTCGGTATCGTTAAATCACGCAATAAATTATGGAGAGCATCTAACTCCTTACCACATGCAACGACTAAACGCCAAGGCTCTCGATTTCCATGATTCGGTGCCCACACTGCATCGTCAATAATAGACAATAAATCTTCACGAAACACCGGCTGTCCATTAAATTTTTTAATAGAACGACGCTCAATAATCGCATCCCTAATAGATAAAAATTGTTCGCTCATATACTCTTATCTCCTTCACTAACACTACAATAATTAAGATTTATATCTTCTATCCTTCACATTATCACAAAACGATGAGCTTTAACACTGCTATCACCTTAAGCAAAACTATCTTCTATATGAATATAATGATAAGTCATGCTTGGCGTATAAGCCGTTGAATCTTCATAAAAATATGGTCGATTAATACTATCTGAAGTGTGTGCGTTAACATAAGGGATACCATTTTGAATACTTGTCACAATGACAGAATGGTCAACTCTTCCATCGCCTTGGAAATCATAAAAAATGATATCTCCAAGTTCTAATTCTTCGGCAGACTGCAAACGCCTACCCTTCACTCCCGTTGTAGAGCCTTCCAAATACCATCTAAGGGAATGTGCAACAGACCAGCTAAAGCTCCAATTTCCATGTTGAACCCACCAACCTTTCCCTCTGTTTGGAGCACCTCGCATAGGTGCTCCTCCAGCAAGTAAACATTGAGATATATAGTTCGTACAGTCAACATTAAAATTCGGAAATGCTGGATTACGCCTGTTCCACCACAAGTTCGCATACTGTACAGCGGCCTGTCTGTTATACATTTTTGCCACGCTTCCCCTCCTCATGTTCAACATATGTATAAAAAGGGGTTTCTAGTAGCTAGGTCCTTATTCATAAAAATGTCGAATGTGGTCTTAATTGGTACTATCTTTGCCAATTTGAAGATTGTTTTTGCTACAATAAGGGTAATGAATTGTAGATTTATATTTTATGAATCAGAAGGGATGTTGAAATTGAAGCAGCATGCTGAGAAAGAAATTATACAACCTACTCTTTTATGCGATAAAAAAGGTAATTTAAATCCAGCTGCCATCGGATTTGCACGTAGACCTCTCATAAACAGCAATTTAAGTGGCCATATCATGCGCAAAAAGAAATGGAATTATTGGTGTGTCTACGGCGATGAGATCATCTTCTCAGCTACTATTAGCCATCTAGACTACGCAGCGGTCTGCTTCGTCTATTTCCTTGAATATGAAACACAGCGTTACTTTGAAAAAACAATTACCATTCCATTGGGTGGAAAGTTAAAAATGCCTACGCAGGTGCTAGATTCAGTATCCTTCAAAAATAGTGACATGATAATTGATGGGACATATGTACAAAATGAAACACATCTATCCGTTTCGATCCCAGACTTCGATGGAGATGTTTTACGTGCAAAACTTGTCATTCAGCATCCACCTACAGATGAATCATTAAATGTAGTCATCCCTTGGAACCGTAAAACATTCCAATTTACAGGTAAGCATCATATACTCCCTACTTCTGGGTTTGTGACAATTGGTAATCGCCACTTTACATTTTCCCCTGAGGAAAACTTCTCTGTACTAGAATACAGTCGTGGCGTTTGGCCTCGTACCTTCACATGGACTTGGGGAATGGCCTCACAGCGAGTTCGAGGTCGACGAATCGGACTCAATTTAGGTGGTAAATGGACAGACGGAACTGGAATGACGGAAAATGCTGTATTCGTTGAAGGAAAAATGACAAAAATACATGAGGATGTACTGTTCAATTATAATCAAGAGGATTTAATGCAACGGTGGAAAATTAAAACTAAATTCACGAACCAAGTTTCATTAACATTCTCCCCATTTTACGAGCGTGTATCCGTAACAAAAGCTGGTCTCATAAAATCTGAAGTACATCAAATGTTTGGCTACTACGACGGCTCCGTATTACTAGACAATGGCGAAACACTTGTAATCAAACAAATGCTAGGCAGTATCGAAGAAAATCGCGTAAAATGGTAAGAATTTTAATTGCTCTCTTCTTGTCATACTAGGATTTAACGCACTGACAGTCGCTCAATCTAGTGCGTTAAATCCGAAAAAGCCTCTGAATAACGCCTATTCGGGACTTTGGCCGCTCTATCCCATGATTTTGACGGTTCTATCCATCACTTCGGCTCTTCTTTCCGTCGCTTTGACCATTTTCCCAATCGCTCTGTCAGCTCTATTCGTCACTCCTTTTCCTATGTCAATGCAGAAACTATCTTTTTTGGGTCATCTGTAAATATGGCCTGTACACCGAGCTGCTGTAATTGCTTTGCGTACGCAACATCATTAACTGTATACACACGGACAGTTGCCCCTTCATTAAGAGCTTCTTGAATGGATCTCCGAAATGCTGTAGGTAGGCTGACATGTATAGCATCTGCCGGGATTTGAGCTATATAGCCGTTAAAATCAACTAAAATTTCAGCAAACAGCGCCGCTTTTTCAATATATGGTGCTCTTTGTGCGACGATTTGAATAGATTCGTGATTGAAGGAGGAAATAATTACTCTCTCCGTCATTTGATATGCAGCAACCTCCTTAATAACAAGTGCTTCTATCCCGTTATATGGAAATATATCGGTTTTGATCTCTATATTAATACGATGATTTGTGCCTGCAAATAGCTCGAAAACGTCTCCTAAAGTTGGGATGCTTTCACCTTCAAATTGAGAAGAAAACCATGAACCATAATCAAATGCATGGAGCTCTTGTAGCGTGTAATCCTTTACGTAGCCAGAGCCGTTAGATGTACGATCAATCGTTTCATCATGAATAACAACTAACTCCCTATCCGCTGTTAAATGAACATCTAGTTCAATTCCAGTTATCGGCAGCTTTGATGCGGCCATAAAAGCAGCCATAGTGTTTTCTGGGTAATGTACCGAAACGCCTCTATGGGCAAAAATATCCAAATTTGATAACCTCCTATTGCGCACACCTCTCAACACGTAAGCAGGTGGGCCATTAAATTTCGATTTCTCTTCTCCCTTAATAAGCCTATTACAATTTCACTTGAAGGTAAATATTATATATAGTAGTATGAGAATCTACTTGAAAATGTAAGTCCTTAGGAGGTGCTAAAAAATGACTACACAACATCCAGATTTTCCGGCTGAAGTGGCGCGGCTAGCTTACACCAAAAATTACATGCAGCAAATTTTAAATGAATCACAAAGAGGTTTGCAATCTGCCCAGGAAAATATTCGTAAGTCGATGGCAGATCTTGATTATTTAGATTCAAGTTTGGGCTATATTAATATCTTAGCAAATGCTCGTTTCTTTGAAATGGCTCGAAACCAAAAGGAAGGCTTAGAGGCTATTCAAAAAAAGCCATACTTTGCCCGAATTCACTTTCAAAAGACAGGTGATCCTGAAGAATTTCTTTATATCGGAAAAACGTCTTTGTTTCATCGAGAAACCCATGAGCCTATAATAGTCGATTGGCGTTCACCGGTAGCAAACGTCTATTATGACGGTCGTCTTGGGGATATGGAATATGATGTTCGTGGAGAAATCCATAAGGGACATCTATTTGCCAAGCGACAATATAAAATTAATGATGGTGAATTGCTCGATTTACGGGATATTGATTTAACAACAAACGATGAATTGCTGCAAGAAGCTTTAGCTGGAAAAGCAGATGTGCGTTTGACAGAAATCGTCTCCACCATTCAAAAAGAGCAAAACGAAATTATACGGGCACATCTTCGTCAGCCTATTATCGTACAGGGTGCTGCTGGTAGCGGAAAAACAACGATTGCCCTACATCGAATATCTTACTTCCTCTACACAATGGGCGAGCATTTTAACCCTGAGCAGCTCATGATTTTAGCACCGAATAAGTTATTTATCGATTATATTGGGGATGTTTTACCAGAGCTTGGCGTTGATAAAATTTGCCAAACAACCTTTACCGATTACGTTCTAGCTGCGACGAAGCTAAAACTTAAACTACGAAACCCAAATGAGCAGTTAGAATCTCTAGTTGCAGGAGAACCCCAACAGGCAGCTTCTTGGATATCTGAAACGAAGGGCTCTCTTTATTACCGTGATGTAATAGAACGATACGTGCAAAAGATCGAGCAGGAAGTCGCCAACCAATTTGAGGATGTTTTCATTGAAAAATATTGCATTATGCGGGCCTCCCATTTAAAGAAGCTATTTTTATATGAATTTTCTTATATGCCGATTGAAAAACGACTAGCACATATTAAAAAAGTGCTAGCAAGCCATGCCCGTCAAAAGAAGCAGGCTATTTTAAATACGCTCCATAAAAAATATGATGAAGCACTTGGCAAAGCGCTTAATGGCATTCGTGATGATGACAAACGACGTCTTGTTGTCACTAAGTTTATTGATGAGCGTGATGAACGTATTCCCGCTGTTGAGAGTGAAGCAAAATCAACTGCAACAGTCTATATGCGACGCTTTGCTAAACATAACATTAAGACGCTCTATCGTTCTCTTCTAACAAATGCTGAGCTTTTGACAGAGCTTGCTCCCGAATGGCATTATCTTGAGCAACAGCAATTTTTACAAGCACATGCTAAAGAACAATGGGTGCTTGAGGATTTAGCTGCACTGTATTATTTACAAGCTCGTATAAAGGGCATTCCAGATGAATGGAAAATGCGAGTCGTTTTTATCGATGAAGTACAGGACTATAGTTTATTTCAACTCGCTGCTTTAAAGACTGGGCTTGAAACAGATATGTTTACAATGGTCGGTGATTTAGCACAAGGAATTCACAGCTATCGTGCTCTTACTGCCTGGGAACCTGTCCAAAATCTATTTCCTAGAGCTAGCTTTAGAACACTACAAAAAAGCTATCGAACAACCATTGAAATTATGGAGGTTGCGAACAAAGTCTTAGCACAAATGGATGAACAGCTTCCATTAGTAGAGCCAGTAGTTCGTCATGGCAATGTCCCTACCTATATACAAGCTCAATCATTTGATGCCCTGCAAATTAAAAAAATTTTTAAAGCTATTCGAGCCAATGGTCATCATTCCGTTGCTTTAATTTGCAAAACGACCGCAGAGGCACTTACAATGCAACAAGCATTAGAGGACAAAAAAATTGCTTCTCAGCTCCTCACTGAAAATGAGTCCATCAATCAGGAATTATTGCTCGTTGTTCCGAGTCATTTAGCAAAGGGCCTTGAATTTGATGCGGTTATCGTAGCTGCTTTTGATACACCTTTCTTCGATACGAAGGTTGATCGCAAGCTGCTTTATGTGGCACTCACTCGAGCCATGCATGAACTTTATTTAATTGGTCCAACAAAAAATACATTTCTATTAGAAAATGAACAGATATAATAATTAATTTTTGCCTTAGTGTAACTGTAGCTGACGTTGCACTTACGCTACCAAAAACATTTGCTAAAAGAAGATAAAAAAGTCGCTATTATGGCGACTTTTTTTAGCATCGAACATTTAATGCTCATTTATCTATTCCGAGGCGGTATACGGTAAAACCTCCCTCTGGATAAGTACGCTTTAACAATTTTCCACCATGACCTTGGTGCTTCCCTTTGAGGAGACTTCTTTTTAGGTAGTGCCGGCATGCGCATGATAACGACTCCTTTCATAGGCTTATCTAATACTATATGAAGATAGTTACAAATTTATGATAAAAATACCCCCAATAGTGTACTGTCCCTCTTCGGTTTATTCGCAAAAAACATGCGGGATCTTAGCCATTTTTTGTACCTGTGAAATCGAAAGAGAGATATATCGAATAAACGATACATCCCTCTTTTTCTCGTTTTATACTTCTAGTGCTCGATACATAAACACCGTAAATTGTACAAATTCCCCATCCATTTTTAATGATATTCATAGGCCAAGAGATTATTTATTTTCATAGAAAAAAGCCGAGGAATAAA
>DAMBVB010000065.1:0-11330 GCA_032053185.1 Lysinibacillus sp.
CTGCATACGAGGCATTTCAAGATGAACTGTTGCACTTAATTTGACAAACGGTCTTTATAAAAAAGCAAAACTAATTGATGTAATATTTTGATAGTATATAAGAGGTATAGTTAAAAAATGGAATGTTAGCCAGCTTGTTGCTGTAAGTTAAGCATGACATTTAGAATGATAATTCCTCGAAAATACAGCATAATAATTGGGGGCTTAGGATTCTCTAATTTAGGAAACTGGATTTATGTTGTAGCTCTAAATTTATTGGTATGGCCTTTAACACAATCACCCCGCAGCGATGGCTGGGATTTATATTGTCGGACCAATAGCAAGAGTTTTAACAAGTTTGGTAGCTGGCTCTTTCAAATGACAAATAAGATGGAAGATAGGTGAAAAGATGATTACAGTTATAGGTAGCATAAATATGGATTTAGTTGTACAAATGGGGGTTTTTCCAAAGCAGGGAGAAACAATCCTTGGTAAAGATTTTCAAACGATTCCAGGAGGAAAAGGGGCTAATCAGGCAATAGCTGCGGCACGGCTTGGAAGTGAAGTCACAATGATTGGCTGTGTGGGCTCCGATAGTTTTGGTGAAACATTGCGTGCTATTTTACAGCAAGAGCATGTTCAAACTGAAACTATTACAACAGTATCGACACCTACTGGGATTGCTAATATTTTACTCTACAATAATGATAACCGAATCATTGTAGTGCCTGGGGCAAATTATGAATTAAAGCCTACGCATATAGAGGCGGCGAAAGATATCATTCAAAAAAGTCAGATGGTCATTATGCAGCTAGAAATCCCAATGGAAACGACCGCTTATGCAATAAAACTTTGTAAAGAAGCGAATGTACCTGTTTTATTAAATCCAGCACCAGCTGCTAATTTTGATATGCAATGGATAGAGGATATTACCTATATCACACCAAATGAAACGGAGTGTGCCGAAATGTTTGGAGATGATGTTGAACAAGTAATAGAAAAGTATCCTAATAAAATAATTATGACGCTTGGTAGTGCTGGCGCACGCTATTTTGATGGTAAGTATCCTATTCACGTTCCGGGCTACTTGACGAAAGCGGTAGATACAACAGGTGCAGGTGATACGTTTAACGGTGCACTCGCTTATGCTTTAGTAGAAGGGCAATCATTACATCAGGCAATGTATTTTGCAAATATTGCGGCTTCATTATCCGTGGAGAAATTCGGTGCACAAGGTGGCATGCCAACGCTTCGAGCGGTTTACGCACGAATGGCTGGTGTTGAAGAATAAAAAACTAGCTCTCTTATCAATGTATAATAAAAATTTTTATTTCTTTTAGTCTGAATGGGTATTAATATCTGAGATTACGGGTTTTGAAACATGGGGTTTATTACCTATTTGTGACGGCTCGGTTTAAGTACATTGTCCTTTTTTGTCACTATTTCTTAGTACTATGTATTAAAAAGAGAATAAATTCCTTTATAATAACTTTAGATACATATGAAAAGAGGGTTTAGGTATGACAAATATTGACAAAATGCCGATCGAACATACAGCCTCAGCGAATAATATTTTGCCAAAGCTTGTTGATCATTTGCGACAATTACATGGCATTATTGTACAAAATACATATGTAAAAGATACAGCTAAACACTTAAATCGTATCATTCAAGATGCTAACAACGAAACGATGATTCTTATTGTTGGCAAAGGGCGTGTTGGAAAAACAACACTTGTGAATGGACTTTTAGGACGTCAGGTTTTGCCTGTTAGTGATCAGTATCCAACAGGGGTAAATACATTTTTACGATACGGTGAACATGAAGAAATAAAGGCGTATTTTTTAGATGGCGTTGTAGCAATATTCGATATGAGCAAGCTAGAATTATTGACAATTAGTGATACTTTTGCATCTCAAATACTTCGAGAACATTTAGATTACATAGAAGTATATTTGAAAAATGATTTATTAAAATCAGTGACAATTATTGATTCTGTTTCATTGGAAGCCGGGGGAGGAGAAATGGCCTACTTTCCAGAAGCGTTGATGAATCGTGTTGATGAAATTTTTTGGGTATTACGCTCCGGCTCGATGGCTATTTATCCTGAAATATTATTGATGGAGACGTTAAAAAACAAAGGTGTTGAACCTCTTTGTGTCATCAATGCCATAGACTCAAATGAAGATACTAAGGCGTTTATCAATGCTGAGCGAGAACGATTTGGACATTTAATCAGTGATTTTGTAGCTATCTCAGCTAGAGAAGCGAATGAAGCTAAACAGTCTAATAGTGATGAGCTTTGGCAAAAAAGTCAGTATGAGCAATTAATTACTGAAATTCATCGAGTTGCAGAAAATAGTGATAAGAAAACGTATAGCATTATAATTCGCTTCTTGCAATGGCTCGAACGATTCCGCTTCGAATTAACTGTTATTCCACAAAGGGATCCATTCCAATCTGCGGTTAAGAACATTGAAAAGTATGCAGGCGATTCACAATACGAATTTTCACGCTATCAACGTGATTTAGCGATTGTGACTGAATATGAGCAAGAATACGAGCAGGTTGCCAATGTCTTTAAAAATGTTCAAACTTTATACCAACTTTTACAAACCATTTCACAAAATGATTATTTACAAGATGACATTGTGGAGAGCTTTACAGAAAAAGCTATTTTTTATCAACAAATGTTACGAGAATATCGTAATATGCATAGCGAATATATGCGTGAATATGATCGATTAGATACCCAACATAAAAAAATTCACGGTAAAGGTCTTATGAAGGCTATTTTTGGTCAGCATACACAAAATGGATTTTTCAAGGAACGTGTTAACAAGTTAAACGAGCAGCAAGTTATTTGTATTGCACAATTTGAAAAAGTGCAAGAAGCGGAGGCAATAATGCTTCAGTCCATTCATTCAATACAAAGTTATCTTATGGAATTAACGAAAAAACGTTTGGAACGTACTGAGCAAAAAGTGCAAGAGCTAAATCAACAACGTTCAAAGGAAAAGCGCCAATTACAGTTATACGCAAATAAATTAAATGAATTTTCTTGTTTGAAAGAGGCGCAGGGCTATATTCGAGAAAATATTCAACCGTTTATAATGGACGAGCAAATGCCACTGAAAGCAAAGGATATTGAAATGCTGAAAGAAACGATTAACAGTATTATGCTCATTGACCTGACAAATAATGGTCTACTTGCACGTAGTCAAATGAGCAATGAAATGGAAAGTGCTGCGATTCCTTTCGATGTTCAAAAAAAATATCCATTACATATATTAGCTTTAGCAGAAGTAGATGTAAAATCAACTGATATACCAGAAATACCGAAAAAATTAGATATTCAATATGAAGAATAAACGTTAAAAGAAAATGTTCTAAAAGTAATTCATACTACTTTTAGGACATTTTTTTATTTGAACGAAAATGCCAGCTAAAAAGTAGAAGGGAGTGAATGTGATAGTTGAACAAGTGCTGATGAAGCGTGCGATAGCTGGGGACGAAGACGCTTTTTACATCTAATTAAACAATGTGAACAGACGCTGTACCGTATGGCATTTGCCTATTTAAAAAGTGAGCATGATGCCATTGAAGTGGTACAAGAAGCCTAAAAAGTACATACTGTAAAAGAACCAGATTTTTTTAGTACGTAGCTTGTCCGAATTTTACTCAATATTTGTCATGATATGCGTGCGTCTTGACCTGCAGGAAGACATAGACATCGGTGATTACACTCCCAATCACGAGCGCTTTAAAATGACAGCTACCTAATATTTTCAAGACTATTGCTATACTTCAAAATATTCTTCCAAGGAGCTGTGAAATCGAGGTTACATGCAACGAAAAAATTAAAACTATAGTTTACGGAGAAGGGAGAGCTGTAGATGTAACAAATAGAAAAACATGACGATGGTATTTTTGTCAAAGAACTAGCGCAAATTGACATTGCAGAATCACGTAGGAAAGGTGTATACGCTTCCAAAAAAAAAAAGCGGAATCGACAACATACATGAAAAGCATTGCTGTTCCTTGTGCATTATTATTACTATTTGTAATGTTCCCCAGCTTTTGCTAGTGCCATCGCAAAAATCCCTAGCTTTACTCCATTAGATGATTACGTTAAAAGGGATACTGGGACAAAATTGTTCGAAATGTTAAGAAGCACGAGCAATCAATGTTAAAAAAGTTGATTGCTTGTGCTTTTCTGATGTGAATTTTACAATTTAGCTTTGAAAATATACTTATGTCCCAGCCTCAATATTTTTTGGGATTATTGTCCATTTTCCCTTTGGTTTTTTACGCCAACCAAATAACCACTAAGGGCAATTCCAACTAAGACAATCCAGAAAATGGCCTTCCATAGTGTTGAGTGTGGAAATTCATGTGGAATGATACCTAGTTTTTCATGTGCTAATGTTAGAATAGCCAGCTTTACACCAACCCAACCAACGATTAAGAAGGCAGCTGTTTCAAGTGATGGGAATTGATCGAGAATTTTCACGAACCAACGGGCAGCAAAACGCATCATAATAACACCGATAATACCACCTAAAAACATTACTGCGAATTGCCCCACATTAATGCCGCCAACATCAAAATTTCCGATATGAGGCAGCGTAACTGCAATGGCGACAGCAGCTAATATTGAATCTATGGCAAAGGCAATGTCGGCAAACTCAATCTTCACTACGGTCATCCAGAAACCAGATTGTTTTTTATTCTCATGAATTTCCTCAGGATTTTGTGTGGCTTTTCGCGAATCATATATATGCTTCGCTGACATAATTAATAAATAGGCAGCACCTAGAGCTTGAATTTGCCAGTAGTTAACGAGCGTTGTAATAAGAAATAGTGCAGCAAAGCGGAAAACGAATGCTCCCACTAAACCGTATAGAAGTGCCTTTTGCTGTTGATTTTTTGGTAAGTGCTTCACCATAACGGCCATCACAACCGCATTATCGGCAGCTAATAACCCTTCCAGTATGATTAATACGATGAGGACCCATGCGTATTCTAGTAAAATTGCCTCCAAATTTATTTCCTCCCTTATACTTTGAACAGAAATGAATATACTGCTTTAACTTAGTCTTTGCTTTTTTACGCAAAATAAAAAGACCCTGCCTAAAAAAATAGGCAAAGGTCTTGCTAAGCTCATTAATCAGTTGTTGCACAGAATATCTGTACGCCAACATATGCCTTCACACCCGATGGTAAATAACCATGTAATGACGAATGTGAAATCAGATGCATTGTTTACATCTGCTAGCTACTCCCCTTTGACATAATTGTCAAAAGCTATTCAATTCTTTCTATATGAATTATAGCATGCTGATTGTCAATTGCAAATCAAAATGTGGAGCTATGTTAAACGTTTGGATGATTGTTGTCAGGAAAATGAAAATAACGATCAAGACAATAGCGCAGGGGCACAAAAAAACACCTGTCGCTGCCGCTGCGTTACACTGCGCTTTCGCACAAAAAAGCCCTGTCGGAACGGAAATCAACCACACGTTATGATGAGGATATTTCCTATAAATGAAATCTTATTCAAATGTAAAATATCCTCTCAAATAGATATGTGCATTTGAGGGGATATTTTAGCTTATTCATTAATTGTTTCTGTAAATGTTTTAAGGCCATCATTTACTTGGTTCATCTATTTCTGGGAACTTCCCATCTTTCTTCAATTATTTTCACGCTTTCACTTTTTTTGATATAGAGGTTCCGAAAGGTATAATTAACTTTTCCTTCATTGCTTCTTCCTGCTATTAGAGGTACGAGTGTTATCTTGAGGTGCAAGTGCTTTATTACGTTCAGAGTATCCTTTTGGTGATAAGCGGAAGATCGATTTTTTAATAGTTGACCAACTTAAATCTGTTGCAAGATTCATGTAAGAGTAACCATAGATCCGGATGTTACATAAGTAAAGAAGTGTAAAATAAAGTGAGATGAAAAAGCCAAATAAACCAAAGAAAGCGCTGGCAAGAATGAACGCAATACGTAATAAACTGATGGTTGAGACCAGAGATTGGTTCACAAGCGTAAATGATGCAATGGTAGAGATCGCAATAACCACAATCATTTCTGGACTTGTCACACCTGCGCGAATGGCTGCATCTCCAATAATTAAACCTCCAACAACACTTATCGTACCTCCAATAACAGAAGGCAGACGTAAGCCGGCTTCTCGAAACAATTCAAACATTAGTAGCATTATTAGCATTTCGAGAGAGGAGGGGAGAGGTAAACCTGTTTTTGCTTGGACAACTGTCGCTAAAAGCTGGAATGGCAATTGATTTTGATGATAAGTCGTCAGAGAGAGCCAAAATGCAGGCAACAGTAAACCAATTAAAATGCCAAAAATCCTCAAAAGTCGTTCTATAGAACTGAAAACCATGGGATATTCATTATCTTCAGCGGACTTTAATAATAAAAATAAATTTACAGGTGTGATAATGGCATATGCTACACCATCGACAAAAATGAGAAAACGTCCACTAACTAGAGCCTGTATAGCATAATCAGGTCGTCCTGTGTAATCGAATTTTGGGAAAAGCTTTGAGTTTTTGTTAATTCGCTCCATTAACATATCCCCACTAAAGACAATATCAGTATCTATAGCGGCCAGTTGCTTTTTAATTCCGTGTAAAATATCCATATCGACAATATCGTCAAAATAAAGAATAGCCACGGTTGTTTTCGAACGTTTGCCTAACTCCACTTTTTCTACACAAAATGAATTCGTAGGTAAACGTTTTCGCAATAGTGCAATGTTGACGCGGATGTCTTCAATAAAGTTATCTCTTGGCCCCTTAACGAGAACCTCCATTCTCGTTTCTTCAGGATTTCGATTAGGCTTTTTGGCAATATTACTAGCATATAAAAGTTCTTCCTCTTCAAAATAAAGTAGTAGGAATCCAGTATATACAAAGGTAATAGCCTCTTCTTTATCTTTGATTTTTTGAAGAGTCGGGATATGAAGTTGATGTATAATATTTTCCTCTAAGGTTGTATCAGCTAAATGGTCAAAAAGAAATTGAATACGCGGTATAATGACTTCATTGAGCAGTTGCTGGTCTATCATTGCATCACAGGTAATTAATTGAACTTTTTTTTGATTAAATGTATATTCCTGAAATTGAATATCTGCTGATTTTTGAAATAGTTTTTTTAAGGTGTTTAGGTCTATCGCCTTCTCCTGCTGAGGCATTATGATTCACCACTTTCCATTTCTTGTTTTTCAGATGTTCCTTTCTTAGAAGACTTACTTGAAAAGAATGCTACAAGTACGAAAAAAATTGATAGAAGAAAAAAGAACATAAAAGTAACTGTTAATATATAGTTCCCTTTCACCTTCAAAAATATGTTTTCATTTAAAATAATTAGCGGCAGACATAAAAGAAAGAAGGGTGGAGCTATCATTCTCCATATTTGCTTTGGATCACCAGTCATCTTAAACAAATCTGCTATAACATATAAGAGGAAGCTAACTCGAATAAATGTACCAGTAAGCCATTGATAAATAGAGAAAAAGTCAAGATGCTCAATATAGCGACCAATTGATACTAAGCCCCATTCCTCGTAGGCAGGATATCTTTGCTTTGCAGCCTCGGTAGGACCAAATTCTGCAATTGCGCCCATGAGTGGACCTAAAGTAAGCCCCATTAAAATAAAAAGTATGATAGCAAAATGATACCAACGTAGACGCTCTTTAAATTGGTGTTGTAAAAATAAAAGTATTATTAATTCAATAAATCCTGATGCCGGGTAAATCATCCCTTTTATAACGGGTTGGAACCCATGCTCAAAAAATGGACGTAATAACTCGTATTCTTTTACCTGTAAATTTGTAAAGGCAACAAAAAAACCAAAGACTACTACACCGAATAATACAAAGACATTTAAAATAACAATGGTTTGTAAACTTGTTGTCACGAGTAAAATACAAAGAATGGTATAAATGAGTAATAATATAATGACCGGTGTTTCAGGTAAAAACGTTGTATTTACCCATTGCAATGTTTCAACCATAGTAAAAGCAGCCAGTACGAGTAAATAAATAGCTATTATATAAATGACAATGGTAGAGCAGATTTTTCCGATTTTCCCATCTAACCAGTCTCTAATAGGTTCTTGATTCGTCTTTTTTTGAATAAAAACTAAAAGAAATAGCCAAAAGAATATAATACCTGTAGCCATTATTACAGATGCCCAACCATCTCTCCCTACAACGTTGAGTAGTGGGGGAATAATTGTCACGTGGTTTTTTAAGCCAATAACAGTCATAGATAAGAAAATAACATGTAAAATACTAATGGATCCTACACCTTTCATATAAAAACCCTCTAACGTTAATTGATACACTTTAGCTTAGACAAAAAGTGAGAGGATTATAAGCGTGACAAACTACTCTGAAACGGAGAATTTACAAAAACGTATTTCCATCTCGTCCAAGTTTTTTTCAGAAAAAAGCGAGGTATCTGACGATTGAATTGTCAAATACCTCTTATTTTGAAAATATATTTTTAAGGCAGTTTTTCTTCTACCATAAAGAAGTGAGATGGGAGAGAAACTGCGCTAAAAGCCCGATTGGTGAATACTAATAGTCCATGGCTTCCACGGATTAAAGCTTCACTAATGCAAATAATTAATGAATATAATTAGAGCTTACAAGATCATTTTTTAGGACATCTGAAGGGATTTCGAATTCCACTACACCCATATAGCCAGGTGCTACTTCATATTGATCGAAGGAGATGACAAGTTTCCCTTTATTAGAAATATAAAATTGCTGGTCTGCGTTAATAGCTGTAAATTCATCAATAACCTCTTCATCAGGAAGTCCTGCACCTTTTACCCAGTACACTTTTTCTTCGTTCGATGCGACAATTTGTTCACGCATTTGTTCCTTAATGTTTTCGCTGATTGTGTTAATGTAATTATTATCTTTAAACAGCATTGGCAGTGTAATTAAAATTTCATTTTGTTTATCGATTGTATCGTAGTGCATAGTTGTAGAAGATGATGCAACTGTATTGACAATGTAACGACCAATTGACAATATTTGGTCATTATCTGTTTTTACGTCGTAGCCACTATCTACGCCTAAATGGCCGCCACCGTTAGCCTTTAAATCACCAACTTTGGCAATAAAGGCATTATAAAGAGCTTTACCTTCTGAACGGTATTGTTCATTTAAAGTATTAGCAAGATCTTTATTTTCTAGGTTTTCGATGGAAGGTACTTTAATATCTGCATCATATGTCTCTTCTTGTACTTCATATTCAGTCCATGTTAAGACTTTTACGACATGACCAACAACGGGAATATCTGAAAGTGTTCGTGCCATTGCAGGACTAACATTTAAACTAGCTGTAAAAAGCATGGCCGCCGCCGCAGATCCAAGTAACCATTGTGGTGCTCGTTTTTTTCTTTTCTTTTTGCCTTGTTTTAATGCGTTTTCAACTACAAAATCAAGCTCCTTTGGAATAGATACTGCATGATATTGCTTTTCTAATTCTTTTAATTTTTCATCCATGTGCCGTTTCTCCCTTTACATCTTCCAATTGTATTTTCAATAGTTTTAACGCTGTATAAAGACGTGATTTAGCGGTACTCAGCTTAATGTTAAGGATATTTGCCACATCAGCGAGTTTTAAATCTTCGAAATAATGTAAAATGACAACTTCACGATACTTTAGCGGTAATTCATCTAACGCATGCTCTAAATCAACGTTTTCGTAGACATCCTCTTGTGCAGGTGTTAAAAATTGTAATGTATCATCGTCTGTCACTTGTAAGCGTTTATGCTTACGTAAAAAATCTATAGATGTACGTACGACGATTTTGTAAAACCAGCTTTTCATATACTCGGCATTTTCTAGTCGATCGAGAGAAAGCATTGCTTTTTGAATACTGTCTTGTACAACATCAAGTGCGTCCTGTTCATTTTTCGTATAGCTATACGCGAGCAAATAAAAACGCTCTTTCTGTTCGCGGATTAACTGGACAAACATCTCTTCATGTTGAAATGCATTTCTTGTTTTCATGTCCAAAGAAGCTCCTTTTTCAAATTGTATACAACTATTAGACGTGTGAAAGAGGAAAAAAAGTTGATAGTATAAAAAACTTATCTAATTGGTATTTGGTAATTTATCCAGCATTAATTGTCCTATAAACCCGAGGACTAATGTGGGGATGAAGAAACCTTACGCTAATTAAAGTGTTGCACTTTACCGTCCATGTTATTTTGGTGAAAAAACATAGCAAAGGATAAACCTTTTATAATTGCTTAGAAAGGGGAAAGAACACCTCTAATAAGTACAATTGCTGTCCTTCATACATGGTTTGGAGTGAAAAAAACAATTAAGCTATACTCCTTATGTCAACAGTGTACATTTTTGCTAGCACTTTCGCTGATTAACTATTTTTCTATACAAGTACGGGAATAAACACGGAGCCTCTACTCGCATGATTTTAATAGCCTAGAACCCTGCTATATCGAGTGCTGGCTAACCGATCAAGGCTATCATGCGCCACTCCCTGTAAAGTTGTCATATATAAAGGAAATCAAAAATGTTAAACAAGCATTTTTGTACATATTTATTTCAACGTTTATAGATAGGGAAGGGATTCTTATCTGGACGTGGAGTTTGAAACACCAATTAAATGGCGCTATTGCTAGAGAGCAGTGCCTATCTTACTATATTAAAGACTGTTTTGCAGTGGAGTCAGTAATAAATTTATTGACAGGATATTTTTTATGTCAGTTGATTGTTGCCTTTTTGTTTAGCTCTTGGTTCCGTAGTTCAAAAATATAATAGAAAGGATTAGTGCGTATGAAAAAGTCACGAGACGCTAAAAATTTAATAGATAGTTTAATACCATTGGGAATGATTTTTGGTAGCGGTTTCGGTGTAACGGTTGGACTGTTTTTTAAACCAGACTTTCTAGTATTTTCAGTTAGTTTGGGGGCTGGAATCGGCTATTTAATTGGAGTTATTGATTATGGAATTTATTGTAAGAAAGAAGAATCATAGTTTTTGCCTGATGTATCACTTGCTGCAAATGCTCTTTTAAAAGCAAGTTGCATATTCTAGCCATTTTGATAGTAAGGTAGTGTCATCATAAAACAACTTATATACTAAGAGGCTGGGACAAAACGGGTCAAAACCTTAAGAAGCGCAAGAAAACAAAATGTTGATTTCTCGTGCTTTTCTGATGTAAATTTAGCTTTGAAAATATACTTATGTCCCAGCCTCTTAATTTTTTTTAGATATAATGAATCACTAACGTCGCATGAATT
This sequence comes from Lysinibacillus sp., assembly GCA_032053185.1. Classification (GTDB taxonomy): domain Bacteria; phylum Bacillota; class Bacilli; order Bacillales_A; family Planococcaceae; genus Lysinibacillus. The sequence goes on from DAMBVB010000065.1 coordinate 11,297, forward strand.
TTAATTGAATTTTCTGTCTTCTGTTGATTTTGTT
>DAMBVB010000066.1:0-10325 GCA_032053185.1 Lysinibacillus sp.
CGATACAATTTTTCTGCATGTTCGGTTGTGCTTAATACAGTAAACCCACCAATAATAATCGCTGAAATAAATGCGGCTAAAATATTAGAATTTATATATAAAGCTAAAAGCATATATATAATAATCCAATTCACAAAAGCTGTTAAAATTAACACGTAATTAATCCTCCCATTTTACCATTCTCACCTTAATTTTTTTCCTTACTAGTTTATCACCTTGCTTTATTTTCACCAAGGCTTCCCCAGTCTGTAATGCTTTAATTTCGTCTGGATGGAACACAAAGTTTTTCACATTTCGCATACTTCCCAAACCTGTTACACCCTGAGCCATATCTACCTGATAAGTAAAATCTAAACTATCAGCTGTACCAATTGCCTTTGCCAATTCTTCTGCATCACTTGGATCATTCTGTGTCTGAACAATTAAAGTATTACAGTTTTGCATAATTTGTTTTCGAAGATGCTCACTCACTGTCTCTATATCCGCTAAAGATTGAAAAGCAAGCAATGCCTCAAATCCTGCCCCACGAGATTTATTAATCACATCAATAACTTGCTGCGTAACAAGTACATTAAATTCATCAATAGCAACTGTCACATGTTCACCTTCTCTTTGTTTCATATGACTACTCACATTCGTTTTCAAATCATTTACAATCATTTTTCCAAGTTGTCGAGCGCCTTCCGGATATCGCAAACTATCCAACGTAAAAATAACCATTCCTCTTTCTTCTAACACTTGATGTAATGCAATTGTATTTCCCTCTTCTTCCTGGAACAAATGTCGAAAATCTCCTTCAGCCAAAATAGAAACACGACTGGCCAAACCTTCAATTGCCTTTTTATCAATCCGCTTAATTTTTGGAATCAAAGTAAAAACTTCATCACGTTTAAAAATGCTCTCAGAAGGCTCAGATTTGCTTAAATCAACTTTTTCATTATCAAACAACACTAAACCATCTGTATCACTTAAATTGCTAACAGCAACCTTTTTAGACGCTTCTTCATTTACTTCTATTTCTGATTGGCTTGTAATTAATCCAATTAAAGCATCAGCATCACAATATTGTGAAACACTTGTTAACGTCGCTTTCACATTCCTAGCTTCAAAAACACGGAATAAATATTGTAAAAATTCCTGAGAAGATAACTTATAATGTTCTTCAGACCAATCAGACAACGTTAAAATTTTATCTGTTAATTCTGTTGGAGTTCCTACAGCTAAAGGATTATAGTGCATCCCAACTCCATCTGTATTGAAATGATAAAAAGGACGTTTATGCTTTTCAGCAAACTTCCGAATTTCTTCCGCAAGTTTCATATCTCCTTTTGCATCAATAAAAATCCCTGCTTGCTTCTTTAAAATTGCGTATTCCAAAAATGTTTTAATCGTTATCGTTTTACCCGAACCAGTTGTTCCAACTAATCCAATATGCTTCTTTAAAACATCTGGTGTTAACGTGATTTCTTGACCGCCAGTCATAGTTCTTCCTAAACGCACACCTTTTGGAATTTCCCCACGATCCATTTCTTTCTGATAATTTTTTTCTTGCTGTTTCTCTTTTAAATTCACAATAACCTTATTGGCCAAACTATTTTCTTGTTTCTCTCGCTCTAAAGAGGGACTATTTTGTACAGTTGATTCATCTACTCTAGTTGCCCATTTAAACACATTTTCAATAGCAACCACTAATCCCGCTGTTTTAACACCATTCACCAAAAACGCTAACAGCGTATTATGCTCTGGAAAAATAGCGAATACCAAACGTTTCAGTTCTATTGGCAATACTTGAAAATAACTTTCTACAAATGAAATCACAAATGACAAAATACTAGATGCTAACAATGTCTGAAAATCATTTAACACCCATAAAATCGAAAATCCAAATGCAATCCAAAATACAATTCGTTTCTCTAATTTTCCTACCTGTGCTAATGCACCTATCTTTTTAAAAAGAATTGCAATCAAATACCCACTTGTAAAACATATAACTGCTGCAAAACGAATCCATTCTAATGAATTTCGATTTTCTTCATACTGATTAGTTGCCATATTTATATTCCTCTCTTTAAAAGTTAACCTTAAACAAACTAGTTAACTAAAGTTAACCTAAATTAAAATTTCATAATTTGAAATCTATCTGATACAACTGTTTGATTCATTTCTTCTCGTAATACTTTTGCAATACTTTCCTTTTCTACTACATAAATCACACTAACATACTGCCCTTTTGCAATTCGTTCCGCATAATCGCTTATAATCTGCTTCACTCTTGTTCGATTCTTTAATGACAACTCTAGTTCTACTGCATACTTCTTTTCATTCACAATCAATATCCCATCTGCCACTCTCATAGCTAATGCTTTAAACTTATCTTTTTCACTTGCCTTTTTAACTAATCTCGATTTAATTTGTCTTGCTGTTATCCAACTCGATCCCTCATATTTTTTTAACAACTTTACCGATAAATCCACTAATTTCTTATCATGCACAAAATTATTCACACTCGGCTTTTTCCCTGCTGCCATTTCACTCTCACATAATTCCACACCATCTTTCGTTACCCAATACACATTCCCATAATCATATAAAATCCTCTCTCTCTTCAATACTCCCTGTTCTACCAACTCTTTTAATCTCCTATACACAACTGTCTTTCCCAAACCAAAAAACTCTTGTACCTGTTCTGCTAATACAAACCCATGCAAATTTACCCACTCTACTATCTCTACATCTCTCTTCGTAATTGCCATATTTCCCTCTCCTAATCTTCTATCCTTCTATACATCCACTCTTCTAATCTCTTACCTTTACCACCTATTATTTTACCATATTCTTACCATCGTCCTCCATATCTATTTCCATATTTACTATTCTTCTATTCTTTCTTTCTATTTTATACTTACTCTTTTCTCTTTCTCTCTTATTCTACTACTCTATTTCTCTTACTCAATTCTCATATTCCCGGCCCCTCTCCTTCTAACCTACTGACCATTCACATGTAGATGTAGTATGTGAGTGGTCAGTAGGTTAGAAGCGATAGCGAAGAAAAGAAGGAGAGGGGCCGGGAATCAGCTGTATACAGCGTCTAAATTCAACTTCGGTCTACATGCAAACTATGGAAAATGGATATGGAACTATATATCACTATTTATTCCATATATTTTTTCATATGTCTTTGTAAATAGCCGCGCCATGGCGCGGCTATTTGTTAAACAAACGTTTGATTAAATCGGGTGTTTGTTTCTTTTATAATTTTTCGATCTTTGTATTTTTGTTTTTAAAAGTTTTATTAGTTTTTATTTTTTATCGTTTTGAAATCTATTATTTAAACAGGAACGCCCCTTGTAGTTTCCCATGCTTTGCGGTAAGAGCTGGCGCACTGGCTAAGAATCACAAGGTGGAGGCTCGGTGTAAAGGGCGTAGCGTAGCGAAGTGTATTTTACCCTTTACACTGAGAATCCTTGTGATAGCCTAATACGGCTAGCCAGTTCGATAGCGAAGCACGGAAACTACAAAAAGGGGCAATCCTTCGGATTTTTATCAAAATATAGCGTGAAAACATAACGTATCTTATTCTCAAAAAATAGCAAAATAAATCGAGCGAAAGAGCCTATATATATAAGAGTAAGAGGGAAAAAAAAAAAAGTCAGTAGTACCAAGGGTTTGAGAGGGGGGGAGTGTGCCATTTTTGGCACACTAGTGTGCTATTTTTGGCACGGACAAGTGTTCGTATTTCAGATAAAAAAAAGAAACGCAAGTACGTTTCTAAAAAAAATAAATAGGTAAATTATGTACTTCTTTTGAATCATTAGTTACTTTGAAATTCTTCAATACACCTTTAAAAATATTTTTAGTTACTCTATCAATAGAACTTTTTCTCCCTGTACAAATAATATTAGGATTCATTAACCAAGTACGTTTTGTACAAATCCGTCCAGTTTCATCACGAAAACCACTTTCAGCACATGCAAGAATTCCTTTTTCTTTTAACGATTTCATAATAGAACTCACCCTGGCTCTTTCTCTCCCAAGTTCTTTTGCCAAATATTGAATTGATGCACTGTTAATGTTTTCTTTATCTGATTCATTAGAATCCTTTTCAATTAAAACATTAGTTCCAACCTCTAAATAACAAGAAACCTCAAAAAGAAAGACCTTCTCAGTATTAGTTAAATACTTAATTTTAACTAAAAATCTAATATTCTCATGAATCAATTGTGAAAATTCAACTTTAGCAAATGGATCTCGTTTACGTCCTACATAATACTCAGCACCCGTAAGATTTTGTAATGTTTCAAGAGCCTGTCCTAATCCTTGTTCTTGCTCTTTTGTATAATGATTTTCATGTTTCTTACGTTCAATTTCTAAATCACGTATCCTTGCATTTTTCTCAACTTCTGAAAAATCCGTTATTTTTTTCATAATTAACTCTCCACTTCTAGTTTTTACAACTAGCGAAGAGACTTTTATTTTGTTATTATATATATAGAATATTTTCTATAAGTCTCATACTCTAATAATCTTTTATAAAGGTACAAAAAAAGCCCCTTCACTATGATTTGGTCTAGTCAACTCAATTATAGCATGAATGGCTTTTTTTGTTGTATCTTATCTGACTTTTTACATTTCCAAAAACAAATATATACAATTCCAACCAAAATTGATATCCTAAAAATGTCAATAAGACAAATATCCTATTTACACCCATTAACAAAAACCCCTTATATATTAAGGGGTTTTTGTCATCTCTATAAAATAAAAACTAAAATAAACATAATATTCAAAATTATATATATCAACTTATTTAAAAGTTAATCTAATGTAATACCATGATAACAATGTAATACCATGATAACATGGTGAAAACAAGATATAGATAATTTTGGAAAAGGGGAAGATTCTATGAATGTTCAATTAGAAAATGAACAAATAACAAAATTATTAAATGACTGGTATCAATCTATGCTAAAACAACAATTAGTTAAAGCAAAACAATTAAAAGAATATATAGACGGTGAAATTAACAATGTCAAAGAAAATCAAAATTTACTCTTATACTATTCTTTATTAGATTTTAGATACAAAGCATTAACAGATTGGATAAGTATTAACGAAAACAGTTTTGATGAAATGGATAATTTCACAACTCCAGCAGATGACTTCCTAGCTTATTATTATCACTTCTTTAAAGCATTCCATTCTACTTTAACATCCAATTACACTGAAGCAAGTGAACACTATGAAAAAGCAAAAGAACTATTAATACACATTCCTGATCCAATAGAACATGCTGAATTTAATTATCGAATGGGATATTTTTATTATCAAATCTATAAACAAGTAATAGCTCTTGATTATATAAAATTAGCTAAAGAAGAATTTACAAAACATGAAGGTTATGAAATAAATGTAGCACTATGTGATAACTTTATAGGCCTATGTTGTATTGACTTAAAACATTTCGAATTAGCTGAGGAATCATTTAATAAAGCCCTAGACACATTCCAAAAAAACAATCATAAAAACTCCATCCTTATGGTAAGACATAATTTAGCCTGGTTATATTCAAAACAAAATTTATCTAAGCTGGCAATTCGTCATGTATCTGAAGTAACAAAAAACAATCCAAATCATTTCAAAGCATTTTTCGTAGAAGCATTTGAATACTATAAAATAAATGACCATAATTACGCTGAACAACTAATTGAAAAAGGATTAAAACTTAGTAACCACTTTAACAATCAAGAATTCCAACATCGCTTTAAAATCTTAAAAGCACTTAATAATAAAGTTCCTACATTAACTTTAGAAACATCAATTTCAGAAGGTATTACTTACTTTAAAAAAGAAAAACTATGGGAATGCGTAAAAGAATATGCTGATATCTTAGCCCTAAAATTTTATAAAGAAAATAACCATAACAAAGCAAGTCAATATTTTTACATGAGCAATACAGCTCAAAAAAATGAATTAGAAAAAGGAGCGTTAAAATAATGAAAAAAATTTATCTAACTATACTTGGAATATCTTTAATTAGTATCCTATCGTTAGGATTAAACGACTCTTTTAAAAATCAAGCTGTAAATATAGGAGACGGTGGAGGTGCACCAGCAAGACCAGATTATTTTTTACAAACACACACTGACTTATAAGAAAAAAACACCTTCATTCTTGAAGGTGTTTTTTTATAATCTGATTTTCAAATAAATAAAAAACGGAATATATCAAAGTTCTCTAAGCTAACATTATATTCCAATTATTAGAAAAAAATTAAAAATTTTCAATTATTGGTCTATTATGGAGGCGAGGAGAAATTATACTTATAAGGGAGCTGTATTAATTTGAAAAAAATTTTCGGATTAGCTTTTGTCGCAATTATATTAGCCTTTGGAGTTTTTCAACCATACTCACTAAATTTAGAAAAAGTTTTTGCACAAGATAATACTAGTAACAATATTAATAATAATACCAACGGGAAAAAGAACGATTGTGTACCTTGTAAAAAACCAGAAAACCTTTCTTCTACAAATGAAACAAATAAATTTGCTGACGAACAAATTTTGGACAAAATAAAAAAACAATTAACTGATCTTAAACAAAACAAATTAAGTATTTACTCCACAGCAGATTTTGAATGGAAAGAAGCTGTTAAAGTCGATTATAAAGAAACTAAAACATCGGCTATCATAATCCCTTCAAAAGAAAACCCTAAATCTAATGATACAAAACAATATCTAACTGTAGGATTTAATGAATCTGAAAGTAAATTTGCTGACCCTACATTTTTAGAATTGAAAACACCAAATAATGGTGATACGATTCTTTTAACAGTAAAAACATTAGATGGTGAAAATGTCGGAACTCTAGACCTAAATTCAAAAGATGGAAAACTTAATCAGATGAAATTATTCACTGATGGAAAAAGTGAATCAATCTTAAAAGAAAACAATGCTAAAGCAGGTTACTGGGAAGATGTTCAACGTTGTATCAAAAACAACTGGAAAACTATGCCTCAATGGGCTAAATGGGCTTGCGAAGGCGCATGTGGCGGATGTTTGTTTGCTAGTCCATATGCATGTGGCGGTTGTCTTGGATGTCTAGCTGGTTACGCAATTGGTTGCGCTGCTAGTCAAATATAAAAAGAAGGATGTGATTCCTCAAATGGAAATGTCTAAAGGAATACTGTTTTATAGACTAACATTGATTATTGCTTGTTTTGCAGTAGTTGCCTTCACATATCCATCTGAATTTGCTAAATTCGCATTAATCGCAGGTGTTGTTGGTATTTTCATTACACTAGATAAAATAATAGCAAGAGATAACAAAAAAAGAGTCTATCTCCTCGTATCATTACTCTTTATAATCGGATTTGCTATAACCTTCTACTACACATTCTTATAAAAATACTTCACTATTAGCGATACTTCAAAAGAAAAAGAATCCTCTGATTTTTAGAGGATTCTTTTTCTAATTTAATCTTTAAAATTTATAACCAAAAATAAAAAAGGGAGCAACTAATCATGCAAACATTTCACCTATTATTTATTATTGGAATGGCTTTAATAGCTATTTTTTCAGCTATAAGATATTTCAAAAACACCCCTAAAAAACCTAACTCAACAAAAATTACAATTTTTGTATTAATCATCTTTATCTCTATATCTGCAATAACTTTCTTTATACTTAATCCTTGAAAAAAAACAAAAAATATAAGCTGATCAGCTTATATTTTTTGTTTTCTCTACTTTAAATGCCCTCCTTTTCTTTCCCCCCACTTCGCAACCGGACTGGCTTGCCCGGATAGGCTAACACAGGCGGTCTCCATATAAAGGGTTCGGCTACGCCCGTTCCGCTATGCTACACGCCCTTTACATCGAGCCTCCAACCTGTGTTTCCTATGCCAGTGCGCCACTCCGTACTGCGAAGACTAGGGGCAAAGGTCGGGCGTGAAAATCCTTTTATTTCAGTGTTCTGAATGTATACTTTCCTTACGGAAATCTCTGTTTTTCTAAAATCCTCTTAAAATCCCATAAAATCAATAGTTTGAAAGTAAACTAATATTCAAAAGTTTACTTTCAAAATAATAACTTTGATTTTGCTAGTTACAGTATTTATGTAATTTAATTTGTGTAAGTACACTTATAAGTATGCTTACAAGTGTACTTACACAGAATAAACCTTCTTTCTATTCACACTTTTTCCACACTAAAACCAAATAATCCATCTTTCACCTTTACTATATGAGCACCTGACCAAAAATTACGTACTTTAAAATAATACCAATCTCCATTTTTCTTTAAATACTCTTTAACCTCATAATCCTTTTTTATAAGATATTCTTTAATATCATCCTCTTTACTACCAAACATACGAATTCCCCCTTATAAAAAAATGACACTGATCCTATGAAACAACAAATAAAAAAGTGCAAAACCTATGTACAGATTTCGCACCAAAAACATATAAAAAATACAATCACTAGAAACATAGGAGAGTGTTTCACTGCTTATTGTAACCCATATCTTTACATTTTTGTGTTCAAATTTGAAAATATATAAAGATTCATCCCTTTATTTTTGAATTTTCTTTCTATTTATGTTACACTAATCTATGAAAAGACACAACTCCTTACGGCTGCCATATGCTGATTAATTGCACACCAAAAAAAAACAATTCCCGTGTAATGGAATTGTTTTTTTTGGTGCAATTCAGTCAAACAGCAACTTGAACCCACATTTTCAAATGTAGTCTTATCAATCTTAACATAATTTCAATTATTACATAAACACAAAAAATCTCTTCATATGCACACATGTAAAGAGATTTTTCAAATGGATGAAACCCTTAAATTAGTTAGTGATGGACACTTATTATATCACAAATTTCTTTTTATATTCCCCTTATATAAATTACATCATTACAATCCAAATTCATTAAAACTTAAAGTTTTAATTGGATAAGTGATACAGATATACGAACTATTTTTATCTGTATCACTTATATCCACCAAAAAGTCATCTTTTGCATTCTCCTGTTCTGTGTAAAGGAAGAGAAGCTACTTTCTAAAACTATGCCCTTATTATAAAACTTGAGTATATCCCATTAAAAAAAATAAACAAAGTATAAAAGGATCTTCGTTTTTTTTAAACAAAGATCCCTGTACGACATATATCCTTACCAACAACCATTTTAATTATATTTACGATTATTTATATTATGTCACTTTTTATAAACAAGGTCCTCTACAATGGATAATTTGACAATCATAATTATTTTTTAAAGGAATCCATGTATCTGTTCGATTAAAATTATAATTCATTCATTTCCCCATTCCCTTCTTCAAAATATCAAAAAACAAGAGTACTTTACAAAAAAGTTGATGTGGAGTTAAGGCGTTGTATACCTTACCTTATGTTCATCATATAAATGTGTATATAACTAAATAAGCCTTTTTTTATTTTTGGGCGAATAAAAAAACAAGAGACGCCTGTTTAAAACAGGCGTCTCTTAATAAAAGGACTAAGATATCAATCTCCTACCTTAATCATACTATACACTTCATTACCACTATTCATTCTAAAAAAACAAAGCGATCATCGCTTTGTTTTTTTGTTAATGAATTCGTTTTTATTCTTCCTCTAATGCAATTTCTATCTGTTCAATTCGAAATGCCACAGATGGGTGGGTCGCTTCTAAACGCGCCCAGATTCCTTTAGGAGAACCTTCGGTTCCTTCTATTTTTTCTAGAAATGACAACAAACCTGCTCCCATTCCTAATTCAACCGCATAAGCATCCGCTCGGAATTCTTCTTTTCTTCCAACAACTCGAAACGATAAATCAGCAACTCGATGTAAAACCACTTGCATAGCTTTTAATACAACCGCTGCAAGAGCCGCTAATACAGCCACAATCGGCACACGATTCGATAAAACAGATAAAATCGTTGCCATAGCTACTAATATCCATATAGCCACTGTACCCGCTGTATTCAACGTATGCGCCATGACAGAACGCTTACTATCCCCATACTTCAAATGACCAAGTTCATGAGCAAGAATCCCTGCAAGCTCTTCCTCATTCGCTGTTTTTAATAATCCTTTAGTCACACAAACTGTCTTACTACCAAATGCATACGCATTTGGGAATGGTTCATCTGCTACACATAAAACCAAATCTTGTATACCTGCTCTTTGACATAAATCATCTAAAATTGGTTTGATTTGTTCTACTTCTCGTTTCGTCGCTTGTCTCATGCCATTCATATAACGATACAATTTTTCTGCATGTTCGGTTGTGCTTAATACAGTAAACCCACCAATAA
>DAMBVB010000067.1:0-10322 GCA_032053185.1 Lysinibacillus sp.
GAAGCGACAGCAACAATGTTTTGTCTGTGCGAAAGCGAAGCGACAGCAACAACAACAACAACAAAGCACCCAGCCGGAACAAAAAATCAACCACACGTTTTGGTGATGACCCCATAAATGTTAGTTAACCATTAGTGGTTGTTTCATCCATTGAATAAATGAACTCAGGCATTAAAACGTATTGACAATTATCGGAAGGTTAGTGTGGAAAAATGGTGCTTAAAATTTGGAGATTATTAAGAAAAAAGGGTGAAAATGTGGTATCGATTCAAGGGAGAAAATGCTACATTCGCACATTTTATGAAAAAGATGCACAAAGTTTAACCGATCTCGTATGTCGCAATAAATACTTTTGGTCTACATATGAACCGTTACAACGTCCGGAATATTATACAATTAATGCTCAATATAAAAAAATTCAAGAAAGCTTATACTTAATGGACTCGAAGAGGGAATTTACTTTTGGTATTTTTGAGCCAGGTACACATAATCTAATAGGACATATTGCTCTTTATGCAGTAAAACGTTTACCGTATTCCAGTGGGTTTGTAGGTTATGCGATGGATGAAATTTATATTGGAAAAGGGATCGTGACAGAAGCAGTTAATATGGTCGTGCAATTTGCGTTCGAGCAAGTGGGCTTACATCGAGTAGAGGCTTATGTTTCAACACAAAATAATCCTTCTATCCGAGTGTTAGAAAAGGCTGGGTTTCAGCGTGAAGGTCTTTTAAGAAAGCTGTTGTACATTAATGGTAAATGGGTGGATCATTATATGTATGCACGTTTAGAGGGTCAATAAAAAGAAGCGTTTATCTTTCATTGTTTGAAGGATAGACGCTTCTTTTTTTACTATTGTTTGCTACCGTCTATGATTAAATCAAGGCGACCTGTATTTGGATCAATCACTAATCCATGGACAGGCACGTCTTTAACCATTAACGGGTGATTGCGAATTGTATCTACGCTTTTCTTTACACTTGTTGCTACGTCACCAAAGCCACGTAAAAACTCTTTTAAATCAAGACCTGAATATTCTATCGTGTCGATAGTTTCTGGGTTTATCCCTCTAGCAATCATTTTCTTTAGCATTGCTTCTGGGTCAACTGCACTCATACCGCAGTCGTAATGTCCAACAACATACACCTCATCTGCTTGTAGTTCGTAAACAGCTACAAGTAAACTACGCATAATTGCACCAAAAGGGTGACTAACTAATGCCCCAGCACTTTTAACGATCTTTACGTCGCCATTACGCAAATTCATAGCTTTAGGTAACAGCTCTACAAGTCGAGTATCCATACATGATAACACAACGATACGCTTATCAGGATACTTTGTTGTAATAAAAGGCTCATATTTTTTTTCTTGAACGAAATCTTCGTTAAACTTAAGAATATTTTGTAACATTGTCATGAAAAATTGCTCCCTTCCTTACAGGAATTATTTTAGAGCAAAACTATAAATATGCAAATAATAATAACAATATTCACGCGATTTTTCACGAAAAAAAGTTTAGTAATTTATTTAGTGAATCGAAATAGTTGGAATTATCATTAATTTTTCTTAGGTGCAATTCAATCAGCCGGGGGATAAATAAAAAACAGCCACTAGAATGTAGCTGTTTTCAATGAAATTAAAATTTTTCACTTGGTTTTGGATCTACAGTTACTGAAGACTTAGTATCTAAACCAACTTGTAGGTAGTGAATGAAGAATCCCATAGAAATTAGTAAAACGGCTGAAAAGCCTAGTACAGTCGTAATGAACATAATAAAAGCTCCTCTCTACTAAAATAATCTACAATAATATCTAAAGTAATTATACAATAGGTTACTAGGAAAATCTAAGGAGAATTTATGACATCCATAACATACCTAGTCTAGACTAATATTGGTAGGAAAAAAATACTTAAAATTTCAGGTTGATAATATAGAATAAATGATTCTTTTTGCCTATTTTATAGTAATGATGTCTATAATCATTTGCTTAGAAATAATCGTAAAGTAATTTGCCAAGCTTTTCAGAGAACATCTCCTTTCTCCGACAGAATGTTTAGAGGCTTTTGCATCGATTTAAAAAAATAATGTGCACTTCGTCTGTTGAAATAAATATGTACAAAAATGCTTGTTTAACCAAGTGCATTTTTGTATATTACAACTTTACAGGGAGTGGCGAGCATGATAGCTTTAGCGAGTGTGAAAAATATTTTGTCTAATAAATCGACATTAAACGGTTTTCCATCATTTTTATACGATATTTCAGTAATTATCTGAACTGATGTTTGATTATCAGTCGAATTACTTATATGCACGCGAAGATTTTTTTAGATATTTAATCCTGATTTTATGACTAGTTCAGCGTATTTTAGTAATTTTACGTGAGGAATAATAACAAATTCTTATTTTTTTCAAATAAAGACAATTTAGTGTATTATTCTTAATTCAATATAATCAAATATTGTCGAAAAGTGAATAAAAAGTATTTATTACATCGAAAAAATTGTGAAATACATTTATACTATATTATGTATTGTTTAAAATATGAAAAAAAGGACGAAATAAAGTTTAATAGGAGATTTGGAGGTTCTAGAATGGATATATCGTCGATTGTAGGGTTAATACTTGCGCTAGTAGCGCTATTAACAGGAATGGTGCTAAAGGGTGTAAGCTTAGGTGCATTTTATAACCCAGCTGCCATTCTAATTATCATCTTCGGTACAATTTCCGCAGTAACAATTGCCTTCCCTATGAAGGAGTTAAAGCGTGTACCAAAGTTATTTAAAATTCTTTTTAAAGAAACGAAATTAGCAGATGATATTGAGATTATTAAGATGTTTTCACAATGGGCGGATTTAGCTCGCCGTGAAGGTCTATTAGCGCTTGAGAGTAAAGCTTCAGAGATTGAAGACCCATTTTTAAAAAATGGACTTACGTTAGCAATTGATGGTCAGAATGCAGACTATATTCGTGATGTCCTAACGGAAGAAGTCGAAGCGATGGAAGAACGTCATGCTAGTGGTTCTGCAATCTTTACACAAGCTGGTACATATGCCCCGACTTTAGGGGTACTTGGTGCGGTAGTAGGGTTAATCGCCGCATTAGCAGATTTGAATGACATAGAAAAGCTAGGACATGCTATTTCAGCTGCTTTCATGGCTACATTATTAGGGATTTTTACTGGTTATGTTTTATGGCATCCATTTGCGAATAAATTAAAACGTAAATCAGCTATCGAAGTTAAGCAAAAAAGAATGATGATTGAAGGCATCCTTTCTGTCTTAGAAGGGGAGGCTCCACGTGTTATTGAACAAAAATTATCTTCTTACTTAACAATGGAAGAACGTCGTCAAATTTCTGATGAAAGCGGGGCGGGCGGCCTTGACAAAGAAAGCTAAGAAAAAAAAGCATGATGAACATATCGATGAGTCTTGGTTAGTTCCGTATGCAGATATTTTAACACTGCTATTAGCTGTATTTATCATATTATTTGCATCCAGTTCAGTAGACCAAGAAAAGCTAGATAGAATGTCACAAGTGTTTACTCAAGTATTTGATGGTGGTACAAGCTTTTTAGAGCATCCTTCACCGATACAAAGTCCGAATGCAGAAAGTGAGCAAACACCAAATACGCAGCAAAATTCGGCTTACTTGAAGGATCAGCAGGAGTTAGCTCACATTAAAGATAGTGTTGATAATTTCATCGCTGTTCATGAGATGGAAGGTCAGTTCGCAACAGCGATGACTGATGAGGGGTTACTTGTTACAATTCGTGATAGTATCCTGTTTGATTCTGGGAAAGCAGACATTAAACCAGAGTATATGACAATAGCAAAAGAGCTTGCAGATGTATTGGTATCTAATCCGCCGCGTAATATTGTTATTACTGGTCATACAGATAATGTTCCGGCTGGTCCAAATTTCTCGTCTAACTTACAGCTCTCAGCGCTGCGGGCGGTGAACTTCGCAGAAATTTTGTTGAAGAGTAATTCGAAGCTAGATGGACGAAACTTTAGTACGCAAGGTTTCGGTGAGAACCGTGCCATTGCACCAAATGATACTGCAGAAGGGCGTGCGAAAAACCGTCGTGTAGAAGTGTTAATACAACCACTTGTAACTGAGGATGGCTCTGCTGTAAAAGATACACAATAGAAAAAAGCTATTAGCAAACGGCTTTGGTGCCCAATTGCTAATAGCTTTTTTTACAAAATCCTATTTACGTAAAGCTCCTAATTCAGCAACGATAGCTTGCATCTCGCTTGGGCTGAAAGTATCGCGCTTCATGATCATTTCGTATAAATAGACTAGGTCTTCGTAATTAGCTTCATCAAAATTTTCCGATTTCATCGCATCAACATTGACCATGCGAAGCTTGTCTTTCATTTGATCAATCATATAAATAACGTTTTCTTTTGACGGTACTGATAAATCCATTATTTAAACCTACCTTTCGTAATCCTCGAAAATATCATTTCATTGAATAAAAAAAATGTCAACACTGTATTTCGGCATTGCTTTAAAAAAAGACTGTTATTGGGTAGAATAAGGGCAGTAAGTAGTTTAACTTCTGTAGCGGGTGTCCAAACCGCTACAGAAGTTAAAGCTTCCGGCGGATGTCACAGAATCGGAAAGGATTTCTTAGGGGGTGTTAGCCTAAAATCATCGCATCCATGCGATAACGGCTAACTGACCTGCATCGGTAAAAACGCCACGTCCTGTGGCATTACCGAAATGACCGACATCGTGTCGGCCCTCGTGCAGGCCTAAGCACAAAGCCGATTCCGGACGCAATGATGCCGAGGCATAATTGATTATTTATTCTAAAATAGCAGGGGGTATTTAATATGGGTCGAAGTAAATTATTAGCATCTATCGTAGTTGGTGCCACAGTTGGTGCTGCATTAAGCATGTTTGACCGTACAACGCGTGAAAAAACAATAGCTTCAACGAAAAAGATGAAAGAAGCAATAGCGTATTATGCAACCAACCGAGAGGAATTACAAGTGCTAGTGGAGGAAAAAGTATTAGCCGCTAAGGTACTATGTGAAAGTGTTTCCGAAAATGTCAACTCAATCGTTGATAAAGTTGATGAATTTAAAGAATTACCTTCCACGATTGAAGGCATGATTAAAGACACGAAATCAGCCTTTTCTTTGCCTGATAAAGAATAGTTGTCGTACAGGAGGGAATTTATATGGAGAAGAGAAAAGCATCGATACATACAGCTGTCGGTGTGGTGAAATCATTTGCCTCACCAGACGAAGACACTGTAGATGTTATGACATCAAGGGGCTTTATGCAAGATTTAATACTACGTTTACAGCGAGTGGAAATATCGGCTCTTGCAGCGCAATTGGCTTATTTCTTTTTACTGTCTTTTTTCCCGCTACTAATTTTTCTAGTGACATTACTACCATATTTGAATTTAAAGGCGACGCAAGTGTATTCGTTTCTCGTGAATATAATGCCGGACGAAGTATATAGGCTTATTGAAAATACATTAGATGAAATTTTAACAAGCCGAAATAGTAGTTTATTATCCGTCGGGGTGCTTGGAACAATTTGGTCTGCTTCTAAAGGGATTGATGCATTGATTAGAGCTTTAAATAAGGCTTATGATACAGAAACTAGGGGGAGTCTATTAGATCGAGGGTTGTCCCTTGTTTTCACGATAGCATTTGTCATTGTTATTGTTGTTGCTCTACTTTTACCGATTTTTGGGCAACTAGTGGGGCACTTCTTATTTTCAATTGTAGGCATTGAGGAGCAGTTTGAAATAATCTGGTTTAGAATGCGCTGGTCGATACCACCTCTACTTATTTTTATAGTTTTAATGGGCATATATAGATTTGTTCCGAATACAAATCCTCGTTTGAAGTTAATGAGAGTTTGGCCAGGTTCATTGTTTTCAACTCTTGCCTGGCTGGCAGTAACGTATGTTTTCTCTTTTTATATCAATAATTTCGCAAATTATTCCGCTACATATGGCAGTATTGGTGGAGTGATTATTTTAATGCTTTGGCTATATGTTACGGGGATTATTTTAATTTTTGGTGGCGTTATAAATGCAACAATGCAGAAAAAAGCATTGCAAAAAGAACTTATGAAGAAGACACTAACGAAAAGTTAGAAGTGTTGAAAAGAACAGCCTCGGCATCACGTTCTGTGATACGAGGCTGTTTGTTTTAGACGTTTTTATTCAGCATACGTAAGCCGTTTAAAATAACTAAAATGGTGCTTCCTTCATGTCCAATTACACCTAGAGGTAAATCGACCACTTGTAAAAAGTTTGAAGCAATTAATAAAACGATAACGCCGATTGAGAAGAAAATGTTTTGTTTGACGATACGTTGCATTTTACGTGATAAACGTAAGGCATAGGCAATCTTTGATAAGTCGTTTTTCATTAAAACAACATCTGCTGTTTCCAAAGCAACATCTGTTCCTTCTCCCATAGCAATTCCTGTAGTTGCAGTTGCTAATGCGGGTGCATCATTAATGCCATCGCCGACCATTCCTACAAATTTATGTTGAGCAAGAAGCCGTTTCATCTCAATCACTTTTGTTTCAGGGAGACATTCAGCAACGTATTCTGTCACACCTGCTTCCTGGGCAATTACCTTTGCCGTCTTCTCGTTGTCGCCTGTTAGCATGATAACATTAATACCTAGTTCTTTTAGTAAGGATACTGCTTTTTTGGCTTCGCTGCGAACGGTATCCTTTAATGCTGCTAATGCGACGATGCCATCTTTATCACGAATGAAAATAACGCTTTTTCCTTCTGAGGCAAGTTTTTCTGCTACACCATTTGCAAAATGATTTGCCTCATCTAGACCAACAAAGTCTGGTTTCCCAACAAGATACTCGACCTCGTTAACGTAAGCTTTGATACCCCAGCCAGGGATATCTTCAATAGTGGCCTGAGGAAACTGTGTGATACCTTCTTTTCTTGCAAATAAAGTTATTGCTTGAGCAAGTGGATGGTTCGATTGTGCTTCAATACCTGCAAGGATTGCCATTGTTTTTTCACGATCTAATCCTTCTCGAACAATAAAATCAGTAACGGTTGGTTTACCTTGTGTTAAAGTACCTGTTTTATCTACTGCTAGTGCGCGTAATGCACCTAGATGCTCTAAATGTAAGCCTCCCTTGAATAGCACGCCGTGTTTTGCCCCATTTGAAATGGCTGCAAGTGTTGCTGGCATAATAGATGCAACAAGTGCGCATGGAGAAGCGACTACTAGGAGTACCATTGCTCGATAGAAAGTTGTTGTCCAGTCCCAACTAAGTACAAAGTGGGGTAGAAACATCATTACAGCAACGGTAAGTAGCACAAGTTTCACGTAAGTACCTTCGAATTTTTCTATAAACTGTTGAGAAGGAGATTTTTCACTCTGAGCACTCTGTACAAGCTGGATAATTTTTTGGAATAGTGTTTCAGAATTTGGTTTTGTCATTTCCATCGTAATGGCACCATTTAAGTTCACTGTACCGGCAAATACCTCGTCGCCTTCGTGTTTTGCCACTGGTAGAGGCTCACCGCTAATAGCAGATTCATCGATAGAAGACTGTCCTTTAAAGATTACACCGTCTGCAGGTACGCGTTCACCAGGTTTTACGAGCAGGTGATCTCCGATTTGTAATGAAGAGACAGCAACTTTCAGTGGTTCAAAGTTACCCCGAACAAGCCAGGCTTCTTCGGGTTGTAAATTCATAAGTGCTGAAATTTCACGATGACTTTTATTCATTGCGTATGTTTCAAGAGCACCGCTTACGGCAAAAATGAAAATAAGAATAGCACCCTCCGTCCAATAACCGATTGCAGCTGAACCAACTGCAGCTAATACCATCAGTAGTTCAACATTAAGCTCTTTGTTTTCAATGGTTTCTTCAATGCCTTCTTTTGCTTTAGCGAATCCACCAACGCAAAATGCAACAATATATAAAAGAATCGAGGCTGTTGTTTGCCCGCTAGTATCTAAACGCCAGGCAAGTAAAATAAACAAACCTGCTATAAGGGCAGCGATTAATTCCGCATGCTCTTTTATTTTCTCAATTAAATCAAAATTTTCTCGTTTAGAGTGTTCCAATTTTATCCCTCCTGATAATGAAAATCAATATCAAAACCTATATAAATCAATAAATATTAACAATATCTAATTGAAAATCGCTTTCGTTTAGCCCCTTTCTAATTTAGAATTATTATAACAAAGGTATTTAAAAAAAGAAAGTAAGTAATTTGAAGGAATTTTTAAAGAGTGGGGATAAAAGCAGGCTGGAATTGAGATGGAGGTGATTTGAGGATTTTTGAAATAATTTTGAGCATAAGAAAAGCACAGTTATTCATAGGAATATTCTGTGCTTCTCCAACTTGTGTAGGCTTATCACTATAAAGAGTGGGTGATGTCGGTTCCGGCTGGGCGCTTTTTTCCAGGGCGTCCAGTCTTCGCTTCCATCAACTGACATACGTTTTGTGATAAATTCGTTTTTGCAGTATGGCTGACGCTATACGTACTCCACAGCTTAAAAACTAATTTTGCTAACGCTTTTATTAGAATACTCGTTCTGCGTGAAGCGCAAGTTTTTCTAGGGATGATTTGTCTACATCTGCGTGTAGTGAGTTACCGTGAGAGTCCATTGTGACAACAGCTGTAAAGTTCTCAACGTTTAAATGCCACATTGCTTCTGGAATACCGAATTCCATTAGGTCAACGCCTTCCACACCTTTAATGCAGTCTGCGTAGTATTGTGCCGCTCCACCGATTGCATTTAAGTAAACGCCACCGTGCTCTTCTAATGCAGCAAGTGTTTTTGGTCCCATACCGCCTTTACCAATTACAGCGCGGATACCGAATTTTTTCATGATGTCACCTTGATATGGCTCCTCACGAATAGAAGTAGTTGGACCAGCTGCTTTTACTGTCCAGTTACCTTCTTCGTCTTTTGCCATTACAGGGCCACAGTGATAAATAACTTGTCCATTAAGATCAACTGGAGCATCGTGGCTCATTAAGTGATGGTGAATTGCGTCACGGCCAGTATACATACGACCAGTAATTGATACAACGTCACCAACTTTTAGAGCGCGAATTTGTTCTTCAGAAATAGGAGCAGTAAGTTCCACTACATTTGTAGTAGTATCTTCTGTTGTTGCTGCAACTTCATCTTTAAATGTAATTTTTTCGCCTTCTTGATAATGCCAGTTAATAATTTCACCAGTTTGAGGATTGATGTCCACAGCCATGCGACGGTATGCCCAGCAGTTATAAGCTACTGATACGTAGAATGATGCAGGGATACGGTGCATAACACCAATTTTACAGCCAAGTAATGTTGCTTCACCACCGAAGCCCATTGTACCGATACCAAATGTGTTAGCAGTTTTCACTACATACTCTTCTAATTTAGCAAGATCAGGATTTGGATTTGTATCTTCCACATGACGGAATAATTGTTCTTTCGCTAAGTCGTAACCAGAAGAGCGATCTCCACCGATACCTACACCGATGAAGCCAGCTGAACAGCCTTGTCCTTGTGCTTGGTATACTGAGTGAATAATACATTTACGGATACCATCTAAATCACGACCAGCGCGGCCAAGACCTTCAAGCTCACATGGTAGGCTGTATTGAATGTTTTTGTTTTCACAGCCGCCACCTTTAAGGATTAATTTAATTGTAATATAGTCTTTTTCCCATTGTTCAAATTTCATAACAGGAAGACCGTCACCAAGGTTATTACCGCTGTTTGCGCCTGTTAATGAATCAACAGCATTTGGGCGTAATTTTGCATCTGCAGTAGTATCGTTAATCGCTTTTTTAATCGCTTCTTTAATTTCTAATTGGTTTACACCAATAGGCGTATAAATTTTGAATGTAGGTAGACCAGTATCTTGACAGATTGGTGATACATTATCTTCTGCCATAATAATATTATTTGAGATTGTGTCTAAGCTCATTGCAGCACGAGTACCAGCATTCTCAGCTTCTTTCGCCTTCTTAATGGCACGTCGTACGTCTTTTGGTAGATTGGTAGATGTTTCAGTAATTAAATCGTAAAGACTTTTCTCCAAAGTTTGGATATTCATTTAGTATTGCCCCCCATAGAAAATTTGATTATTTCCACGATTCATTATACTCTTTTCAACTAATGAAAAAAAGAGTTCAACTCACTTTTGGGGCGGAGCGGATCACTTTGGGAGCGAAGCGGATCACTTTAGGGGCGAAGCGGATCACTTTGGGAGCGAAGCGGATCACTTTGGGAGCGAAGCAGATCACTTTGGGAGCGAAGCGGATCACTTTGGGAGCGAAGCAGATCACTTTGGGA
>DAMBVB010000068.1:0-10297 GCA_032053185.1 Lysinibacillus sp.
AGCAACAGATGTTTTTTGTGCGAAAGCGAAGCGACAGCAACAGATGTTTTTTGTGCGAAAGCGAAGCGACAGCAACAGATGTTTTTTGTGCGAAAGCGAAGCGGATAGAGAAACGAAGGCTAAAAGCATCACGTCCAGTGGTAGCGCCTTCGTGACCAACCTCGTGTCGGCCCGAATGCCACCAGGAAAGCGCCCATTTGTGAGCGGAAATTAATCCACGTAATGGAGAGGCTCCATTTTTTAACACCCTATATTTAGTGGCAAAAAATATATCCTCTTATGTCCCAACAAAAACATTTATCAATTTCTACACAAGTTTTTCTTAATAAATTACTTGTAAAAACTCTTCTGTCGTAATTCCACCAAAGTATGTTGGAATATCAATATTTGTTAACGCCTCAGCAATTGTAGTTCGATCATAGTTTGTCCCAACTAATCGTTGTTCAACATCTGCCATGTCGCCCACGCCGAAGAAATCACCAAAAATATGCGCTTCTTCAATAATTCCGTGTTTCACCTCTAAGCGAATATCAATGCCTCCTGTTGGGAAACGATGTGTTTTTTGAATATTAAAGCGTGGTGATTTCCCATAGTTCCATTCCCACGTTTGATAACGCTCAGCGGATAGCTTATGGATATTTGCCCAATCTTCCTCCGTTAACTCATAATAGCGAATCTTTTCTTCACCACCGAAAATGGATTTTAAAATTTCTAGGCGGAATTCTTCGACTGTCATCTTGTCTATTAAGAACTCTGAAATATTAGCTACTCGTGAACGGATCGATTTAATGCCCTTTGATTCAATTTTATCTTTCTTCACCTTTAATGCGGATACAACAGCATCAATTTCTGTATCAAACAGTAAAGTACCGTGGCTAAACATACGGCCCTTTGTAGAAAACTGTGCGTTCCCAGAAACTTTACGCCCTTCCGCTAAAATGTCGTTACGGCCAGAAAGCTCAGCATGAACGCCCATTTTTGCAAGTGCTTCTACAACAGGCTGCGTAAACTTTTTATAATTCATAAAGCTATCGCCGTCGTCTTTCGTGATAAAACTGAAGTTAAGATTCCCTAAATCATGATACACCGCGCCCCCACCAGAAAGACGTCGCACAACGATAATGCCATTATTCTCTACATAATCTGTATTAATCTCTTCGATAGTATTTTGATTTTTACCAATGATGATTGAAGGCTGATTGATGTAAAAAAGTAGCACTGGCTCCTTCTCAACATCCATCGTTTTTAATAAATACTCCTCTATAGCAAGGTTAATGCGTGGGTCATGAATCCCTTTATTATCAACGAATATCATAAATTACGTTTCCTCCTTCACAATATATCCATAATTATTTTAACGTAAATTAGGCATTTTGTGTTGACGAAAAGCCTCTGTTATAATACACTGGTAAATATCGAAACAGTAATAGTACAGATGAATTTAAAGGAGGAGTCCACAATGTTAGAAAATGTAGTTGAATTTTTCAAGAACCTACCTGCAAAGCAATGCACAGAATGCGGTGAAAAAATTGAAGAACAAAGTGAATGCTACAGCAACACTTGTGAAAACTGTAACCACCTATAAGCATTTGCCTATTCTGTAAGAGTCATATATGTGCCTACACGCACTAATAATGACACCCTCATCATATTTTGATGAACCCTTAATTAAATCTCTTACACTTACAAAACAGCAGCTGATACGCTCATATCAGCTGCTGTTTTTTGTGTAATTTTGTTGCATATGAGCAATTTTCCGTTGGAGCCCCAGCAGTTCTTTTTGGTACCGGAGCGATTTTCACCCGTACCTGAGCTGTTCTTCTCTCTACCTGATCAGTTTTCGGAGATACCTGAGCTGTTCTTCTCTCTACCTGAGCAGTTTTTGGAGATACCCGAGCTGTTCTTCTCTCTACCTGAGCAGTTTTTGGCAGCTCTTCCTCCTTCCTATTTAAAGCAATCATTCAACCACAAAAAACACCCACCAATATTGGTGGGTGAAAAAAATTCCTATTTTTAGTTTTCTTCAGTTACTTTTGAGTAACGTTTTGTGTGTAGCAGCATGAAATAACCGAATGTAATAGCTAAGAATGCTACTAGGAAGCCTACTAGAACACCGTAGTTTTGCATTAAAAATGATGTATCACCAGTTGAGATACTCGCTTTAAATGCTGAAACTGTATATGTCATTGGTAATAGTTTATTAAATACTTGTAATGGTGATGGGATTAATTCAAGTGGGAATGTACCCGCACTTGTTGTAAGTTGTAAAATTAATACAACAATTGCCATAAAGCGTCCTGGATCACCGAAAATAGATACTAACATTTGGATTAAAGCTAAGAAAACATAGCTTGTTAATAATGCTGTTAGGATAAAGTGTCCTAAACTGTATACTTCAAGGCCTAAGCCCCATTTTACAATAACCACTGTTAATATAGTTTGTATTAAGCCGACTATTGCTAAAACTGAGACTTTACTTGTAAACCAAGCTGCCCCACTTTTTGGACGAATCGCTGGTTCCACAAGTGGGAAAACGATAGAGATTAATAATGCACCCACGAATAAACCAAGAGAAATAAAGTATGGTGAGAAACCTGTTCCATAGTTAGGTACATGGTTCACAGATTCTTTATCAACCTCAACTGGGCTACCTACCATATCATATGTGTCTTTACTTGCATGAATTTCTTTTGCTTTTTCACTTGCTTCACCTAGTTTGCTAGATAAAGTTGATGTACCATCTACAAGTTCAGTTGTACCATCAGCAAGCGTTGCAGAACCTTCAGCTAATTCACCTGATTTAGATGCAAGCGTTAATGTACCTTGATTTAATGTTGTTGAACCACTTGCTAGCTCATTTAACCCTGAAGCCAATGTTTTAGAACCAGTTACGGCTGTCTTAACACCAGCATTTAATTCACCTAATTTTTGAGCAAGTGTTGCATTACCAGCCTGAAGACCTTTTGCTCCTTGGACTAATGCACCACTTTTTGATGTTAACTCATTAGCACCTGTTAACACTTGTGATTGACCTGCTGCAATTTGTGTTGCACCAGAACTTACTTGTTTAGCACCAGTCTGTAATTTTTCTGTACCAGCAGTTAAAGAACCTAAGCCATTATGCACGCTTGCGCTTCCTGCTTGTAGCTCTGCTAATGTTTGCTTTAATGCTGCCGCTTGCTCTTCAGGCATTGAAGCCATCATGCCTTGTAATTGATTGGATAAAGCAGTGATGCCTGCTTCTACTTTAGCAGAACCAGCTGTTAATTGACTTGCTGCACCATTTAATGCGCCCGCATTATCAGCTATGGAAGCTGCGCCCGCACTAATTTGTTGTTGTTTATCGTTAATTGTAGCTAAACCTGATTGAACCTTTGCTACACCCTGTGTATATTGTGATACACCTTGCTCAAGAGTTGTTGCTCCAGATGCTGCTTGCTGTGCACCTTTTTGTAACTGTACAGTACCGTCTTGTAATTTTACTAAGCCAGTAGATAAGTCATTGGCGCCTTTTGCAGCGTCTCCAGCACCTTTAGTAATTTTATCCGTACCATTTGACAATTCAACTGTACTTGATGCTAGTTGCGCAAGATAACCTTTTAAATCTTTTGCACCATTAGCTAAAGTTTTAGCTCCTTCATCTAGCTTATTTGAGCCATCTGCAGCTTCTGTAAAGCCATCTCCAAGAGTTGTAATAGAATCAAATAATTTTTCTGCATAAGTAGCAGAAACTTTAGAATTCACTTCCGCACGTACACGGTCCATTGCTGTTTCACCAATTTGTGCACCAAGGAAGTTCAATCCTTCATTTGGAATATAATTCATGACTAATTTAGAAGGTTTGTCATCTAATAACGTAGTCGCATGCTCAGAGAAATTTGTTGGAATTTCTAGAATCATATAATAGTCTCGACCATGTAAGCCTTTTTCAGCTTCTTCTTTGGAAACGTCAATAAACTTAAACTCATTACTATCGACAAGCTTACCGACTAACTCTTTCCCTAGATCTAATTTAACTCCTTCCATTTCAGCGCCCTTATCTTCGTTGACAACAGCTACTGGCAAATTCGGAAGGCCTTTATACGGATCCCAGAACGCCCATAAAAACATGCCCGCGTACATGACTGGGATAAATAATACAGCGATTATTGAAACAAGCATTTTTCTTGTTTTCAAGATTTTCAGCCACTCAGCTTTAATCATAAGTTTTCTTCACTCCTATACTATTTGACCAAAATCGTCAGTTGGTCATTTTTATTCAAAAAAAACCTAATTCCTCACTCGACTGTCATTGATTCACCTTTTGGCTCAGCTAAATCAAGTTAGAATTAGTCCACGGAAGATCGTTTCCTTGAAAAGATTTAAGATCTTTTCTTCAGGAATAATGTCGCCATGTAGCTCATGCCAATCAACGACAAATGCTAGATACGCCTTTAACAACAGAAAGCTAACTAATTCTGCATCACAATCTCTAATTTCTCCTTTATCGATACGTCTTTGAATTAATTCAGTAACGAAGGATAAAATTTCAGTCTCAATGCGAACTAAAACTTGTTTAACTGCTGGCGTTCGTAGCTCCTTTTCCTCCTCTAATAACTTCGCAAATAACAGATGTTTTTCACGGAACTGTAGCATCTTCATTAAAGCATTATGCGCATTGTCCATAAAGCTAGCGGATGCATCCAACACTGCATCTGCTTCTGCTTGCATCTCTCGTACAAGTGACATAGCTATCTCTTGAAATAAAATTTCTTTATTTGCAAAGAATGTGTAAATCGTCCCTTTACCGACGTTGGCGATTTTAGCCACTTGCTCCATTGTTGTTGCCTTGTAACCAAACAATGTAAAGGATTTTGCAGCTGCTTCAAGAATTTCCTGCCTACGATCCATTAGTAACATCCTTTCCTGTTATGTTATGTACATGCCTTTGTACACGAAAATGTTGATGACCAGAAAACCATTCCGGTCATCTGGTCATTATCATATTCCTATTTTAAAAATAATGCAAGCATTTAATGGTGATTTTTTTCACTTTTTTCGTGATCACTATGCTCAGTAGTATCATTACCATGATTCATCATGTTATGATCCATGCTGTTGTTATTTGCTTTTTCATCCTCTGGTAAAACTTTTGTCATATCCGGGCTGCCAGCAGTAATTTGTTGCTTCGGCATGTTATGAACGCCATTAGCAGTTGTATGAGCATACATATAAAATACCCCGTCGTGTTCAAATGTAGTCGTCGCTTTATAAACGCCATCTTTCTCTAATTTACCGTCAATCATTTGCCCTTGATCACGTTTACCTGATTCCCATACCTCAAATTGTACAACTGCATCATCAACTTTTTTGCCACCTTGTTCAACCTGCGCAGCAAGATCAATCGTTTCATGGATCGCTACTTCTGTCGGTGTTAAAATTTCAACTTCTGGAATTTGAGGCACTTCTGGCCCTTTCAAAGCTTGCTCTTTCTTTTCTCCACATCCAACTAACAATACAGGTACTGCTATTAATGCTAATAACCATTTTTTCACGTTTTATTCCTCCATTAACGGCAATGTAATTTTTACAACTGTGCCTTTTTCAACTTCACTTTCAATTTCAATCTTGCCATGTAACTGCTTCAACAATTGTTCAACAATTGACAAGCCTAGCCCACTGCCTCCATCTGCTCGACTCCGCGCTTTGTTAACACGATAAAAGCGCTCAGTAACATGCAATAAATCCTCTTGAGGAATACCCATTCCATAATCCTTAATGATAATTTGTGCATTAGCATTACCCTCAAAAGCAGTAATTTCCACTTTTGACTGTTCATACGAGTAATTAATGGCATTTTCAATAATATTAATAAAAATTTGTTTCAGCTTTACTTCATCAGCTTTGATGATTAGTGCGTCATCAGCATCCAAATAGAGTGCAATGCTCCTCTTCTCTGCCTGATAGGTTAATATTTTTTGAACCTCACGTAATGTTTCGGCAAGTGGGATTGGATATAAAGTGATTTCTGCTCGTTCATTTTCCATACGAGCAAGTTGAAGCAATTCATTCGTTAAACGTTCCATACGATTGGCCTCTCGTACAATTAGCTGGACCGTTTCCTCTTTTTGATGTTCTGGGATAATGCCCTTTTGCATCGCTTCACTATACCCCTTTACATAGCTAATGGGTGTCCGTAGCTCATGTGAAACTGTCGCCAAAAACGTTTTTTGAGCCTCATCCTCTTGTTGGATTGCCTGTGCCATTTGATTAAAGGTGCTCGATAATCTTCCAATTTCATCTTTTGAATGAACTGGTACACGCGTTCCATAGTTTCCGTACGACATTTGCTCAACGGCTCTTTGTAAATTACTTAATGGTCGCATAATATGACGGATTCCTTTATAAATTAAATAGCTAATGACAAGTAAAAATAGAAAGGCACTGACAAATAAGAAAATGACTTCGTTATTCGCTAACTCACTAATTTTTGCTAGGGGGAAGTAAATATAAATAATCCCTTCGAGCCTATTTTGATCTACTAGCGGAAGTACTACAGAAATTAGCTGTCTATCAAATCGGGGTTCATACCCAATTTTTTGTACATATTCACCTGCAAGTAATTGCTGTCGCTCTTCTGGACCAATTAATGTTTCGAAATCAATATCAAATGGCACACAGGCACTTAGTTCTCGCGGATTTCTTACTGCAAAAATATTCAAATTTGAATAATTGGCATAATGTTCAATATCTGCAATAAATTCATCTGTCACCTTACTGCCGGTATACATCGTTTGGAGCTTTGTCCCTACTTCTACCATCATCTCTTCCGTGTCTTCTACATAAAGTCGTTCATATAAATAATCTGTCAGGACATACATAAAGACAACGGTAATAATCAAAAATGCAAAGATTAATAACCAAATGCGTGTTGAAATCTTTTTCATTCGCCAGGATCAAAGCGATAGCCCACTCCCCAGACGGTTTGAATATGCCCCGCCGCTTCCTTTCCAAGCTTTAGACGTAAGGTTTTTATATGAGTGTCAACAGTTCTTGTTCCCCCTACATAATCAATATCCCAAATGCGTTCTAGTAATTGCTCCCTTGTATAAGCATTTCCAGGATTATTCATAAATAAATGTAATAGTTCAAATTCCTTTAAAGTAAGCGGAACACTCTTTCCATCTACAAATACCTTTCGTGCAATCTCATCTATTTTAATAGATCCAAATATCACATATTTTTGCTGCAAGTCTTCAATATTAGTACCACTTCGTCTTAGCACAACATGAATTCGCGCAACTAGTTCATCATTTGTAAAGGGTTTTACAATATAATCATCTCCGCCAATTGTTAAGCCTTTAACCTTATCCTCATTTGCATCACGTGCTGTCAAGAAAATAATGGGTATATTCGACATTGCACGTATACTTTGGCAAACTGCAAAACCATCTTCATGGGGCATCATCACATCAAGTAAAACTAAATCTATTTTTTCGCGTACAATCATATCGTAAGCTTCTGTACCACTCGCTGCTGCTAAAGTCTCAATTTTTGCATTACGGAGCATCATTTCTATTAAATTACGCATATCTTGCTCATCATCAACAATTAATACAGTTGTCACATTTTTCCCTCCCTTACTAACAATTGAAATGCACCTTTCCCCACATCAACTGTTTTTTTCACCTGACCTTCCTTTATGAAATACAAAGTGTGGTCATCATAGCCAGCGACAACAATATAATCTTTAAACTGATTCACGACAAATGGATTAGCGCCTACCTCTTGCTGCCATTTTACATTTCCATCAAAGTCGGCAACATATAATTTATTACGGCCATGACTAACAACGAGAACAGCATCCTTTGTTTTGGTTAATCCAACAGGCATTAAAGGCATTTCTAACTCCCCATGTTTGACGCCTGTTATAAGATCATATTTTTTAACAGAGTTATTCGGTTTACTTCCTTCTCCGTGACCACCAATCCATAGTTCATTTTTCTCTTCAAGAATTGCTATTCCATGTGATGATTTTTGAATCGGCCACTCTTGTTCAACCACTAGATTGTCAATATTTAACACCGATAATTTCGTATCTTTATAATTAATCACATATAGCTTATCTTTATAGGCTGCCATTGACATAGGATAATTACCAAGCTTCTGTGTTGCCAGTTCGTTGCCCTCTTCATCAAAGCTTGTCACTGTATTCGTTTTGCTATTCGTAATGAAAAACTGTTTTCTTTTTTCAGCATAATACGCATTCGTTGAACCAAGCCGTACTTTTTTGGAATAGAGCTTCTTTCCGGTTGATAATGTATAAACGTCAATTTCATTTAATTGATGACCATACAATAACACACGATCATTTCCGAGGAGTATTGCCCCTGAGTAAGCTTTATCTAATAACCATGTTGTTATCACATTACCTTGTTCATCTATAAAATCTAGCGAAGGTACTTGAATATTTAAGGACGCAATAAAATGGTGATCGCGTTCAATAGGCCCAAACGATTTCTCCGTACACCCTACTAGTAATACAAGCTGTATTAAAGAAAAAATGAAGAATGCCCTTTTTTTCAACATCATCACCTCTGTTTCTTAACTATACTTCACAATTGTGAAATTCACGTGAAACTTGAGAGGTAAATTTATGACAAAGAAAACAAGCAAATTTTAATACTGCATCTACGAGCATTTTATCCAACCCAAAATTTTAGTAGCACATATACTACAGAGATTACGGTAAGGAGGAATCAACTTTATGGTGTCAATCAGCTTATGTATGATTGTGAAAAATGAAGAAGATGTCATCGGTAGATGTCTAACATCTGTAAAAGGCTTAGTCGATGAAATTAATATCGTCGATACAGGCTCTACCGACAATACGAAGCAAATTGTGAAACAGTTTACAGATCGTATTTTTGATTTTGAGTGGATTCATCATTTTGCAGCGGCAAGAAATTTTTCATTCCAACAAGCAACGAAGGAGTACATTTTATGGCTAGATGCAGACGACGTATTATTAGAGGAGGATCAGGAAAAATTTAAAGCACTAAAAGAATCCTTAACTCTTGATATAGATGCAGTTTCGATGAATTATAATTTAAGCTTTGATAATGAAGGAAATGTAAGTTCACTATTAAGAAGATATCGCTTAGTAAGAAGAGATAAACAGTTCCAATGGATAGGTGCTGTACACGAATATTTAGAAGTCGGTGGAAAACTATTCGATAGTAATATCGCTGTCAGCCATTTACCACTTAGTCATGATCATACACGGAATATTAACATCTATAAACAATTAGTTGAATCAGGAGAACCACTCTCTCCACGAGATACATTTTATTACGCAAACGAATTACTAGATCATGGACAATTTGAGGATGCAATATTTTACTATGAAACGTTTTTAACTTCTAAATTAGGCTGGGTAGAAGATAATATTAGAGCCTGTTTCAAATTAGCAGATTGTTATTCTCATTTAAATGATACAGAAAATAAATTGAGTTCCATTTTAAGAAGCTTTGAATATGATATTCCACGTCCAGAAGCGTGCTGTAGACTTGGGTTTCATTTTATGGAACAAGCCAAAAACTATGAAGCAATATTTTGGTATGAACAAGCGCTTATCATCAAGCAAAATCCTAACGCCCCTTTTCAAAATAAAACCTTTACGACATGGTTGCCCCACTTACAACTTTGTGTCCTCTTTGATCGGTTACAACAATATGAAACTGCCAACGCACATAATGAATTAGCCGGATCCTTTTTACCAAATGATGAAAAAATAGTGCACAATAAAGCATACTTTGATCGTATTTTAAATAAGGGCAATGAAGAATCTTAATATTCTTCTATATTAATGATTAGTTAGTACATTGGAGCATTGGAGTAATTTCCAATTTCTAGTAATAGGTTTTAGCTATACATTGAAGAAAAATACTTTTATCGTGATTGATATTTTAGAAAAACCAAGTAGTTAACTGTCTATTTCACCTTCTCTCTCTATGAATACGATATTTGAGAGAGGAGGTGAAACAATGCATTTTGGACAATTTAAAAATAGAATCTGTAGCAAATGCAATACATTCCCGTGTTGTTGTAATCCTTGTGCTCCAAGCTGTCCTGTTATTCCTATTAAACGTGGAATAACTGGTCCTACCGGAGCTACTGGCGCTACTGGCTCTACTGGGGCTACCGGTTCTACTGGGGTTACTGGGGCTACTGGCGCTACTGGCTCTACTGGCTCTACTGGCTCTACTGGCTCTACTGGCTCTACTGGCTCTACTGGCTCTACTGGCTCTACTGGCTC
>DAMBVB010000069.1:0-9347 GCA_032053185.1 Lysinibacillus sp.
TTTCATGAGCATTTCGTCTCGTTCTTTATGCCGCGCCACGTCTTCCTTTGCTGCTTCGCTATTATTCATCGCTACAAGCTTTTGGGATTCTTGTATCGTTTGTATAGCGCTCAATAACTCTGATTCTCTTTGCGCGAATCGCTGATCTTGCTCGGCTAAACGTTTGTTTAATTCTTGTAGCAAGTAATTTTGTTTTTCGATGACTTCTTTTTGCTCTTGAATCATCGCCTGTAGCGGTGTAGCGTTCAAATCAGGTTCTTCATAGCGCTCAACTTCATGTCGCTCTAATGGCAATACTTCGACACCTTGATGCCATGATACTATTTGCTTTGTAGCATTTTCTAATGTCATGTCTGTGTCGTTCTTTAGGTTTATAACCTTACGAAAGACCATTACATCACTTTCTCTATACTTCCTGTGCCCACGTTCGTTCTTGATGAAAGTATAACCCTCTTTTTCAAGTACATCAGCATACTTACGTAATGTGCTAGATTGGATACCTAATTGCTCTGCCACGTCGCCAGGACTATATAACGTCTTCATAGCGTTTCACCTCAAAAATATATTCGCTATAGCAATGATATATCCTTTTCCTTAATAATTCACGCATCTTTTTCACTTTACTTCCTCAACTGATATATGGGTAATGTATTTACTCTGTATTATGAACCCAAGTTGAGTTAACTTAATGAATTTCTCCTTATATACCCAATCCTCTAATACCTGTAAATAATCTTCTTTTTTTTGAGTAACAGTTATACTGCCTTGAACATTTTCTCCATTCGATAAGTAAAAAGTTATATCAAATTCATATTGTTTATCCATTCACTCCACCTACCTTCAAAATATATCAGTAGGATTCCCAAAAACATTATAAAAAAAGACGCGGATTACCACGCCTTAATTATTATTTAACCATTCTTTTATTACATCTAAACTATCTAACGCTTTTTCATCGCCACACTGTGCTGCAAGTATAAGTTTATGCAACAAAACTTCAAATTCTTCTATCATGCTGTTCGCTTCACTCATAACATTGCACCTTCTTTATTTTGAGATTCTTCGATTGTTTTATCGATTAAAGCTTTCCATACCTTCTCGTCTGTTACTCCCTGTTCAACAAGGTTCATCATTTCATCAAAGAGAACCCAGCCTTTTTCTAATGGAATGCCATTATATTTACATGATTTAATAAACGTTTTAACTATTTGTTCTGCTCTGATTTTATTTTCCATGAGATTACCTCCAGTTGTTATATACCATATAAAAAACTTCTTAACGCACTTTAGAAACGTAAGATAACTCTCTATTAATAACTTTGATTAACGCTTCTGCTGCATTCTCTTTGGTGTAATCCTCATCTGAAAGCAAATCATGTGCAATCCAAGCTAAATCATTTACTAACTCTGTTTTTTCCGCAAGATGTCCTAATTGTTCCTTTTGTGGTAACATATCAATACGTCCTTTCGCATAGGGATGTGTTTAGAAAGAGTAGGAGGCGCAATCTCCTGCTCTTTCTTTGTTTTTACAATACTACTTTGTAATTATTTGTTGCTGTTCCATTCCTTTGAACCTTGATGAATCCCTTTTCCTCTAATTGTTTTACTAATCTTGTTACTGTAGCTCTACTCAAATTCGTGTAATTCTCTAATTCTGTAATTGAGAACGGAATAAACTTGTCGTTCGAGTAGATCGCTATCGTCAGTAAAACCAATTTTTCAGAAGACGAAATTTCATCTTTTTCCAATTCGAGAATGCGGTATAGTGATTTCATCATTAAACTATTAACCTCCTGTAAATCAACATGTCGTTTACATTCACTAGTATAACAGTGAGTATAGTTAAATGCAATACAATCGAAATAAAATTTAAAAATAATATAACCATATATGCAATCTTTATCGTTTCATCCAATCTGGAATAGTTAATTTAATATTCTCAATTCCTAGAGCGTCTATTAACTTTACTCTTGCTGCATCCATCAATTTCTTATACTTATGTACTGACATACCCATTGCTAGGTAATGTTGCCTATCAGATTTGTAGTGGTCTCTATTTAAGTAACGCTCATAGATCAGCTTTCTTTCCTGTTTATTTAAGGAATTAACAGCATCCACGACAAAATGATAGAATGAATAGATTGAAACATTACTTCTCACCTCACAGAACTCTCTCAGACAGTCTATGAAACTTTTATAATGGTTTTGTATAGGATTATCATAATTTAGCTTATTTCGTCTTATACGTGGTTCTGTATCACCTTGTAAACGTACTTTGTAGAAACAATACACGTGAAAGATGTTTTTTAATGTATCCTTATTCATTCAAGTCCCCTCTATATAGAAAATAGACACCAAAAAATCGGTGTCTATTCTTGATAATTACTTTTAGTTATGTTCCGTTCACTTACTAAAGTAAACATTATAGAAAATAGAATGTCTCAACCACTCTGTTCTCTTACATTATCGTAAGACTTTCCCTTTGTATGGGTAAGTCTTCTCGTGAGATTCATCTGAAGTTGGGCCTACCATAAATGCATTTACGCCACTTCCGTCATATTCACGTTGTTTTTCTAATAACTCTCTTCTTAAATAATCCATAGCCGGCCCTGCTGCATAATTAACCTCTACAACATTAATTTTTATTAATTGCGCTAGCTTTTCGACTGCTGGCAAATAATATCCGTTGTAACGATAATGTTCACCTAAAACTTTATCGATACCTTCATGATGACTTTTAATCATTTCCTCTTTTGTATATTTGCTCTTGAATTTTAAATTTTTGTTAACCTTTTCTAATGATTCTCGTTTCATTTTAGCATTATGTAATGCTTGTGCTGCTCCGTCTACTTGCTCTTGTGTACACTTGCCACTACATTGATCTAATAGCATCTGCTCATAATTCTCTTCTAACGCTTCTATTTCTTCAAAAAGATTATAATAAGTACCAGATATATTAACTTTATTATCACGAAAATCTTTATACTCTTGTTCCAACTCTTGAACGCTTGGATTCACAATCTGAGAATGAATAACCTCTTTTGTATACACTTTAACAGGGAAGACAATCTCTTTATTCCCATCAAACTTCATCGTAACACCATCTTTATTTCGCTGAAACTCGATTGTCTTCGGATCTTCTACAACTACACTAATTTTATCTGCCATATTTCATACACTCCTGTTTTAATAGTTTTTAAATGCATCTATCCAATTTTGTTCCTGTTCCGTACGCTCTCTTTCACCATCCATAGCCCGCTGCCATCGATTCTGTTCTTCTGTTTTTTCCGGCTTTATGGTTCCGAAAGCTAATCCCCATTCTTTTTGCTCATCCGTTAATTCTTTTTTCGATGTTTCATCACTGAATGCCGCTACCCATTGATTCTGCATCTCTGTTTGATTGTTTTCTTTTTGGCTCATCTAATGTCACCGTCCCTTTAAATATTTGTAAACATGCTTCTGTATAAGATGAATCTCTCTTTTCAATATGATTCTTCCTGGTCACAAGCGCTTCTTTCCCAATCTGATAATCTATAATATCCTGTACAATAAAAACGCCCTTAAACTCTTTCCTAGACGTTGTAGCGATAGGTTGTTTATACTTTTCTACTAAATCACTTATAATCTCTGAAACAGCACGCTTGTCTTTTATCCCTGCACGTGCCATAATTTCTTTAGTTGTTATTGCGTTAGATCTCCCTAAAGGTAGTATTGAGAGTACCACCTTATGTAAATGAGGGAGCTCTTTTTTTATGTCTTTTTTCATATCAATACCCCATTTTTTGATGATGAATTTCATCCATAGTTGTAATTAATTCCACCTTTATATCAAACATTAATTCGTCATTTCGATTCATTAATTCTTCAACAAATTTAAGATCATCTTCAAAAACACTATCCTCTTTACGTCCTGCTTCATCCCACTGCTCTAACATTTCATCTCTACGACCCATTAACTCAATACCTACTTTTTCTAAATGCTTCAATAATTCACTCTGTTGCTTCCCTTTAATAACAGTGTCCATTTTTACTTCTGACATGCTTGTACCTCCATTTCTTTAGCTTTCTTTTCCCAATATCTATCGTTATATTGCTTTACCTTATCTGGGTTGGCTGCTCTCCATCTTCGTAAATATGCGTTTTTCGCTTCTTTTAAAGAATTTTTTTCTTTTTCCATAATTCCACCTCTCTTGTTTTCTTTTTCCTTTTCTTAATTATATCATGATGGTATTTACAGAAACACTGTTCTAATGGTATGATTAACTGTTTGCGACACACAAATATGATTTAAGATTAAATTCCATTACAATAAAAAAGAGACTACAAAATAACTCATAGTCTCTACTAATTTTAAAAATATAGAAGGAATTCCCTTACGTCATACGAATTAAAATTGTGTATAATGATGTTAGAAAATCCTCCGTTATTTGGTTAATGGTGGTAAGGATAGCCTTTTTTCAAACTTGCCGGAATGAGTAAGGCTATTCGCTCATGACTTGCTTCCAATATTTTTGGAACGTCTTACGACTAAACACTGTATAGTCACTTTCTTTTCTGACCTGTTCTGGTGCTTCTGATACCGTAACAGGTTTTTCTTTTGTCTGTAATTCCTCTATGAATTCTGCATACGCTTCATTAACTTCATCAAAATTAATCTCTTCATCGTCTTTTAAATTATAAAAGATGCCATATCCTTGTATTTGCCTAACTTTAAACAATGCATAATACAACGTTTTGAATTGCTTATAACTCAATGTTTTACCGTCTTCCGTTGTTGCTTTTGTCATGTACTTAAATATCTCTACAAAATCGTTTTCGCTAAACTTGTCCAACTGGCATGAATAACCTTTTTTAAGTGACTGTATCGCTGTTTCTGTTATCCGTTTACCATTTATAATCAAATACCAAACCTTCTGTATCAAAACCTCTATATCACTAAATAAACGCGCCTCACGTTTTCCAGTGAAGTCTATTGAATAAACATTTTTATGTTTTCTTATCATGCAATCATGGAATTTATTAACCTTTAAAACAATAAGAGCATGATAATGCGGATGATACTCATTACCGTTAAATGTTATTTCTAGAGATCGTATAGCGCCTTCATATTGTAAAACTTCAAAATCAATTCCCTTTATTTTCTTTTTGCCTTTGAAATACTCAATTAAACGAGCAAAAGCTTTTTGCATCTTGCTTAGTGTATCTTTCAATTCATCGCCTTTAACATTAGGAATAGTTAGCGTTAATTGATACATATTTTCCGCGTAAGGTTGAATAAGTGGTATGAATTTACCCATGCGTGAAGCTTGTTTAACCTTTTTACAGTTGTTACAAAACTTGTCCTTGCAAAGATTAGTTCGTTTAAACTCTTTTAATCTATGTTCATGATATTTGTCTATAATCCAAAAATCATTGCAACCTTTAACGTTTTCCTGCTTCTTCTTCATTCCATCATCGCGTGATTCTTTATGTAGTCGTTCATAATACGAAACTATAACGTCATTAAATTCCCTATTATCAATGATTTGCTTTAAAAATTTATCATCTATTTCAGTTGAATTTATAAATTCCTCATGATTCAATTTCTCACCTCATTTCTAGTGGAATTTTTGGAAGGCTTTTTAAGCCTTATTAGCAATAAGTTAAATAGCTTAAACCCTTGATATGACTATGATTATCGACGATTTTTCATTACTAGAAAACTAGAGAAATAGCCGACTTATTTCTAATATATCAAGTAATAGAAGAAACTCATTTTTCTCGATAAAACATTAAAACCTTTCGTTGCACTCGGCCACGTTACACTAGGTGTCCCCAAAACATGTTGTTTTGGAGAGCATAAAAGTGTTTGGGGCTTGTGGTGTATGTCTGCTCCTTATTCTCGTGCTTCGCACTGCGATACCGCTAGACAATAACAGCTGTAGCATAAGCCCCACGAATAACCTAGACCGTACACGAATCTTCTACTAACGTCTTGTTCCGGACTTAATAAGCGTATTATTAAGCTTGTCTACTTTGTTCCAATAATTCTTCTACACTAATCCCTCTAGATCGTAACGCTGCAACTAATCTATCATACTTCTCTACTTTCTCTTTTTGTTTCTTTCTACGTATACGTGCATTGGCATTAATTTGCTCTTTATTGTCATGTGCATACTGCTTAAAATACTCTTTCTTTGGGTTATCCAATGTAATCATATCTTTTCCTATCATTCTTTATCATCCTTTCAAGAACTAAATAAAAAAGGTACCTCAAATAATAGAGGTACCCAAAGTAAACGTATTGTTTATGTATTATATCTTTTCATAACGTATTATATCTTTTCGTAATTTATCATTTCGTGAAAAAAAAGTTGCTTACAAGACAACAACAAGTTAAAATTGAAAGTGTTATAGGTTTCCTAAGAGTAAACTTTTTTTGAATTTAATAGATACAAATTGTATCTATATTTTTTTACTCTTTAAGTTTGGTTTTTTTAAACTTTTATAACCACAACTTGACCTACAGTACTTTTCATACGTTAAATAAGGTTGTTAATCCAACCTTAATATAAATGGTACCTAAAGTATTTGATTGTCAAAGATCAATAAAACGGGTATCAATCCATAAAAAAATAATCGTTAAGATGATTCGTAAAATCATCAATGACCAATCTGTACTACCAATACATTTTGGTCGAAAAGTGTTGTCAGACACAAAAAACTAATAGCATGGGGATGCTATTGGTAAGATCTAAGTCGAGTTGGGGAACTCGGCTTTTTTCTTTTCCTTTGTTCGATTTAATTCGATGTTTCCATTTTACCAATTATGTCGGTTATCCACAATATTTATTTGAGATAATTTAAGAAAAACGTGAATAATGAAAAAAACATAGGTTTATCCACAGAAAATGTGGATAACAGTTTACATAATTTAAAATGATTATGATTTTTAGTTTTCTTCAGATTCGAATTTTTGTATTAATTTGTAAAAAGTTGTTCTTTTTAATTCTAATTCTCCCATTGCTTCTATTGCTTTGATCTCTCCACCTTTCCAACGCTTGTACACTTCTTCAAATCCTGGTGGAAATGTAGCTGCAGGCCTTCCAAACTTCGCACCTCTTCTTTTTGCTGCATCAATACCTTCACGTTGTCTTTCTTTAATTTTACGTCGCTCTTCTTCCGCAAAGAAGGAAAGTATTTGTAGTACTAAATCACTTACGAACGAGCCTAATACATCTTTATATTGCCTTGTGTCTAATAAAGGCATGTCTAAAACAACAATATCCGCTCCGATCTCCTTCGTTATTTCATTCCACTCTTTTAAAATATCGTCTTTATTTCTACCAAAACGATCAATAGATTTAATATATAGAATATCTCCAGCACGTAGCATCTGTTTTAAAGCCTGATATTTAGGACGATTAAAGTTTTTGCCACTAGCCTTATCGATAAAAATATCTCTTTCTTCAATACCTTGCTGCAACATCTCGTCTAACTGTCTATTTTCATTTTGAGTTTTATCTGATACACGAATATAAGCAAAACGTTTGTTCATTTTCCCCTTCTCCTTTGTTCGTAAAAGCATTATCGAATTTACGAATGTTCGTAAATTAATTATACAACTTATACGAATACAAAACAATATCTTTTTCTTATTCTTTTCCTTATTCGTAAATGTGTACTTTTACGAACGAAATAAGCGGAGCATGTGTACTACTTCCTTCAACTTGTTTATAGTAATCTGTTGACAACAGACTGGAAGAATAATATTATAAGGGTGTAGAAAAGATTTTTGTCACAGGTGTCACATAAAGAGATACAATTTAAGTCACGATTTTTTTTGTGACATGATCGTGTTATATTTTTTGTTACAGTGTGACACGAGTTACGTTATTAACAACTAAGAAGTTCTGAGAAGAATTTTTTAGATTCATATCATCATAAAAAAAAGAACCCTGCCGACCAAATAAGGGTTCTTTTTTGTTTATATCAGCATATTTTGGTAACAATGAAAAAAGGAACGAATTTAGCTTCATTCCCATGCTACTTATCGAAGGCGTAGTATTTTTTTCGTTGAGTGCCGACCAAAGCCCCAACGTTGGTAGTTGAGAATAGTAAACTTAATTCGTTCCTTTTTTACGTTCTTACTCTCCGAGAAGTGAAAGCACTACTCGAAGAGTGTAATAACCTAGTCTTGCTAGATCTGCGCATAGCGCCACTCCTCTTCGTACTTTCTTAAACCTTTTAAAGTTCATATCATCAATTCGCCTTGATAAAGTAACCCACCGAATCTTAATTCTACTGTAATTTTATAATATTTACTACCTTTTTCAATACTATACAAGTCTGAAAGGTATGAAAAGTTATGGTATAATTTATTTATTCTGTTTTTAGCTCAGCGTTAGCTGGGCTCGATGTGACTGTCGTAATCACTTTGCTAGTATTTGCAACATTATGCTTTGCGGTAAGAAAATCGGAGGTGACGCCTATGGGTGGAAATAAATACTTAAACGATTTTGCATGGGATATGGTTAAAGACACTCTAAAAAGTAAAATTATGACCTTAGGTGTTGCGTTGAGCTAAAAACAGAACCAGAAAAAAGCTGCCTTTCGTAATAGCGGCTTTTTTTTATGGCTAAA
This sequence comes from Lysinibacillus sp., assembly GCA_032053185.1. Classification (GTDB taxonomy): domain Bacteria; phylum Bacillota; class Bacilli; order Bacillales_A; family Planococcaceae; genus Lysinibacillus. The sequence continues at coordinate 8,622 of DAMBVB010000069.1, forward strand.
CGAATAACAAACTAACCTATTGAGTTCGTTTGTTTTGTAAATAACGTTACAATCATTTCATACTCATATACCTTATCATTCCTTAACACTGTTACCTTTCAATTACCGGTATATGTACTTTTCTTTTTATTAGTTGAGTTGTGTTTGTTTTGTAGTACAACATTAAAAAGGGTGCATGAGTACTATATGTACACAAAAGGGTGCATTGTGTGCAATGGTAACGTTAAATGGTAACATCACCGTTTCGGAACACTCCGTAAAACATTCAATACTCCACGAAATTACTCCGTTAAATAAAAGCTTATTCACGAAAAAATGAGAGTGCCCAGTTATACGCACCACTCTTCTTGTACGTTTCTGTGAATGTTACCTGCTGGGCTTTTTACCAAATAAATCATGTGAAGAGCATAAGAGGTTTTTGTGCCCAACTAAGAGTCGGGACCAGGCAAAGCCTAGTTTAAACGTGGGGGCAAAGAAATAAATGATATGTCCCCTTGATGTCCCTGCGAAATTTAATTAATGGCCACATCATGTCCCCCTTATTACCGTCACCGCTTAAACATAAAAAGAGGACTCCCTATGTTTAGGGAATCCTACTTCCAAAACTCATACCATTTCTTATCTTGGCTCGCTGCGATCATCTTCTTAACTTCTTGTACTTCTCTAATTGTTTTCATGAGCATTTCGTCTCGTTCTTTATGCCGCGCCACGTCTTCCTTTGCTGCT
>DAMBVB010000070.1:0-8486 GCA_032053185.1 Lysinibacillus sp.
ATTACAATTGCAGCGATTAATACGAGAAGCGTTCTATACAAAATAGGTGATGCTGCTTGGGCAACTTCCTCCGTGAACATCGTTCCGAAAATTTTCCAGTTCGTCAATTCATTCGTTGTATAGAACATCATTTTTTTATGACCGTCAAAGACATAATCAAACGTGCCAGATTTGTTTTCGAACATTTTGTGGACGAAGTCATCATTTCTTTCTTTACCGAGTTCTAAAGTCGGGTGTGAAATGACCCTTCTATCTTGATCTATAATAGCAGAATATCCATTTTCTCCAACACTAATAGAGCTAGCGATTGTTTGAAGGCTTGTCAATTTTAAATCAAGTGCGATTACCCCAGATTGATCCTTAACCTGACGAGCAAATGTTACGACCATATCTCCCGTTTCCTCATCTAGATGAGGATTCGTAATGAAAACTTCCCCCTTCAATGCTGTAGCCTCTTTATACCAGTCTTGTTCTAAAAGATTATAATCGGCGCTATTCGATTTTGGTTCTAATAATGATCCCTCATTTGTTCCAATATAAATGCTCTGAACATCCGGATTCAGCTCTAAATATTGTTCAAATTTTGTTTGTACGGCAGCCCCCTGCTGTTCATACATAGAAGAATCGATCTCCTCGCTAAAAACAGTGATATCATTTATTCTTTGATTAATAACACTATCGATTATTGAATTTAAAAGTGCTACACTTTCATTCGCACTAGTCATTATTTCGCGTTTTATTGAATCTTCTGCTGTAAGATACGCAAAACTTCCTACAGAAATAACTGGAATTAGTAAAATAAAGGCAAATAATATGTAAAGTTTAGCCTTAAAGCCTCCAAATAATTTTTTCATAAACCATTCTCCTCGTCTTTATTAGTTTTGTAGATGTGTATTTGAGTTTTTTTAGAAAAAAGAATGCTGCTCCCTCCTCTGTTAACAACTTTCCGTTATTTTATCGTTTAAACTTCCACCCTAAGGTTCCCTAAATTGCAACTCTAAGTTGAATACTTTTTTTAAACATCCAAGAGGTTCCTTTGTCTTCTGTTCGTCGGTCGGCGTAGCCCGTTCAACCTGTGTTGGCTAGGATCTGTAGCTGACTGATGGACAGGAGACCTTTCTGTTTGGAGGGGGGTCGCGGTCTTTTCAGGAGTTCCTCTTCAAACAGTTCATGTGGTGTCTTGTAGGCAAAGATTTTTCTTGGTAGATTGTTCATTGCCACCTCAATCATACGAATCTGCGTTCGTCTATAATCCTCAATCGCATGTCCTTTAGGGATGAAACGACGAATGATTTTGCCTGTGGTTCTCATTTTCCACGCGCCCATGAAGGGTACGGATGCGTGAGATAGATATCTAACCTATCAACAGACATTTCTGACACCCCTACAAATTCAGAACCAATATTTAACGGTGAATAATTTGAAAACAGCAGGTGCGTATTCACCGAATTTTTTGAGGACAAAAGAGCGTGCGTATTTACTTGAGTCGTCGTGCCGCGAGCGAGTTCATTGTAGATTGTCCCGCGCGAAACTTTGAGTTTTCGAAGTTCGCTCTTATTTGTAATTCCGGCGTCCAAATAGCCTTGAAGTGCTCCACGTTGAAACTACGTAAGGTTGGTTTCTAATTCGGTGTTTTTATGTTATGCTGTTCTAGCATCGTATTCGAAATCCCATCTTATTAAGATACGATTTTCGCATGCGATGTTTTTATTTTTTTAAAGCGTTCAACTTAATTCAACAATTTTCGACATAAAAAATGTTATCAAATTTAAACGAATATTTCATATCAAAAAATGCCTTACAGTCGGAAAAACTTGAATTGTACGAAATTTGTTACCTAAAGAAGGGATAGAATAATGCGGTTACTTTTGAATAAAAACTTACTCAGGCAACTACAGCTTTTAGAGAAATTATATGAAAAGGATGGATGGATTACTTTAAATGTGATAGCTCAAACACTTAATTGCTCTGAAAGAGTTTTACGAGATGACATTAAGTTAATAAATACAGAATTTAAACCGTTTCAAATTGAAACATCTCAAAATGGTGTTATGCTTACCTATCCCAATCATTATTCTGCAGATTTTATTTATCAAAAGGTATTATCTTTAAGTCCTGAATTTTTGTTCCTCGAACGCATATTTTTTGAAGAGAAATACGACATCGAAACTATAGCAAATGAGTTATTTCTAAGTTCTTCGACCATTAGACGGATTATTGCTAAATTGAATACTTTTTTAGATCATTATGAGATACAAATCGTGACAAATCCTTGTAAAATAATTGGGAACGAACAAAATATTAGATCGATTATGGTTCATTTTTTTTATGAGAAGTATGGTGTAACTTATACCCCACTTGAAGACGCACAAATCAAAGTATTGGATAAATTATTCTTCCATGTAATGCAAGCAAATCATATTCGACCTAATTTCCCAGACTTAACTAGACTTAAAAATTGGACTATGGTAAATATGATTCGATTAAAAAATCATCACAAGAAAATTATTTCAGAACATTTTCCAAATCATTTAGATCTAAGCATTTTTGATAACACAACATTTTGTGAATTGTTTAAAGACACGTTTGATCTTGAATTTAACAAAGAAACTGCCCAACAGCTCTTTTCTGTTTTACTTAATAATGAATATGCCTTCAGCTATGAAATATTAGAGAGAATGATTCAACAAAAAATAAATAAAGCATGGCTTATTGTCCCTAAAATTGACTCTTTCTTACATAGTCTTGCAAACAAATTAAATATATCCATTCAAAATAAAGAAAAAATTATTTTAGAATTATATAATTTACAAACCATGCGATATGATCAAAGTTTTATTTTAAATGATAAAAGGCGTTTATTTTCAGAACATTTTTCTCATGAATTTTCATACTTTGTTTTGTTTTTAAGAGAAGAGCTAACGAGATTTCAATTTCATAAAGAATTTAAATGGACTTCAGATTTTTTTACGGAAACGTTATATATATTGATTATAAATTGGGGACACTTATTGAGTGCATTAAAAAGTAAAGTTCCAATACTTCATGTAGGCATATTTTGTGATGCAGACATCGAACACACTGAATTTATACAAAATATAATGGTCTATCAATTTGGTCATCTCATTAAGCCTTCTATCATTGAGGAATTAAATCTAAATTCTTTCAGAGAGGTTTGCCAAAAATATGACTTTATTATCACTAATATTTCAGGGTTAAAGGATATATCCTCCCCTTTAATTTGCGTGAATACATTTCCTTCGTCACATGACTTAAATAAAATACAAAAAGAAATTTTCACTTTAATTCATTTGAAACTCACTAAAGTATTTGATACAAAAGTAAATAGCTAACCAGCTATTTTTCCGTCAAGAAACCCCTCCAAAATAGCAACTACTATAAAAGCGTATTCGAAAAATTCTCGAATACGCTTTTATTTAATCTTCCATCGTTTCTAAATAGCATTGCTGTAAACATGTATTCGTCAAAAACTTCTTCATCCCCGTAGCATATGACAATTCAATTGTACTTTGAATTACTACTATTTTATGACAGCCAGACTAAAAAAACCGCAGGAATTTCTTCCTTGCGGTCTATTTAAAGACTATTATATTTATAACAGTTCGCCGAATTTCTTCACAAATAGGTTTTTAATCGTTTGAGCTAACACCATATAGGCGATAATTGTAACAATAAGCCATGGGAAATACTCAAACGGTAACGATGTCATCTTGAGATAGCTCCCAACAGGTGTAAACGGAATAATTGTACCTACTATAATCGCTAAAGTGGTAAACAGCGTAACAGGCTTAGACGCACGGCTTTGAATAAATGGTATTTTTTTCGTGCGAATCATGTGGATGACTAACGTTTGCGACCATAGGCTCTCTACAAACCAGCCAGTATTAAATAAAGACATGAATCCAATTTGCGCTTCAGGGTTAAGTGTATGATAAGCTCCTCCAAACACTGATGGACCAATAACAAAGAACATGAGTGCATATGTTGTTATATCAAACACGGAGCTTGTAGGACCAATCCAAAGCATAAATTTCCCAATTGACGAAGCATCCCATTTACGTGGTTGTTTTAAGTATTCGCTATCCACATTATCCCATGGTAAAGAAGTACAAGAGAGATCATAAATCAAATTGAGTATAAGAATCTGAATTGGCAGCATCGGTAGGAACGGTAAAAAGGCACTCGCTACTAAAACCGAGAACATATTGCCAAAATTAGAACTTGCCGTCATTTTAATATATTTGATGATGTTTCCAAAGGTTTTACGCCCCTCAATGACACCTTCTTTAAGAACCATTAAGTCTTTTTCCAGTAGAATGATATCAGCAGATTCTTTTGCGATGTCAACTGCTGTATCCACTGAAATGCCCACATCAGCTTCACGCATAGCAGAAGCGTCATTAATTCCGTCCCCAAGAAATCCTACCGTATGCCCATTCTCGCGAAGTAATCTGACAATTCGAGCTTTTTGCTGTGGAGAAAGCTTTGCAAAAACGCTTGTTGTCTCCACTTCCCTTTTCAACTGTTCATCATTCATTCCTTCAACTTCCGAGCCGAGCAAAAGTTTGTTAACAGATAATCCAACTTGTTTACAAATCGTACGTGTTACTGCGTCATTATCACCTGTCAAGATCTTAACCGAAACACCATATTCGTTTAGTGCCTTGATCGTTTCCATCGTTGTTTCTTTTGGTGGGTCAAGGAAAGCAAGATACCCCATTAGCACCATATCAGATTCATCTTTGACTGAAAATTCACCTTCTACAGCGGGATTTGTTTTTTGTGCGACAGCAATAACTCGCATACCATCTTCGTTAAGTTTAGCAACAATTTTCAGGATTTCCTTGCGAATTTCAGAAGTTAAATTCACAACTTGCCCATTATATTCAGCATATTTTGATACTGACAGCATTTCCTCTACTGCGCCTTTTGTAATAAGCTGTGTTTTGCCATCCCCATCTTTTAAAACAACGCTCATTCTTCGGCGTGTGAAGTCAAAAGGTATTTCATCAACCTTTTCATATTTACTTGTAAGATTGTGGAAGGTTTGCTCCTTAGCATGGGTGAGAATTGCTACATCCATTAGATTTTTCAGGCCTGTTTGAAAATAGCTATTTAAAAAGGCATGACGTAACACGCGCACATCTTCGTTTCCATGTATATCAAGATGTAATTCTAAAACAACCTTATCTTGTGTTAACGTACCCGTTTTATCGGTACATAGAACGTCCATTGCGCCAAAGTTCTGTATAGAGTGCAAATGCTTGACGATTGTTTTTTTCTTGGACATCAAAACGGCACCTTTGGCAAGATTCGTTGTGACAATCATTGGTAGCATTTCAGGTGTAAGCCCAACAGCAACAGACAAGGCAAACAGAAACGCTTCGAGCCAGTCACCCTTTGTAAAACCGTTAATAAACAGCACCACCGGTACCATTAACATCATGAAGCGGATCAAGAGCCAGCTAACCGAGTTAACACCCTTATCAAAGTTTGTTACAACACGTTTTCCAGTGATGGATTTCGCCATCGAACCAAAGTAGGTGTTATTCCCCGTTGTAATAACTACACAGAGTGCAGAACCACTAACTACGTTACTTCCCATAAATGCAAGATTTTCAAACTCGAATGGATTGTTAGACATGGCTTCTTTTTTATGCTTTACCAAAGTGCTATGTTTTTCGATAGGCTCCGATTCGCCTGTAAGTGCTGACTGGCTAATAAATAGATCTTTCGCTTGTAAAATACGCACGTCTGCAGGAATCATATCTCCCGCTGTTAAATAAACAAGATCACCGGGTACAAGATTCGCAAGAGGTATTTCTTTTTTCCCAACACCATTACGCTCTACAGCAACAGTGGTATGAACCATATCCTTTAACTTTTCAGCAGCATTATTTGAGCGTGTCTCTTGGATAAAGCGCAATATTCCGCTGATTGTTACCATCACACAAATAATAATAACAGCAGTTGGGTCACGATCTTCCGGTGCCACCAAAACCATGTCGGTAAAAACAGAAATAATCGCCAGAACAAAAAGAACAATGGTAAATGGATTCACAAAAGCATCAAATAACCTTTTGAGTACTGATTCTTGTTTATCATGGGATATTTCATTGCTGCCGTATTCATTGCGGATTGTTTCAACCTGAGTTTCTGTTAGGCCACTGTATGAGGTTTTCAATCTCATAAGTAGAGCTTCTGTTTCCATTTTGCTGCTTGAAATCAATTGTTCAGCCATCGGTGAGATATTGTTCTGAACATCTTTTTGAATTACTTTTTTCATTGTCTTTTACCTCCTCTAATTTAAAGCATGTTTGTTCGCCTACATTTTGTGTAGGTAAATCGTTTAGAAGAGTAAGACATAAAACAGGCAAGCAAAGTGTCCTGAAATCAATCAATTTCGCCTTGGCGTATTTGAGTCCGGATTTGGAATTGTGCTCAGGGCTGCACGAGGGCTGACACGATGTCGGTCATTTCGGTAATGCCACAGGACGTGGCGTTTTTACCGATGCAGGTCAGTTAGCCGTTGTCGCAGGATGCGAAGGTTTTAGGCTAACATCCATTATTCATTCCTTTGAAAATCCGTGACATCCGCCAAAGGCTTTATCTTCATTCAGTAGATGTTAGGGCATCCACAATAAAGTAACCAATATCCCATTCATCTCACCACCTGCAGAGGTGGGCGTCTACTGTAGCTGACGTTTCACTTTCACTACAAAAGACACTTGTAGCTGACGCTTCGCTTTCGCTACCAAAACACTTGTAGCTGACGCTTCGCTTTCGCTACCAAAACACTTGCTGAATGAAGATCCATTTTTGCCAGCTATGGCATTTTTCATGTATTAGATTTTAGTCAAAGAAACAGACGGAGGGTTCAGATTATGAATCCATGTGATGCCTGTTCCTATTCTACTTCGCCCGTCGGGTTTCATGTCCCCCCTACTTCCTTCGTCCATTCCTTTCACCTCCGTATCATTTTAAAAACTATATTAATAAACTAATGCAAAAAATCCCTTGCCAAAGCAGGAACAATGGCAAAGGATTACAACCAAAAAAACACAGCAAAATACTGTATGTCATCGTTCAAGCTTTAGCTTCGCAAGGCGATGAAATTGCATTAGAATATGCCTTGGTTTCGACATATCCTGCTAACCAACTCATAGTGTCTCCACTACTTCGCGGCAGCAATCCGTATCCTTGCGGTAGCCTCACCTACCGAAAATTATTCAATTTTCAAAATTAAATTACCACAAAACAATCCATTCTGTCAATAACAAAATTTGTTATTTGGATGATCAAGATTCTGCTAATTCGTTTTAAATTGCAGCACAGTCCATAAGAATCCTTCACTGTTATCTACAGTAAGTAAAGGACCTCATTTTGAAAAATCAAGCAACATGAGGTCCTTTTTTAATGAATATTGACCAGATAAACAATCCTGAACAGTTGCTAATTTCATCTCCTTTGTATACACATTCCATTTAGAAGAATTTCAAGTCCTGCTTCTCCAAGCGTCAAATAGTTCTTTTGCCAATCAACAATTGTTCTACGATTAACAGGAAGAGATCGGCTATCTCGTTTAATGAATGGTATCCCTCATGATAAAGTTTTAGAATTGCTTTTTTTCATCTTTTGAATATTTACTTGTACCCATAAAAATACTCCCCATTAAATAAACCGATTTTATTTTTTCATCTGTCTACCGAATAGGGAGCATATTATGGGGTTCAGTACTTCCCCGTTTTATTTTTTCTGCTATGGTAAACTAAAGAGGATAGTGGCTGATGCACCACCTGATAAGGCACCAGCATTTGTAATTACTTGAATAGATAAAATACTACACTGACTAACTGGGAAACTTGCTGTTGTAGTTGCACAACAATTCGGAGTTGTAGCTGAATTTGGTCCTGTTACTGTTGCAATAATGCCCGTAGCTGTAGGAGCCCCAAAACCGCAATCTGTACCTATAAATACTTCCCCCGATACGATGTCCCCTGCAACTAAAATGTTGTCACGAATATTGAAAGTCAAACCTGTAATGGTTGCACCCTGAGGTATAACTATCGTATTCCGCACAAAGTCTGCTGATGAAGTACCTAACCCCATGAAATCTGCATTACCAATTGATTGGTCAGTTCCAAGAAATACTTCCATTACCACTGGTCCTGTTGCTCCTGTCGCTCCTGTTACTCCTAGTGCTCCTGTTACTCCTATTGCTCCTGCTGCCCCTGTTGCTCCTGTTACTCCTGTTGCTCCTGTCTCTCCTGTTGCTCCTGTTACCCCTGTCGCTCCTGTTACTCCTGTCTCTCCTGTTGCTCCTGTTACCCCTGTCTCTCCTGTTGCTCCTGTTACCCCTGTCTCTCCTGTTACTCCTATTGCTCCTGTTACTCCTATTGCTCCTGTTGCCCCTGTTGCTCCTGTTGCTCCTGTTGCTCCTGTTGCTCCTGTTGCTCCTGTTGCTC
>DAMBVB010000071.1:0-7291 GCA_032053185.1 Lysinibacillus sp.
CACAAAAAACATCTGTTGCTGTCGCTTCGCTTTCGCACAAAAAACATCTGTTGCTATCGCTTCGCTTTCGCACAAAAACATGCAGGCCTAAGCACAAAGCTGATTCCGGACGCAATTATGTCGAGGCATAATTGATCAAATGCCATCCTCATCTTTTAGTGATGAGAGCCAAATATCTGTAGCTAATGTTCCTATTAACTTTTGCTACAAAAGGTTCGCTGACAGTTATGTCGACGGACCTTTTTTTGATACAATATAGGATAGAAAGGAGTGTTGGTATGGAGAAGCATCGAATATTTATAGTCGAAGATGATGTGAAAATTGCTTCATTGCTCGCAGAAACGCTCAGAAAATATCAATACGAAGTTGAAACGATCAAAGAATTTGATCATCTCATTGAAGAATTTACAGCATGTAATCCACATATGGTGTTGCTTGATATAAATTTACCTTCCTACGATGGCTACTACTGGTGTCGCCAACTACGTCAACATACAACTTGTCCAATTATTTTCATTTCCGCTCGTTCTGGAGAAATGGATCAAATTTTTGCGCTAGAAAATGGGGGCGACGATTTCATTACGAAGCCATTTAATTATGAAATTGTATTGGCTAAAATCCGTAGTCACTTGCGTCGTACATATGGTGAATATGCATTAAGACAAGAGGAGCGGACAATTAAACAAGGACAGCTTGTTCTTCATTTAGAAAGAATGGAGCTTCATAAAAATCATTTAGAGATTCCACTTCAGAAAAAAGAATGTATCATATTAGAACTGTTAATGGGAAATGCGCCGAAAGTAGTGACACGTGAGCAACTGTTAGAAGAGCTTTGGGACGATCAGGCATTTGTCGATGAGAATACGTTGAACGTCAATATGACACGAGTGCGCAAAAAGCTAGCTGATTATCATATTTCGTCTTCTATAGAAACGGTACGCGGAGCAGGATATCGCTTTATGTTAAGTGCAGGTGAGTTATAGTGGGCTGGAAATTATTTTTGCGTGATTACGCATCGTTCATTATATTCCAGTTCTTATTAGTAGGCTTCATCATGGTCTTATATTGGTTGGATGGCTTTCGCAATGTTGATACTGCTATTTATTCCTTCTGTATTAGTTTAGTGTTGTTGGCCTCGTTTTTACTAATCCGCTATTTAATGCGCCAACGATATTTATTAAAAATATCACAGCTTCCTAAAACAATGGAGGATGTGTTGCAAAAAAATGCTAAAACACCTGAGGCGATACAGGCTGAAAAATATATGCATGAACTATATCGACTATATAAGCATGAGCTTCAATCGTTATATGCGGGCCAAAAACGACATGATCAGTTTATTAATCAATGGGTCCATCAGATGAAAACGCCAATTTCTGTTATTGAGCTTTTATTGCAGGATGAGCGTCCTCTTGATAAAAAGAATGTGCAGGAGGAAATTGACCGCTTGCGTAGAGGCTTGGATATGGTGTTGGTGAATGCTCGATTAGAAAATTTTGAAGAGGATATGCAAGTAGAACAGGTAGGTTTAAAAACGATTGTTACTGCAACTGTAAATGAAAATAAACGTTTATTTATTACAAAGCGTGTTTTTCCAGAGATTCATATTGAGGATGATATCGTCGTAGCAAGTGATTCAAAATGGCTGCGCTTTATTATCGGGCAATTCGTAACAAATGCGGTTAAGTATACTTTTGAATCAAATAAAAAAATAGTCATTTCCGCCATTAAAAAGAATGACTACGTACAATTAGCCATTCGTGATGAAGGTATTGGTATTCCAGCTTCCGATCTTTCTCGTGTCACTAAAGCCTTTTTTACTGGTGAGAATGGGCGTAAAACTGGGGAATCCACAGGGATGGGCTTATATTTAGCGAAAGAAATCTGTGGAAAACTCGGTCATGAATTAAACATAACATCAGACGTTGGAAAAGGAACAATTGTTACAGTGACATTTACGAATTAGGAGGATTGGAAATGACAGAAGTATGTTTGGATGATTCGGTTTTACGTGAGTGTTTAGGCTGCAAAAAATTTCGTAAGGCTCGTCTTTTGTTTAATGAAGGTAATGCATTTTTCGAATAAGCTTGGGTTAGACTTACATAAACCAACTTTACTGAACGCTTTTCCTGTAGAAGGTGAATTGCGGAGAAATAATTGAAGGTGAAATGGATGCCTGGGATGTAATAGTTGTTCGCATGGCTTTAGTTTAGTACAGGAGGCTGGTAATAAGTTAGCTGAATCATTTACAGAGGTAGTATGGCAATGGCTTTACTCAAAATCCATGGAATTAACCAAGAAATAAGGTGAATAAGGTATGCCTATTTTACAAATAAAAGACGTGACGAAGGTGTATGAAGGCAAAGTAACTCATCGTGCGTTAAATCAACTAAGCTTTGATGTGGAGGAAGGTGAGTTTTTAGCAGTCATGGGTCCATCAGGAAGTGGAAAAACAACATTATTGAATATCATTTCTACGATTGATGAACCAACGAGTGGAGAAATTATTTTAGACGGCATGAATCCTCATACACTGAAAGCAACTGAGCTTGCCTACTTTAGAAGAAGACATCTTGGTTTTATTTTCCAAGATTTTAATCTTTTGCACATGCTGACGGTGGAAGAGAATATTGTGCTGCCACTTACATTAGATCAACAGCCATTAGAGGTAATGGAGGAGCGTCTTGCAGGCATTGTGGAAAAGCTCGATTTAACTTCATTCTTGCATAAACGCCCAAATGAAATATCAGGTGGACAAGCACAAAGAACAGCCATTGGACGGGCACTTATTCATAACCCAAGTCTCATTTTAGCAGATGAGCCAACAGGAAATTTGGATTCGAATTCTTCGCGTGATGTACTTGAACTTTTAACAAAAATTAATCAGGAAAAACGAACAACGATCGTAATGGTAACACATGATCCTATTGCAGCAAGCTACTGCGATCGCGTGTTATTTATTAAAGATGGTGAATTTTTCAATGAAATTTACAAAGATGACCGTCGTCAAATGTTTTTCCAGAGAATATTAAATGTTTTGAGCTTACTAGGAGGAGGACAAGTGGGTGACCTTTCGACAATTCGCTTACCGTAATGTCGTACGGAACAGCCGTATATACGGCGCCTTTTTCATGGCAAGCTTTTTTTCTGTTGCTGTGTTTTTCATCTATTCAATGCTCATGTTTCATCCGGATATTGAACAAGGGATTTTAGGCGAAACATCGTTAATTGGGATGGTTGGTGCTGAAAGCGTACTCGTCCTTTTTACCTTATTCTTTTTATATTATTCGATGAGTGCTTTTTTAGAGGCTAGATCACATGAGTTTGCAATTTTATTACATTTAGGGATGGAAAAACGTCAAATGAATAGGCTTGTCTTTTTGGAGACAATGATTATTGGATCGGGTTCTATTTTTGTTGGGATTATTTTTGGTTTCTCCTTCTCGAAATTCTTTTTCATGATTGTTCGAGAAATTTTACATTTAGATGATCTACCCTTATATGTTTCATGGCAGCCATTCCTACTAACGATTGGTGTCTTTACAAGTGCTTTTGTAGTCATTTCCTTTATTAGTGTTTATTTTACACGTGAAAGAAAATTGCGCGATCTCCTTAAGGGAGATGACTATTTAAATAGTACAGCAACCTATTCTAAAACTCGTGCTGTATTTGGTATTGCCCTTATTTTATCAACATACGTACTAGCATTTATCGTATCGAAAACGGCTTTAATTGGTCTAACATTATTAATCCCTTTTTCGGCAACATTTGGAACATATTATTTTTTCAGTGATTCTTTACCTTGCTTTTTAGATAAAGCACGCGGCAAACGTAAATTTCATTGGCAACGCTATCGCCTTCTTTCGTTAGCCGAGCAAACGCATATTATGATGGACAATGTGAAAATGTTTTTTGTAGTGACGATGGTGTCCACAATGGCCTTTTTATCGGTCGGCGTTTTAGCAACAATGTCGTCATATACAATACAATATGATCGTTTAAATCCATTAGGGCTTGTCTATAAGGGAGATGTCGACAACCCATTTGAGCGAAATCATATCGCTTCTTTACGAATTCAATTAGAGGAGAAGGGTCTGTCCTATCATTTATCTCGCTTTGTTGTCATCAAGCAAACATCTTCATATACCCACAATGAGGTTGAGGTTTTTCGGGAATCAGATATGAATGTATTGCTTTCTTCATTTAGTTACCCATTACTTGATTTGGCTTCAGGAGAGGCAGTGTTTATACCATACTCGGAAGATGCCATAAAAAAACTAAAAAATAGAGTTGTGCATACTGTATTAGAGGAAAATTCTATCCCGCTAACAATTGATAGTGTATATCCTAAAATAGTGTTTCCAGGATCTATTGTTAGCGTTAACTCTATCGTAATAAGCGATGAGGATTTTAGTAAGCTTAGAAAGCCGATTGCCGATAAAGACGTTGCACAGCCAACCTATCATTTATTTACGTTCTATATTCCCCAGTGGATGGAAACGAAAGAGATCGGCAAGGACATAGAGGAGTTAAAAGCATCTCAATATTTTTATAAGAAGAATAGACTTAGCCCATTTTACTTTGAAAATGCAGGATTAAATTATTCTTATATATTAGCTACTTACTCATTATTCACATTAGTAGGGGTTTTAGTAGCAACGGTATTTTTATTAGCAGCAGGTAGCTTCGTTTACTTTAAACTGCATACTTCTCTTGAAAGAGAAAAGCGTAAATTCGATGTCTTAAAGCGAATGGGCTTAACAGATATAGAGCTCAAAAAGCTTGTGAATCGTCATTTATTCCCACAATTTTTCTTGCCGTGGGGTATTGCAATGATGCATAGCTCCTTTGCTTTTCTTATGGTTCAAGGTATCTTGAAGGATATTGCTAATATCTCTATTGTAAAAGAAGTTGTCTTTGCTTTTGGATTTTTTGTTTTAATACAAGTAGTCTATTTTTATTTGATTCGTTGGCGCTACATCTCGCATATTCGTTCGTAATAAAGATGTACGAGAGAGAAATAAAAGAATTATTTGACGTAATTTTCGACATGAAATAAAAGTTCCATTGTCTTTTCCATATATTTCTTATATACTATTACTGAATAACGATTCATTTTATCTTCATCCAGTAGAAGACTCCGACCTCTAAGGTGGATGGATGAGGGTGTGATTTCTTTTTAAGGGATTTCCATACATCTACTGAATGAAGATAAAGCCTTTGGCGGATGTCACGGATTTTTAAAAGGAATGAATTGTGCAGACACAATTCAAAATCCGGACGCAATGACGCCATGGCGAAATTGATAGGATAAGGGGATGGTGTAATTGAATTTAGTTTCAAGTGTTCGTCAACAAGCATTAGAGCAACCGGATAAAATTGCGTATCATTTTATGGGGGAAGATACGACGTACGGTGAGTTTGAATACACGGTTGGTCGCTTTGCCAAGGGGTTACAAGAGTTAGGGATAGAAAAAGGGGACCATGTGGCGATTTTACTCGGCAATACACCACATTATTTAATTGCGTTATATGCAACAATGCGTTTAGGGGCAACGGCAATTCCTGTTAATCCAATCTATACACCGGATGAAATTTCATATATTTTGCATAATGGTGATGTGAAAGCTGTTATTGCACTTGATGCACTTCTTCCAGTAGTAGAAATGGGTGTACATGCCTTTCCAAAAGTAAAAACATTTGTTGTTTGTGAAACAACAGCAGATGTTGCTGAAAAAGTAATGACTTTATCCGAAGAGGCAAAGGCTAAAATTCATTTATTTTCACAAGTAATTGCTAGTGCATCGGACTCTTTCCAACCGGTAGAAGTAGCTGACAATGATAATGCAATTATTTTATATACTTCAGGAACAACAGGTACTCCAAAGGGTGCAATGCTGACTCATAGAAATATCTATTCAAATGCACGAGATGTTGGGCATTATTTAGGCTATAAAGCAGATGATCGTATTATTGCTACATTACC
This sequence comes from Lysinibacillus sp., assembly GCA_032053185.1. Lineage (GTDB taxonomy): Bacteria > Bacillota > Bacilli > Bacillales_A > Planococcaceae > Lysinibacillus. The sequence continues at coordinate 5,987 of DAMBVB010000071.1, forward strand.
TGTTTTCCATGTATTTGCGTTAACTGTCGTCGCCAATGCGCCTTTATTGAGTGGAGCAACGGTGTTACTTGTACCACGTTTTAGTCCAACTGAAATCTTTAAATTAACGAAGGAAAAAAAGGCAACAGTCTTCGCTGGTGTGCCAACTATGTATAACTTCTTGTATCAATTACCTGAAAGCAACCCTGAAGATTTCTCAACCATACGATTAGCGATTTCAGGTGGCGCGTCTTTACCTGTAGCACTATTACATAATTTCGAGAAGAAATTTAACGTGCGTGTTTCAGAGGGCTTTGGCTTATCGGAAGCTTCACCAGTAACGTGCTTTAACCCGTTAGATCGTGAGCGTAAGGCAGGTTCTATTGGAACATCCATTTCCAATGTTGAAAATAAGGTGGTGGATGTTAATGGTCAAGAAGTGCCCGTTGGCGAAGTAGGGGAGCTGATTGTACGAGGACCTAACGTGATGAAGGGCTATTATAAATTACCTGAAGAAACAGCGATGGCTATACGTGATGGCTGGTTATATACGGGAGACTTAGCTAGAGTTGACGAAGAAGGGTACTTTTACATTGTTGACCGTAAAAAAGATATGATTATTGTAGGCGGATTTAACGTCTATCCAAGAGAGGTTGAAGAAGTACTCTTTGCTCATAATAATATTCTTGAAGCGGCAGTTGTAGGTTACCCAGACCCTAACTTAGGTGAAGCAGTACATGCATATGTTGTCTTAAAAGATGCAGAAGCAACTTCAACAGAAGATCTTTTCGCATACTGCGCAAACCATATGGTGAAATACAAGGTTCCTAAAGTAATTGAGATTATGGATGAATTACCGAAAAATACAACAGGGAAAATTTTGCGTCGTACATTAAAAGAAAAAGTATAAAATAAATGCTCATCACCATGTATTTGGAGTCCTTAGGGATTAGCGTCACTGATGAGGGCAAGCAGGGGAACGAAGGCTAAGAGCATCACGTCCTGTGATCACGCCTTCGAACCATGTCGCTACGGTTTTCGCGCAAAAAACATCCTGCGGCTCCAAGCGGCTCATCAGACGCCCTAGAAAAGCGCCTAGTCGGAACGGAAATCAACTCCACGTTAGGGCATGCATAATAATAAATGGTATCCTAAACTTTTGGTAAGGGATCCAATGAAAGAAGCTACTATTTATATGGTAGCTTTTTTTGCGGTTTTTATGGTAGCTAATATAAGATAACGCTTTTTTATTACAGCATTATTGCTATGTGAGTAAAGTGTACCCTTTGTAAAGGACATTTTGAAAAAAAGCTAGGCAACCTTTTT
>DAMBVB010000072.1:0-5897 GCA_032053185.1 Lysinibacillus sp.
GAACTAATACCTAGAGGAACATGATATTTCGAGGTAATTTTTGGAGGTAATTCACATGGCTTCAAACTTAAAAGAAGTAGCGACTAATTATGGTACTCAATTTAACGAGCGGCTGGTTATTTCTTGTTGAACAAAAAAGCCCAGGCTCAAAATTAATTGAGTACCTGGGCTTATAGTTAATAATTTTTACTGACTATTACCAATTCTCTTTGATTAATAAAATGTTAAGGTTACTTTTTCTAAAGTTTGCACATTTAAAGTACTAATCATTTTTTTTTGTTAAATTGTAGATAGAGAAACATAAAAATATAAGTCCAACTAAGAATAAAATCCCACCCTGAGTTATATTTATTATAATATATCCAGTTTCTATTTTTTCAGCTTCAATTGTTGCTAAGATTCCTCCCATAGATTTTATATATGAATTCATAGAATCAGTAGCATTTTCAATACTGTTTGTAACTATTAAAAAACCACACAAAGTTAGAATAATAGAAACTAATAAAGTCGAATAATGCATATATTTTTTCATATTTACCTCCAATAATTTAGTTATTGCTCTCATAAACCATTACATAACCTCCTTTTCTCCTCCCTCCCTTTTCACACTTTTTTATATAATTTCAAAAGGTTAACCTAAAACTACAATTCGATTAATATCTACAATTAAATTTTATTTAGAATTTAAAATAAGAAGATTACTTATTTTAACATATTTCAAATTATTATATTCCCACATTTATGTTTGTATGTTAATATTTGTTTGTAATATCGGAAAAAATTGGGAGGTATTTACATGAAAACGAAAATGAAATCTTTAATTGCATTACCTTTCTTACTTATGTTTTTTACATTAACCTCTACTAGTGTTTTCGCTGCAGAATCATCACCTAGATTTACCTTATTATTTGATGATGAATTAAATTTACCTTACGTATTAAAGAATGAATCAGGGGAGAAGGTATATTGTGCATTTGAAATTGATTCTGAAGGGAATAGAGTAGATATACCATTAGAAGAATACATTAGACTTCAGGAATCCTCTTTAACAGTGGAAGATGAAATTCAAGAAACCCTTAATAGTATTGATATAACTCCAAGATCTCCTGACTATTTTGTTAAATTAAGATATGCTGGTCAAGATGGAAGTTCTAAAATAAATGGAGCTAGACAAAAAGTAACCGCAGATATTAAAGGACCAGGTTCTGTTAGTGTAGGTGAGAGCATTACAGTTTCTGAGTCTTTTTCAGGAACATATGGAGTTGCACTAGGTGAGGAAATCAAATATAATGCTTCCTTTAACTGGGTAAAATCATTATTAAGTGCAAAAACTTTTGGTGTGACTCTTAATGTAGCTGCAGGAAAAACTGGATATGTAGGTTTTACTCCTTATATTAATAAAACTTGGGGTAAGGCTTATATAGATACTTACAATATGGTTAATCAACTTATTAAATCAGAGTATTCTGGAATAGTGTACGGATATTCCCCTAAGAAAACAAGTGCCGGATATTGTGATGGTTTATATGAACTAGTTTACAAATAAAAAATTTTTACTATATTTCATTTTTTCAAAAGACCAAGATGGCATTTAGCTATCTTGGTCATTTTTATCTTATAATGTACGTTTCACTATAGAAATCAGTAATCCCAACGCTTCACCATCAGTCATAGAACCTACTTTTTCGCTGTGGTCTACCTTTAAAATTCCTTTTGATTTTGCATCCTTTAGTAATGCTGTTAAATCCTCTTTTGCTGTTGAAGTTAGTGAATTAGGCATTTGTTGTTCCTCCTTTTGATTCTGTTCAGTTTGAATTTTTGTATATCCTAAATAAATAGCTAACGACTCTGCTATGGCAATACAGATAGCATTAAAATTCTTATGATACAGTTCAACGTCAGCTTTGCTATCAACAAAACATACTTCAATTAATATAGCTGGCTTATAAGTGTTTTTAAGGAAATAAAGTTCTATGCGTTGTTTAGGGCCACGATCTTTAAGTCCAGAAGCTTTTGCGATAGCTGCGCTTACTTTAGCTGATAAATCTTTGGCATCATAATACAGTACCTCAACACCACGTGGAGCATCAGTTACACCTGCAGCATTGAGATGAACACTCCAGTCTAGATCACGTTCTTGTTTATTGTGATAATTTACGATGGTTTGGAGATTTTGATTTTGTGTTGTTGAAGTATCATCATGGAACACTGCGCCAGAACCGTTGTACTGAGTTGTTAAAATACGATGGACTTCGTTTGTTACTTTACGAGCCTCATCTACCTCATCAATGAAGTGTTTTGCCCCTCTTATTTTTAAACCATGACCACTAGAACCTACGTATCTTTTAGTCATTTGTCTCACCTTCCTTTTTAGCTGCCTTCATTAAATCGAACGTTCCTGAGGCTGTTAATCCTGCGATAAAGCCAGCCATCAACATCATATAAAGTGGATACTCTGATAATGGCCAACAAATAATACCAACAAAAATACCAATCACAACTGACGTGATTGGCATGTACTGAGTATTGATTTTGAATGTTCTTTTAAGCACCTCTGCTACTGCTAAAACAATAGCAACCATAATTGCTGCAATCATATAAATGTTTGTTAAATCCATATAAAATACCTCCGAATTTCAATTTTTTAATAATGATTCAATTAGTAGATAAATTAAGCCACCGGCTGTTAAAAGCTTGATGGCTAAGTCTAAAAAAGAACTAAATTTTTGTTTTCTAAATTCGAGTTCGTCTTTCTTTTCATTTGCATTTAATTCATATTCACGGATTTCTTTCGCTTCTTCCGCTTTTTCTCGACCTTCAATCAAGGTCCATTGACGTGATGTAATTTCTTTGAACAGATTTCTAGTTTCTTGGTTTTCTTTAAGTATCGTATTTTCTAGTTTTATAAAATTCTGCTCAATGTTTTCCAATTTTTCGTCTTTCTTGATGTCTTGCTTTTCTAAATATTGTAGACGCTTTTCGTGATCCGTAAGGCGGCGCTCTAGAGTTTGCGTGTGTTCCAATAACATCACAGTCCTTTGTTCTAAAATAAACAACGCCATGAGAAGGATTGAGATTCAGTAACATGTACCATTGCCCATCTCGATTGCTCTCACAGCGCTAAAAATCGCATAAAAAATAACGCTAAGCTTCTGCTTGCGTTTCTTCTGGTGGTTCTACTTCTTTTGTTTTTTGTTTGCTCATTATTGTTAATAGGTCTGAATATTCTTCGTCCGACAACCCGTCGTTAGCAAAAAATACATTTGCTTTACGTTTCATCGTTTCATGATTATATCGTTTACGATCGATTAAAAATTTACATAGTTCATATGGTTCCATACTAAATCCCTCCAAGTCCTAGTTCACTTCTTGATACTAGGTATTTTGTATTTAATAACGTTTCTACTTGCATTTCTTCTAGTGATGGCCGTGGCTCGACTGGTTCAGGTTCGGAAATGACAGGTGCTGTGAACTCTTCTGTAATTTTGTTATAGTCCCAGCCTACTCGTATTTCGGATTTTTCTGTAATTTCTACAAATTCCAGGTTAGGAGGGAACTCTCTAGGCTCCTCTGATTCACATATCCAATGTACTTTTCCGTATAAAATTTGTGCGTATCTATATTTTGTCATGTACTATTCCCACCATTCCACTATTAGTATGCCGTCTCCGCCATTGCCCGCGTATTCTCCGCCACCTTTACCGCCCTTACCTATTGTAATACTGTAGGTAGCGCCAGGCGTTACAGTAACCATTTGTCGTTTATTGTAATCTGCGCCGCCACCGCCACCAGCTGCGGTACCTCCTGGACCTATGCCACCAGCGCCACCAGCGCCGTATCCGCCATTTCTATGTCCATAACTTGTTTGAGCACCACTTATAGGCATACCACCTTTGTATGGACCGCAGTCCCCACCTTTACCGCAGTAATAGGCAGGAGGTATGCTATTACTACCGTTACCAGGGTACCCAGGCGTCCCCGATTGTCCACCAGGACCACCAGCACCTCCACCAGTTACTACGGCTGTGGCTGACGTAGTACCATCCCCCCAGCTACCTCCTGACATACCCCATAATGTGCCAAACTGTGTAGGACTACCGCCATCTCCTCTTGTGGGTCCTGGTGTAGTGACGCCATAACCACCGCCACCGCCACCACCGCAGCCCGTAAGAAATACTTCGGTAACACCTGCAGGCACTGTAAAACTTCCGTTAGCTATAAATACCGCAGACTTTAGACGTCTGCTTCCTAGGTACTGTTTTATGCCTGTCATGTTAACGCCTCCTCGTCTATTATGATGTAAACGCCGCCTTCGTCTTTACCGAATCTGAAATTCTGTTTTTGCTCCGCATTCGACATACGCGTTTCGAGTCCTGCAGCCTTCTTTGTTAGCAGCTGTATAGCGCTGCCGATATTGTCTGCGTATTCTACAGTTACGGCGTTTGTCGGTGCTGTCACTTTGTATGGCTCCAGCGGTATATAGTCGACCGTGTATACAGCTGTAGGGTCCCAGTTCGCCCTACGTGTGAACAAAATTACGTTTCCATGCGCTTGTGTTTTACCGTCATCATTAGCGTAAACCTCCCAGGCATAGTCCACTTTTCCGTTTTTTCGAACACATGTAAACGCGTCTACTTTATGTTTTAGTGGGCTGTAGGGTTGTAGGGAACCTTGTAGCCCCCAGTTAATATAACAATCGCCGTTTGTGTCGAAGCCTACCTTTGCCACTTCCTGTACGATACGCCCCTCGCTCACAACTAGCGTGTTCTCAGCTTCGTCTAGCGTAAGACTTCCAGCTGTAGCTACGACCTCGGTAATAGGCGTTTGTAGCTCATACATGAGCTTGTATGGCTGCCATGAAGTGTTAGGATACGCCGTTTCTTTCGCGCCGATTGTTGGTAATGTTCGTGTTCCTGTGCCTTGCACCAAGTCGCCTATTGTCTTGACATAACCACAACCAGGCGTCCATCGTAGCGCCCAGCATTTCTCCCCTGTGCCATTGTATGGTTGTGGGTTCCCTGATTCCCATGAAACCGCGTCGTACATCTTCCAGCCCATAAAGTACGCCTTAATTTCGCCCACTGTCGGTGTGTAGTTATCACCCCAGCCGCTATCAGTGTTAGGGATGGAGAGATAGAAAACCCCGTTAGCTGCCAGCTCATGCGTATCAGAAATAGTCGCTGCAGGACCTTCTTTTAGAACTGAACCAGTGTATTTAATTAACTTGCTAGAATTCGGTTTATGTCCTGTCAGCTTATTCGTACTAAAACGTTTAAATCCTGTAAAGTTATCTGAATGAGCAAATTGCAAAGCCGCTAGGTCGGTATTTTGCATAACAGCCTTGCTTTTAACTAGTCGCCCGGCAGCGTCTACCTTTAACTGGTCCCCAGTGTGCAGCGTTGTTTTAAGTGTTAACGCTTCACGTACTTGCTCTTTGTATTGCGCTGGTACGGTATCTTTGACCATTCGTGGATATGAGATAAAGCCCTTCTCTGGATTGGTAAACATGATACAAATAAAGTAGGCGTCAGATGGTATGGTAAACGTGCAACTCATAGGACCATCTTGTACGGCATTTTCTTCGAACAAGGTGGTTAGTTGGTCAGCTCCCCACATACTGCCGTTGTTTGTTGATATTTTTATCTGAGCATACCGTGTACATGCAAACGAGTATTTTGTACCAGGTACTACAGGTATCAATACACGGGCATGATTTCCACTAGTGGACGTAGCGTTTACATTTACGAAGTCAATAGCTCCTATATTCATCCAGCCAGGTGTGTATACGTCGCCCCCTAAACTAAAAATAGGTATCAAGTTATGGCGTACGTTCTCAATCGTGGGATTTGTGATGCCCTGGATGTTGGCTACGAATGGCAGCGCCTCTGTGCCCTCGT
>DAMBVB010000073.1:0-5681 GCA_032053185.1 Lysinibacillus sp.
CTTCAGAAAGTTGCCTAACCTTTTTTAAAATGTCCTTTACAAAGGGTACATATTACTAATAGAGGCAACTTCTTTTTAATTATTATGCGTTTTTAGCTTGTTCACGGCGTGCTTCTAATTTTTGACGATCTTCTTCGGATTTTGCATTATATTTTGGTAATATTAATAATTGATAAGCATTTACAGTAAGTAGTGGGAATAGTAAAAGTGCAACATACTCGTTTATATTTTCATCGCGACCCATTAATGCAATTGTCCATTCCAATGTTGTAATGACAATCATAAAAAATAAAGCCGAAATGAAAACATGTTTTTTTCCCGTTAATTTTACTTTTTGAATGGCTGTTACTATAGCACCTAATAGTAAAACAATTAACAAACCAACATAGAATAACCAGCTTTGTCCATCTTTTACGCCGGGTATAAAGCGGAAGAAAATAATATCAAAAATAGTAATAGCAATTAGTAATAGCTGTACCCAATTCCATAATGTAAGTGTTCTAAAAATATTAACTCCCACTTGATGAAGCGTTAAATAAGCAAAAAAGCCAGCTTGTGCAATAACACTCATTGTAAACCCTAAGAAAACCATCCATAAAAGTCCGGCGAAAAATTCACCCCATTGACCGTTTGTTATATATGGTTGGAAGAAGTCCCATCGAATAAATAAACTGCAAATTCCGTTGACTGCGCCACCAACGAGCATTGCAAAGAAGAAAAACTTTGCCCAATTTCGTATCGTCACAACTAAAAGTCCCCCAATTTCTCAATGTATATCTGTATTCATTTTAACAATGCATTGTTAAAAAAGCTATTTCTCATCCTAACCAATACATAAAGTCCTCATAAATGTGAACAATAATTGAAAGAGTCTATCTATAGAAAGGACTGATTATAATGCGAAAATTCTTCTTACTACTAATCCTAATGCTTTTTCTTTCTGCCTGTTCACAAAATAAAGCCTCTACCATGTCCTATGAAGAAATAAAAAAAATAATGATCGACTCTTTACAAACTGAGGATGGTAAAAAGGCGTTGCGAAAGCTTTTAGAGGAACCAAGTTTCCGTGAATTATTGGTTTTGGAGCATGATGAAGTGAAGAAAGCTACCGAATCTACTTTGCTTTCCAAAGAAGCAGAAGACTTTTGGAAGAAAACATTCGAAGATCCAAAGTTTAAGGAAACTGTAGCTAAAAGTATGCAAAAGCAACAACAGGATATTATGAAGGAATTAATAAAAGACCCCTCTTTTCAAAAAGATATGGAAGCTTTCTTTGGCCAGCCAGATATGCAAAAGCAGTTAGAGACTATACTAAAATCCTCCAATATGAGAAAACAAACGGAGGAAATCGTCAAGGAAACGATTGAAAGTCCGCTTATGCAAACAAAATGGCAGGAGCTCATTAAGAAGAGCGGCGGCGAGACAGGTAAAGGCGGTAAGAAAGAAGCTGGCAGCGGTAGCGCAGGTAATGAGCAAAAAGGCTCTGGGTAACCACTCACATATGAAAAACGGATTTCCTCCATTGTTTTAAGGAAATCCGTTTTCATTATTTATTTAATTTATTTATGATGTTCGTCGCGATATCTAAATAAATTTGTCCAGTTGTGTGTTTTTCAGCATAAACAGAAGGTGCAAAATCTTCTTGTGACCAGTCAGGCTGACCAAGAGGAATTTGACCCAGTAGCTCTGTACGTAGTTCTTCTGCTAACTTTGGACCTCCACCTTGACCGAACACGAATTCACGGTCACCTGATTTCGATTCATACCATGCCATGTTTTCAATAACACCTAAAATTTCATGCTCTGTTTGTAAAGCCATTGCACCTGCACGAGCTGCTACGAACGCTGCCGTTGGATGTGGTGTCGTTACAACAATTTCTTTTGATGAAGGAAGCATTTGGTGAATATCTAATGCAACGTCACCTGTACCTGGTGGTAAATCCAATAGTAAATAGTCTAGCTCTCCCCATTCTACATCACGGAAGAACTGATCTAACACTTTACCTAACATTGGCCCACGCCATACAATCGGTGCGTTATTTTCAACAAAGAAGCCCATTGAAATCATTTTCACACCTAAACGATCAACAGGGAAAATTCGATTGTCTACCACTTTAGGCATATCTGTAACACCCATCATATCAGGCACACTGAATCCATAAATATCAGCATCAATTAAGCCAACCTTTTTACCCAGACGAGCTAATGCAACAGCTAAGTTAACTGATACTGTAGATTTCCCTACACCGCCTTTACCAGAGGCAATTGAAATAACTTGTACTGTGCTAAGCGGAGATAAAATATCTTGTGCCTCAGCCTCAGTTGCTACGCCACGGAAGCTCTGTAGTTTCTCTGCTGAAAGCTCTTCGAAACGAATACCAACTGTATTTGCACCTGCTTCTTTCAAAGTTTCAACAATTTTCATTTGTAGCTGTAATTGTTCAGGTGTATTTGTTTTAGCAATCGCAATTTTTACACTGACATGATTCTTCTCTTCTTTTATCGCTACGTTTGTAATACCGTCTGTTTCTGCAAATGATTTATGTAAAAATGGATCTTGAAGTTGTCCTAGTATTTCTCGCACTTGTTGTTCAGTTATCACGACGAACACTCCCCTTATATTATCTCAATGTTAGTATATCATAATGAGTTGATTTACGTTGTGTTGTTGCTCTATTCAATTTTAGCTAATAAATACTCTTCTATACCTTCAACAATAGCACTTCCCATTTTTTTTTGGTATTTCTTATCGATTAATAGTGCACGTTCCTCATCATTACTTATAAATCCTGTTTCTACTAGCACAGCAGGTACCTCAGCTTTTTTCAGTAAATATATTTGTCTTATAGACATTGCTTCTCGGTCAGTATTTTTCAAATTAGTACGAATAGCACCTTGAATGCTCTTTGCCAATAATTCACTTTCAGCATGTCCTTCTTGATGATAAAACACCTGTGCTCCACGCCATTTTGTTTCAGGAATGGCATTTGCATGAATTGTAATAAAAATATCCGGTTTTTCTTTTATCACTATGTCTTTTCTTAAAAAGATGTCCTGCTTTTTTCGTTCTCGCAATGTTCCAAACTTTTCCGAGGACTCGTGCTCATCGATAACATCTCCATCTTTTGTACGTGTCATTACGACCGTTGCGCCTTTTCCCTTTAATTGCTTCTCCACATGCTGAGCAATTGCAAGTGTAATATCCTTTTCAATTACTTCGCCCTTTGAAGCACCTCCATCCTGACCTCCGTGTCCCGCATCAATGACAATTTTTATGCCACCAAGTGGGTCCGGTAAGAAGAAGTTACGGTTCGAAGCATTCGTTTCATATGCTACGACCACTATACTTATTAGCATAATTACTCCTAGTGCAAGCCAGCGCTTCACCCATATCCACCACCTTTTACATTTAGTGTACGAAGTTAGTGATTGAACTATGCCAGAAAGTAAAAAAACTCTTTAAGTAAGCGAAAAGAAATTCTTACTACTTTCAGCAGATATTTGTATATCGAAAGAAGCTAAAATAAAGAGTTTTTAGAAAATACTTTATTAGTAAATATAAAACGGCATTAATCCATCTATTCTACAAGGACTAACGCCGTTAATGTTTTTTATTTTAGGGTAAATTGTGGTTTAAACTTACCTGGATAAGGTTCATGCTCAACAAATACTGTTATATCCTTACCATCTTTATCTTTACCAGTTCTTTGATACGTGAATTTCTTATTATTTAACTCGGTAATTTCGAGCACAGCCCCATATTTATTGTCGCCAATTGAAACATGAGCTTTTAATTTATTTCCGTCGATCACATTAAAGTATCCATAGTCACCGCGACTTTCACCTGTTTCAGTATTGAAAAATTCATATTTATTTGTATTAGCATCATATTTCGCAATGCTCATAAAATTTGTATTATATTGTGTTACATCGTTTTTATTTGCATCTAATACAACCGTTCCTTGCCAAAGTGTATCAGCTAAGATTTTATCTCCATCTACATCCTTAACAATTGTGCCTGTAGCATTATTTAATTTTTTATCTGGTGCAGTAAATGTTAAATGTTTTTCCTTATAAGGGACATGCTCAACAAATACCTCTATATCGCTACCATTTGCATCTTTCCCCATTCGTTTATAAGTAAACATTGTATTTGTTAGCTTCGTAATATCCACAATTTCTTGGTAATTTTTCGTTTCTGAGATCAATATTCTACGCTTTCCATCATTCGTAAAAAAGAAAACCCCTTTATCGTCGATGCTTCCAGCTGTATTTAGATCGAAGAATTCATAACGTCCTGAATCAGCGTCATATTTCGCTAGGCCCATTAAATTTGAATTTTCCGCTGTTAAGTCTTTATTATTTTTATCGTAAACTTTTGTGGCTTGCCAATCTGAACTACTAAGAATTTTAGCATTCGCTTGACCGTCTGTTATTTCTACCTGTCTTTGATCTGCATTATTTCCTGTTCTTACTTCTTCAGTTTTTTTTACATCAGTTTTATTACCACATGCAGCAAGAAACGCCATTGCCGCAATTGATAATATTAATAGCTTTTTCATCTATTGACCTCCATTTTCAGAAATACCAACTTGAAAATAGTATCAGCCATTTCTATATAAAATACACATCGCAATTGCTATTAATACAACAACAGTACCACAGGATATTTTAAAACGCTTGAACTTGAAGTATCAAAACATAAAAAACCCCTTCTCGAAAATTCGAGAAAGGGCTTGAAATGTTGATATAATAACAATATTAACGTTTCGAGAACTGAGGTGCACGACGAGCGCCGCGTAGACCTGGTTTTTTACGTTCTTATATATGTATAAATTCATAGCTATATCAAAATTTATGAATCTTACTCACAGATTCATATTTCTAGCTTATTTTAAGGATTCTATGAATCGTGTCTACTCAATCCTATACTATGCCAAAGGGTCAAAAAGGGGTCAGTTATGTTATGACCCTAAACATATAACGTTGTCTCTATATAATATAGAAGAAAGTCGCTCAAAAAAATAAAATGAGTGACTTTCTTTTAAAAAGATAGAGAGTGTCTGATTTTATTCTATAATGTAACATTCATACTTTCCTTCGTAACATCAATGCCGAAAGCGTTCAATTCTTTATGAACCATCTGGCTATCTTGTAATCCTTGACGGTATGCGTATTCTTGCGTTATTCGCTCTACGAAATTCCAAACATATTCTAGATCGTTAAGAAGATACCTTTGTCTATCTGTTGTCAGTGATTCACTTAATGACTTAAATGCAGCTTTTCTTTCATTATCATATTCAATGTAAAGTTTGTCTTTGTTTGCTTTTTCAAACGCTACTTGGAAAACTCGCTCTTCCATAATTTCGATAAAAGCTTTTTGTACAATAGTTTGGTTCTGCATATTTTTTCCTCCTCTATATCGAGGACATTCACTTTTAATTACAATTGTTTTGAATTATAATAAATGTTAGTTTAATTGGGTGAATGTCACTCGTATTACTACCACATTTCAAGGAGCAACTTGAGATGTGGTTTTTATTTTCAAATAATTCTATTAATGATTTATTAGCACCACCTTCATCAAACAAATAAGAACAAGTGTTCTTGATTCTTTCTACCTTAATGATACCATTGGTATATTTGTAATGGAATGGGTTAAAAAAATAATGTCGAGGTTC
>DAMBVB010000074.1:0-1116 GCA_032053185.1 Lysinibacillus sp.
GACCATAGAAAATCAATCACAAGTGACTTACAAGGTATCAAAGCAGGTTTAAAAAATTGGTTAGGCGAGGCTCCTGATGACTACTGGGAAGCCCCTAGGATGGAAATGAAATCTTTGGGCGAGGCTTGGGACACTGGGAAAAAGTGGGGAGATAATTTATTTAATTCCGATAAGGAAGAAAGTAATAAAGATAAGGCCATTGAAGATGCTATCAATAAAGCATTAAATGCTGGTGGAGTTGGCGACAAGTTAGACAAAGGAAACCGTAACGGTGACAAAACAGCTGGCAATACAGCAAAAATGGCTAAGTCAATGGAGAGCTCGGGTGAAGATTTAAAATATCTTCGAGACATCGCTGAACGTGAAGCAATCAATCGATATACAACTGCTGAAATTAATATCGACATGAAAAACGAAAATCATATCAACAGCGAAATGGATATTGACGGAGTTATTGATCGTTTCGGTGAACGTGCCGAGGAAGTAGCAGAAATGTTAGCGGAGGGAGGTCCAACAGATGTATAACTTTTTTGTAGATGGTGTACAGTTTCCTGTTGCACCTTCTGAGTTAAGTACTCGCATCAATGGGCGCAACGAAACAATTGTATTGATGAATGAAGGCGAAGTAAATGTAATAAAGAAGCCAGGGCTAACGGATATTGACTTTGAGGTATTACTCCCAAACGTCAAATATCCGTTTGCTGTTTATCCGAATGGTTTTCAACCAGCTACATTTTATCTCGACAAACTTGAAAAACTAAAGATTTCTGATAAGCCTTTTCAATTTATCGTCAACCGCGCTATGCCTAACGGTAATCTACTTTTTGACACCAATATGACAGTGACTATAGAAGATTACGAGATTAACGAATCAGCAGAAAATGGCTTTGACGTAATGGTTAATATTCAATTAAAACAATATCGAGCATACGGTAATAAACGAATCGTCGTACAGCCCACTTCACAAGCTACCAGCTCAACGACAACACAAAAGGCAGTTGTAGAACAAAAACGTCCTACAACAGGCAAAGAGCCATCTAAAATTTATACTGTAAAAAAAGGTGATACGTTGTGGGCTATCTGCAAAAAGGAGCTAGGTGATGGATCCAAATATCC
>DAMBVB010000074.1:1216-5445 GCA_032053185.1 Lysinibacillus sp.
AACAACAACCGTATTATTAGTGTTACTTGCTACGATCAATTACGTTATTTTAAAAATAAGGACACCTATGTATACGCCAATAAAACGGCTGCTCAAGTACTTCAAATGATTGCAGAGGACTTTAAGTTAAAGACAGGTATAGTCGCAAATACAAAGCATGTGATTGCATCTAGAGTAGAAGATAACCAAGAACTGTTTACGATTATGGCGAATGCTTTATCAGATACAACACTAAATACAGGCGATCTATATGTACTGTATGACGACTACGGATCACTAAATCTACGGAATATCAAGATGCTTAAATCGGATTTACTCATAGATGAAGAATCAGGTGAATCTTTTGAATACACAACATCCATCGATGAAAACACGTATAACAAGATCAAATTAATTCGCGAAAATAAGGATACTGGAAAACGCGAAATTTATATCGCTCAAGATAGTTCCAGAATCAATGAGTGGGGCATCTTACAAATGACAGATAAACTTGATGAAAATGCGAATGGTAAGGCTAAAGCTGATGGCATGTTGAAGCTGTATAATCAAAAGTCTCGAAAGTTACACATCAATAAAGTGTTTGGCGACCCAACAATCCGAGGTGGTAGTCAGGTAGCTGTTCAAATGTACTTGGGTGATTTAACTGTGGCTAATTTTATGATGGTTGAGACAGTGAAACATACTTTTAATGATTCAGATCATCGAATGGATTTGAAGTTGATTGGCGGTGATTTTATTGCGTGATATGACGGACATTTTAGAGACTTTTAAAAAAATCGCTGTTAATGTTTTTTACTCACAAAAACCATCAAATATCGTGTATGGAAACGTGATAAGTACAAGTCCGTTGAAGGTGCAGATCGACCAAAAACTAATATTGGATGAGACGCATTTAAAGTTAACTCGGGCGGTTAAAGATCATAAAGTAGAAATGAGTATTGGTAGTGGGGCAAAGCAGATTTATACAGTTTATAACGGCTTAGTTCAAGGAGATAAGGTAACTATGATTATGACACACGGAGGTCAACAATACATCATTATAGATAAAGAGGTGGTTTGATGATTCCACAGAATGATTATGATGAAATAACAGCTGATTTCGAGGAAGAAATACAACCAACTAGAACATATCGTATGGACCAAGTAAGAAAAAGAATCGTTGGTTATACGGATGGTAAAGAAGCGATGGAACAAGCAATCTACAAAGCAATGGGTACAGAGCGTTACGAAAATATTATTTATAGTTGGAATTATGGTGCTGAAATAGGGAAACTATTTGGGCAACCTATTCCTTTTGTTTACAGCGAATTAAAAAGACTTATAACAGAAGCATTAACGCACGATGACCGAATCGAGAGTGTTGATGCTTTTTCTTTTAGTCACATAAAGCACAAAGTACATGTTCAATTTACAGCGCATACGATTGCTGGTTCTATTGAAATTCAAAAGGAGGTGGACATCTAGTGTTTGAACATCAAAGTTTTGAGACCATTGTTGAACGCATGTTATCGCGTATCAGGAATGATGTAGATAAACGAGAGGGAGCTATTATCTATGATGCAGGTGCCATGACAGCGAAAGAGTTACAAGAAATGTATATAGCCCTTGATGGCATTATATTAGAGACATTTCCTGAAACTGCATCAAGGCCGAACTTGATTAGACGTGCTGAAGAATATGGTGTCTATCCTTATGAAGCTACTTTTGCAATCTTAAAAGGTGTTTTTAATAGGGATATTCCGATTGGCTCTAGGTTTTCGTTAGGTGAACTTAATTATATAGCTACTCAACGTATAGCTCCGAAAGAGTATGAAATGCAATGTGAAACAGTTGGAGTTCTTGGCAACACACAATTCGGGGCATTAATACCAATCGAATATATTGATGGATTAGAGACTGCCCTACTTACTGAATTATTGATACCTGGAGAAGATGAAGAGCCAACAGAAGATTTTCGTAGACGTTTCTTTCTCACGAGAAAACAAATCCCGTATGGTGGGAATCGGGATGATTATATACAAAAAGTTATGAGTATTCATGGAGTCGGGGGTGTAAAGCCATATCGCACGCCTGCAGGTGGTGGAACAGTTGGAATAACAATGATTGATTCCGATTTCAATGAACCATCAAATGTTTTAATTGAAGAAGTGCAAACGATTTTAGATCCAGTAGTCAATAGTGGAGAAGGGCTAGGAGTAGCACCTTATGGGCATCGAGTAACAGTGAGTGGAATTGAAAATGTTACGGTTGATGTGTTTTTAAAACTAGTTATTTCGAATATTACATTAGGGCAATTACAAAATGAAGTTGAAGAATCTATTGCTGAATATTTTCTTTCACTTCGGAAAGAATGGCAAAACTCAAACTTTATCATCATAAGGCAGTTACAAATTGAATCGAGATTACTAGACATTGCGGGTATACATGATGTAGTGGCATCAACAATAAACGAACAAGACGGTAATGTGATTCTAGCTCACAATCAAGTGCCGATTCTGGGGACGGTGACGTTAGATGCTTGATAATCGGGTCGCACGCAATTTACCAGCTATCTACGATGGTATTAAAGAAACAGAGGAACTAACTGAGACAGTAGCCATAGAGTTAGATGAATTGGATATAGCTCGTAAACGAGTAGAAATTGAGCAATTTATAATGACAGCCAGTGAAAAGTTTATACGAATGCGGGAACGTGGATATGATATTCTTGCTGATCCAACAACTGAATCATTGGACTTTCGTAGACGACGACTAATTGTAAGACAATCAACAAGATTACCAATTACGCAACGCAAGGTTAATGAAATATTAACGGAACTAGTTGGACATTCGAATTTTGAAGAGTATTTGGACGTTGAAAACTGTACAACAACGTTTGTATTTGAAGCAACAGATACCACGTTGAATCGTGAAATTGATTTAACACTTGAGCGGATAATTCCATTAAATATGGGTTTAAAAGTCGCGAGGCGTTTGATGACTAAATTATATGTACCAAGTTTCTTAATAACAGGTTCAGATATTACACTGCATCCAATGAATATTGAAAAAATAGAATCTCAAACGAGCAGTATTAATTTAGTGGGCGTCAAAACGGCATCGACAATTACTATTACACCACTTTAAGAAAGGAGTGATATTGTGGATCAAACACAATACGGAACATTAATTACTACTATTGGGTTAGCTAAAATAGCAAATGCCCAAGTGACACATTCCATGGTCGGTTTAGAGTATATTGCACTAGGTGATGGAAATGGAGCACACTATGTACCCACACAAAACCAAACAGCTCTAGTTAATGAGGTGTGGCGCGGCCAAGTTGCTGAGGTATCGATTGATCCGAAAAATAACAATAGGATTATTATTGATGCAGTCATTCCTGTAACCGTCGGAGGATTCACGATAAGAGAAATCGGTGTATTTGATGATGAGGGACATTTGATAGCAGTCGGGCAATATCCCGAAAAATACAAACCTCAGTTAAGTGAAGGGGTATCAGAAGAAACAATTATTCATTTCGTCATAGAAACGAATAATGCTAATGTTGTTAAGTTAAATATTGATCCCACTGTAATTATTGCTAGCAAAGATTATGTAGACAAAAAATTTAATAATCTCGATGCGCGAATTGGCGATACAAATAAGCTCGAAACAGATTACAAAAAAGATACTGTAGGTGCTATCAACGAAGTACACAGCGAATTAAGTAAATTGGTAGAGAGCATGGGTGGCAATGAGCCGAAATCAGCGGTGTTGGAGCGAGGGGCAAATACATTAAATGCACCTATCAAAACTTTAAGTTCAGTAACAGCGTTAGAGGGTCGTACAATTGTGAACATGGTGCCATTGTTCGATAGTGGTGCATGGCACTTGCATCCTAACGTATCGGTACTGGATGCTAACAAGATAACCTTAAACGCTGACGGTATTGAGGCAAACAATAGTGAGGTCATTATTAGCGCAAAACCTAGTACAGCGTACACTATACGCGCTAAATTCACAGGTACTATCACATGGGTTTTCTTAGATAGTAACAAAGTGGAACTAGCAACCTATGGCACGCCTAATAACACAGCTACTACAGTAACCTCTCCTAGTAATACCTTTTATGTGAAAATAATCTTGGGAGACCTACGAAAAGGTACTTTTATGTTTGAGAAAGTACAACTAAACGAGGGCACAGAGGCGCTGCCATTCGTAGCCAACATCCAGGGCATCACAAATCC
>DAMBVB010000075.1:0-5310 GCA_032053185.1 Lysinibacillus sp.
GGGGTTCGGGACTTGCACCCTATAGTTCATACGCATGCCGGGCGCACATAAAAAACAGCGGATGACTATATCGCCATCCGCTGTCTCAATCTTACATATTTTTTAGTTCTTCTAAGCGTTTTAATACAACCGCATATTTACTTTCGTAATCGGCTAATTTTTCACGCTCCGCATTCACTAATGCTTGCGGTGCTTTAGAGATGAATTTCTCATTCGATAACTTACTAGTTACAAGTTTCACTTCTTTTGCCCATTTTTCTAATTCTTTTTCAAGGCGAGCAATTTCTTCTTCCAGATTAATAAGTCCAACAAGCGGTAGGAATAGCTCAGCTCCAGTTACTACTGCTGTCATTGACTGACCAGGAGCCTCTAAGCCTTCTCCAATTGTTAGTGATTCTGGATTACAGAATTTCTCTAAGTATGCTTTATTGGCTTCAAGCACTGTAACCGTCACAGCATCCTTCGCTGAAATATATAACGGCACTTTTTTGCTCATTGGAGTATTAACTTCCGCACGAATATTACGTACTGAACGTATAATATCCATTAGGAGCTTCATATTGTCCGCTTCCTCAGCAAAATGAAGATCCGTACGTACAGTTGGCCATGCTGCCACTGTGATTGATTCACCTTCATGAGGTAAGTGCTGCCAGATTTCTTCTGTAATGAATGGCATGAATGGATGTAATAGACGCATCGTTTGATCTAAAACGTAAGCTAAAATAGAACGAGTTGTTTTCTTGGCTACTTCGTCATCACCGTATAACGGTAATTTCGCCATTTCAATATACCAAGAGCAGAAATCATCCCAAATAAAGTTATACAGCTCGCGGCCAACTTCACCAAATTCGTAGCGTTCTGCAAGAGATGTTACACGTTCAATTGTTTCATTTAAGCGAGTTAGAATCCATTTATCGGCAACTGATTTTTCACCAGTTAAGTCGATTTCATCATATGTCATACCTTCCATGTTCATTAACGCAAAACGGGAGGCATTCCAAATTTTATTAGAGAAGTTCCAGATTGCTTCTACTTTTTCAGTTGTATAACGTAAATCTTGACCAGGTGATGATCCAGTCGCTAAGAAGTAACGTAATGAATCGGCACCATATTGATCAATAACGTCCATAGGGTCTACACCATTGCCCAGTGATTTACTCATCTTACGTCCTTCACCATCACGTACTAAACCGTGAATTAATACATCTTTAAATGGACGCTGCCCTGTAAATTCGAGACCTTGGAAAATCATACGAGAAACCCAGAAGAAAATAATATCATAACCAGTTACAAGTGTGCTTGTTGGATAGTAACGTGTATATTCTTCATTTGTCTCATCTGGCCAACCCATTGTAGAAAATGGCCAAAGTGCAGACGAGAACCATGTATCTAAAACGTCTTCATCTTGTGTCCAATTTTCTGCATCTGCTGGTGCTTCTTTTCCTACGTAAATTTCACCAGTTTCATTGTGATACCAAGCTGGGATTTGGTGACCCCACCATAACTGACGAGAGATACACCAGTCACGAATGTTTTCCATCCAACGAGAATATGTGTTTTCGAAACGAGATGGTACGAAGTTTACTTTTCCTTCTTCATCTTTTTGAAGAGCAAGTGAAGCATCCGCCAGTGGTTGCATTTTTACGAACCATTGTGCTGAAAGATACGGCTCTACAACAGCACCAGAACGTTCAGAGTGACCAACTGAATGTGTATGTTCTTCAATACGGATAAGCACACCTGATTCTTGTAAATCAGCTACGATTTGCTTACGGCATTCAAAGCGATCCATACCGTTATACTTACCAGCAAGCTCGTTCATTGTACCATCTTCATTCATAACAAGCATGCGTTCAAGGTTGTGGCGGTTACCAACCTCAAAGTCATTAGGATCATGTGCTGGTGTCATTTTTACAACCCCAGTACCAAATTCCATATCTACGTAGTCATCCGCTACGATCGGAATTTCACGACCTACGATTGGTAAAATAACTGTTTTACCGATTAAGTGTTGATAGCGCTCATCTTTCGGGTGAACGGCTACCCCAGAGTCACCTAGCATTGTTTCAGGACGTGTAGTTGCTACTTCCACATATCCTGAGCCATCAGCTAATGGGTATTTCATATGATAGAATGCACCTTGAACATCTTTATAAATAACTTCAATATCTGATAATGCTGTTTTTGCAGCAGGATCCCAGTTAATAATGCGTTCACCACGATAGATTAAGCCTTTTTCATATAATTGAACGAAAACCGTTTTAACTGCATCGGAAAGACCTTGATCAAGAGTGAAACGCTCACGAGAATAATCTAATGCAAGACCAAGCTTCGCCCATTGATCGCGAATATGCCCAGCATATTCTTCTTTCCATTCCCATGTTTTTTCGAGGAATTTTTCACGCCCTAAATCATAACGTGTAATGTTATTTTCTCGTAGTTTGGCCTCTACTTTTGCCTGTGTTGCAATACCTGCATGATCCATTCCTGGTAACCACAGTGCATCATAACCTTGCATGCGCTTCATACGGATTAAAATATCTTGTAATGTTGTATCCCAAGCATGACCAAGATGTAATTTACCTGTTACATTCGGTGGTGGAATAACGATAGAATAAGGCTCCTTATCACTTGTAGGCTGCGCCTCAAAAAATTTCCCTTGTAACCACCATTCATAACGACCCGCTTCAATGGACTGCGGATCATATTTTGTAGGCATTGAAATGTTTTCTGTCATTTTGACTCCTCCTGTTGACTTAATAATTTTACCGGTGTGAGATCGTACCAATCATTCTGTTTTTATGTCTCAGCTAGAGGCACATAGCAGTAGATGAATGAAAATAAAAAAAACTCCTAACGTCTAAAAGGACGAAGGAGTTTAAGTTCGCGGTACCACCTTTAATTCCAGCAGAGGCGAGTTAAGCTGTCACACATTTCAAAAAAATGTACTGCTCGCTTAAACCTTTTACTACTGGCTCTCAATTCGGTAACGGTGTTTAACCGGCTTTAACTACTGTTAGTTCACTAAAGCTGCTCGAGGGCTACATTCAATTAGGTACAAATAGAAACTTTTCAGCTACCGTTTCCTCTCTAAAAATGTACTAATAACTTACTCTTCCCTGTCATTGCATCTATATTCGACTTTTTCACATTGTACCGCAAAATCGTGGAATTTTTCAAGTGATTTAGTCATTTTTTAGGAAGCATACTAGAAAAGGAAGTGAAAATTCAAATGCGTCGACGTAAGTATAATCCTTGGCTTTTACCACCATGGCTACGACAATTTCGTTTTTATTGCAAAACGATAATTGTACCAATTTGTGTTTTTCAGTTTATACGTGTCATCATCATTCCAACATCTGGAGATTTCATTATTTTATTGCTCCTGCTACTTCTATGCTATTTACTTTTGAATGAAGTCATTTGAAACACGAACCTTTAGCGGTGTATAGTCTTCCGTTAAATCCCATATCATGGATGGAACCTCCTGCCAAGAGCTGGATTCACGGACTACAATGCTCGATGATTCTCTCAACATTGTTTTTTGCTCAGCTTGTGCAGGCTTTTCTTTTTTGTCTGAAGCTACTATTGCTTCAGACTTTTCCTTTTGTGCTGCAAATGTTACAATCTTTGATTTTTCCTCTTGTTTTGATGTTGTTACAACTGTGGATTTTTCTTCTTGTGTTGAAGCTACTGCTGCTGTAGGCTTTTCTTTTTGAATCGAAGCCACTTCAGTTTCAGATTTTTCTTCTTGAATCGAAGCCACCACTGTTTCAGGATGTTCTTCTTGAATCGAACCTACTACTGCTGCAGGTTGTTTTACCTGTGACGTTTCTGTAAAAGCCCCTTTCTCTATATGAGCTGAGGCATGGACAGGCTGTTTTTCTAAAACATGCGTTTTTTCGAATGCTAGCTCAGTCTCATTAAAAATACTTGTAACTGTCCATTCGAGCTGACACATTTGATTATTCAATATAGGTCGAATATCCTTTACCATTAAATCTTCAATAGCTGCATCCTTTGGTAAATCCACATTTAAAGGAACTGCATACTCAAAATAACCAGTATCCCCTTGAATATCTAACGTATCGATTTGCACTAATTCTTCATCATCCATGAAAGCTTGCATGTCTTGAAAATCAAAGCGAATATGTGCTGTGATATGATAAATACCCATTAATCGTAAAGAATCTTCTAACTGCATCGTCTGCCACCGTGGCTTAATTTGTACAGCTGCTATTTCTGTTGGGCAGCCATAACCAGGAAAACAAAAAGTTTCAGTCATATTCCAAGTTTTCTGTTCGATAATAATCCCTCCCTTTGCATCATATGAAGCTCAGAAGGATAGTATGCAATAGGATGATTAATCGATTTTGTCTTGACGTAATAATGTAGCTGTCACTTTGCTCTCGCGCAGATAAGCGACCAATGAATGCCAAGGAAAGAGACAGACCCGTACAAATGATAATGAGCCTAAAAAAAGCATACTAGAAAACTTCTAGCATGCCTTATTACTGTTGGTTCAACAGCGTTATTATACATTCACCAATTTAATTTTATTTGCTACACGATCTGTTAACATTTGTGTTGCTTTTGGTACAATCGGTTTAAAGATTGGATTTAAAACAGGACCAGCTAATCCTCCTGCTACTACTTCCAAGAAGCCTGTCATTTTTGTATTTTCTGCATCAATACTTTCTGCTAGGAAATAACCATTTCCTGAAAAGTTATCAGAAAGTCCTTTTAATTCAAACGTTACTTTTGTAGGCGCTGTCCATTCTAAAATAGTAATCTCTACTTGTACCGTTTTTTTCAGAACACCAACATTACCTTTAAACGTCCATGTTGAATGTTTTTCATCCATCATTTCATGTGCATGATAACCTGGGACAAGCTTCGCCCATTTCTCCATATCACTAACGAAATCCCATACATTTTCAATTCCTACGGGTACTTCGACCATATGTGTGCCTGTTGCCATATCAATTCACTACTTTCTTTTACGAATAGCTATATTATATATGATTTCGCTCACAATTTGGCTATGCTGAAAGTTATAATTTTAATAAAAATTTTTCCAAGCAGTTACAATCATACATTCATTGTCATTTAACGGGTAAAAATGGATCATCACCAAAACGAGTGGTTGATTTCCGTTCCGACTGGGCGCTTTGTAGCTGTCGCTTCGCTTTCGCACAGACAAAACATTTGTAGCTGTCGCTTCGCTTTCGCACAGACAAAACATTTGTAGCTGTCGCTTCGCTTTCGCACAGACAAAACATTTGCCGCTGACGCTTTGCTTTCGCGCAG
>DAMBVB010000076.1:0-3937 GCA_032053185.1 Lysinibacillus sp.
GTAAAAAGGGAACCCTTGCAGTAGGTCAGTTTGCTGATATTGCTGTATTGTCTGCAGACTACTTGACTGTGCCAGAAGAAGAAATCAAAGACCTTGAATCATTACTCACCATCATGGGTGGACAGGTTGTTTATGGAAATGCTGAATTTAAAAAGTTATCACCTGAATTGCCGCCAGCATCACCTGATTGGTCACCAACGGGAGTATATGGTTATGGTGGAGCTAATCTAGCACATATTATACTTACTCATGATGCCCATGATCACAAATCACATCGTTGCAGTAATCCTCTCCATCAACATACACATACCGTAATAGGTAAAGATGGAACTAAATGGGGTATGGGTTGTACTTGTTTTGCTTTCTAATAAGGCTTGGTGCCGAGGATGAATTTCCCAACGAACTTATTTCCGTACGTATGCTTGATTGCGGTGCTTTATTCTGCTTTTTAAAGAATCGTGCATATGAAAATAAATGTTTCGGCAATTTTCGACCGAATTTACCCTAAACTGCCCCGTTAGTTGAACAAGAAAAAGATGGGATCGCTGTGGAATCCCATCTTGAAGTAAAGCACCCTTTAGTTGAAGAAGTATTATCTAATCAATAATAAAAAAATCATCAAAACTTTCGCCATTTAGGTTGAAAAGCATTTTATAGACTCCAATTTTGTTATCTTTATAAACGATTGAAACATAAGAAGTAACGTAATCAAAACCGTACTGCATATATGCATTTTTATTCCAAGCATCTATAAAAAGACCTAGTCCATCCAGTATTAATAATTAGTTGCTCTTCATCAAAATCCCACTTCAAGAAATTCATCATTTTGTTCCTTTTGATAACTTTCAAACATTTCCCAAAAATTTTCAATTGTATAACTTTCAATAGAATGTTTTTCTGCCCATTTCCTCAGTTCATTTGTATCCAATTATAATTCCACCTTTCAAGAAAAAATGGAGTTGACATCTTGAAAAATTCCAAGCATGGAAATGATTCGTTATACGAATTCGGGGACAGAGGCTACGTTATTGGCAATCCGAATGGCTTATGCCTATTCAGGAAAATATAAAATTGCTAAATTTGAAGGCCACTATCACGGTGGCTACAATCAGGTTCTAATAAGTGTGAATCCACCCGTTGCAGAAGCTGGGTCATCGGATGCACCAAAGGCGATTATTGAATCAAAAGGTGTGGAGCCATCTCAAACAGAAAATACAATCATTCTTCCATTTAATAATTTAGCTGCATGTGCAGATATTTTAAAGAAAAATCAGCATGAGATAGCGGCTGTGATGTTAGAGCCAGTACAGGCTGGATTTATTCCTGGAGAGCAAGAATTTATGAAAGGCTTAAGGGAAATTACAGAGGATCTAGGGATTCTTCTTATATTTGATGAGGTAAAAACAGGATTCCGCTTGGGAATAGGTGGCGCTCAATCGCTTTATCACATTAAACCAGATATTACAACGCTAGGTAAAGTGATTGGCGGTGGCTTTCCTATAGGGATTATAGGTGGAAAAAAGGAAATCATGATGGTGAGTGCTCCACTATCAGCCTCTGATGTGTTTGACCAAAGTACAAGTGGAAAATCAAGTGCGAAAGATGTACTCTTCCATAGTGGTACTTACAACGGCCACCCAACTATTTTGTCTGTAGGAATGGCAGTACTAGATGTATTAGAGCAAGAAATGGTTCAAGTACTTTCTCGTACAGAACAATTAAAAGAAGGTATTAAGCAATTATTTGCTACTCGTGGTATCTCCATGCAAACAATTGGTATTGGAAGTATTTTTAATATTGTCATAACTGAGAAAAAACATGTTCACAATTACCGTGATTTGCAACAGTGTAATGTCAATCTGAGAAAAGAAATAGACTTTCATCTACTTGCAGAAGGAATATATACAAAGCCGTTAAATAGATACAGTTTATCTACAGCGCATGGACAAAAAGAAATAGACGATACGCTTGAAGCGTTTGAAAGAGTACTTTTTAAGAAGATGTAACTATCACTAGGTATTTTTAGATGGATCTCGAAAGAATCATAGAAAAGTTAAGTGGGGGTTACTATCATTTATCAGACTCCTGGATGAAGACAAAGGATGTCTTCTTCTGTTGATAGATTAATGTTGGATTAAGTATGTGATTCTTTCTAAGGTAATCTGCGACAGTTATACATCTTCAGTTAACATAACACTGATTAGAAGGAATCAAAAAATCCCTTGAATTTTATAGAATTATAGAATAAATGGTACCCTATAAGATAGAACATTTTGAAAAAAAGTCTATCCTATAGGGTACTTTTGTTTATAATGTGCTAGATAACCCCAACCTATGTGAGAAGTTTTTAAATCTCAAATAGGTTGGGATTTTTGAATTTGTATCTGTATGTAGATAAGTTTTAATTAAAGCGTCTATGATGTGATGGGTGTAGCTAGGTCTTCAAATAAGCGCAGAAGCGTGCGGTGCAAGAACAGGAGATGAAGGGGGAAAAGAAAAATGATTGAACTTGTAAAAGAATACGTACTAGTTATATTTGTAATTATAAGATGATATATCTTTTGACAATATTATAAATTATTTGGAAACATTAGACATTCAATGGCACTAATGCAGGTCAAATTGATGTAAAAGGTTTTACGGTTCATGACCAAAAGTTGTGGATGACTTTTGTTAAAACGTCTACGATGTAAATTTGGCGATGAGCCCCTATGCATCATCGCAAAAGTATGATACAAAGGGGTTTTATGTATGTACATAATGAAGTGCAAGAATAAAAGAATTATGTTAAGAAAATCGAGAAATTGAAAAAAAAGGTTTGAATTCAAGCATTTTGTCCGATAAAAGATTAGGGTGGAAGTTTAAACGATAAATAAGGGAAGGTTGTTAACAGAGGAGGGAGCGGCATTCTTTTTGAATCTAAAAAACCTCAAATACACATCTACAAAACTAATAAAGACGAGGAGAACGGTTTATGAAAAAATTATTTGGAGGCTTTAAGGGTAAACTTTACATATTATTTGCTCTTATCTTACTAATTCCAGTTATTTCTGTAGGAAGTTTATCGTATCTTTCAGCAAAAGATTCAATAAAAAACGAAATACTTTTTAGTGCGAATGAAAGTGTAGAAATTTTAAATTCAATAATCGATAGGACCATTAATGAAAAAATACATGATATCACTGTTTTTAGCGAGGATATCGAATCTTCTATGGATGAACAGCAGAGGTCTGCCGTACAAACAAAATTTCAACAATATATAAAGCTGCATCCGGATGTTCTGAGCATTTATATTGGAACAAATGAGAGATCATTATTAATAGAACCAAAATCGAATTATGCCGAATATAATCTTTTAGAACGAGACTGGTATAAAGAGGCTACAGCATTGAAGGGGGAAGTTTTCATTACGAGTCCTTATAAAGATGCTGGAACTGGAGATATGGTCGTAACAATTGCTCGTCAGGTTAAGGATCAATCTGGGGTAATAGCAATGGATTTAAAACTGACAAACCTTCAAACAATCGCTAACTCTATTAGTATTGGAAAAAATGGATATCCTGCTATTATGGCTGAAAATAGAATAATCATTTCACACCCGACGTTAGAACCCGGTAGCGAAATAAATGAAAGCTTCATCGACAAAATGTTTGACAGTAAATCTGGCACGTATGATTATGTCTTTGACGGTCATGAAAAAATTATGTTGTATACAACGAATGAATTAACAAACTGGAAAATTAATGGAGCAATTTTCGCGAAGGAAATTGACCAAGCAGCATCACCTATTTTGTATAAAACACTTCTCGTATTAATCGCTGCAATTGTAATCAGTGCGATTGTATTCTTTTTTGTCATGAAGGCAATTATTAAACCGATTAGATTGCTAAAAGATAGCGCAGTAACGATTAGTCAAGGCGATTTAACAGAGAAAGTG
>DAMBVB010000077.1:0-3810 GCA_032053185.1 Lysinibacillus sp.
TATCAACCAGTACCACCTTTTTTCCTAACTGGGCAGCACGTATTGCCGCCACATAACCTCCAGACCCTGCTCCTATCACTAAAAGGTCTACATCTTTTTTCACTTCTCCAGTCATCCTAGATTCCTCCTTTGATAAGTAACTATAATTACTATTTGTACTCAAGAATATAGTTGTGTAATATGTATCTAACCTTTTTCTTATTTTCACCTATTTTTCTTCACTTATTAGACAATTTATAAAAAATAATCTACATTTTGATTAAAAGGGCTTTCCATATGGAAAGCCCTTTTTACTCTTACTCTTTCACTCTCATCAGTCGCAAACTATTTAATGCTACCAAAATAGTGGCTCCCATATCGGAAAGAATCGCAATCCAAAGGGTTAGCCAGCCTGGAATAACCAATAGTAAGGCAATTATCTTAATTCCGATGGCAAACGTGATGTTCGCTTTGATGATATTTAGCGTTTTCCTGCTAAGTCTTACTGCAAATGGAAGCTTACTTAAATCATCTCCCATTAATGCAATATCAGCTGTCTCGATGGCAGTATCTGTTCCAGCACCGCCCATTGCAATGCCAACAGTGGATGCAGCAAGTGCAGGAGCATCATTGACGCCATCGCCAATCATAGCTACATTACCATGCTCTGCTTTCATTTTTTTAATATAGTCCAACTTATCCTGTGGCATCAATTCGGACTGAATATCAGAAACGCCTACATGAGCACCGATTGCTTCTGCGGTACCTTGATTATCACCTGTCAGCATAATTGTTTGCTTGATTCCTAACTGATGAAGTTTTTGAATCACATTTTTACTTGTTTCGCGGACCTCATCTGCTACAGCAATCACGCCGAGGATTGTTTGGTCCGTTCCAATAATCATGGCCGTTTTCCCTTGGTTTTGTAAAACTTTCACTTTATTTTCAAACTCAAGGCTAAAATCGGAAACATTTAATTCTTTAAAAAGTCTTGGACTGCCAATGTAATAGGTTGTTCCATCTATATTCCCTTGAATGCCCCGACCTGTAATAGAAGTGAAGTCCTCCACTCTAACATCGGAATAAGTAATATTATCTTGCTCTGCTTTCTTCATTATTGCTGAAGCAAGTGGATGTTGTGATCGATATTCTAAAGCTGTAATAATGGAAAACAGCTCTTTTTCTTCCACTTGATCATTTAACACTTTAAAATCTGTTACCACTGGTACACCTTTTGTCAGTGTTCCTGTTTTATCAAATGCGATTGCCTTAATGGCTCCTAATTCCTCTAGATAGACACCGCCTTTAATCAACACACCTTTTTTAGCTGCATTTCCAATTGCCGAGACAATCGAGATTGGAGTAGAAATAACTAATGCACACGGACATCCAACTACAAGTACCGCTAATCCTTGATAAACCCATGTATCCCAACTTCCACCAAAGAATAAAGGTGGAACGACTGCAACGAGCGCCGCAATAACCATAATGATCGGCGTATAATATTTCGCAAATTTATCTACGAATGCTTGCGCTGGAGCGCGCTCCCCTTGTGCTTCCTCAACCAGATGAATAATCTTGGAGATGGTTGTATCCTCTACGTATTTGGTGATTTTTACTTCAAGTAGTCCCTCTTCGTTAAGCGTACCTGCAAATACTTCATCATCTACCGTTTTGGCAACAGGGACAGATTCTCCTGTTATAGCAGCCTGGTTGACAGCCGACACCCCATTTATAATGATCCCATCCATGGCAATTTTCTCCCCTGGTTTGACGATCATAATATCACCCACGGCGATATCGTCCACATGGATCATTATTTCCTGACCATTCCGCCTAACAAGTGCTTCTTTTGGGGCAATATCCATCAATGAACGAATGGACTGTCTTGCTCTATCCATAGAAAAACGTTCAAGTGCTTCACTGATTGCAAAGAGAATAACAACAATAGATGCCTCTGCCCATTCACCAATAATGGCAGCTCCAATAACGGCAACGGTCATCAGGGTTTTCATGTCGAAATCAAAGCGTATCAAATTTTGAAAACCGACTTTAAATAATGAATATCCGCCAATTACAATAGAACCTACAAATAACATGGAAGTTACGAGGTTATCTTCTCCATTTACAAAGTGAGAAAGGTAACCAAAAGCAATCAGTAATGTGGCAAACAGCAATGTGCTGTGTTTTTTATAAAACGGTATTTTCTCTTCTTTTGGAGCCTTAGTGTCTTCTTTGACCGATTGTATCGATGGATTCGCCAGTTTTTCAGGAATTACCTTAAGATTCTCAAAAGCACCTGCTTTTTCAAGTTCTTCAACCGATGCATTTCCATATACATCAATTTTAGAAGCGCCAAAGTTTACTTTTGCATCCTCAACTCCAGCTATTTGTTTTACATTTTTTTCAAACTTCCCCGCACAATTTGCGCAGGAAAATCCTTCCACACGGTAAACATTTTTATCTTCTGTTACCACTGGTTCGACCCGTCTTCTAGCCTTCTCTGGTGCCACTTTAAGATTCTCGAAAGCACCAGCCTTTTCCAGATCTTCAACGGTTGCACTGCCAAAGACATCAATTTTGGAAGCTCCGAAATTTACTTTAGCATCATACACCCCTGGTAGTTCTTTTACATTTTTTTCAAACTTCCCAGCACAATTCGCACACGAGAAACCCTCCACACGGTAAACCTGTTTATCTTCTGTTAATGTTTTTGTTGAACTATCCAATACTAGCAACCTCCCTTTGATGCAAGAAAGCTTTTTCTACAAGCTGTTTAACATGCTCATCATCTAGTGAATAATAGACTAATTTTCCTTCTTTACGGTATGTTGCTATACCTAAATTTTTCAACAATCTTAAATGATGGGATGCCGTAGCCGTTGAAGATTCAATGATATTCGCTACATCACAAACACATAACTCTCCCTCTAAAGATAAAACATAAGCAATTTTAACCCTTGTATCATCTGACAGAGTCTTAAAAACTTTCGCTACATCCATAGGATTCTGTTTAGCAAGGTCTTTTTTAGCCCTGTTTACCTTATCTTCGTGAATACAGGTAACTTCACACATATCTTTTGTCATAATTATCCTCCTTATTCAAATGACTGTTTGTTTGATAATTATAATATATCCCACCATAAACAAATAGTCAAATGATTGTTTGATTATTATATATTAATATTACAATAAAAAAGATTGGTTTCTAATGTTAGAAACCAATCTTTTTAGAGATTTTAACCAGATTTTAAAGCACGTCGATTGTAAAATTAAGCTAGACAACTAAAAAAGCCTTCTGTGCTAAACTCAATATGTATTTCCGACCAAAGAAAACATAAGGAGTTAGTACAGAATGGCCTATAAACATCTTAACACGGATGAACTCACGTTCATAGAATCATATTATCATCAAAATCTTTCGGTAAAAGAAATCGCAAAGAGATTGAAACGATCAAGACAGACAATTTATAACGTAATAAATGCACTTAAGACAGGTATAACTGCACTGGAATATTACCAGGAGTATAAGCAAAGAAAATCAAATTGTGGCAGACATAGAATAGTACTTCCAGAAAATCAATCAGCTTATATTCGAGAAAAAGTAGCCGATGTCTGGACACCTGACACCATTATTGGCAGAGGTGAACACCCGATTGATTGTTCTGTAAAAACTCTTTATAGAATGTTTAAGGAAAACATCTTTTCGGTACAATCTTTACCTATGAAAGGTAAAAGGAAGCCAAATGGTCATTGTGAAAAAAGAGGTAGACAGGCTTTCAAAAGACACATTTCTGAAAGAATAGAAGAGTTTCCTTTCTTCTTTCAAGA
>DAMBVB010000078.1:0-3772 GCA_032053185.1 Lysinibacillus sp.
ATCATAGCCAAAGATTTTACGAGAATCTTTTTGTAAATCTTCTTGTGTTACTGCGAATACATCACCGTCCACTCCCCAATCTAGAGGTATTGGCAGACCTACATAACCACGATCGCTTAGATTTACAAATGCACGAGCTTTACTAATAAAGTTGTGATACGTACCTGGTAACACTTTATTTTGTGTTAAAAATGGACCTCCACCTAACATTATTGTTTACCTCCCTTATCGAATTTCTTTAAAATCCCGTCCACATCGGTGAATGAGTATTTTTTGCCATCTACTAGTAATGCATTTAATGCATCACGACGAGCCATGTATTTGTTACTTTTTACAATTTGCACTTTCGTAAATTTGGGTGCATCTAAAGCATCTGATACGTCAGCAGGAGTTGCTTTTGCTTTGTCTTGAATTGTCTCTAATTTTGCCACCACATTCACCCTTTCGTTTTAGTACGTTGTTCAAGCGAGCCCATAAAAATCTTTTCTTCGACTTCTTGTAAGAAGAAATTAAAATGAATAAAGTTGTGACTAATACCATCAACAACCTCACTGTTGGCTCCTGTACCAAGCATTAACGAGCCATTTAACAATGTTATTTCTTTTACTGCTTGTTGCACCTTCAAAGTCATGTTAGACGCCTCAGATAAGCCGTTTTCAGGGAAATACTGTACATCAAATAATGTTGTGACTTTCCATCGATTACCGATTTGTCTTATATGCTCCAATGATAAAAATTGAATTAAAAAAGCAGGAGTGACAAACCCCTGCGGCACTTCATCAATATATTTTTTGTAATCTGCTCCGAACGCTTCGTGAAGCTTAACGGATATAGCGTTTTGAATATCATTAATCTCCATCGATAGCCTCCTTTAGCATTGTATAAAGCTTTTTCTCTAGAATGGCTGGCGCTCGTCCTTCAATTCTATCTGCAGCTATTGTCATAGTGAATCGACCATTTACCCATCCTTTGTGATCTCGGGTACGATGACCATATTCATAATAACTCGCATACTCAGTATTATTAAAAACCGTAATTTCGAAAATATCACCATTTCTAACAACTTCTAAAGAATTTGCATAACCACTCTTACCACCAACGCCGATAATATTGCCCTTTTCATTTTTGTTTTCTTTACCCGCTGTCCAACCTCGTCTTAATGTACCTGTAACCACTGATGTATTATTAATAACTTCTCGTAATAGTCTTGCAGCAAGTTCTTTAGCACATGCCTCACAAAATTTTTCGTAATCTATCCTCGCCAACTTAGCTAACTTTTTCTCGAATGCTTTCAACTGTGCTAAATCAACACGTCCACCTCTACCCATTAAGCGTACCTCTCGAATGCTTCGAGCATTATTTCTTGATGATCTGTATAGATGGCAGGCTCACCACTTCTTGCATACTCAGCAGTTTTACCGTGCTGTGTAACGATGATTTTAGAACCCGCTGGTATATCAAGTTCAGGTGCAATAAATAATTTAGTAGTTTGAGCAATCACCGCTGGGCCACCTGTTGGAGTAGTTGATGTTTGTTTTTCAAATGACAACTTGCACTTTTGATCTGTAAACAATGCTACTGGTTGATGTTTTGTGACATGAGTAATCGGATCTTCAACCGCTTGCCATACCTTAACCGTACACAACCCTTTATACAACGACTCTACAGCCTTTCTACGAGCGCTTACCATGTTAGTACCCTATAACGAACAAAATCTACCTCGTTGTGCTGTAAGTAGGCAACAAAGGCATTAAATTGAGCTTCCGGCGTGTTTTTTGCTTCGATAGCAAAGACAGTGTTTGTATCACCTTCTTGGACCTGTTTAGCAATCAAATCAAAATCCAATGTATCTACAGATAAGGCTCCCATCGATTTTTTTGTATATAAAAATTCCCCAACGACCATATCCACTGCGATTTCATGGAGTCCTTGAGGAATTTCTGATAGATTTGTTTGATTGTTGATATGGTTTGTTACTTTATCGATGCAAAAGTTCAGTAATAATTCATCCTGGCTATTTGGCTCACTAGATACGCTAATGTCAAGTGATTTCAACCGTTTCTTAACATCTTCTAGCATGTTTACACCATCCTTTATCCTTGAGAAATAACGCGAGCAATTGGAATAGCTTTGTGGTCGATAGCTTTACGAGCAGCACCATTACCATCGTTGTGTACCAATGCCCAGTTCTGACCATCTGCTAATTCATCATTTGTTGGTGATAAAGTTGCT
The DNA here is from genome assembly GCA_032053185.1 of Lysinibacillus sp. GTDB lineage: Bacteria > Bacillota > Bacilli > Bacillales_A > Planococcaceae > Lysinibacillus. The sequence continues at coordinate 2,233 of DAMBVB010000078.1, forward strand.
TGTGATTTCTTTTCGTAAGAAATGCCATAAGGAGCAAGAACTTTACGTTGGCGACTATACAGCGTATCTTGACCACCATTTGTTTTTGGATCACGAGACATTTCATAAGGTACTTTTGCTCCAATATCTTCGTAATCAAATGCACCTTCACCAAGTACATAAGTTGTATATTTTGTATGTGCCGGATTTCCGCCATCTTCTGGCACTTCTTCAATTGGCATTGAATCGTCAACTAATACAATGCGACCATTCCAAGTACCAATAGATAAATCACGTTGGATACCATCAGCATCTGTATATTGTAGATATTTAAATAAGCGTAAGTTTTCTAGATTCGTTGCTACTGCTGAATGCATGATAACAATTGCAAATTTAGATTTATTTTGACCACATGCTTGCTGCATAGCGTTGTTAAGTGTTGCTGGACCAACTTTGTTTAGTGAGTTACCTTGAGAGTCTTCACCTGTTTTTTCTGTAATGTCATAAGTGTGATTAGTTACAAAATCAAGGTTTTTAGCGCCTGTCATCGCAAAGATACCACTAAGAATTGATAACAACACATCTTGGTCGATTTCTTCCCAATAAGCTGCTACTTGTTGAGCAACGTTGTCCATAAAATCAACGCCACCTGTAATATCCTCAGAGAAGTCTTTTTCAATCCAAGCTTTAGCACGACCGTAAACAACTACACCTCGTTCATATGTTTCTGTGCTTGTAGCTGTAATGTCTGTTTGACCATCGTAGTTAAGCGCAGCACCATCTAAATTACCGAACATCGGTATACGACCGTATGCAGTCGTAGTTTGTGAACTGAATAAACTACGAATTTCAGAACTTGGTTTCAACGCCTTGGACTTCAATAGTTCATTTCTTTTTAAATTTGGGATACGGTCTACATATTGACCGAATGCTTGCGGATTAAACGATTTAGCATCAAATTTCGTCATTTATTTTTACCATCCTTTTAATTATATTTTTGCTCCTGGATTCGCCTCTTGATATGCAACTAACTCCGAGTACGTCATTGTTGAGGTATCAACCGGATTACCTCCACCGTTTGGTTGCCCACCTGGTGTTGTTCCTGTGATAACCGTTTCATCAGATGCAAACATAAACTTTGTGTCTTCACTTTCCACAAGTGCTTTCACCTTATCTTCTAAACCAATGACATTGCCATCTTTATCGATTTCAACACCATTCAAGTCTAAAAGTGCTTTTGTAGCTGTTAGGTTTCTAGCCTTGGCACTTGTCAAAGCTAATTCAACCGCGCTATTAATCTTTAATTGTTTTACTTCGGCAGAATGCTTTTCGGTAGCTATCTTGTTTTCATCTTGTAATCTAGCAATTTCTGTTTTTAAACCTTCTGTAGCTTCTTCATTCTTAGAAAGTTCTTTTAACTGCTTATCACGATCATCAAGTTGTTCTTTCAATGATTTGTTCTCACCATTTACTTCATCAAAGCGACTTTTAGGAATCATTGTTCCAAAACCTTCGATGATTTTATTAGCTTGTTCTTCACTTAATCCCATTGCAATTAAAT
>DAMBVB010000079.1:0-3768 GCA_032053185.1 Lysinibacillus sp.
ATTTAATTGCAATGGGATTAAGTGAAGAACAAGCTAATAAAATCATCGAAGGTTTCGGAACAATGATTCCTAAAACTCGCTTTGATGAAGTAAACGGTGAGAACAAATCATTGAAAGAACAACTTGATGATCGTGATAAGCAATTAAAAGAACTTGCTAAGAATGAAGAAGTAACTGAAGGTCTGAAAGCTGAAATCACTCGATTACAAGGTGAAAACAAGACAGCTACTGAAAAGCATTCTGCTGAAGTAAAACAATTAAAGATCAATAGCGCTGTTGAATTAGCTTTGACAAGTGCCAAGGCTAGAAACCTAACAGCTACAAAAGCGCTTTTAGACTTGAATGATGTTGAAATCGATAAAGATGGCAATGTCATTGGTTTAGAAGATAAGGTGAAAGCACTTGTGGAAAGCGAAGATACAAAGTTTATGTTCGCTTCTGATGAAACAGTTATCACAGGCACAACACCAGGAGGGCAATCAAACGGTGGAGGTAATCCGGTTGATACCTCAACAATGACGTATTCACAGCTAGTGGCATATCAAGAGGCTAATCCGGGAGCAAAAATATAATTAAAAGGATGGTAAAAATAAATGACAAAATTTGATGCTAAATCATTCAATCCTCAGGCATTCGGTCAATATGTAGACCGTATTCCGAATCTAAAACGAAATGAACTATTGAAGTCCAAGGCGTTGAAACCAAGTTCTGAAATTCGTAGTTTATTCAGTTCGCAAACTACGACTGCATACGGTCGTATTCCAATGTTCGGTAATTTAGATGGTGCTGCGCTTAACTACGATGGTCAAACAGACATCACAGCTACAAGCACAGAAACATATGAACGAGGTGTAGTTGTTTACGGCCGAGCAAAAGCTTGGATTGAAAAAGACTTCTCTGAAGATATTACAGGTGGTGTTGACTTTATGGACAACGTTGCTCAACAAGTAGCAGCTTATTGGGAAGAAGTCGATCAAGATGTGTTGTTATCAATTTTAAGTGGTATCTTTGCGATGACAGGCGCTAAAAATCTTGAATTTGTAACTAATCATACGCATGACATTACAGATAAAACAGGCGAGGACTCTCAAGGTAACCCACTAAACAAAGTTGGTCCAGCAACACTCAATAATGCAATGCAGCAAGCTTGTGGTCAAAACAAATCTAAATTTGCAATTGTTATCATGCATTCAGCAGTAGCAACTAATCTAGAAAACTTACGATTATTTAAATATCTTCAATATACTGATGCTGATGGTATTCAACGTGATTTATCTATTGGTACTTGGAATGGTCGTATTGTATTAGTTGATGATTCAATGCCAATTGAAGAAGTGGCTGAAGATGGTGGCAACCCTGCACATACGAAATATACTACTTACGTGCTTGGTGAGGGTGCATTCGATTACGAAGATATTGGAGCAAAAGTTCCTTATGAAATGTCTCGTGATCCAAAAACAAATGGTGGTCAAGATACGCTGTATAGTCGCCAACGTAAAGCATTAGCACCATACGGCATTTCTTACGAAAAGAAATCTCAAGCAACTCTATCACCGACAAATAATGAATTAGCAGACGGTCAGAACTGGGCATTGGTACACAACGATGGTAATGGTGCTGCACGCAAAACTATCGACCACAAAGCTATTCCGATTGCTCGCGTTATCTCTCAAGGGTAAAGGGTGGTGTAAGCCGTGCTAGAGGATGTTAAGAAACGGTTGAAATCCATTGGTATCAAGGTTTCTAGTGAGCCAAATAGCCAAGATGAAATATTAGTGAACTTTTGCATCATCAAAGTGACAAACCATATCAACAATCAAACGAACCTATCAGAAATCCCCCAAGGACTTCACGAAATCGCAGTGGATATGGTCGTTGGGGAATTTTTATATAACAAAAAGTCAATGGGTGCATTATCAGTAGATACATTGGATTTTGATTTGATTGCTAAACAAGTTCAAGACGGTGACACAAACACTGTCTTTGCTATCGAAGCAAAAAACACGCCAGAAGCTCAATTTAATGCCTTTATCACCTATCTACAGCACAACGAAGTAGATTTTGTTCGTTATAGGGTGATGTTATGGTAAGTACAAGACGTAAGGCATTAGAAAAGCTTTGGAGAGGGAATTGCACAGTAAAGGCATGGAAAGAAGTTGAGGACCCAATTACTCATATCTCGAAATCAGAAGAAGTAACGCTGTATGAGAACCTTAAATGCAAGTTATCACATAAAACACTAACAAGCTCTTCCAAAACTGGTGGACCAGCTATAATTGCTGAACAAATCAAACTTTCATTAGGTAATGAATATGAAATACCACCCGGATGTAAAATCATTGTCACTCAGGATAAAGTAACTGAAAAGTATACTCGTTCTGGGAAACCAGGTATCTTTATGGATCATCAAGAAATTGTCCTAGAGTTATTTAAGGAATATGCATAATGGGTAGAGGTGGACGTGTTGATTATCGGCAGCTGAAAGCATTCGAACGGAAGTTAGCGAAACTGGCTGAGTCAGATTATAAAAAGTTTTGTGAGGCTGCCGCCAAAGAGTTGGCTGCTAGATTGCTTGCTAAAGTTATAAAACGCACGCCTGTTGGTATCTACGAAGATGGCACTACTGGCGGTACTTTAAGGCGTGGTTGGACTGCAAAAAGTCATCGCGAAGCTGAGTTAAGCACAACATTTGGCGGAGGAAATGGAGTAAAGAAATTTGCAGATTCATTAAAAGCTAAAAAGGTTGGCAGTGTTTACGAAATAGAGATAATCAACCCAGTGGAATATGCGTCTTATGTAGAGTTCGGCCATAGAACAAGAAATCATGAAGGTTGGGTTAACGGGAGATTCATGATGACGATTTCAGCAGATGAGGTAGAACGTCAAGCGCCTGCTATTCTTGAGAAAAAGCTTTATACAATGCTAAAGGAGGCTTTCGATGGAGATTAATGATATTCAAAACGCTATATCCGTTAAGCTTCACGAAGCTTTCGGAGCAGATTACAAAAAATATATTGATGAAGTACCGCAGGGGTTTAAGACTCCTGCTTTTTTAATTCAATTTTTATCATTGGAGCATATAAGACAAATCGGTAGTCGATGGAAGGTTACGACACTTTTTGACGTACAATATTTCCCTAAAAACGGCTTATCTGAGGCGTCAAACATGACCTTGAAGGTACAACAAGCATTGAAAGAAATAACGCTGTTAAACGGCTCGCGAATGCTTGGTACAGGAGCAAACAGTGAGGTAGTGGATGGCATAGGTCATAACTTTATTCATTTCAATTTCTTCTTACAAGAAATCGAAGAAAAGATTTTCATGGGCTCATTAGAGCAATACATCAACAAGCAAAGGGTGATTCCTAATGGCGAGAGCTAACGATACACAAGCGAAAGGTCAAGCTCCTACATTCACAAAGGACCAATTAGTTCAAAGTAAAAAATATGTCCATCGTCGTGATGCATTGAATGCATTATTAGAAGATGGTAAACCGTACTCGTTCACCGAAGTGGATGGGATTATAAAGAAATTCGATAAGGGAGGTAAATAGTGTGGCATTAGGCGGAGGTCCATTTTTAACACAAAACAAAGTACTACCAGGTACTTATCACAACTTTATTAGTAAAGCTCGTGCATTCGTAAATCTTAGTGATCGTGGTTATGTTGGTTTACCAATTCCTCTAGATTGGGGCGTGGACGGTGATGTATCCGCAGTAACACAAGAAGATTTACAAAAAGATTCTCGTAAAATCTTTGGCTATGAT
>DAMBVB010000080.1:0-2743 GCA_032053185.1 Lysinibacillus sp.
CGCAGTAACACAAGAAGATTTACAAAAAGATTCTCGTAAAATCTTTGGCTATGATTACACGGATCCAAAACTAAAAGGCATCCGTGATGTATTCAAAAATGCTATCACAGTATTTTTCTATAAGCTTGCTGTGGATGCAGTAGCAGCTAAAAATGACTATGCAACAGCAAAGTACAAAGGTATTCGTGGGAACGATTTTACGATTGTTATTCAAGCTAATGTGGATGAACCAACGAAGTTTGATGTTCAAACACTACTCGCCAATGTGTTAGTAGATGAACAAGTAGCTGTAGAGACTGCTGCAGATTTAAAAGCTAATGATTTTGTTACATTTAAGTCTGATGCAACACTCGAATTAACAGCTGGTACACCATTAACTGGAGGTTCAAACGGTTCTGCTATTACAGGTGGTGCCCATCAAGAGGCGTTAGATGCATTAGAAGCTTATGGCTTTAATACACTGGGATGCTTATCTAAAGATAAGGTAATTAAATCTTTATATGTAGAATATACGAAACGTTTACGTGATCAAGTGGGCGCTAAATTTCAACTAGTAGGACATAAACTTGGCACTACAGACCATGAGGGCGTTATCGATGTGCAAAACGATGCTATAGGCACTGATGAAGAAGTGTTCGGTGGAGTGTACTGGGCAACTGGCGCACAAGCTGGCGTCGCTGTAAATAAATCCAACACCAACAAGAAATACGATGGTGAATTCACGCTAGATTTGTCTGAAACGAAGACCCAAGCTCAACTTACTTCACTTTTAAAAGGTGGCAAATATGTTTTCCATCGTGTAGGTGACGAAATTCGTGTTCTTGAAGATGTGAATACATTTACATCGTTTACAGTGGATAAAAACGAGGATTTCAGTATGAACCAAGTTATCCGTGTATTAGATCAAATTGCAATCGATACAGCGCAATTATTTAACACTCGTTATCTAGGACAGGTACCAAATGATCAGGATGGTCGCATTTCGTTATGGAATGATATTGGCGCTCATCGAATGGAAATGCAACGTATTCGAGCTATTCAAAATTACAACAAAGACGAACTAACTGTGGCACAAGGTAATTCTAAAAAAGCTGTTGTAGTAAATGAAGTCGTGACTCCTACGGTAGCTATGTCACAGCTTTATATCACAACAACTGTAGCGTAGGGAGGGAATCAATTTGAAACCAAACAAAATTTTAATTCCATTAGATCTTCAATACTTTGCTGAGAGTACCATGCATGCTCGTGATGCAGTTCATGGTGCTCAAGGTGTAGCATGGGTGACAATCGATGGGAATCGTTATAAATTTGCCCAATTAATCAATTTAGAAGCTAGGTCAGAAAAGACAAAAACCCAAATTCCTATAATGGGGCAAGTGGCAAAGGGTAATAAGGCAACAGGGGTTGAAAATACGGGTAGCGCAACATTTTATTTCAATACATCGATTTTTAGAAAAATGTTGAAGCACTATCAAGATACTGGAGAAGATACTTACTTTGACATTCAAGTGACGAATGAAGATAGTTCTTCTCAAGTTGGAAGACAGACAACAATATTGATTGATTGCAATATAGATGGTGGTATTGTTGCGTCATTAGATGCTGATTCAGATTACTTAGAGGATTCATTCGATTTCACTTTCGAACGATTCGAAATGCCAGAGGAATTTTCAATTTTACCAGAAATGCAATAAGAGTTTGCTTCGGCAGGCTCTTATTAAATTACAAAAACAAAAAGGATAAGGTGATTATACATGTCTAACTTAACTGCATTCTTAGCGCAAAACGCATTAAAGCCAGAAAACGAAAAGGTAGTAGTATCTAAACGATTTGTTGATCCTGAAACAAAAAAACCTATGGAATGGGAAGTTGCAGCAATTACATCTGAAGAAGATGATCAACTACGTAAAGACAATACAAAACGTATGCCAGTGCCTGGCAAAAAAGGTGTGATGATGCCAGAAACGAACTATACAGCTTATTTAGCTGATTTAGCCGCAAGATGTACTGTTTTCCCGAATCTTAATGATAAGGCGTTACAAGACTCGTATAAGGTAATGGGAGCAAAAGAGCTATTGAAAAAAATGTTGTTACCAGGAGAGTATGACGAGTACTTAGCTACTGTCCAAAAAATTAATGGTTTTGACGTTGGAATGGACGAAATTGTCGAAGAAGCAAAAAACTAATTGAAGACGGCGACTACGATGCAAATATTGCTTACTATTGTTTGCATAAATTGCACAAGTGGCCGTCCGAGTTTGATAACTTACCAAGATACGAAAAAGCGTTTGTTATAGCTGCTGTACAAATTAAAATGGCAGCAGATGAAAAGAATGAGCGTGAAGCGAAACGAGGTACTAAGAGAGGTAAAAAACGATAGGGAGGAGAGTAAGTCATGCCTTTAAATAAACTATCTTTAGAAATAGATATTAAAAATATTGAGAAATTAAATCCATTACTCCACGAGTCATTAGAACTTGTGGAGCAATTAAAATTAAAAATTAACGAACTGAATCAATCATCTATTGATAAATGTATAGATTCCTTTGTAGACAAGCTAGAAGCAACAATAGATAAACTGTCAGTAACAGAAAGTTCAGTGACTGGTTTGGAATCAAATTATACACAAATATTCATCGATGGTTATGAAATAAAAGAACCAACTAATACCCAAGGAATGTTGTTAGAAAAAGAGGTTATTGTAAATTTCAAATTCCTAACAAATTTATTTGGACCTCAAGAG
>DAMBVB010000081.1:0-2714 GCA_032053185.1 Lysinibacillus sp.
ATCGTACCGGAGGTGCCTGGTTATTTATATGCGTTATTTGAATACGGGCTTACAATCAATCAATTATTAATTGATGAATTCAACGGAATTAAACAATTATAATCCAATATTTTTTGAAATAAAATCTTTTGCCAAATCACCAATCAAAGGTAAAGAAGTGATTGAGTAGAAGCAGCTTCCTTAGTTTGTTCCCAAATACCTTTGTCACGAATACAATCCAAAAATTGATGACCTTCAAAAGATATAGATTTAATAACAGGTATTCTTTCTTTGCCCATAACAGGCACACTATATGAATTTAAGTAACCAGCTTCAATTAATCGATCAACAGTATATAGTATCTCTGTCTCAGTATATTCACTTAAGGATTGAGAAATTTGATCTGTTGTCATGCCTTTTTTATGATAATCAGTTTCTTCGATAAATTATTAGTCGTTGTCGGTGCATTATTTGGTGACAATAAGTAAAAAACGACAAATAAAGAAAAAAAACCTGTTTCAGCCACAGCAAAAAAAGATACTCCTGATACTGAAGAAATTAAAAAAATCAGTATAGGTGAAGAACTTACAGTTGGAAAAGTAATTTTTAAAGTAAATCCAATAAACGTAGTTAATGAGATTAGTGCTGCTAATGGATACATGAAATATAAACCAGATGCAGAAGGTGCAGTATTTTTAAATGTAAATGTAACTGTCAAAGGATCCAATCTGATTCTATTTTCTTCAAATTAAAAACTACTAAATGGAGCTTCGTATTCACCATCATCAATAATAGTTGCTGATGATAAGTACTTTGTCTATGAAGGAATCAACCCTGGGCTTTCTTTAACAGGGAACGTAGTATTCGAAGTATCACAAGGACTAACAGGTCTTGATTTACAAGTGCAAACAGGGTTTTGGGGCACTGAAACAGGAATTATTAAGCTAAATTAATAGTATTGAATAAAGCACTCTAAATGAGTGCTTTTTCTTATGCCAAAAAAGGATGTGATAACATGGCAACCATCCAAACATCAATTCAAATACAGGATCGTTTAAGTCAACCTATGCGAGCCATGCACAATGCTGTTTCTATGATGGTTAACCAGATGGAAATAATGAACGCTGCATCTGGACACTTGATGGATACATCTAGTATCGAAATAGCTAGACGAGAGTTGGCAAGAGCCGCTGACCAATTTAATCAAATCGAAAGTGAAGTCCGTGATGCCGACAATGCTCAACAAAGATTCACTAATCATATAAGGGATGGTACAAATGCTGCTAATGGACTATTAGGAAAAATCGCGGATATTGCTGCATCTTACTTATCTCTACAATCCATTGGTGATATTGTTAAATTATCCGACGAAATGGTTAATATTGATGCACAACTAAACTTAGCTGTCGAAAGTATGCCGAAAATAGATCCTATTTCCACGAGTTTAGAGGTTGATGCAAGTGGATTAACTGAAGTGCAACAATTACAGCAACAGATTTTTGATGCTGCACAACGTTCTTATGCTCCGTATACTCAAACCGCAGATTTAGTTAGTAAGCTTAGCATGAATGCGAAAGATGCATTTGGAAATACAACTGAGGTGGTTGCGTTCGCAGAATTGCTTAACAAACAATTTGGTATCGCGGGAACAAATGCAGAAGGAGTAGCCTCAGCTACGTTGCAATTAACCCAAGCACTAGGTTCAGGAGTACTAAGTGGCGAGGAGTTAAATAGTGTATTTGGGGCAGCTCCAACCATTATTCAAAATATTGCTGACCATTTAGGTGTTTCTATTGATCAAATGAGAAAAATGGCGACAGACGGAGAATTGACTGCTAGTGATGTTAAAAATGCGATGTTTGCTGCAGCGGATGACATCGATCAAAAATTTAATTCAATGCCTCTTACTTTTGAGCAAATATGGACTGCATTCAAAAATGAGGCATTATGGGCGTTTAAAGATGTGTTACAGAGTATTACCAATATATTTAACAGTGATCGATTTGCTGCATTTAGAGAAAGTGCTGGTCAATCATTGCAATTAGTTGCTACGCTCGCTAGTTTTGCACTTAACGCTATTGCATCTGTAGGTGCCTTTATTTATGATAATTGGCAATGGATTGGTCCTGTAATCTTAGGAGTCGCAGGCGTTTTAATGACTTTACTAACTTACGTAAACCTTGTTAGAGCAGCCCTAGTATTAAAGACTGCTGTTATTTGGGCATGGAATGCAGCTCTTGCTGCTAACCCTATAGTATGGGTAGTAATGGCTATTATAGCTTTAATTGCAATAATATACTTAGCTGTCGCTGCAATAAATTATTTTGCAGGAACCTCCATTAGTGCCACTGGAATTGTTGCAGGAGCATTCATGGTATTAGGAGCTTATATCTACAATAAAGTTGCTTTCTGGTGGAATATATTCGCTTCATTCTGGGAGTTTTTCGCAAATGTTTCTAAAGACAAGACATATGCAGTGAAAAGGTTGTTTTACAATTTAGCATCAAATGTCATAGATTACGCTATATCTATGACAAGCGGATGGGATAAGTTCGCTACTAATTTTGTGAATGCAATAATTGATGCTGTTAATCGTGCAGTTGAAGCTTGGAATTGGTTCATTAGTATGCTACCAGATGGTCTTACAGCAAAACTAGGATGGGAACAAAAGGGTACGTTTGACCATAGAAAATCAATCACAAGTGACTTACAAGGTATCAAAGCAGGTTTAAAAA
>DAMBVB010000082.1:0-2272 GCA_032053185.1 Lysinibacillus sp.
ACCCGTGTTACCGCCGTGAAAGGGCGGTGTCTTAACCACTTGACCAAGGGGCCATTTTACATTGTCTCAAACAAGACAAGTATTATGATAACATTTTTTATTATAAGACGCAATACTTTTTTAATATTTTTTTATGTATCTATCCTCTTTAAAAACGGGCAAAAAAATGGCTCCGAAGGCAGGACTCGAACCTGCGACAACCTGATTAACAGTCAGGTGCTACTACCAACTGAGCTACTTCGGAACAATGCTATTCAATTCGGTTTTCAAAACCTCTTAAGTACATTTATTATTATAGCAAGCATTATAAATTATTCAATACTTTTTGCGAAAAATTTTATGTTTTTTGTCGAAGTCTTTCTGTACATTAACAAAAAACCCAATAGTTCTCTATTAGATCTGATATTTCTATTTTATGTACAGAATATTCTTGCTGTATATTATTGTAATTGTTAAAATAATAATAGTTTTATGAATTTTCTATTAAATTCATTTAGGGGAGGAATGTTCACATGGTAACAAACGATTTAATTGCACCAGAATTCTATAATATTACAGAGGAATTGGAGAAATTTTCCCAGGATAATGATCGCCAAGCAATACGATGGCTAAACACTCAGCAAAAACGTCGTACAATTTCCTATGTTGAACTTGTTCAAAAAATGAATCAATACGCGCATGCTTTTACGAAGAAGGGGCTTCAAAAAGGAGATCGCGTATTAGTTATTATTCCACGTCTGCCTGAGGCTTATTTTGTCTTTCTTGGCTGTCTAAAGGCTGGGATTGTTCCTATTTCCTGTTCAGAAATGTTACGTGCAAGTGATTTAGAATATCGTATGGAGCACTCTTCTGCAAGGGCAGTAATTGCCTATGAAGCGTTCACTAGTGAGGTCGATCGAATTACTTCTTCAGTAGAGGCTTTAAATAATAAATTTGTTATAGGTACTGCTACAGGTAATTGGAGCTCTTTAGATGAATTCGCAAGTGCCCAGCCAGATACATTTACAGCAGCTGCTACTAAAAGAGATGATATGGCATTTCTTTCTTATACATCTGGAACTACTGGCAAACCAAAAGGAGTTGTCCATGCACACGGATGGGGATATGCACATATTAGAACAGCCGCTTCACAATGGCTTTGTGTTCGTAAAGGTGACTTAGTTTGGGCTACAGCAGCTCCAGGGTGGCAAAAATGGATTTGGAGCCCATTTTTATCGACTATAATGCTGGGCGCAACTGCATTTGTATACCATGGAGAATTTGATGCAAAAACTTACCTTCAACTGCTTCAAGAAGAAAAGGTTAATGTACTGTGCTGTACGCCAACGGAATATCGAATTATGGCGAAGATTGATAATTTAAAAGACTATAATCTATCTTCTCTACGCAGTGCTGTTTCGGCTGGTGAACCATTAAATCGACCCGTTATCGAAACATTTATGAATACCTTCAATCTTAAAGTGCGTGACGGCTATGGACAAACGGAAAATACTTTATTAATCGGTACACTTGAAAATACTGAGTTACGGCCTGGTTCAATGGGTGTTCCTACACCAGGCAATATTGTCCGTATTATAGATCATGAAGGCAACGAAGCACCGATTGGAGAAGTGGGAGATATTGCAGTACACAAATCTTCCCCTGCTCTATTTAAGGAGTACTATCGTGAGCCTGAACGTACACAAGCTGCCTTCCGTGGAGCTTGGTATATTACTGGTGACCAAGCCAAATGTGATAAAGACGGCTACTTTTGGTTTGAAGGTCGAGGAGATGACATCATTATTTCAGCAGGCTATACAATTGGGCCATTCGAAGTAGAGGATGCTTTAAATAAACATGAAGTTGTACAAGAATGTGCTGTTGTCGCAGCACCAGATGAAATTAGAGGACATATTGTTAAAGCCTTTGTTATCTTACGAGAAGGCTTCAAAGATCGTGATAAGGACGAGTTAACAAAAGAACTACAGGAGCACGTTAAAGCATTAACAGCGCCTTATAAATATCCTCGTAGTATTGTCTTTATCGATGAGCTACCAAAGACAACTTCTGGTAAGATTCGTCGTGTAGAGCTAAGAGCAGCAACTGTATAAAATATAGTAAAGAGACATTTCACCATCTACTTGGCCGAAATGTCTCCTTTATTTATATTGCTAGTATTTAATATTCTTTGGATATAAAAAAAAGCACTACTGAGTTTGTCAGCAGCGACTTTTTTGCGCCTAGCGACGTCCTACTCTCACAGGGGGAAGCCCCCAACTACCATCGGCGCTAA
>DAMBVB010000083.1:0-2041 GCA_032053185.1 Lysinibacillus sp.
CACTTGCTGAGTATCAAGAAAAAGCAAATAAACTTGGTTTATTTAACGGTCTTTCGAATAGTGAAACGATTTCTACACAAGATGCGGTTAAAATTTTGAACAATGCTAAAACTGTGAAAAATGGTGCAAGCAATAATGAAGGCGTGAAAGAAATTTCTGTCGAAGATTTCATGAAAAATCCAGGAAACGTCGGCTATGAACTTTCACCAGATGGCAATTACATTACTTATGCTTCAGCATGGGAAAATCGTTCAAACGTTTTCGTCAAAAAAATGAATGACGATAGCGAGCCAGTACGTGTATCTAATTCAAAAGATCGTGATATTGGCGAATTCTTCTGGAAAGATGATAATTTACTATATGTAAAGGATAAAGGTGGCGATGAAAACTTCCACATTTATTCAACAACATTTAATGGTAAGGAGGAAAAAGATTTAACACCATATCCGAATGTGACAGTAGGGTTATTAAGTAGTTTAAAAGGCGTTAAAGACGAAATCCTTATTATGATGAATAAAGAAGATGCAAAAGTCTTTGATGTTTACAAACTTAACCTAAAGACTGGTGAAACTACACATGTTGCGAAAAACCCAGGTAATATTATTAGCTGGATAGCGGATCGTGATGGAAATGTACGTATGGCAGTTGCTTCAGATGGTGTAGAAGGAACTATCCTTTACCGTGACTCAGAGAAAGATGAATTTAAGCCATTTATTGAAATGAAAGCAGGAGATGAAGTAACGCCACTTGCTTTCTCTAAAGACAATAAACATATTTTCGCAACTTCTAATAAAGGAAGAGATAAAATAGAAGCAGTGAAATATGATTTAGAAGGTAATGAAGAAGTAATTATGTCCAACTCGGAAGTGGATGTAACGGGTGTATTATATAGTGCTGAGAAAGATAAAGTATTGTACGGTGCATATGTATCAGACAAGACACATTATCAATTCTTTGACGAGGACTTTGAAAAACTATTCCGTAAAATTCAAAGCAAATTAGGTGTTCATGAAAGTGAATTAGGCATTAATGATTACAATAAAGAAATGACAAAATTCATTGTTAGCGTTTCTAGTGACACTGTTTACGGAAAATATTATTATTACGATTCAACAACAGATGAATTAACAGAGTTAGAAACATTGAGCCCTTGGTTAAACCCAGAGGAGCTTGCAGAAATGCATCCTATTTCATATAATAGTCGAGACGGTCTAACAATTAACGGTTATTTAACTTTACCGAAAAACAAAGAGGCTAAACATCTGCCACTTATCGTCAATCCACACGGTGGACCATGGGCACGCGATGCGTGGGGTTTTAACCCGGAAGTACAGTTACTAGCAAACCGTGGTTATGCAGTGCTACAAATGAATTTCCGTTCTTCAGCTGGATACGGAAAAAAATTCCTTGAAGCTGGTAATAAGCAATGGGGTCTAAAAATCCAAGATGATATTACAGATGGCGTACAATGGGCAATCGACCAAGGTATTGCAGACCCTAAACGCATCGGAATTTATGGTGCATCCTTTGGAGGTTATGCAACATTAGCTGGTATCACGTACACACCGGATTTATATGCAGCAGCAGTTGATTATGTAGGTGTATCGAATATCTTTACACTATTAAATACAATTCCTCCATATTGGGAAACAATGCGTGACATGCTTTATGAGCGTATAGGGCATCCAGAGAAAGATAAGGAGCTATTAACAGCAGCTTCACCTGTCTTCCATGCGGATAAAATTAAAACATCGTTATTTGTAGCTCAAGGTGCAAATGATCCACGTGTAAATAAGGCTGAATCTGACCAAATCGTTGAAGCATTACGTGCTAGAGGCGTTGCTGTGGAATACATGCTGAAAGATAATGAAGGCCATGGTTTCCATAATGAAGAAAACCGTATTGAATTCTACAATGCGATGCTAAAATTCTTAGATAGCCATCTAAAAAAATAATAGGATAGAAGACTGTGCAGGAAGTAAGTTTCTAAAGTGTACCCTTTGTAAAGGACATTTTGAAAAAAAGCTAGGCAACCTTTTTA
>DAMBVB010000084.1:0-1366 GCA_032053185.1 Lysinibacillus sp.
TGGAATGTCAACACTAATTTGAACAATTCTTTTAAGGGTAATTTCGTGATGAAGTGGCTTGACACGGAGCCTCTACGGGCATGATTCTTGCGCCAAGTACCAGCTTCATAGAACTGGCTTTGCCAAACGGAGGCTATCATGCCCGCCACTCCATGTAAAGCCGTTCTTCGATGATTGTTATATATTCTGCTCTTTAAATTGAGCTGGTGTAAGATAACCAAGAGTTTGGTGAATGCGAATATTGTTAAACCAATTCACATAGTCCCAAAGTTCAAGCTCAAGCTGCTCTATGGTTAAAAAAGTACGTTGATAAACAAATTCAACTTTGAAGCTCTTGTATGTTGCTTCTGCGATGGCATTATCATACGGACATCCTTTCGCACTAAGTGAACGTTGAATTCCAAACGTTTCAGTTGCTTCTGTCATGAGTTTATTATCAAACTCTAAACCTCGATCTGTATGAAAAAGTTGCACGTTTGTTAAGTTCCCTTTAATACTACTTAGCGCTTTATAGACAAGCGCTGCATCTTTATTCGGCCCAGCACTTGCACCGACAATTTCACGATTAAAAAGGTCGACAAATAAGCATACATAGTGCCATTTTTTCCCGACCCGTACGTATGTTAAATCACTGACTAAAACGGATCATTCTTTTTCTTGTTCAAATTCACGATTTAGCACATTGGCTACTGGTGCTTCATTACTATGATTTTTCTGCGGTTTATAATAGGCGACCGTGTAGTTCGAGACAAGGCCTAGATGTTTCATGATGCGACTAATTCGACGTCTTGAAACGATCTTATTCTGCTTTTCTAGCTCTTTTTTTATTTTACGTGTCCCGTAATTATTACGACTTTGTTTGAAGATGACGTAAATAGCCTGTTGTAAATCGGCCTCTTGTGCTTGTCGCTCATCATCTTCTCGTATTTTTAAGTGGTAGTAGTATGAACTTCTTGGGATTTGTAGGACGTCGCACATTGCTGATACCGAATATTTGTGAGCGTTGTGACGAATCACATCTATTTTCGTCCCATGATCAGCGCTGCTTGCTTTAAAATATCGTTCTCCATTCGCAGGCGTTGTACTTCTTTGCGTAGCTCTAATAGTTCATTTTTTTCCTGTGAACGGTTATCTTCTGCCTTAAATGAACCGGTTTCTTGATGGTTTTTAATCCAACGATCCAGTGCAGATGGTGTAATATCATATTCTCTCGCAATATCTGCACGAGATTTACCATTTTCATATAGCTTCACCATTTGAAGTTTAAAATCGGCTGTAAAAGTTCGACGTTGACGTGACATAAAACACGCTCCTTTAGGTTAGTCATTATAGTGTACTAGCCCTTATTAAATCTGTCTAACTTAGT